>JAYVGQ010000100.1:0-89064 GCA_043771985.1 Sphingomonadales bacterium
GATTCGAACCCTCGGTACCGAATTATCAGTACGACGGTTTAGCAAACCGTTGGTTTCAGCCACTCACCCACGTCTCCATACCAATGGCGGCTGGCGGGCGTATAGCGAGGGGATATGGCGGCTGCAATGCAAATTCCGCGTGTAGCAAAACTACTGTTCAAACTCGCACTAGCCTAGTTTTGACTCGAGTCACCGCCGGTTCATTGTGCACGCTTCACGATGCGCTTTAGTTTTCGTTTTACGATACGCCCATATGGGGAGGATATTGCCATGATGATGCTCACGCAACCCACAGTCCGGTCGCGGCTGATGCTGCTATTTTCCGTTCTATTGATGATGGCGGCCCCCGCCGCTGCGCAGATTTCAACCATTGACCCTAATGATGCCATTGATGCTGATCTGGGTCAGCCACCGAAAGTCGAGGCGCCAACCAACGCGGATATCCCGACTGATTCGCCAGTGATTGCGGCAGAGCAGCTGCCCGATGATACAGGCAGCGCCGCTGTGCCAGTGGACGCCGCAACCTATCAGGACGACGACCTGTTAGGTGCGGCCGAGGGCGTGTTTGGCAAAGGCGCAGAGGGTCTGGGCAAGCTGATCGAAGACATCCTGAAAAAGCAGGGTAGGCCCAATGGCTACATCATCGGGCGTGAAGGTGGCGGTGCGTTCATCGTTGGCCTGCGCTATGGCTCCGGCACGCTGCACCACAAGGTGGAGGGCGAAAAGCCGGTATATTGGACAGGACCGTCCGTCGGGCTGGACGTGGGCGCCAATGCTGGCAGTACCTTTGTGTTGGTATACAACCTGTACGACAGCGAAGACCTGTATAAACGCTTTCCATCAGGCGAAGGCGTTGCCTATCTGGTCGGGGGATTCAACGCCAGCTATCTGCGGCGCGGCGACGTTGTGCTGATCCCGATCCGCGTGGGTGCTGGACTGCGGCTGGGGGCCAATGTTGGCTATATGAAGTTTTCTAAAAAGCAGCGCTGGTTGCCGTTTTAACGTTTAAACGTTGCGCAGCTGCTCCATCCGTTTGAGATAACGGGCGAGCACGTCAATTTCCAGATTGACCGCATTGCCCACAGCCAAATCAGCAAAGGTCGTAACGTCCCATGTGTGCGGGATGATGTTGAGTGCAAAATGTGTGCCGCCGGCATCGTCGGTCACAGTGTTGACGGTTAGGGACACGCCATCAACGGTGATTGACCCTTTCGCCGCGACAAAAGCGGCGAGTTCAGTTGGCAGTTTGACGATAACCTGATGCGAATCGCCAATCGGAGCGACCGCTATGATTTCGCCCACTCCATCGACATGTCCAGTCACGATATGGCCGCCCAGTTCGTCGCCGACTTTCAACGCACGTTCGAGATTAAGTTTGCGTCCCTGCGTCCACTGCCCTTGCGCGGTGCAATTTTGCGTTTCGCCCGACACATCGACGGCGAACCAGCCGCCATCTGCATCGTGGCCCTTGTCGACCACAGTCAGGCACACGCCCGAACACGCTATCGACGCGCCCAGATCGATGCTGTCGGGATCATACGCGCAGCCGATGATTGCGCGCACGTCGCCGCGATGCTCGATACAGCGGATACTGCCTATGTCTGTAATGATACCGGTAAACATGCTGTCTCGTAGACCTCCAGAGTATCTTTGCCAAGCATCCGCCTGTCGGAAAGCTGCCAGCGATTATGCGCAGCGCCGAGCGTATCAAGACCGATGTCGCCAAGGCTGCAGAGCCCATTCCCGATCAGGATGGGGGCGCGATAGAGTAGCAAGCGACCCACCAGACCTGCTTTCAAAAACGCCGATGCAGTTTGCGCACCGCCTTCGACGAGCACGCTATTACAGTCCAGTTTCGCAATGTCGTGCGGCGTACGGATAACTTCCCACCCATCGGGCGCATCGCCGCTGCCGAGTATGACCTTACGCGGGCTGCGGGCTTCAAGTCCGGGCAAACGGACATCGAGTGCGGGTTGGTCGGCAGCCAAGGTGCCAGCACCAACCAGAATGGCGTCGTGTCGGGCGCGCTCCAGATGCGTATGCGCGCGTGCCGCGTCGCTAGTAATCCAACGGCTGCGGCCATCGGCCATCGCGATGCAACCATCCAGCGACGTTGCCAATTTCAGCGTCACATGCGGACGCGCGTTTTCTATCCGGCATAGAAACCCAGCCAATCGGACACGGGCTTCGTCCGCCAACACAGACTGCGTCACTTCGATGCCCGCTGCTGCCAATCGCGCAAAACCCTGTCCGGCAGTGCGCGGATCGGGATCGGTCAATGCTGCAACGACGCGCGCGGGCTTGGCCGCAACCAATACATCCGCACAGCTTGGCCCACGCTCGCTTTGATGCGCGCACGGTTCAAGGCTTACATAGACTGTTGCTCCCGCGGCCTCGACGCCTGCTTCGGCAAGCGCCATCGCCTCTGCATGTGGGCGCCCGCCCGGCTGTGTCCAACCGCGCCCGATGACGCGGCCTTGCTTCACGACGATGCACCCGACACAGGGATTGTTGCCCGTTCGCCCTATACCCCGTTCGGCAAGGGCAATGGCGGCAGCCATAAAACGCCGGTCGTGTGCAACGCTAGTTATTTGCCCGCTCCGGCCGACGCGGCGGTGGCAGCAGCGCGCTTCGCCTTTGCGGCGCGCGCTTCTTCGGCTTCGCGTTCTATCCGGTCCACATCCATGCCCGATGCGCGACCAAGTGCCTTATACGCTTCGCGGATTTTCGCTTCTTGTGCATCTTCGATCTTTTGCCGGGCGAGGTTGGACGCAACGATGTCCTTAATACTGCGGTCGGCGGGCCAGCTTTCTATATAGATTACCTCTGGCGGGCCGGGACGCGTTACCTCGAGCACATCAAGATTGAATAGCATCACGATGAAGGCAGGCGGCGCACAAGCAAGGATCACCAACAGCCAACGATGCTGGCGCGGAGTGCGCAAAAAAGTGATCAGGTCGGCCCCTGCCCCGACAAAAGATACATCGCGAAAAATAGTCATGCATGGTCAGTAGTGCGCCACGAACCGAATTTCCAGTGGCCCCGGCATAAACCCTATGCAGGGGCCAGCGGTTTCATGTAATTTGGAAGGTAATTGGTATAGTCACCCAATCCTCAACCTGTTCGTTACCGCGCGTCGCAGGTTTGAACCGCCAAGCCTTTAACGCTTGCCGCATTGCGGCTTTGCCGAAATCAGGATGCGTTGCGCTGACGACGATAGCCTCTCGTACCCGCCCGTCGGTTCCCACCAGCACGCGGATTGTGGCGCTGCCCTCGACTTCACGGACCAGCAATGACGAGGGATAGGCTGGCTGAAACGCCGCAGCAAAACGCATATCGCGTTTGGCTTTGGTAAAGATCGGCGGCAGCACTGCTTCGATTTGCTTTTCTATTCCGCCAGACCCGCCCTCGCCGTCGCCCTCGATTGCTCCAGCAACACCGGTCTGTGGGTCTTCAGTAGTGCGAATGCTTTCATCAGGGTTCACGTAATCGATGACAGGCTTTGGCGTAAAGATTTGGTCGAACGTTCGCGGATCGTCTGGCGTGTCCATTGCCGGATCAGGAAGCGGCAGTATTTTCGTTGGCACGTTGAATGTCTTCGTTCCGTCGTCGACTTTGGGCGGATATCCAATCATCGGTGACAACGCGACTGTGGCAATGATCGCACCGTTTAGAGCAATCGCGGCGATCAGGCTCGCGGGATTTTGACGGTTATTGGTGTCAGCATAACTCATAATGCAAGCTCCTCTTCCTGCATGGATGCGGTCCACGGCGGAGCTGTAGCGAATCAACGAACTCCGCCGAAGATTGCAATGGTCACGTTATACTATTACATTTTATTGTCAACTAGATTGGTTGGTAAAACGCCTTAGCTTCCAATAGCGCAGATCAAACCGGACGACGTCACAACGCTGACGATTTCAGGGTCTTGCAGCGCCTTGGAACGCTTCACAAACTCTTCGATGCTCGACTTTTGCGCCTTCTTAGCTTGCAGCTTGCCTAGCCCGCGCAGCTTGTTCAACTGCCCAAGCGACAGCCGGTCAACCATCCGTCCCGCCATGCATCTAGCGATGGGTTTAGATAGCCCCGCCTCAACCAGTGCATTCCGAATCCGCGTTTCCGGCGTTGCACAGCCCACAAGCATAACGCCGAGCACCACGGGCAGCGCCAGCCGCTTCACACATCATGCTCCGTTGCGCGGGCAACGCATTCCATAATGATGCGCTTCGCTTCATCAACATCGCCCCAGCCATGCAGCTTGGCCCATTTCCCGGGCTCCAAATCTTTGTAATGCGTAAAAAAATGCTCAATCTGTTGCAGTACGATCGGCGGCATATCCTTGTACGTCACCACATCAGCATAATATGGAAACGTCTCGTTGACCGGCACACAGATCAACTTTTCATCGCCGCCCTTATCGTCTTCCATCAGCAACACGCCAACCGGACGACACTTCACGACCGCGCCTGCAATAATCGGCGAACGCGCAACGACCAGCGCATCCAGCGGATCGCCATCCTCGCCCAAAGTATGCGGGACAAAGCCGTAATTCGCCGGATAACGCATTGGTGTGTGCAAAAATCGGTCGACAAACAATGCACCCGACGCTTTGTCAAATTCATATTTCACAGGCTCACCGCCGATCGGAACTTCGATCAAGACGTTGAGACTGTCGGGCACATTGTCGCCGGCCGGGATCAGGTCGATACGCATAGTCAGTCCTTCTAAGCAGAGGTTTTGCCGCGCTTTAGAAGAAACAAACTGGTCAAGCTAGCTTGCTGTCACAGGCACAAGCCGAATTTCGACTCGGCGATTGGACGCACGCCCCTCGACGGTTGTGTTCGATGCGCGCGGCTGGCTTTCGCCATAACCTTTGGTCTCCAAACGCGCTTGCTGCACGCCGCGTTGCGACAGATAATTGGCAACGGTGCCCGAACGCTGCTCGGACAGGCTCTGGTTGAACGCATCGGAGCCGGTCGAATCGGTATGACCCAGAACATCGACATAAGTTTTTTCATACTCAGCCAGGGTCGCCGCGACATTATCAAGCGTCGTGCGGAATGCAGGGTCAAGATTGGCGCTGCCGGTCGCAAAAGTGACTTCAGACGGCATATCGAGCACCAATTCATTACCGTCGCGCGTAACGCCAACGCCAGTGCCAGCAGTTTGGCGGCGCAGCTTCTTTTCTTGCTCATCCATATAATAGCCAACACCTGCGCCTGCGACTGCGCCAATACCTGCGCCCAGAATTTTCTCGGTCCGGTCTTGCTTGCCGCCGATCAGGTCGCCGAGTAGATAGCCGCCCAGTGCGCCACCGAGCCCGCCAATGACGGATTTTGAAATCCGTTTGTTGCCGGTTTCAGGGTTGGTGGTGCAAGCAGCCAGCGGCAACGCCGCAGCAAGCAAGACAACCGATAATTTGGCAAGACGATTCATGGGTTATTCTCCAGTGATTGGAAGTTTACTCAAGCAGAACTCAGATGAACGGCAAATGATCCATTTTGCCGCAAATATCGTAAAATCAGCCTCGGCCGCGATACGGGGCGACATTTTGGTCGGTCAGCCACAATCCCTTTGGCGGTTCACCCGACTGCCAGAAAACATCAATGGGAATTCCACCGCGCGGATACCAGTACCCGCCGATGCGCAGCCATTTAGGTTGCATTTCGTCAAACAATCGCCTGCCAATACCAACGGTACAGTCCTCATGGAATCCGGCATGGTTGCGGAACGCGCCAAGGAATAGCTTTAGCGATTTGGATTCAACGATCGTGTGGTCCGGCGCATAATCAATCACCAGATGCGCAAAATCAGGCTGGCCGGTTACCGGGCAAAGCGAGGTGAATTCGGGCACCGCAAAGCGCACCAGAAACAATTCTCCAGCGCGCGGATTGGGTACATAGTCCAGCTCAGCCTCGGCAGGCGATGCAGGAAGGGCCGAGTTTTGGCCCAGAAATTTTGGTTGAGTGTTGTCAGTCATGCACTCTATCTAGCGCCAGCAACCGATCATGTCATTCCCTGCCTGCATTCATCGCGGGTTCAACCAGAAAATTCTTGGCCCCTTGTTATGCAAATACTGCGCACTGTCCCGATTTCGAGGTTGATTTATGCACTTGCACTGGCGGGGCTGTTTTGCGGCGGCATCGTTGCGGCGCAAGATACGTTGCCTGATAAAAATGGCGATCTGAGCGGGTTCCGGCTGGATTCTCCTCCGCCCAAAGAAAAAGTGGCCGAGCCAGCTCCTAAGGTTGAGCCACCGGTGGTACAACCAGTTGGCAAAATAGCCACGCCGCCGACAAAGCCGGTCCAGCGCCCCGTCACTAAGACGCGACCCGCGGACGTTTCAGCGCCAACTCCGCCGCCAGCGGGCGCACCTTTGCCGACGGCGACACCGGGATTTACAGATATCCCGCCACCAGTCGCGGTGGCTGAAAACGAAACGACTAAAACTCCACCCAATGAGGTGGCTTCCTCGGTTCCAGCCTACGTCCAGCATTGGCCGTGGCTCGCGGCATTCGTGGCAGCTGTCATGGGCCTTACGCTATTTGGCCTATGGCGACGTAATCGCGCACCTGTATTTGTCGAAGCGCCAACTGTGGTCAAAGCCCATGCTCCGATTCCCCCAGCTGCAAAGCCGGTAGTCGAGTCTTCCAATCTCGCCGCGCGTTTCGATCCGGCCGACGCACGGCTAAGCGTCGCCAACCTTACCGTCAAAGGCCGTTTGCATTTGCGCTATGATGGTGAGGCGCCGTTGGAAACACTGCAATTGCGCACCCGCGTGATGTCGGCATGTGACGGACAAATGGCGTTAATCGACGCGTTCCATTCCGATCCGACCGCTGGGCAAATCGAAGCTTTGGGCCGCGTTATGCCGGGCGAGGAAATTGACCTGACGTTGGAAATGCAAGTACCGCGCGATGCCTTGCAAGCCTTTGATTGGAGAGAGCGGCGGTTCATTGCACCGATTGTTTTGATCAACATCGCATCGGACCACGGCACCGTCGCTCCCTGCCGCATCAGCTGCGTTGTCGGGCAAGAAGGCGCCCCCGGTGCAGCCCGCCTGCAACCCATCCCCATTGATCGCGGCCCGAAACTGTTTGGCGCACTGCAATTCCGTCCTATTGCGGCCTAGACGCGCCACGTAATTCCAATTATCGTGCGCTGCACAAAAAGAATCATCACGCGGGTTTAAGGGACGAATATCTATGGAATTGCTGGTAACCACCGATTGGTTGGCGAAAGAACTGGGCGCATCGGATTTGCGCGTCGTCGATGCCACGTGGTTCATGCCCGATGGCGGCCGTAATGCAGCGGCCGAATATGAAGGCGGCCATATTCCCGGCGCGGTCTTTATGGACATCACCGAAATTGCGGACACCAACAACAGCCTGCCCAACATGCTGCCGCCTGCGGAAAAATTCGCCAGCCGCATGCAATCTTTGGGTTTGGGCGATGGCAGCAGGATCGTTGTCTATGACGACAGCCCGTTCAAATCGGCGACCCGCGCTTGGTGGATGCTGACATTGTTCGGCGCGCATGACGTTGCTATTTTGGATGGCGGCATCGCCAAGTGGAAAGCCGAGGGCCGCGCGCTGGAAACTGGAAAGCCCACGCTGCGCCACCGTCACTTTACCGTGTGGAAGGACGATAGCAGCGTCCGGACCAAAGCTGACATGCTCGCCAATCTGCACAGCAAAGACGCGATCGTTGTCGATGCACGCGGTGCAGCGCGTTTTACCGGCGAAGATGCTGAACCCCGCGCTGACATGGCATCGGGCCACATCCCAGGCAGCCGCAACTTGCCGTTTGCCGACCTGTTCAACGCCGATGGCACATGGAAACAAGGCGAGGCACTTGTCGCCGCCTTCACCGCCGCTGGCGTCGACCTTGACCGGCAGATGATAACCACTTGTGGTTCGGGCATGACGGCTGCAGTTGTGCTGTTCGGCGCGAGATTGACCGGCAAAAAAGACGTCGCATTGTACGACGGCAGCTGGAGCGAATGGGGTGCAGACAAGGACGCGCCCAAGGCAACAGGCGCAGCTTGAGCGAGCGTAGCGACGACAAAAAGCCTGCCACGCGCATCATAACGGGCGGCCGGCGCAGCGCGCTGACTGGGCCGGTGGTCAACCCACCGGTCTGGCGCGCCAGCACGCATTTATACGACACCGTTGCTGATTTAGAGGCCGGTTGGAACCAGAACGCCGATGGCAATTTCTTTTACGGGCGGCGCGGTGGACCAACGCAATGGTCGCTAGCCGAGGCGCTGACCGAACTGGAACCCGGTGCGCATGGCACGTTACTGTATCCATCAGGCGTCGCCGCTATCAGCTGCGCGTTGCTGGCTATCCTAAAGCCCGGCGATGTCGTGCTGATGAGCGACAACGCTTATGATCCCAGCCGGCACTTTGCGGAGGGGTTTTTGAAACACTGGGGTGTCGAAACACGCTATTACGATCCGATGATGGGCGCGGATCTCGCCGCACTTTTTTGCGACCGAACCCGCGCCATTCTGATGGAAAGTCCGGGCAGCCTGACGTTTGAAGTGTCCGATGTTGCCGCGATCTGCGCGGCGGCAAAGGCGCATAGAGGCAAACGCGAGATTGTCACGTTGCTCGATAACACATGGGCGACGCCTTTGTTCTTCACCGCGCTGGAAAAGGGCGTGGACATTTCGATCCTTGCCGCGACCAAATATGTCGTTGGGCATAGCGATGTGATGGCGGGCAGTGTGACCACGACCAAGCGGCATTGGAAGGCGCTGCAGCTTACTGCACAGATGTTGGGCCAAATGCTTTCACCTGACGATGCTTATCTTGCCGCGCGCGGATTGCGCACCATGGCGGTGCGGTTGAAAGCGCATGAGGCGTCGGCGCTTGATCTTGCGCATTGGTTGGAGGGCCGCGCCGAAGTCGGCAGTGTGCTGCACCCCGCTTTGCCATCTTGTCCGGGCCACGCAATCTGGAAACGCGACTTTACTGGCTCGTCTGGGCTGTTCTCATTTATCCTAAAGGGCGATTGGGAGGCAGCACGAAGATTCGTGGACGCGCTTGACCTGTTCGGTATCGGTTATAGCTGGGGCGGATTTGAGAGCCTAGCTATTCCCAAACGCCCCGAGGAATACCGCAGCGCAACGCGTTGGAATTGCGACGGCACCGTCATCCGCTTGCAAATCGGGTTGGAGGCTGTCGAGGATTTGAAAGCCGATTTGGAGCGGGGCTTTGCGGCTATTACAGCCTAGCCGCTAGCCGCGATCAACCGTTTCGTTGCTGGAGCCTGCGGGTTAGCAAACAGTGCCTCGCGCGCCGCGCATTCAACAATCTGCCCATCCTCCATCACTGCAATTCGGTGCGCCACGCGGCGGGCGAGCGCAAGATCATGGGTGATGAACAGCAATGACAACCCGCGTTCGCGTTGCAGGCGGTCGAATAACCCGACCACGCCATCCGCCACCAACGGGTCAAGCGCTGAGGTTGCTTCATCAAGCAACAGCATATCGGGGTTCGCTGATAGCGCGCGGGCTATCGCGACGCGTTGAGCTTGACCGCCGGAAAGCGACGCGGGCTTGCGCGTGGCGAAACCGGCGTCTAATCCCACTTCGCCAAGGAGGTGTTCGACCAAGCCATCTCGGTCGCTGCTCGACAGCCAACGGGTCGGCTCTGTTATGATATCTGCAACTGTCCAGCGCGGATCGAGGCTGGCGAGCGGATCTTGAAACACGGGTTGGATTAAACGGCGGTGTTCGGGCTTTCGGCGCTTGCGCGGGGGCAAAACTCCGCCTTGCCAGACCACACTGCCCGATTGCATCGGTCCAAGGCCAGCGATTGCCCGCCCCAAAGTCGATTTGCCCGACCCGGACCCGCCAACCAGCGCCAGCGTTTCGCCTTTGGCCAATGTCAGGCTGGCATCGACAACGGCATCAATCCGTCCCCTACCCCAGCCGGGTTTGGGGAAATGCACATTTATGTTTTGGGCTTCGAGAACGGGGGCACCCGGGTCCGAGAGCGGCGTCATCGGCTCGGTCAATCGCGGCGTAGCGGCCATCAGCCGCTTGCCGTAATCGGTCTCTGGAGCTGTCGCGACCTGTTTGGCCGAACCCGCCTCAACGCCTTTGCCGTGCTCCAGCAATAGCAACCGGTCGGCATGACGTTCGATCCCCGCCAGATCGTGACTCACCAACAGCATCGCCATATTGCGGTCACGACACAGTCGCACGAGCAAGGCCATGATCTCTCCGCGCAGCGCTGCGTCAAGCGCGCTGACTGGTTCGTCGGCGACAAGATATTGCGGATTATGCGCCAGCGCCGCCGCGATCAACACGCGTTGCCGTTCGCCACCCGAAAGCCGGTGCGGATATTGCGCCAGTCGTTCTACTGGCCGCGAAAGGCCGACGGCCTCAAGCATTGCGATCATCGCGCCTTGATCGGGCTTTGCGCCACCTGCTTGGCATGCGGCCTCTTGCAGATGCTGCTTTACGGTCCGGTGCGGGGTCAGTGCGGTCAAAGGCTGTTGAAATACAAAGCCAATTTTCTCGGCGCGCACTTTGCTCAATTCACGTTCTGGCAAGCCGACAAGTTCGACGCCATCAAGCACCGCCGAGCCGCTCGCAACGCCCGCGCTCAAACCAAATGGCGTCATCGCCGTCATGCTTTTGCCTGCACCCGATGCTCCGGCTAGAGCAACGATTTCACCGGGGGCAAGGGCAAAACTGAGGTCGTCAACGATGCAATGCTCGCCAATATGAACCAATAGGTTTTGGACGCGATAGCCCCCGGTCATTTCGCCGCATCCGCCAACCGGTCGCGAAAACGTTCGCCGGCTATCGTCAGGCACGCGATCAGCGCGACCAACACCCCGCCCGGCAACAGCAACGCCGCCGGGTTCATATCCATTTCCTCCGCGCCTTCATTGACCAAGATGCCCAGCGAAGTCAGCGGTTCCTGCACGCCAAGGCCAAGGAACGACAGAAAGCTTTCAATCATCACAACATGCGGCACAGTCAGCATCAGATAAGCGATAGCCACGCCCGCAACATTGGGCAGAATATGCCGGATGAGCGTCGCCCGCGCCGGCGAACCGGCAGCTTCGGCGGCAAGCACAAAAGGCCGCTGCTTTAACGCAATCACTTGGCCCCGCACCACCCGCGCCATCGTCAACCACTCGACAAATCCAATGCCGAGAAACACGAGCAAGATCGACCGGCCAAATACCACCATCAACAGGATAACGACGAACATAAACGGCAGCGCATAAAGCCCATCGACGATCCGCATCATCAATTCATCGGTGCGTCCGCCAACCCAGCCCGCAATCGCGCCCCATGCTACGCCGATGACCAACGCTACCGTGGCGGCGGCGAACGCGACGGACAATGTGACCCGCGTCCCGACCAGCAACCGCGCAAACCTGTCCCGCCCCAAATCGTCCGTCCCCAATACATGGCCATCGGTAAATAGCCCGACGCGGACGCTATCCCAGTCAATCGAGACATGGTCATAGGGCAGCAGCAACGGCCCCAGCAGCGCCATAAGTGCAATCAACGCAACGATGATGAGCGCAGCCTTCATCCCTCTCTCATCCGTGGATCGAGCCAGCCGTAAATCAGGTCAGCGAACAGGTTGAAAAGGATAATCAGCGCCGCGTAAAGTGTGACGACACCCAGCACCAGCGGATAGTCGCGGTTCAGCGCGCCTTGGACAAAATAGCGGCCAAGCCCGGGCAAGCCAAATACCGTCTCGATGACGACAGCGCCAGTCAGCAATGCAGCCGCCGCTGGCCCCAGATAGCTGGCAACTGGCACCAACGCTGGTCGCAAGGCATGGCGGCGTAATATCGTTAGCGGGGCGATACCCCGTGCTCTGGCCGCGCGAATATGGTCAGAACCCAATTCTCCGGCGAGCCCTGCCCGCGCCAACTTTGCCACTGCACCTGTCACGGGTAAAGCCAACGCAAACACTGGCAAGACCAGCCAGCTGATCCCGTCATTCTGACCCGACACCGGCAACCATCCCAGCCACAACCCGAAGATCAGCGCCAGCAAAGGCCCGGTCACAAACGTTGGCAAGGCGGTCAGCAAAGTCGCGCCGAGCATCAGCAACTCGTCCTGCCATTTGCCCGCGCGCAATGCGGCCCACAACCCCGCCGAAACGCCCAGCACCACAGCCACTATCAGCGCGCAGCCGCCGATCAACAGCGATACCGGTAATGCGTCAGCAATCAGCCCGCTGACTGTGAAATCGCGGTAGACCATGCTTGGCCCAAAATCGCCCTGCGCTAGGCGGCTGAGATACATCCACACTTGCTCCGGCAGGCTTTTATCAAGGCCATATGCCGCCTCCAGCGCGGCGCGCACTTCCGGTGCCAAAGGCCGTTCGCCATCAAACGGCCCACCGGGCGCTATACGCATAAGAACAAACGACAATATGATGATCGCCAGCAATGTGGGGATTGCAGTCAGCAGCCTTTGTGCGATCATCCTTAACATGGCCGCTGATTGGCGCAAAAGCCGATTAGCGTCCAGTGTGCAATTATGCGCGTAGCGCTACAGCGTCATCCCCGCAAAACAGCGTCTGATTTCTTGCGCGAACAAAACGGGCTGCTCCATCGCCGCGAAATGCCCGCCTTTGTCGAGCTCGTTCCAATAGGTGATGTTTTTGAACCGTGCCGCGGCCCAACGGCGCGATGGGCGGAACAGTTCTTTTGGAAACAGGCTGCAGCCCGCAGGGATAGTGATCGCGTCCATATTCTGGTGCAAAAAGCTGTGCCAATACAGCCGCGCCGACGAAGCAGCCGACGCTGTCATCCAATATAGCATCACCGTGTCGAGCAGCTGGTCTTTGCTAAAGATGTTTTCGGGATGGCCGTCACAATCGCTCCACCCGGTAAACTTTTCTACAATCCATGCCATTTGCCCGACGGGTGAATCGGTCAGGCCATAGCCCACAGTTTGCGGACGTGTGGATTGGATGATTGCATAGCCGTTGTCCTTGGCGCGGTACCATGCCAGCCGCGCCAGCGATTCCGCTTCATACGCTGTGGGGCTGGCCAACACTTCTTTCGGCGGCGCGGTCACTGGCATGTTGACATGGATCGCTGCACACGCGCCTTTGTTCTGCGCGCCGATGGCCATCGTAACTACCGCACCCCAATCGCCACCCTGGGCGAAATAACGGTCGTAACCAAGCGCCCGCATCAGCTGATCCCAAGCATCTGCCGTCTTGTCGGTCGACCAGCCCGCCTGTGTTGGCTTGCCCGAAAAGGCGTAACCCGGAAGCGAGGGAATTACGAGATGGAACGCGGGCTGCGCCGGATCGTCTGGATTCGTCAGCGGCGTAATAACATCGACAAATTCAAGCACAGACCCCGGCCAGCCATGCGTCATAATCAAGGGCGTTGCGTCAGCGCGCGGGCTTTTCACATGCAAAAAATGGATTGGCAGACCATCAATCTCGGCGCGAAACTGCGGATATTGGTTCAGGATTTGGGGGCCGCGGTTCCAGTCATAGTCCGCCTGCCAATAGGCGAGCAACGCGCGCACGTAATTAAGCGGGATACCTTGATCCCAATCATCAACTGTCTCTGCCTCTGGCAATCGGGTTAGTTTTAGCCGGGCTTTCAGATCGTCGATTTGGGTTTGATCGAATTGCGGTAGAAACGGAACGATCGAGACGGGCACACTATATCCTTTTGCTAACTCAATAGCGCAAATAGCGGCAGCCGCACCGTTATGATGTCATGACTGCACAAGGACCCTTGGATTGGCGACTGACATGGAGTAGCGGAAATGGCAAGAGGCGGATCACGCTATCACGCGCAAAACACGGTATTTTTTACAATATCCGCCAAGCGTATAGCGCTTGTAGCACACCCCAGAGCAGCAACAGCACGCCGCCTGCTCTGCGCATCGCGGGTAAAGGCAGCAACTCTGCCAGTTTTTCCTTCAGCACAATCGCAGGAACGACCCCCGCCATAATACCCAGCCAGCCACCAAGGCCAGCAAACATCGGATGCGGGGTGATGGCGGAATTGGCGGCGATGATGAACTGCGCCTTGTCGCCGAATTGCAGAATGAACAGCCCCAGAAATGCCGTCAAGAACGGTGCGATTTTCCAGCCATTCAATAAATCGACGCGGCGACGCCACCACAGCATCGCGACCCCAGCGGAAACATACGCCAGCCCGTTGAACAACCGTAGCGGATCTTCACTGATCCATTGGTCAATAACAGACCCTGCCACTGCGGAGATCGCGCAATTGATCGCGGTTGCCAGCGCCAGCGCCCAGATTACCATACGATCATTGCCAAAACGCAAAGCAAGCGCCGCCGCCAGTATCTGCGGCCGGTCGCCCATTTCGGCGATCAGCACAGACAAAAAGGTGGCGAGCAGACTATCCATTGATCGGACTATAGCGCCGAAATGTTAAAAGGGTGAAAGCACGCTTAGCCTAAACGGATGGCGACTGACGCAAGCAGCGCCTCGGATGCCTGCGGATGGACATGTGCAACGCCAATGGCGTCGCGCAGTATTTCGCCAAAACCGTCCGTCACGGCTTGGCCGCGACTATGCGCCTGCACGCGCTGCATCGCCGCCTCATAGGTCGAGGCTATTTCCGCAATCGCAGTTAAACCATGAAGTGACGCGGTTGCGCGAATTTGCTCCAGCCGCAACAGAAACTGCATCGGGCTTGCGTCAAAATCTGTCATACGAAGCGCATCGCACAGATCATAAAGCTCTGCGCGCACCATCAAAAATCGGTCATGGCTAATTTGCATATTCCAGCGCCCCCAAGCGCAGGTGGCTTTGATGCGCCAATCGGGTTAACAGGCCGTAAACCATCTGTCAGGGAATACGCTTTGTGACGGAATTGACATAAAAGTGAAATATACTGCTGCCATCCGCAAGCCACAGGCAATTACGGGGTTTTCCTTGCGACAATTACAAAAGCAATTGGGGGCAATTGAGGCAGAGGGTTCGCGCTATTTCAACCGCGAACTGTCATGGCTGAAATTTAACCAGCGTGTGTTGGAGGAAGCAGCCAACGTCAATCATCCAGTGCTTGAGCGACTGCGGTTTCTGTCAATTTCAGGCACTAACCTAGACGAATTTTTTATGGTTCGTGTAGCCGGATTATACGGCCAGATTGTCCGCAAAATTGAGGAGCTGTCGATTGATGGTCGCACTCCGTCGGAGCAGTTGGCAGCAACCGTAAAAGCTGCCGATGCCCTGATGGCGCAGCAGCAACGGCTGTGGAAAGCGCTTAAGCGGCAGTTGGCAAAAGAAAACATCAAGGTGCTGGCTCCGTCAGCCATCGGCAAAATCGCGCTGAAGGCGGTCGAGCAACATTTTCGTGAACAAGTGCTACCCGTGTTGACACCGCAAGCGCTCGACCCTGCCCACCCGTTCCCGTTCATTCCCAACCAATGCATCAGCCTGATTTTTGAGATGCACCGCAAAGATAACGCAGAGGTCGTCCGGCAATTGGTCATGATCCCACCGTCTTTGCCCCGCTTTGTGCGGGTATCTGGCGCAGGTGAGCGATTTGTCACCATGGAGTCGCTAATCACGCGTTTTATCGGGCAGATGTTTCCTGACCATGTCCTGACCGCCGCAGGTGCGTTCCGCGTTATCCGCGATAGCGATATCGAGGTGGAGGACGAAGCCGAAGACCTCGTCCGCTATTTCCGTAGTGCGGTCAAACGGCGGCGGCGCGGGCGAGTAATCCGGCTGAAGCTGGAATCTGGTTTGTCGCCTGAAATTGCAAAGCTTGTCCGGCGCAATATGGGCGCAGGCGGCGACATTGTTGCTGAAACAGTCGGCTTTTTGGGGATCGGCGATTTGGCCCAGCTGGTCGAACTCAATCGGCCAGACCTGAAATTCCCACCATACTCACCGCGCTTCCCCGAACGTATCTTGGAACATGACGGCGATTGCTTTGCCGCAATCCGGCAAAAAGATCTGGTCGTCCATCATCCCTATGAAAGTTTCGAGGTAGTCCTTGCCTTCCTTGAACAAGCCGCAGCTGACCCCGATGTCGTGGCGATCAAACAGATGCTGTACCGCGCGGGTAAGCAATCCGCCGTCATCCGCGCGTTGTGCGATGCCGCCGAGGCGGGCAAATCGGTCACCGCTGTCGTTGAGTTAAAGGCGCGCTTTGATGAAGAGCAAAACCTGCATTGGGCCTCGCAACTTGAACGGTCCGGCGTGCAGGTGGTTTATGGCTTTGTAGATATGAAAACGCATGCCAAAATCTCTTTGGTCGTGCGGCGCGAAAAAGATGGCTTCAAAACCTATTGTCACCTTGGCACCGGCAACTACCATCCGGTGACGGCGCGGATTTATACCGACCTTAGCTTCTTCACCGCTGACCCGCGCATCGGCCATGATGCCGGGCAAATCTTTAACTATGTCACTGGCTATATCGAGCCGACCGATATGAAGATGCTGACGATGAGCCCGCTTTCGTTGCGCGGTGAAGTCATTCGATTGATCGATGCAGAGGTTGCCAATGTAGCGGCGGGCAAGCCCGGCGCGATCTGGGTAAAAGTCAACTCACTGGTCGATAAAGCGGTGATCGACAAATTATACGAGGCCAGCGAGGCAGGTGTCGAAATTGACCTGATCGTGCGCGGCATTTGCTGCCTGCGTCCAGGCGTTAAAGGATTATCGTCGCGCATCCGCGTCAAATCGGTTGTCGGCCGTTTTCTGGAACACAGCCGCATCTGGGCCTTTGGCAATGGCGCCGACCTGCCCAATCCCAACGCGCGCCTGTTTATTTCGTCGGCCGACTGGATGTCGCGCAATTTTGACCGGCGTGTCGAATATATGCTGCCGATTGAAAATCCGACGGTGCACGATCAAATCCTCGATCAGGTTATGGTTGCAAACCTGATGGACAACCAGCAAAGCTGGATGTTGCGGTCCGATGGCCGTTATGAACGCGTGAAAGCAAGCGATGTGCCCTTTAACCTGCACCAATATCTGATGACTAATGCTTCCCTTTCCGGGCGCGGCGGGGCGTTGACGCAGGCGAATGACGTGCCGACGTTAAGCCTGATCCGAAAGCGATGACCAGCGTTCGGCAAGCGGTTATCGATATAGGGTCCAATGCAATCCGGCTGGTGGTGTATTCAGGCGCAAAGCGTGCGCCGATGCCGATTTACAATGAAAAAAGCAGAGCTGGTCTAGGCGCTTGTTTAGCGAACAGCCGCACGATTGATGCCGCGACAATGGACCAGGCCGTTGCCGCGATTGTGCGCTTTCACACGCTTGCCCGCGCAATGGATGTCGAGGCATTGCGCGTGGTCGCAACGGCAGCCGTTCGCGAGGCGACTAACGGAAAAGAGCTGGTCAGCCGCGCCGCGAAAATGGGCATCCGCGTCGAAATACTCGACGGTGCGACAGAGGCTTATATCGCTGGGCTAGGCATCCTAAGCGAACATTCGGATGGCAACGGCTATGTCGGCGATCTGGGCGGCGGCAGTCTAGAACTTGCACGCATTTCCAAAGGCGAAATTGGCGCGCGGCTGTCTTTGCCGTTCGGGTCGCTGCGCATCGGCAATTTGATCGGGCAGACGCCAAAAGACATTTCAACGGCGATCAAAAAGGCGATTGAGGACAGCGGCCATGCCGGTGATTTCCCCATCGACCGCGATTTGCCCTTTTACCTTGTTGGCGGATCGTGGCGGGCGCTAGCGCGTTTGCACATCCATGTCAGCGAATTTCCGCTGGCTGTCCTTTCCAACTATGTGATGCCGCCATCAGCGCCTGTCGAGCTGTTGCCGATGACGCAAGATATTAAGTATTTAGCCGACAATAAAGTCGTTCCAACCGCGCGGATCGACACCTTAGCCGGAGCGACAGCGTTATTGAGCGGCATCGTCCGGCTGTTGAAACCATCAGCGCTGGTAACCAGCACATCAGGGCTACGCGAAGGCTTGCTGTTCGATATGCTAACCGCAAAGGAGCGCAAGCTGGATCCCTTTGTCGAGGCGGCGCGCTTTGAAGGTGCGCGGCTGGCGCGGTTCCGGTTCAACGGCGCAGCTTTGGCCGACTGGACCACCTCAGTTTTTGAATCACAAGGCCCGGAAATGGCGCGACTGCGGCTGATCGCGTGTTTGCTTGCTGATACAGCGTGGAACATGACGCCGGAATATCGCGGCGATGTTGCGCTCACGCTCGCGCTGGATGGCAGTTGGCCGGGCGCGACGACCGAGGACCGGGCGATTCTCGCGGCGGCACTCGTTGCGGTATATGACAGCAAACGGCACCCGTTAGAATTGTTGAACCGCTTGGCTTCGCCTGAAAAAACCAACCAAGCCTATTATTGGGGCCTTGCCATTCGCCTGGCACAACGGCTGGATGGCGGCACGGGCGCGGCGCTGACGGAGTCAAAGCTGGTGGTAAAGGACGATGTCCTGGAACTTCATCTCGCGCGTATTGCTGAGCGCTTGCAGTCTGACTCGGTGGCAAGGCGGCTGCAGCGTTTAGGCGACGCATTGGGATTTGCCGCAACGCGGGTCATCACGGGCAAAGTTTAGATAGACGGCCCGGACACCTCTTGACTTTTATCCGTCAAACTTGCAGAGGCGCGCGGTGTTTGGGGCGGCAGTGCGCTGCCCCCTTTTATTTTATCCGATTGCTTAAAGGAACGTGTCATGGCGAAGCCAGCCACTGTAAAAATCAAATTGCTCAGCACCGCTGACACCGGCTTTTTCTATGTCACTAAGAAAAACCCGCGCAATCAGACGGAAAAGCTGACTTTCCGCAAATATGACCCCGTCGTTCGCAAGCACGTCGAGTTCAAAGAAGCCAAGATTAAGTAAGCGACTGCGCGGCCAAATGGTCGCTTTGTACTGGATCGGATAGGGACGCATTTCGCGTCCCTTTTTCGTGTCAGACGTCAAATTTGGCGATTCGGCTTTGCTGCCAGACGCAGCAGCAAATATCCGCATAACGCAGATGCAACCGAGCCCATCAATACGCCGATCTTCACTGCATCGGCGTTGCTTGCGCCAGTAAAGGCAAGCCCGCCGATAAACAGGCTCATCGTAAAACCGACCCCACAAAGCAAGCTGACACCGTACACTTGTGTCCAGCTGGCGTCCTTTGGACGGGTGGCAAGGCGCAGCTTGACCGCCAGCCAGACACTCGCAAAAATGCCAAGCTGTTTGCCCATAAACAGACCAAGCGCAATGCCCAGCGGCAACGGAGCCAATAGGTCGTCTGCGCCAAGCCCGTTTAATGAAACGCCTGCATTGGCAAAACCGAACAAAGGGACGATCACGAACGCAACGGGCTTTGCCAGCGCATGTTCCAGCCGGTGCAACGGCGAATCCTCGGCATCAGGTGCGGCCAATGTGCGCCGCAACGGGATCGCAAACGCCGCCATCACGCCAGCGATTGTGGCGTGCACGCCCGACAACAACGTCACATACCACAATAATGCCGCAAGGATCAGAAAGGGCCAAAGCCGGATGACACCAACACGGTTCAGCGTCATCATCGCTAACCACACTATCCCGGCCAGCGCCAAAGCAAGCATGTTCAACTCAGCAGTGTAAAATACTGCGATGATAGCGACTGCGCCCATATCATCGACAATCGCCACCGTCGTCAAAAACAGCTTTAGCGAGGCAGGGGCTCGGCTGCCAAGCAATGCCAACACGCCAATCGCAAAAGCAATATCGGTAGCGGCAGGGATCGCCCAACCGCGCAGCAGCGCAGGATCGCCCCCTGTGACCGCCAAATAGACAATGGCGGGGACGATCATTCCCGCGGCTGCTGCAATCACCGGTAAGCGGCGATAGGCCCAAGTCGACAGATGACCATCAACAAATTCGCGCTTAATCTCTAACCCGACTAGCAGGAAGAACACTGCCATCAACCCATCATTGATCCACAAATGCACTGTCATGGGCCCCAATTTGGGCGCCAATTCGGGCCCTGTCACCGCATGGACAAAATGGAAATAGGCTTCGGACAGTGCAGAATTTGCTAGCATCAACGCCAACGTCGCAACCAACATCAAGATGATACCGCCAGCCGCTTCGCTGCGCAGAAACTCTCGTAAAGCGGAACGGACTGGCCGTTTAGGACTGGTTTCAATCAAGCGGATAAGCCTTCTAAAAACAATAGCATGTAAAATGATATTTGCGCTATCAGGTAACGTATCTATCGGAAACGGGGCATTAGGCAGACAGTCATGCAAGCATCGACGCAAGCATGCAATGGGGGCGGCAATCAATGATTTTTTTGGCCATTACAGTCTAAAGCACATGGAGGTTGCGACGATCCAGCGTTTGACCGAGCGTCAGAAAGATTGCCTGCGTTTGGTTGCGCAGGGCTATACTTCTAAAGAAATTGGGCGGGCGCTAGACCTTTCGCCGAGCACTGTTGATAACCATATCCTAACAGCAGTTCAATCGATGAACGCCAGTAGCCGCGGTGAAGCGGCGCGTTCTTTGACCAGTATCGAAACTAGGCAAAAACTGCCTAGGGAATCACAAGCCCTTGCCGAATCAGCGCAATCCGGGCTTTTGTCGGCCACGGCGGAAACGCCAGAGTTAGCATTAAGGAATCGCAAACTCTGGTCACTTCCGCCCATCGGAGGGCAAAAGAATGAACTTGATAGTGCAGAAAGGTCGCTTCGCATCATCCAAGTTGCCGCGGTTGGGTTTGGGACCATAATGAGCCTGACCCTGCTGATTGCAGGAGCATTCAAAATTTTCAGCTAAGGCTGACTTATCCAATAACTCGACCACATCGCGCTGTTGCAACTGCAATGGCGAAGGAGGAAACATGCTTAACATCCAAGATAACATCGGATTGCTTGTCGCTGAAGAAACACAAGGTGCGTTGCGCGCTATTGATGATGCCATTTTAACAAAACTTCGTCTGTGTACAACTTTGGTCGAGGCATTCGAAGAGACGAACTTGCCCGTCGGACCAAGCCAGAAATTGCTGCAGTCCATCGCAGCGGGGCTGAATCACATTGTTGCTGGTCGTGGCGAAATGGCACAAACAGTGCGAACGCTCACCGCGATCAAGACAGCCAGCAGCTTGCGGGAAACCAGCTATAATTGCCCCGGACCAACCCCGCCATTATCGGTTGTATCAGCAACACACCAGGACGCCGCCTGCCCAGTCGCTGCTTTTGGCTGATGTTCGTGGGTGGCTTTCAACTGCAGCATAGGGATCAGGAAATATGTTAATTATCGTCCTGGTCTGGATGTTGTTAGTGCTATGCAGCGTTTATGCCGCCGTCGCAGGGGGAACCACCGGCCGGATCGGCGCGGCGTTGAACGCTGGCGCGACGATCGCAACGTTATTCGCCCAATATGCAATGCCATGGTCCCAAACGCACGTTCCAGTCCTAATTGTCGATATGATGTTGATGGGTGCACTGTTTGCACTGGCGATGAAAAGCCAAGTATACTGGCCAATCTGGGCGGCGGGATTTCACCTGATAACTGTCACAGGACATGCCGCAACGCTGATAGTGCCCGATTTTCGCGCATCGCTGTATTACTACTTCAACGGCATGTGGGCCATTTTCGTACAGATGGCGATGGTTTGGGGAATAACCCTTGATCGCATGATGATACCAAAACGAATTTAGCCAACGTTTGATCGGTCCGGATTTCATACCGAACCAAAGTTTCCGACACCCCGTAATCTACGATGCTGCAAACCCGCTGCATCGATAGGAGAAGTTTTGTGCCCGATTTCAGCGTAAACAAGTTCTGACGGATGGACGGTCTAGGGGCCTTTATATTCCACGCGCGTGAGGAATTGCTGCTTTTTGGCGGATTCTGGTTCCTCGTCAGCGGTGTGGACGATCTAGTCGTTGACCTGGTCTGGGGCGGACGTGCGAGTTGGCGCTGGTTTACCAGGTACCGGAACACGCCCCCGATGCGCGCTGACCAATTGTCTTCACCGATGACGAACAGCCCCTTGGCGGTCTTTGTACCAGCTTGGCAGGAATCCGGTGTTGTCGAACGGATGTTATCGAACTGCCTCTCTAGCTGGCAGCATTCGGGCGTCACCTATCGCATTTATGTTGGCTGCTATGCGAATGACCCTGCAAGTATCAGCGCCGTCATCGCTGCAGGATCGCAGAGCCGGCACATCCGGCTAGTGCTTTGCAAAACGCCGGGCCCAACGACGAAGGCCGATTGTCTTAATAGCCTTTGGCACGCGCTCACCCGCGACGAGCTCGCCGGAGGGTACAAAGCAAAGGCAGTCATTCTGCATGATGCCGAGGATTACGTACATCGGCTGGAACTGCGCGTTTACGACTATTTAATTGAACGCGCGGCTGCTGTCCAATTGCCGGTTATCCCGATTGCGGTGAATGGTTCTGCATGGATCAGTGGCCATTATGGCGACGAATTCGCAGAAGCGCATGGTAAATCATTGGTCGTGCGTGAAGCCATTGGCGCCTCGGTTCCACTGGCGGGCGTTGGCTGCGCGATAGAGCGTAACCGGCTAGGGCGCATTGCCATCGCCCGCAACGGCGAGCCATTTGACGCCACCAGCCTGACCGAGGATTATGAGCTTGGGCTCGGCCTTGGTGCCGACGGCGGTAAAGTGATCTTTGCGCGGATGCTCGACGAAAAAGGCGCTCTGGTCGGAACGCGGTCGTGCTTTCCTGACACGTTCGAGGCGGCGACACGGCAAAAGGCGCGTTGGATGACAGGGATCGCGCTTGCCGGTTGGGACCGGCTTGGCTGGCGCGGTGGCGTCAGCGAAACATGGATGCGACTGCGTGACCGTAAAGCGGTATTTGCCGCAATCGTGTTGACCGCCGCTTATATTTGCATCGCGTTGACCGTCGTTTTAATCGGACTGCAGCATGCACAGCTCTATCGCGCGCCACCGATTTCTGACACCGTTCGGACACTAATCTTGCTGACTTTGGTACTGTTGCTCTGGCGGATAGTCGTGCGCTTTATCTTCGTCCGGTTGATGCACGGTACCGGCCAAGCGTTTTTGTCAATTCCGCGCACATTCGTTGCCAACATTATCGGCATCGTTGCTGCGCGCCGCGCGTGCTGGAATTACTTACTGCTCATATTCGGTGGGACATTGTGCTGGGATAAAACGACGCACATGCATTTTCCCGGCAAGGCGGTGCAGCGTGGCTGATATACGCGGTCGCCCCTTTGCCTATGTTGCGCTGACGCTGTCAGTCTGGGTCGGTGCGCGGATCGTCATGTCGATGGACAACCATATGGCGCTTGCACCGCTTCCACTTGCGAAAGGCGCAGCGTCGCTTGTTGCGCAACAGACAACTGGCACCGCGAGGATCGCTGCCTTTCCAAATCGCGTTAAAAAATTTGACGCGATGCCGCTCAGCCCTCCTCGGCTGCGCCGATACCCAGTTTTAACCAATTCCGGTCTCACCCCTGCCTACGACCCTTGGCAGGACGGTGGCCGGCCTCCCGGTTTTTCTTTAGCCGCCCTGGTCGCGGATAAAGACGAACCCCAAAGTGCGGGTAGGGACACCCCCCCGTCCACTACTTTGGCCCGTATGGGGGAGGCTGGCCCGCCAGAGCGAAGGTCTTCGCCGGCCATACGCGGCGGCGCTTTAAGCCGCTGGGGCGGCGAAGTTTACGCTTACAGCTTTTGGCGACAGTCGACCGGCGATGGTTCGGTTTTAGCCCCTGGCGCGCAATATGGTGGCAGCCAGTCGGGGATAATTGGTACATTCGACCCTTTCGGTTCGCCTGATCGCGGACTTAGCATGCTGGCGCGTGGCTCGATAACGCCGGATGGGGATAATCGCGAAGTCGCACTCGGCATCCGCTGGCGGCCCGGCAGCAACTGGCCGCTGACGGTCAGCGCCGAGCGGCGGTTTCGCGCCGGTGCGCCGGATAGATTTGCTGCCTATTTGGCCGGTGGCGTTGATTCCCTGCCCATCGCCGGACGTTTGTCGCTCGACGCATTTGGGCAAGCTGGGTACGTAACGGGGAGGGGGAGTGGCGGTTTTTTCGACGCACAAGCGAAGGCGATGTACCCGCTAACAAAAATTTCAGGCGTTCCGTTATCTGCCGGTGCAGGCGTCTGGGCGGGTGGGCAAAAGGACGCCCTGCGAGTCGACGTTGGCCCAACCCTGATTGGGAATATCGACACTGGGCCAACGACCATCTTAATCCAGCTTGATTGGCGGCTCCATGCCGCCGGGAATGCCGAACCACAGAATGGGCTGGCGCTGACAATTTCCACCGGCTTTTGAAACTTGCGCTTTCGCGGCGTGGCGCGTTAATATGCAGCAATGAAAAAACACACAATATTCCTGTTGATCGGCGCTGTACTTTCGGTTGCTGCATGCACCGAAAAAGCGGTCGAACGCCCTGTTCCTAAAATTGCCGACATGACCCAAGAAAGTCCGGCGGCGGACAACAACACAGATGACCAGATGATGGGCATAGCGCATCAATATGTCCGCCTAACGCTGGAGGCGGGAACGCATGAGGCCGAATGGGTCGATGCCTATTACGGACCGGAAGACTTGCGAGACTTCGCCAATAAATCTCCGCGCAGCAAAGACGCTGTGCTGACCGAGGTCGCCGCCCTGATCACCCGACTTGATACCAAAGTGCTGCAAAAGGAATATCGCAAAGATGTGCTCCAGCGCGCCCACGCGTTGCGCGGCATGCTGGTCGCGGCAGATACAAGAATGCGGATGTTGTCAGGACAGAAATTTGCGTTCGACGATGAAGCCAAGGGCCAGTTTGCAACGGTGCCCTTGCTGAAACCGCTCAGCCATTATGATGCAATCCTTGACCGCCTTGAAAAGGAAATCCCCGGCACTGGCCCGCTCGCAACGCGCGTTGATGCGTTTAACGAACGCTTTGTGATCCCCAAAGAGCGGCTGAAGCTCGTTTTCGATGCCGCTATTGCCGAGTGCCGCAAACGCACTGCCGAGCATATCACACTGCCGACGGACGAAAGTTTCGTCATGGAGTTTGTCACCGGCAAACCGTGGTCGGGCTATAATTATTATCAGGGTAAATATAAAAGCCTGATCCAGATCAACACTGACCTGCCGATCCGTATAAGCCGCGCGGTCGACCTTGGCTGTCATGAAGGCTATCCGGGTCACCATGTCCTAAACCTGATGATCGAGAGCAAGCTGTATCGCGGTAAGAACTGGACCGAGTTTTCGGTCAACCCGCTGTATTCGCCGCAAAGCGTGATTAGCGAAGGCAGCGCCAATTATGGCATCGACTTGGCGTTTTCCCCCAGTGAAAGATTGCAGTTTGAACGCAACGTTCTCTATCCGTTGGCGGGGTTGGACCCAAAAACGGCTGAGGCGTTTTGGAAGCTGCAACAAGCGACAGAGTCGCTTTCCGGCGCGCGGTTAACGATTGCCAAGCTCTATCTCGACGGCGAAATTGACCGCCCACAGGCATTAGCGCTGACCGCGAAGTATCTGCTCGTCAGCCCCGAGCGCGCGGCGCAATCGGTTGGCTTTACCGATCATTATCGCAGCTATGTGATCAACTATGGCTGGGGCAAAGAGCTGGTAAAAGGCTATGTCGAGCGCGGCAACCCGGACACGAACGAACGCTGGCGGCGGATGGAAAAAATACTGTCAGAGCCGGTGCTGCCTGCGGATTTGCAATAGCCTAGGCTCGCTCAACCATAACCGATTGCCCGATCATATCGGCACGGCCGAATATCGTCATAAAGCTGATATCGGTCGCATCGCGGCCGACGGCTATACGCACCAGATTTTCCTCTGGTGCCAGCCGCGTTGCGTCAACAAGATGCCAACGACCATCCAAATAAACCTCAACCACCGCATGAAAATCGGGCGGGTTGATATCGAGCGCATAAGCCGAAACCATCCGCGCGGGAACGTCAGCGGCGCGGGCAAAGGTAATCAACAAATGCGCAAAATCGCGGCAGACGCCGTGGCGGGTAATGAACGTATCGGTCGCGCTGCCGCCATTGCCGGGGCGTCCCGGCGCATATGCGATGTTTTTGTAAATCCACTCCGCCATTTGCAAGATCCGATCGCCCGGCGTTTTTGCGTCAAAGCGCGTGGCGACGAAATTATCGTGGCGGTCGGATGGGCAATAGCGGCTGGGCATCAGATATTGCACATAGGCTGGCGGTAATTCCGACAAGGGAACCGTCTCCAGCCCGGCAATCGCGGTCGGCGCCCGGTTGATCGTCGCAGTCGCAGTATAGCGGATGTCAATCCGCCCCTGCGCATGCAGCCAAGTCCGCCGCCCAAGACCATCCATACCCTCAATGGTTTTGAGCGGCGAACAGTCCCCACCGACCTTCAACAAGTCGGTCAGCAAAGTCTGATCTGCCATCCCCGGAATAGCCTCCACCGCCAGCAACACATCGGACGCGCGCGGCAGGTGATAGTTCAAGGTAGCGTTGATAGAGACGGTATTAAGGGCAAAGTTCATACCGCGCCCTTCGGCTTTTTACAGTGCGGACGCAACGACAAAGGGCGGCCATTGCTGACCGCCCTTTGTTATTTTTTATGTCAGCTATTGTTCAGAGTTTGCCCGTCAACTCCGGCACCACATTAAACAAATCCCCAACCAAACCGATGTCCGCCACCTGAAAAATCGGGGCGTCTTCGTCTTTATTGATGGCGATAATGGTTTTGCTGTCTTTCATGCCTGCCAGATGCTGGATCGCGCCGGAGATGCCGATGGCGAAATAGATTTCTGGCGCAACAATCTTGCCGGTTTGGCCGACTTGATAATCATTGGGGACATAGCCTGCATCGACTGCGGCACGCGATGCGCCGACGGCGGCACCGAGTTTATCGGCGAGCGGGAAGATATTGGCCTCAAACGTTGCTCCGTCCTTCAACGCGCGACCGCCAGAGACGATGATCTTTGCCGCTGTCAGTTCGGGACGTTCAAGCTTTGCAATTTCGCTGCCGACAAAGCTGGAGATACCTGCATCGCCGTTGCCCGATATAGCTTCAACCGCCGCAGAACCACCAGTCGCTTCAGCCTTGGCAAAGGCGGTGCCGCGGACGGTGATGACCTTTTTAGCATCCGTGGACTGCACCGTCGCAATCGCGTTGCCCGCATAGATTGGCCGCGTGAAGGTATCGGCGCTCTCGACGCTAAGAATGTCGGAAATTTGCATCACATCCAACAGCGCCGCAACGCGCGGGGCGATGTTTTTGCCGTGTGCGGTCGCCGGGAACAACGCAGCGTCATGATGACCCATCAGGCCCGCCACGAGGGGTGCAACGTTTTCGGCCAATTGATTGGCGAACGCTGCATCATCGGCGACATGCACCTTTGCAACACCGGCAACCTTTGCCGCAGCCTGCGCGGCAGCATCGCAATTATGGCCGGCAACGAGCACATGGACCTCGCCCAGTTGCGCAGCGGCAGTGATAACAGCCAAGGTTGCGTCCTTTAACGACGCGTTGTCATGTTCGGCATAAACGAGAACGGCCATTATGCGACTCCCATCTCTTTAAGTTTGGCGACCAGAGTATCTACGTCGGGAACTTTGATCCCCGCGCTGCGCACTGGTGGCTCGTTGACTTTCAATGTCTTCAAACGCGGCGATACGTCCACGCCGTAATCG
Source organism: Sphingomonadales bacterium (assembly GCA_043771985.1). Classification (GTDB taxonomy): domain Bacteria; phylum Pseudomonadota; class Alphaproteobacteria; order Sphingomonadales; family Sphingomonadaceae; genus Sphingorhabdus_B. Next base: position 27,585 of record JAYVGQ010000100.1, read on the forward strand.
GCGGGCGTCTTCATCGCCATCGGCTTTGACTTTGCCTTCATGATGTTTGGCAAAGACGCATAGCGCGGCTCGTTCAGACGAAGGTCAGTGGTGATGATCGCAGGGGTTTTCAACGAAACCGTTTCCGATCCGCCATCAACTTCGCGCGTTACCGACACGGCGTCGCCCGAGACTTCAACTGCGCTGGCAAAGGTGCCTTGCGGACGGCCGGTGAGTGCAGCGAGCATTTGCCCTGTCTGGTTCGAATCATCGTCAATCGCTTGCTTGCCAAGGATGACAAGGCCCGGGGCCTCTTCTTCCATGATCTTGGCGAGCAGCTTGGCGACACCCAAAGGTTCCACGTCCTCGGCAACCACAAGGATCGCGCGGTCCGCACCCATGGCGAGCGCGGTACGCAATGTTTCCTGCGCCTTTTCAGGCCCAACCGATACAGCGATGACTTCGGTCGCAGCACCCTTTTCACGTAAACGCAGCGCTTCTTCGACGGCGATTTCGTCAAACGGGTTCATGCTCATTTTCACATTGTTCAAATCAACGCCAGTGCCATCGGGCTTTACCCGCGGCTTTACGTTATAATCGATCACCCGTTTTACGGGGACGAGGATTTTCATGGGACTGTTCCTTCTCCAATCGAATCACCGAACCGGCACGATAGCCGGGGGTTCAAATACTGCCCCCTTATGCTTGACGTTTACGTGAACGTCAAGTGGGTGTTGCCAACTCCAGCGCTCGTCATGCTGAACTTGTTTCAGCATCCATTTCTCCATACAAACCGCCAGTTGAGGCTGATAGATGGACCCTGAAACAAGTTCAGGGTGACGGAGTTTTTACGGTTAAGCCGCGTTCCGAACCTCGGCAACAATCTTCTGCGCCGCATCGCCCAAGTCATTGGCCGCGACAATCGGCAAGCCGCTGTTCGCCAATATGTCTTTGCCCTGCTGCACATTGGTGCCTTCCAACCGTACGACCAAAGGAACTGACAGATTCACTTCCTTGGCCGCCGCCACAATGCCCTCGGCGATAATGTCGCATTTCATGATGCCGCCAAAAATGTTGACGAGGATACCCTTTACCGCAGGGTCTTTCAGGATGATCTTGAACGCTGCGGTCACCTTTTCCTTGTTCGCGCCGCCGCCGACGTCAAGGAAGTTGGCGGGGAATTCGCCATTCAGCTTGATAATATCCATCGTCGCCATGGCAAGGCCAGCGCCGTTGACCATGCATCCGATGTTGCCGTCGAGTTTGATATAGGCAAGGTCGTAATCGCTGGCCTCTACTTCGGCAGGGTCTTCCTCGGTCAAGTCGCGTAAGGGGACCAAGTCCTTGTGCCGGAACATGGCGTTGCCATCAAAACTGACCTTAGCATCCAGCACCAACAGCTCATCGCCCTCTGCCCCTTTGCAGACAGCCAGCGGGTTAATCTCAATCTGTTCAGCATCGGTGCCGACAAACGCGGCGTAAAGACACGCGAGAACCTTGGCACATTGTTTCGCCAAATCGCCGGATAGATCCAAAGCCTTTGAAACGCTGCGGCCATGGTGCGGCATCAGGCCGGTGGCAGGGTCGATGAGGATTGTGTGGATTTTTTCGGGCGTGTCGTGCGCGACATCCTCGATATTCATTCCGCCTTCGGTCGAGGCGACAATCGCGATCCGACTCGATGCCCGATCCACCAGCAACGCGAGGTAGAATTCCTGTTTAATGTCTGCGCCATCGGTGATGTACAGGCGGTTGACCTGCTTGCCCTCTGGTCCGGTCTGAATCGTCACCAGCGTGTTGCCCAGCATTTCGCGCGCATGCGATTCAACTTCATCCAGGTTGAACGCCAAGCGAACGCCGCCCTTGGCATCGGGACCGAGTTCCTTGAACTTGCCTTTACCGCGACCACCGGCATGAATTTGTGATTTCACGACATACAAAGGCCCGGGAAGTTGCTTCGCAGCGGCGATGGCTTCTTCGACCGACAGGGCTGCAATACCTTTTGGCACAGCAACGCCAAATTTCGCGAGCAGTTCTTTTGCCTGATATTCGTGGATATTCATGGGAGGATGCGTCCTTGTAATGCCAGATTTGCTGGAGGCTTAAGCACAGACAGGCGGTGAATGGAAGTCCGGGAGCGCCAAGTTTTTCTATTGCGCGCGTAGCTCCATCGCCACCAGCTCGGCACGTAGCGTTGGTGCATCGATGAAGTGATGGGCGACAAAGCCGTTCTCTCGCGCAGCAACGATATTGGGCAAATTGTCATCGATGAATATCGCTTCGCCCGGCGATAGGTTAAAGCGGGTGAGCGCGAGTTGATAAATCGCTGCGTCAGGCTTCACCATTTTTTCGACACCAGATACGATAATGTCACGGAAATGATCGAAAATCGGTTGAGCCGGGCGGAAACGCTCCCAGAATTCTGCGCCAAAATTGGTGATCGCGAACAAAGGCACACCGCGCGCAGCCAGTTCTTCGACGATCTCGTATGATCCCGGCACCGGCCCGGGAATGGTTTCGTTGAACCGCGTGGCATAGGCATCGATGTGCGCCGCATAGGCGGGATACTGCGATTTCAGCTCTGGCAGCATCTCTGCCAATGGTCGCCCCGCATCATGCTGAAAATGCCATTCAGGCGTCACGACATTAGCCAAGAACCAATCCAGCTCCGCCGCATCATCAATCAGCTTTGCGAACAAATGCCGCAAATCCCATTGCACCAGCACGCGGCCAACATCAAAAACAACTGTGGTAACTTTTGTCATCGCGGCGATTTCAGACAGCAAAAAACCGCCCGCGAATGAATCGGGGCGGTCAATGCTTTTGCCATTATGTGTACGGGGTGACGAATCACCCCCGTGAACTTAACCTTGGCGCGCTTTGAAACGACCGTTGGTTTTGTTGATCACATAGGTGCGACCACGACGGCGAATCACGCGGTTGTCGCGGTGACGGCCCTTAAGCGATTTCAAAGAATTGACGACTTTCATCGGATTGTTCCGTAAATTTGGGGCCAAAAGGCCGGATTTGAAGGCGCGCCACTATGGGAGGCGTCAAATAAAGTCAAGCGCCATTGCGGCTTTTGCAGGGTAGGCTTAGGGTTGCGCCATGAAAAAACTTTCCCTGATTTCCGCCCTTGCTTTGTCCATAACGCTGACCGCGTGCGTCGTCCCCACCGGCCCTGTCGAGGTAACGCGGTTCAACCGCTTGGCCGATGGCTATGTTTACGGCAATGGCAGCTATTTGGCGACACCTGCAAAACCTAGCGATGCTTTGTCACTTTCGCCGTATCTCGCCGCTGTGGCGCGGGAGATGCAGCGGGCGGGCTATCGCGAGAGACTCGATAACAGCGATGTGATTGCTGAGGTCACCGTGAATGCACGCAAAGCTGAAGCGGCACAGCGTTCACCAGTTTCTGTTGGCGTGGGCGGCTCAACGGGCAGCTACGGATCGGGTGTCGGCTTAGGCCTTGGGCTCGATATCAGCGCGCTGGGCAACAAAGACCGCGTGGAAACAACGCTAAGCGTCCGGCTTCTGCGCCGCGCCGACAATCTGGTAATCTGGGAAGGCCGCGCTGTACAAAGCGCAGGGGCGAGCGCGCCCGCCGCCCAACCGGGCATTGCCGCATCGAAACTTGCCGCGGCTTTGTTTGCTGATTTCCCCGGCAAATCGGGTGAGACAGTGACGGTGCCCTAAAACAGTCAGCGACAACGCTCGACTAAGTGCTTCGCCCGCGTTAATTCGCGCAGATGGCAATATCAGACATCAATGCCGCCTTCGATAGCGGCAACATCATCGTCCACTCCATCACCGGCGCAGCGGCAACACTTTCGATTCGTAAAGACCGCGAATCGGAATTTGCGCAATGGTTCCATTTCCGCGTTGCGGCGGAACCGGGCGTGGAGATTACCCTCAAACTCACCGGCATGGAAAGCAGCGCCTATCCCGGCGGCTGGCCCGATTACCGGGCTTGTGTGTCCGAGGACCGCGATTATTGGGACCGCGCTGATACGGAATATGACAAAGGCGCAGACGGCGGCACGCTGACCATCCGCTACACCTCAGTCAGCGGCTTGGCATGGTTCGCGTATTTCGCACCGTATAGCATGGAGCGGCACCATGATCTGATCTCTGACACAGCGGGCCTAGAAGGCGTCGAATACCGCTGCCTTGGCCATAGCCTTGAAGGGCAGCCGATTGATTGCCTGGAAATGGGCAGCGGCGATACGCAGGTCTGGCTCTATGCGCGGCAGCATCCCGGCGAAAGCATGGCGGAGCATTGGGCCGAGGGTGCGCTCGATATGCTGACCGACCCTGCCGACCCGCATGCGCACAAATTACTGGAAAAATGCCGCATCCATATTGTGCCAAACTGCAACCCCGATGGCAGCTGGCGCGGGCATCTGCGCACCAATTACGCTGGCGTAAACCTGAACCGCGAATGGGCCGAGCCAAGCGCCGAACGCAGCCCCGAAGTATTGTGCATCCGCAACGCGATGGATACCACCGGCGTGCATTGGGCGATGGACGTCCACGGCGACGAAGCCATTCCCGCAGCCTTCATGGCAGGCTTTAACGGCATCCCGTCTTGGACCGACGATCAAGGCGAACGCTACCAGACTTTCATCGACCGGCTGGCGGCACGCACCCCCGATTTCCAGACCAAGCTGGGCTATCCGGTGTCGGGCAAAGGCAAAGCGAACCTGACGATGTCCACCAACCAATTGGCGGAACGGTTTGGGCCGTCGCACGGCTGTGTTTCCATGACGCTGGAAATGCCTTTTAAGGACACCATCGACAACAACGACCCTGACCAAGGTTGGTCGCCCGAACGGTGCAAGCTGTTGGCTCGGGAGTGTTTGGCAACTTTGTCGGAGTTGGTTTGATGCTCTTTAGGGCAAATCGAATACAAAGTTTTAACAACAGCGAAATGATTGGTTGATTGTTAATTATCAAATCGGCAATTTCTTGGATGCAGGGCATGATCATCGTGTCGTTCCTCTATAGATTGTAGAGGGATTTACTTACGTCTTACACAGAGTTCCGACGGCAATTATATACTTGAGTGAGCAGAATTACTATGTCACAAGATTCGAGACAGGCCGGTGCTAGAATTAGAATTACTCCGCAGATGTTAGCGGCGGGAGAGGATTACGCTTTTGAACAGCTTCAAGAAGTTCCTCTTTCAGAATTTTCCGTTCGTCAGATAGTATCCGGAATCCTGCGCGCTGCGCTAACTGCCGAAACCGGTCTCGATGACCGGGGTCATTTTGCTCGACAAAATCATCTCTAAGGTCCGCTAGATCAATAACTAGAATCGTGGTGTCTTGGATTAGGTGAGTAAGATAGGCTTGAAAATCTTGTCCTGCTAATTTGCTCGGTTTTGAAGGGTTAATCGCTACAATTCTTGGCGGGACAGCGGCCTCAAAAATCTCAAATATTGTGTGAACGGTTGCATTGCGTTTGCCTGATAGCGCGTTGGTTCTGGCGTTTAGCTGGCCAATGCGCTTTAGCACTCGCCGCCGAGCATGATGCTCCGGATTCCTAGCTCGCAGTTCTTTGGGGTCGAATTGTAGAGTTATAGGGGCAATTGTAGTTATCAGTTGGCGTTGCATCGATCCTGTTTGAAACATGTTATAAATCGCGTCAATTACGGCACGATCAGCCCCCGGTATCAGTCCGGTGCATATCAAATACCAAAGCTCCTCAACTTGGTTCCAAAGCGACGAAGTTTCACCTACAAGGGCGTGTATTTCTTTTAATTCGGAGACAATCATGACGGCTCAATCAAACGGAGATGGCACCTATTCCGAAGCGGAAGCAGAGGCCCGTCGAGAGGCGGCATTAAAGCAAATGTTTGCCACCCCTCACAAGCCGCACAAGGCTAGCAAAAAGGATGACAAAGAGTCTCGCGGAAAATAGCGGGGGTAACTACGTGTGAGCATGGGCTTAGAATTGCGCCATGCCTATATCTATCCCTTGCCTTATGGATTTTGCCTCTGAATCAGATTTGATGCAGTCAAAAGTTCAGCTGCGGTCTTTTCGTCGCCATGCTCGTAAAGCAGCGCAAGCTCCTTTAATATCTCCGCATATTCAGCCGAATTTTCCGACGTCAAAAGACCGTCCTTCCACATTCGCAGAGTTAATCCGGCTGTCAATTTTGTAAGCAGGCCAATAATTTTTGCAAGTCCGACTAGTCTTTCATCAACCATAATATCGCTTTCTCTTTTCGCCTATCTCTAAAGGTATCACAGCCGTCTTAGGCGGCGATTTTGTCAGTCCGCCGATATGTGAGGCGCTTGCCTTCCATGCCCTTCACGATGACCGCAGCGCGCTCGCTGTCAGTTAATTCGCGGGTGTTGTAACGAAGGTCGAATTCTTTGCAGTAGCGGCAAAGGTGCGCTTCGCTCATATGGTGATAGGTGCCGATGACGCCGCGCTTGAATATCGAAAAGAAGTTTTCTGCGGTGTTAGAGTGCTTGTAACCGCCAAGGCCGGTGAACTGCTTTGCGCTGTGATTGACCGAATAGTGAGCGCCAAATTCACGACCGACGCCTTTATAGATGGGGCTTTCATCGGTCATAAGATGGGCGCTGCGATCTACATTGGTAACAAGCAATGCGCGGACGTTCTTTGCATTGACGTTGGCAACGTGAAAGCTGCGAACATGGCCTTCACGCTCGACAAGGGCAACAACGGCCTTCTTGGGAGCGGGACGGCTATGAGCACGATTACGGGCCTTGCCTCCTACATAGGTTTCGTCGGCTTCAACTACGCCGCTGCCACCACCTAGAGGGCCGGTGTCGGTAGCACCGTCCATTGCTTCGCGGATGCGGTGGCAAAGGAACCATGCTGTTTTGTAAGTGACGCCGATCATACGGGCCATTTGGCTTGCGCTCATGCCCTTCTTTGAAGCGGCCATGATGTGCGTTGCCAGCAACCACTTGTGCAAAGGAATGTGGCTGCGCTCCATGACGCTACCAGTGCGCACGGTGAACTTGTCGCGGCAATCGTTGCAAAGGAACATGCCAGCCTGTGTCTTGCCTTCCATACGGCGGACGCGGGTTGAACCACAGTGAGGGCAGAACACTCCATCAGGCCAGCGCGATGCTTCCAAATGGGCGGTTGCTTTGGCTTCGTCGTGAAAAATAGGGGCTGCAATGTTCATGGCTTTGTTCCTTGTGAAGCCTGAATAGCAAAGTCAGTCTGCTAAGTAAAGTATATAATTGCCGTTCCGACAGGCTTTTGCCCTCAACCGGACGCAACCTATATAAGGTCTTAGAAAAATGGACACGCGACCATCGATAGGCGAAGCGCTTTCGCGAGCTAGGCGCGTCTTGGACGAAGCGCGTGCTATGCAATATACTACCCCTGACTCTGATGGTCCTTTCGACGGCGAAGATTTGGACGATCCTAAGCTAATGTCACAGCTTATGGCGGTGGCACGACATCGAATTCTTTGTCTTCCTGATGTTACAGAGGCCCTTCAAGCGGTTCATGCATTACTAATTCGCACTTGGGTGAAAGGAAATGAACGCACGAACAGATGTCGGGCGAAATCGTCATCATTGAATCTTTACCGTGTCGCGAACACCGCAGGGAACGATATAAAAATCCTAGCGGAGAGTGCTGATTGTGCGCGATTTTTTGCTTATGATTCAGGTCATGTTAGAGAAGAAAAAAATGCCTCCGTTTTCCTTTATGATGAACAGCAATTAGCGGAACTCAAGATTTCAGGTTCTGCGACTGGAAGAGCAATCCGTGAAGGAGTTCCGGGAGTCCTCAAGTCAGTGGGGTCTGGAATTGTAATTGAACAGGCTGGAAAAGTATATGTTCCGTTGACAGTTATCGACCCCGCAAAAAACTGACGTTCCGGTGATGGATTTCTGTTTTCGGGGAAATAGTGGAGAAGTTACGGAGCATTCTAGTGAATACAGCCCGAAGCGAATAGTCGAGGAATTTTAGCAGCTCGCCCTTGACAATGCGTCCAAATCTGGCGACCTCCTTTGCCATGAAAATTGCAACCTTCACAGAAATCTCCAAAGATTTTCACGCTGCAATGGACCGTGTAATTGACGATCATACGGCCATCGCGATTACGCGAAAGGGCGGCAAACCTGTCGTACTGCTCAGTCTTGAGGATTGGAATTTTTTCCAGTCGAAGATCGGTGGCGAATTAACTATCATCTCCGATTAACCCGCCCATGCACATCACCCCCGACGACCTAACCGGCCCAGAAATCCGCGCCCTCCTTGAAACCCATTTTGCCGGAATGTTGGCGAGTTCGCATGTGGGGTCTTGTCACTTTCTGGACTTTGAGGGGTTGAAGGGACCGGGGGTTTCGTTTTGGTCGGTGTGGACTGATGCTGGTGCGGACGCAGCGTTGATGGGGTGCGGGGCGGTGAAGGAACTTGATCCCAGTCACGGCCCAAAACACGGTGAGATCAAATCGATGCGGACGCATGCCGATCATTTGCGCAAAGGCGCGGCGGCGGCGATGTTGGAGCATATTATCGCGACTGCGCGGGAGCGCGGCTTACGGCGGTTGAGTTTGGAGACAGGATCGACACCAGACTTTGACGCGGCGCATGGGTTGTATCGGCGTTACGGCTTTGAATACTGCCCGCCCTTTGGCGATTATGTCGACGACCCGTTTAGCCGGTATATGACTTTGGTGCTTTGAATCTGACCATCGCGCTTTTTCGTTTCATGCAAAGCACGCGAAGATTTTTAAGAGGTCGGCATAAGACTTTGCGCGAAGCGCATTCAGATGAACTGATGTTGAAAGTGCGCGCTCCGCGCGAGTTCCTAAGCTGACATCTTTGAAATCTTCGCGATCTTTGCGTGAAACTAATTTCGAATCATCACAGCCTAGTGCAACGCCAATTGTGCAGCGCGCCCCCTCCCGCTAAAGGCGCGATGAAATCTGACACAAGGACACCCCATGCCCAAACTCATCCTCATCCGTCACGGCCAGTCGCAATGGAATTTGGAGAACCGTTTCACCGGCTGGTGGGATGTGGACGTGACCGAAAAGGGCGCAGCCGAGGCTTGGGCAGCGGGCGAGTTGATGCGCGACAAGGGGATCGCGCCCGATGTCGCCTTTACCAGCGTGCAGACCCGCGCGATCAAGACGCTGAATCTGGCGCTAGAAGCAATGGGCCGTTTGTGGTTGCCGGTGACCAAAGACTGGCGGCTGAATGAGCGGCATTATGGTGGGCTGACCGGCCTTGATAAAGCTGAGACAGCGGCCAAGCATGGCGAAGAACAGGTCCATATCTGGCGCCGCAGTTTCGATATTCCGCCACCGCCGCTGGATGCCGATTCGCCCTATGATTTATCATCCGATCCGCGCTATGCAGGCATTGCTATCCCCAGTGCCGAGAGCTTGAAGGATACCATCGTCCGCGTGCTGCCCTATTTCGAAAGCGCGATTGCGCCCGAATTACGGGCTGGCAAATCGGTGATTATTTCCGCGCATGGCAATTCGCTGCGCGCTTTGGTCAAGCATCTGTCGGGCATTTCGGACGCGGACATTGCCAGCCTTGAAATCCCTACCGGACAGCCGATTGTCTATGAGCTGGATGATGCACTGAACGCGACCGACCGGTATTATTTGTCGGAGCGGTAAGGGGCAGCTCTAAGCCGGATATTTCGACCGTTTGTGCGTATACATCGCTTGATCGGCGGCATCCAAGACTTCGTTCGCCTTTGATCCGCTTTCAATCAACACGGTGCCGACTGACACGCCGATGGATAATGTTGGCCCGTTGGTTTTGATCGGCAACTCCGCCAGCATCGCCCGCATTGTTGCAGTCTTTTCCGTCAGCTGTTCAACCGAAATGCTATCCAACAGTACCGTGAATTCATCACCGCCAATACGCGAGACGATGTCGGATTTGCGGACCGCGCCAAGCAGTGATTTGGCCACGCCGCGCAGTACTTCATCACCGATGCTATGCCCCTGAATATCATTGACCGCTTTCAACCGGTCAACATCGCCGAACAGTAAGCCATATGTGCCGCCATAACGATGCGCACGCCAGCACCAACGATCAAGCGTTTCGATGAAGTGCCGTCGATTGTATAAAGGCGTCAGCGTATCGGTGGAAACCAGCCGTTCCAGCTCGGATATGCGAATCCGCAACCGGGCGTTTTCACGTTCCAGCAATGACGAATTTTCAGCGCCCATATCGGGCGGTCTGTTGGCTGTGATTTGAGACATGCAGGCTCCGGAATTATTATGTGCGACCCGGTTGCCTTTTTGTTTGCACCGTTCAAACCGAATTTGAACCAGATTGCAACTGTTTACACGTCTTAGAGTATGCAAGATCGGCGATTGCGCGCCGCGTTTCGGCTCGCTAGAGACCATGCTTGTTTCTGTCGGGTTGGGGGTCAGGAAATTGAGCGAAGCATCACCCGTTGTGGGAATCATCATGGGTAGCCGGTCAGACTGGGAAACCATGCGCGAGGCATCGGCCATATTGGCCGCATTGGGCGTGCCGCATGAATGCAAAGTCGTGTCGGCCCATCGCACACCCGACAGACTATATGAGTATGCAAAATCGGCAGTCGCTCGCGGCCTGCACTGCATCATCGCAGGGGCAGGCGGTGCAGCCCATCTGCCAGGAATGGTCGCGGCGATGACACGGTTGCCGGTGCTGGGCGTGCCGATGCAATCCAAAGCGCTCGACGGCATGGATAGCCTGTTGTCGATGGTGCAGATGCCGGCCGGGATTCCTGTGGGAACGCTGGCTATTGGCAAAGCAGGGGCGACGAACGCGGCTTTGCTGGCCGCCGCGATGCTCGCGAATAATGACTCTGCGCTGGCCGAAAGGCTGGACACATGGCGCGCAAAACAAACCGATAGCGTAGGCGAGACACCCGAATGAAGCCGCTTCCCCCTGGCTCCACCATCGGCATATTGGGCGGCGGCCAGTTGGGCCGGATGATGGCGATTGCGGCGGCACAGCTTGGCTATCGCTGCCACATTTATGCGCCAGAGGAGGATTCGGTGGCTGCCGAGGTAGCAGCGGAATTCACCTGCAAACCCTATTTTGATACCAATGCGTTGCGTGCCTTTGCTGAAAAGTGCGACGTTGTGACCTATGAGTTCGAAAACGTGCCGGTCGCGCCGTTGCGGACTATCGTCGATATCGTCCCCATCCGCCCGGGCATCAACGCGCTGGAAATCGCGCAAGACCGCGTTGAGGAAAAGCTGTTTGCGGCAAAGCTTGGCGGGGTGACTGCGCCGTTCGAGATTGCGGGCGAACGCCAAGAGGCCGCCGCCGCGCTCGACAAGGTCGGCTATCCCGCAATCCTGAAGACCATACGTATGGGCTATGATGGCAAAGGCCAGGCGCGGATCAACGGGCCCGAAGAATTGTCGCAAGCATGGCACGATATGGGCCGCCAGCCAGCGATTGCCGAAAAGCTGATTGCCTTTGATGCGGAGTTTTCGGTGATCCTTGTTCGCAATACCAAAGGTGACGTCCGCTATTGGGATTGTTCGCGCAACCGGCATGAAAGCGGCATACTGGCCCGATGTAGCCTGCCCGCTGGACCGCTAATCGAAAGCCAGCGCGGAGCCGCGCGCGAACTGGCAACCGCTATTGCCGAGAAACTCGAATTTGTCGGCGTGTTGACCTGCGAATTTTTTGCCACGCCCGACGGCCCGATCTTTAACGAAATGGCCCCGCGTGTTCACAACAGCGGCCATTGGACCATCGAAGGTGCGGCCACCAGCCAGTTTGAAAACCACATCCGTGCAATCTGCGAAGTGCCTTTGGGTGATACCAAAACCGTGTGCGACCGCGTCGAAATGACCAATCTGATCGGCGACGATGTCGCGCGCTGGCAGGAATTGTTTGGCGACGATGATGCCAATGTCCATCTTTACGGAAAAGGTGCGCCGATGCCGGGGCGCAAAATGGGCCATGTCACGCGGCTGTATCGCTGACTTGTCAGAGTCATATGCTTAAGGCACAGCGGACGCGATGAATCATCCTGAAATCATTCTCGTCCTTGCCCGCGCCAAAAACGGTGTAATCGGTGTTGACGGCAGGCTGCCCTGGCGCATCCCCGCTGACCTGCGCCATTTCAAGCAAGTTACCAAAGACCGGCCCATGATTATGGGGCGGAAAACCTTTGATAGCCTGCCGGGCTTGCTGGAGGGGCGGCGGCATATTGTGCTGACGCGAGACCCGAATTGGGCAGAGGACGGCGCAGAGATTGCACGCACGCCCGAGGCCGCATTGAAAATGGCCAATGGCCCGCATGTCTGCATCATCGGCGGCGCAGAGATTTATCGGTTATTCCTGCCCCGCGCTGACCGGATTGAGCTGACTGTGGTTGCCGCCTCGCCCGATGGCGACACCGTGCTGGAGGCGTTTGATGCCGACATATGGAAAGAAACTTCGCGGGTATCGAACCCCGCAGAGGGTAACACGCCTGCGTTTGATTTTGTGACTTTGGTACGCAGGGAGGCGTGACGATGCGGAAAGGACTGTTGGGTATAGGCGCGTTACTGCTGGTCGCCGCGATTGGATTTTTCGGATTTCTGCCCGGCTATGTCGAGGCATCAATGAACCAGATTGATGGCAAGCCGTTGCCTAAAGTCAGCTCCGAGGCGGTTGCGCTGCACAAGACGCTGACGATTGTTGATCTGCATTCAGACACACTGATGTGGAAGCGCGATGTGCTTGATAAGGCGGATCGCGGGCATATGGATTTGCCGCGGTTGCAAGCTGGCAATGTTGCATTACAAGTTTTCTCGTCGGTTTCAAAAACGCCCAAGGGCCAGAATTACGACGCTAACGGTGCGGATAGCGACAATATCACTTTGCTGGCGTTTGCCCAGATGCAGCCGATGCGGACTTGGGATTCGTTGCTGGAGCGGTCTTTATGGCATGCCACTAAGTTGGACCGAGCAGTCAAATCGCAACGCGATTTATCGAAGGTTGCCATATCATCGGACGTCGATGGCTTATTGGTAGTCCGCAGCGTGAAGGGCGCTAATCAAGTCGGCGCAATGCTATCCATTGAAGGCCTACAAAATCTAGAAGGCAAAACCGCTAATCTTGACAAGCTTTACGCTGCGGGTTTCCGCATGGCAGGGCTCACGCATTTCTTTGACAATGAACTCGCCGGATCGATGCACGGCCTGAAAAAGGGTGGCCTCACCCCCTTTGGCCGCGACATCATACGCCGGATGGAAGCCAAAGGCATGATCGTCGATATCGCGCATTGCAGCGCGACCTGCGTCACCGAAGTGCTCGCGATGGCGACCCGCTCCGTCGTCTCCAGCCATGGCGGCGTGCAGGCGACGTGTAAGGTCAACCGCAACCTGTCTGACGAACATATTCGCGGCGTTGCCAAAACTGGCGGCATCATCGGCATCGGCTATTGGGATGCGGCGGTGTGCGATACGTCTCCTGCCTCGATTGCCAAAGCGATGAAGCATGTCCGCGATCTGGTGGGTATTCAGCATGTGGCCCTCGGCAGCGACTATGACGGTGCGACCACGGTGCGGTTCGATACCTCGCAACTGGTGCAAGTGACGCAAGCGTTGCTGGACGCAGACTTCACCCCCGACGAAATCCGCGCCGCGATGGGCGGCAATGCGATTCGGGTATTGCGCGATGGGTTAAAGCCCGCCGCATGACGATACCTAGAATTTCCGCCCGTGACATAATGCCCGACCCCCTTCGCGGCGGCATCGCGGCGCTGGGCAATTTTGACGGGTTCCATCTGGGGCATCAGGCGGTGGCGGGTGAAGCTATTCGCCAAGCCAAAGCCGCCGGAAAGCCAGCAATCATCGCCACGTTCGATCCGCATCCGGTGCGATACTTCGCGCCCGATGCAGCCCCATTCCGCCTGACCACGCTCGATCAGCGGCAACGGTTATTTGAGACCTCAGGCGCAGATGCGATGCTGGTGTTTGAATTTGACAGCGAACTGGCCAGCACCACTGCCGAGGATTTCATCGCCAAACTGCTCGTCGAAAGGCTGGGCCTATCCGGCGTTGTCACCGGCGAGGATTTCACCTTTGGCAAAGGCCGGAGCGGCAATATCGGCGTGCTAAAAGATTTCGGGGCCGCATGCGGTCTTTCCAGCACTGCCATCGGGCCAGTCATCGATACAGACGGCGTCATCTCGTCAAGCCGCATCCGCGAGGCATTGCAAGCAGGCGACTGCACGACCGCCAACCGCCTGCTCACTCGCCCATTCGCAATCGAAGGTACCGTCCAGCATGGCGACAAAAACGGACGGCTGCTCGGCTATCCCACTGCAAATATCGACATCGGCAATTATCTGCGCCCGCGTTACGGCGTCTATGCAGTCACAGGACGCCTTGCCGATGGCCGCGTGTTGAAAGGCGCGGCCAATATCGGCATCCGCCCACAATTTACACCGCCAAAGGAATTACTGGAACCACATTTCTTTGACTTTGCCGAAGAAATATATGATCAAAAACTTGAAGTCGCGTTTCACGCATTTCTTCGCGGAGAAGCTAAATTTGATAGTCTTGACGCATTGAAGGCGCAGATGGCGGCAGATTGTGCGAAAGCGCGCGATTTATTGGGTTAGCAGGGGGCAATAGTGCGGACTTGGATTATCTTAACGGCGGTTACGCTGTTTTTCGGTTTTTCGTTATTCCACGCCAGTTGGCTTGCCGCCGCGCCAGAGGGGATTCCTAAATTAGTCGCTGCAAAAGGAGTTGAGCCCACCCGCGACACGCAAGGTTGCGCCAGCGGACCCAGCGCCAGCGAAGTAGGCTCGCTTGCTATGGCAGTTGGCAGTGAAGCCAATGCATTGAACATGACGACGCAGGTGATCGGCGGAGAGCTGCTGGTGGCGCGGCAGTTTGAAAGCACCTGCGCGGCTGACAAGGCCCGCGCGAACAGCAGCATTGGTGAAGTAGTTTATGCTTTGTCCAAGCCCGAATTGCTGTGGCGCGCCAAAGGTGCAGAGCAAGCTGCAATGCTGCTCGCCGCACTCCCTGCCCCCTCCGCCGTCGCCGAAGATAAGCAAGCCTTGATCGGAGACGATGCCGCAGTCGCCGTATTCAAAAAGGCACGCCCCAAAGCCTGGGGCTTTTCCATCGCCGCAGCGCAAGCGTGCGGCAGCGATTACAAATTGTCCGGCCTGTGGGGAGCGATCCCTGACAGCTGCAACCAAGGCACAATGCTGCTGACGATGGATCAGGTTGGTTATACTTTGTGGGGCTGGCCCAACCGCTTTCTGGCGCGCACCGATGCCGCAGGGCTGAAAGTTGTGATTGCCGAAAATGTTGATGGGGATAGCATCACTGGCTTGACCGACGTTAATCGGTACGGCGACATCGCGAATAGCTTTAACGGCTATATCTGGATTCAGGATATCGAGGCACTGGGACCAGCATTGAAGCGGTAATTGCGCTCTTCAGCACGAGCGGATGTCAGAGCTTGACCCCAACCCTGAGTTATCGCACTCCTTTCAACAAAGGGAGCGACTATGACCAACCACATCCTCGTCATTGACGAAGGCACAACATCAACACGTGCGATGCTGTTTGCCAAAAACGGCGCATGCCTCGCCAGTGCGCAGCGCCCATTGACGCAGTTTTATCCCGGCCCCGGATTGGTCGAGCATGACGCGGCCGAAATTTGGAATCTCACCCTCGAATGCGCGCGCGAGATAGTCGTCAAAGCGGGCGGAGCATCCGCAATCGCTGGCATCGGCATCACTAACCAGCGCGAGACCGTGGTGTTCTGGGACCGGCGCACTGGCGAACCGCTTGCGCCTGCAATTGTCTGGCAAGACAGGCGCACTGCGGATATCTGCGACGCGCTGAAAGCAGCTGGGCACGAACCTGATTTGCAGGCCAAAACCGGAC
Source organism: Sphingomonadales bacterium (assembly GCA_043771985.1). GTDB lineage: Bacteria > Pseudomonadota > Alphaproteobacteria > Sphingomonadales > Sphingomonadaceae > Sphingorhabdus_B. The sequence goes on from JAYVGQ010000100.1 coordinate 43,442, forward strand.
TGTTGCTTGACCCCTATTTCTCCGGCTCAAAAATAGGTTGGGCATTGGCGAATTGGCCACAGTTAAAAGACGCGGGTGAGCATCTAGCGGTCGGTACGGTCGAGAGCTATCTGGTGTTCCGGCTGACTGGCGGCAACACGCATATCAGCGACGCCAGCAATGCCAGCCGCACTGCATTGATGGCGATTGGCAGCGGTGACTGGGACGATGGTTTGCTAAGCCTATTCGGTGTGCCGCGCGAAATCCTTCCCGCTATTTGCGACAGCGCGGGGCAATTGGGCGTCACTGACCCCGAACTGTTCGGCGGCGCCATCGCGATCACCGGCATGGCGGGGGACCAGCAAGCGGCGTTGATCGGGCAAAGCTGCCTAGAGCCCGGACAGACTAAATCGACCTTTGGCACCGGCGCGTTTGTTTTGACACAAACCGGGCGAACATTGCCGCGATCCAAGAACCGCCTGCTTTCGACCGTGGCATGGCAGCTGAACGGCGAACGGCATTATGCGCTTGAAGGATCGGTGTTCGTCGCGGGCAGCCTGATCCAATGGCTGCGCGATGATCTCGGCCTGATCGCAGCCTCGCCCGAAACCGAGCCATTGGCCGCCAGCGTCTCCGGCAATGGGGGCGTCTATCTTGTCCCCGCGCTTTCAGGCCTAGGCGCACCGCATTGGCAACCCCACGCCCGCGCCGCAATCCACGGCCTGACCTTCGCCGCCAAAAAAGCGCACGTCGCCCGCGCAGCTTTGGAGGCGATGGCGCACCAAACCCACGACCTAAAAACCGCCTTCGCCGCGGATGGCGCCGATTGGGCAGAGCTGCGCGTCGATGGCGGCATGGTGTCCAACGGCTGGATGGTGCAGGATTTGGCCGACATCCTAAACGTCGAAGTCGAACGTCCCGATTTTGCGGAAACTACTGCTTTGGGGGCAGCAATGCTGGCAGGGGTTGGCGCAGGGCTTTACGGCTCGCTGGCGGAGGCGTCGGTGATGCGAGGCAAGGTTGGGCGGTTTAGTCCGGCGATGGAGGCCGATGCGCGGGAGGTAAGGCTAAGTGGGTGGAAGGATGCGCTGCGGCGGGTTTTGGCGTGACACGGGTTACTTGACAAATCCATTTTGTTCTGCTAATGTTCTCATTTGCTCTTTGATATTGTCGATCTTTCGCTTTTACAAGATGCGACCTTATCTCAACCGTTGTGCATTACTGATCGGTCTGGATGATTTTGTTCACACAAAGCCACGAAGGCACAAAAAGGACTTTTCGGCGAAGCTGGTTATTCATCGCTTTCGCCGTCTGAAATCAGATCCTAGTGATTTTGAAACACGCTGCGCGCCCTAAACTCTTTGTGGCTTCTTGGCTTCGCGGCTTCGTGTGGAATAATCTGGCACAATCACTCGATACAGACCGCGCTATCCGCGCGCCGCAACCGATGGCGTTAAGGTGAGTCCTTCGTGTGACTTTCCGTCAAATCAGAACTGCGTATTCAGTGTGAACTTGCCCAGAAATCTGCGGGTTTTCGATAATCGTCCTAACGCCCCATTTTCTTCGCGCGGCGCCGCTGCACACTCGAGCCAATCCCCATCGCCTCGCGGTATTTCGCAACGGTGCGTCGGGCAATGTCAAAGCCTTTGGCTTTTAGCAGATCGACCAAAGTGTCGTCGGACAAGATGTCATCCGCCGCCTCCGCGTCGATTAAGGTCTTGATCGCCGCCTTCACCGCCTCTGCCGACGCGCCATCGCCATCGGCTGATCCAACGCCGCTGGAAAAGAAGTATTTCAGGTCAAACAGCCCGCGGTTGCAGTGCAGATATTTGTTGCTGGTCACGCGACTAACGGTGGATTCGTGCATGTCGATCGCTTCGGCAACTTGCCGCAAAGTCAGTGGCTTCAACCGAGATACGCCCTCGCGGAAGAAAGCCTCTTGTTGCTTTACCAGTTCTGTCGCAACTTTCATGATTGTCCGCTGGCGTTGGTCCATCGCTTTGATCAGCCAGTTGGCATCGGCCAAACATTCGTTCAGCCAGCTGTTCGCGGCCTTATCATCCTTGCCGCCCATTTCGGCATAGTACGTCCGGTTGACCAGCAAGCGTGGCAGGTTCGCACTGTTCAGTTCGATGCCCCAGCCTTTGCCGTGCGCAGACACATACAGATCGGGCGTCACCGCCACCGCTGCATCGTCGGAGTCAAATTTGAGTCCCGGCTTTGGATTATAGCTACGCAGCTCGGTCAGCATGTCATGCAGGTCTTCATCATCGACGCGGCATAGGCGCTTTAGCTGATCGAAACTTCCGCGGGCGACAAGGTCCAGATTGTCAATCAGCCGCACCATGCAGGGGTCGTAACGGTCCGCTTCTTTGGCTTGCAACGCGATACATTCGGCCAGATCGCGCGCGCCAACGCCGGTGGGGTCAAAGCTTTGCAATACGCCCAGCGCCGTTTCCAGTTCCGGCATCGGCACGCCCAGCCGGTATGCCAGACCCATCAGGTCAATGCTAAGCCAGCCCGATGGCTCAACCTGCTCGATCAATTGTTCCAGCAATAACAGCGTCCGCCCCGACGCACTGGCCCCGGCCTGCTGCATCAAATGTTCGCGTAAGGATATATCTGGCGCGGCGAAGGCGTCAAAATCAGGACCTTCCCCGAAGTCCGAACCGCTTGTCGATATGCTGTTCATGCCCAGCATCCCGTCCGCGCCACCGCTACCCAGCCCGCCTTCGTCGCGCTCGTAGTTGTCAGAGGACGCATCGGTGTCCAGCGCCTCGCTACCCGCGCCGAAATCGCCGTCGTTCATCAACTGATCGCTGCCCATTTCTTCGGGTTTTGGTGCGGCTAACTGTTCGGGCGCGTCAGGTTCAGCGGCTTCGCTAGGGGCCATTTCGAGCAGCGGATTACGCTCCAACTCCTCGGCAACATAAGCATCAATTTCCAGCGACGACAAAGCCAGCAGCTTAATCGCCTGCTGCAATTGCGGCGTCATCACCAGCGATTGCGACTGACGCAGATCGAGACGGGGGGCTAGAGCCATTGATGCGTTTCAACCAAAACCCGAATGCGGGTCACATCGTGAAACCTTCACCCAGATACAGCCGCCGCACATTGGCATCGGCAACCAGTTCCTCCGGCGAACCAGCAAACAGCACTTGCCCGTCATAGATAATGCAAGCGCGGTCGACGATGTCGAGTGTTTCGCGGACATTATGGTCAGTAATGAGCACGCCAATACCGCGCGTTTTAAGATCTTTCACCAGATCACGAATGTCCGATATTGAGATCGGGTCGATCCCGGCAAAAGGCTCGTCTAGCAACATGATCAGCGGGTTTGCCGCCAGCGCGCGAGCAATCTCGCACCGCCGCCGTTCACCACCCGACAATGCCATTGCGGGTGAGGACCGCAGTTTAGTCAACCCAAATTCATCCAGCAACTGGTCCAGCCGCGCGGCACGGACGGCCTTGTCAGGCTCTGACATTTCCAGAACAGCACTGATATTCTGCTCCACCGTCATCCCGCGAAAGATCGATGTTTCCTGTGGCAGATAGCCCACACCGAGGATCGCGCGGCGATACATCGGCAGGCGAGTGATGTCGTCGCCGTTGAGCATGATGCGGCCAGCGTCAGGCTTCACCAGTCCCATGATCGAATAAAAACAAGTCGTCTTACCCGCGCCATTAGGACCGAGCAAACCGACGACTTCGCCCGGCGCAACCGACAGTGAAACATCAAGCAGCACCGCGCGCTTGTCATAGCTTTTGGCGATAGAGATAACCGCAAGGCCCGATGTCAGGCCCGCCTCGGTCACTGCACTTGCCGCCTGTTCATGCCGTAAATGGCCGTCGCTGGCGCTTTCCATTAATGTCATAGCCGCAGTCCAAAGTGAAAACGCGATAAAGATTACACGTTATCTATACGCCAGATTTCGCTAAGGAAAGCTTGCTTTGCCTCAATTGGCAGGATTTGTGCATGGCCGCATGAAAAAACGCACGGAAACGGACCTAGTTCTTGCGCTGGGGCACCGTAAATGTGCCTGTCACCCGACCGCCGCTGTTCTGGACACCGGGGACTGCTGGCGCACCGCCGCCATTGATCGTTGACCGGCCCGAGTTGAGATCAATCACAATGCGTCCGCCGTTCAATCGGTTCGCGCCTTGCGTCAGCTGCACATTGCCGAGCAAAGTAATCAGATCGCTGTCGAGATCGTAGATCGCAGCGTTGCTGGTCGCGCGCAAATCGTCTTTGGAGATCGTCACGCCGCCGATGGCATCGAGCCGGTGCACATCGATGCCACCGCCGCTGGAATAGGCGGCTGTCAAACGCGAGGCTGACATCGTAAGGCCAGCCTGCGTTGCTGTTACACCGCCAGTCAGCAGCACGCGGTCGGCGCGGTCTTGAACCTCAATGGAGCCTGCGCTGAAATCCACCGGCGCGCTACTGTTATGCCCGCGAATGACCTGTGCGGGAGCCGACACGCCGATGATCGCCGCTGTCGCCAGAAAGCTGGCAATTACAATTCCAAGGAAGCTTTTGATGTGCGTCATGCCAGTCACTTAAGCGCACCTTGGTTGATTTGCAAACGCGCGCCGCCTTCAAGCCGCACGATACGCGCCTCGGCATCAGCGGTCATCCGTGCAGCGCTGAATGTGCCGACGCGTGTCGAGCCGTTAACGGGGCCAAAGCTTTGCATCGTTTTGGGCTTCATCAGAAATTCGACATTGCTGGCGACAAGTTTGAATCCGTCGCCGCTGGCAAAGGACAATGGCCCTTCGACGCGGATTTTTTCGGCCTTCATGTCATAGGTGCCTTGGCCTGCCGAGAGCGTCGCGGGGCCATTATCCATCACCAGGCGGCCAGACAAATCGGTCATGCGCAATAAAGGATCGGCTGCACTTTTCTGCACTGCACTACCTGCGCTCAAGGAGAATGGACGGCCTTTGGTGTCTTCTCCGCGATAGAGGGCATTGCCAACGCGCATCCGTTCTTTGGCCAGATTGACCTCGTCCTTGGCCAGAACAAAGCTCATTTCCTGTGTGTTGGAAAACGGGCTGAACGCCAGCACCGCTAGCAACACACCGATAATGCTCGGCAACGCCACGCGCAAAGTGCGGACCAAACGGTCATGCCGCCCGCCGGGAAGGGCGAATTTCTGCCGCGCTGTGCGTTGGATATCGGCTTGTGCTGACATAACGTAACCCTATGCGCCCGACCGCATGAACGCGCAATGACGCTTAGCTGTGTGCAAAAATATCAGCCTCGGGCCAACCGATCAGGTCGAGCCGCGCACGATAGGGCAGAAAATCAAAGCAAGCTTGCGCGATTTCGCGGCGGCCTTCGCGTTCCAGCCGGATCTCGAATTCATCCCTTAACCGATGCAAAAAGCGCACGTCGCTGGCGGCGTAATCCTTTTGTGCCTCGCTCAAAACCGGACTGCCCCAGTCGCTCGATTGCTGTTGCTTGGAAATGTCGGTGCCAAGCATTTCCTTGACCAATTCTTTCAGGCCGTGACGGTCAGTATAAGTGCGCACCAGCCGCGATGCGATCTTGGTGCAGAACACAGGCGCTGCCACAACCTTAAGGTAATACTCAATCGCTGCCAGATCGAACCGGCCAAAATGGAACAGCTTTACTCGGCTGGTATCCGCCAATATCCGGCACAAATTGGGTGCGGCATAATCGCTGTCCGCTGCAAAACGCACCAGGTGCTCGTCACCGTTGCCGTCCGAAATCTGCACGAGACAAAGCCGGTCGCGCGGCGTCAGCAAACCCATGGTTTCGGTATCTACGGCAAGTACGCTTGTACCCTCCAGCACGCCATCGGGCAGGTCGCCCTCATGCAGAAATACACTCATGCGGTGGCGCCTTTATCAAGAATTTCAGTCATGACGCTTCCCTGCCCTAAGCCTTGCTTGATAGCAAGTTTACACGCTGCAAAATTTATTAGGGTCTTGCCTGTGGATAATGTATAGCCCGAGTCTGCAAAGCATATGGCAATGCGCGGGAAATGCGGGATTTTCGCCCGAAACTGCATGGAACGAAGACGATGGGCGACAGGAAAGTATAAGTCGAGATATGAATTTTAATGACAAACGTCGTGGCCGTGGCCGTGACAAGCGTGATCGTTTTGGTGACGACAGTTTTGAATCCCCCTCGTTCCCCGGCGAGATTCGCGGCGGAAATGATCGTGGTGGAAATGACCGCGGCGGCGGCGGCGGCGGTTACCGCGGCGGTGGCGGCGGTGGATTTGGCGGCGGCGGTGGCGGTGGCGGAAGCTACGGCGGTGGTGGCGGTGGTTTCCGCAGCGGCGGCGGTGGCGGTGGATTTGGCGGCGGTGCGCCTCGTCCCCCTGCAATGCCAGCCCAAGTCGTTGGTTCCGGCAAAGGCATCGTGAAGTTTTTCAACAATCAAAAAGGCTTTGGCTTTATCCAGTGCGATGAACAGCCCGATGATGTTTTCGTGCACATCAGCGCTGTCGAACAGGCTGGTTTGACCGGCTTAGCAGAAGGCCAACCGCTGGAATTCACACTTGTGGATCGTGGCGGCAAAGTTTCGGCATCCGATCTGGTTATCGAAGGCGATCCAATCCCTGTACCCGCACGCGAACCGCGTCCGGAACGCAGTGGCGGATTTGACCGTGATGGCGGCGGTGATCGCGGTGGCTTCCGTGGTGGAGACCGCGGCGGTGATCGTGGTGGGGATCGCGGCGGCTTCCGTGATAGCGCACCGCGTGCACCTCAGCGTGAATCCACTGGCGAACGCGCCAACGGTACTGTCAAATTCTATAACGACATGAAGGGCTTCGGCTTTATTCAGCGCGATGATGGCGGCGAAGATGTGTTTGTTCACATCTCCTCGCTCGAGCGTTCGGGCATCGGTTCGCTCGTTCAGAACGACCGGTTGGCATTCGACATCGAAAGCGACCGTCGCGGTAAGTTCTCGGCTGCTAATCTGAGCAAGATCGACGATTAAATCGCGTTACGCGAAAACGAAAAAGGGCCCCGCTTTTGGGGCCCTTTTTTTGTTGAGACAGCACGGCGATTTACCGCGTCGGCACAGGAACCGGGCTGGAATAATCATAAAAGCCACGCTTGGTTTTGCGGCCTAGCCAGCCGGCCTCGACATATTTGACCAGTAACGGCGCGGGGCGGAATTTGGGGTCTCCGGTGCTGGTGAACAGCACGTTGGTAATATCCAGACAGGTATCGAGTCCGATGAAGTCGGCAAGCGTCAACGGCCCCATGGGATGATTGAGCCCCAGCTGACACGCGGCGTCTATGTCGGGGATCGTGGCGACGCCTTCACCAAGCGCAAAGCAGGCCTCGTTTAGCATCGGCATCAGCACGCGGTTGACAATGAAGCCTGGAGCATCGTTGGCAAAGACTAGCCGCTTGCCTAGCGCAGCGCCATAGGCTTCAATCTTGGTCACCGTTTCCGCCGAAGTCGCCAGCCCGCGAATAACCTCAATCAAGCCCATGACGGGAACCGGATTGAAGAAATGCACGCCGATAAAGCGCGCCGGATCGGGCGATGCCTGGGCCAATCGCGTGATAGGAATCGACGATGTGTTGGACGCCAGAATTGCAGCAGGCCCCAAAACCTTGCCAACACCTTCAAAAATTGTGCGCTTAATCTCTTCACGCTCGGTCGCTGCCTCAATCACCACATCGGCGGCGGCCATCGCTCCATAACCCGCAACCGGCTGTATCCGGCCCAGCAAAGCATCCGCATCGGCCCGCGAAATCTTCTCTTTCTCGACCTGACGATCCATCTGCTTGGCGATCCCAGCTTTGCCCGCCTCCGCGCGCGCCAGATCGATGTCGGACAGCAGCACTTGAAAGCCTGCGACTGCACTGACTTGCGCAATGCCGGCGCCCATTTGTCCGGCTCCGATAACGGCTACGGTTCGCATACTGTGTTCCTTTTGGCGGCTTGATAGAGATGTCACAGCGCCCCTAGCGTAGCGGCTGCAATCGGGATAGACTGTTTCCCATGAACGTTCGAACCGTGACATGCTTGATGCTTTTTGCCGTTGGTTTCGGCGCGCCCGCCAATGCCAAGCCGATTCTTGGCGAGCAAAAGTTTCTTCAAGACTGGGCGGTGGCTTGCGACAATCGGCTGGCTTGTGAAGCGCTGTCTTTGCAACCAGAGGATGCGCCGTCTGATGGTATTTCGCTGTCGCTCACCCGCGCTGCAATGACCGGAGATATCGTCATCACGTTGGCTAGTTTTGAAACCAAAAGCGACCGATATCGGATCATGATCGACGGGCGTGTCGCTGACACTGGAGCGATCAACAACACGGCATCCGCGCCGATAACAATCACTGGCACAGATGCGCTGCGCCTCGCCCGATCACTTGCCAAAGGACGCGTCCTTACGTTGCGCGACGGCAAAGGCGTGGAAATCGGCAAGGTTTCGTTAAAGGGATCAACCGCTGCCTTCACGCATATCGACGCTATTCAAAACCGCGCCACGACAAAGACCGCGCTTGCCAAGCCGGGCAAAAGAGATTTGCGGGTAAAGTGGATGCCAACGCCGGTCATCACAGCCAAGCGCATTAAGCCAACCGAAAATACACCAGACGCGACCACTTTGGTCCAGCTGGTCGAAAGTTCGCCGTGCAAAGAGGAGCGTTTCGGAGTCACCGAAGACACAGCGTATAGCCTTGGCACTGCGGGCGGAGCCGCGCGGGCCTTAGTGATGATAAGCTGCGGCGCTGGCGCGTATAATTTTGCCTCCGCTGCTTATATCGGGATCGAGCAATCCGACGGCAAATGGCAGTTTGCGCCAGCGGTGTTTGACTACGGCGATGCGGTTCGCACATTGGACGACAGTGTCCAGCTGCTGATCAATGCCGATTGGGACGCCACCACGCAGATAATGAGTAGCTATGCCAAAAGCCGCGGCCCGGGCGATTGCGGTAACGCCGCATCATATTTGTGGGGCGGCGACCAATTCCAGCTAATCTCTGCACATAGTATGGAGCAATGTCGCGGCTCGCTCGACTGGCAGACATTGTGGCAAGCCGAAGCAAAGTTGATTGATTAAGACGATGAGCACGAGGATCAAGACATGACAATCGAACTGGTCGGGAAAGTCCGCTCCACTCTGAAATCAACTGACCACCCCTATATGCAGGGAGCATGGCGGCCGACGTTTAGCGAATGGAACGCGCTATTTGCCAATGGCGACGCGGAAGTTATCGGAACCATCCCCGATGATATCGACGGCGTCTATATTCGCACAGGCGAAGTGCCCGTCCATGAACCAATTGGCCGCTATCATCCGTTTGACGGCGACGGCCAAATCCATTCGATCAGCTTCAAAAACGGTCGCGCCAGTTACCGCAGCCGGTTTGTCCGCACCAAAGCGTTTCAGGCCGAGGCAGAAGCTGGCAAAGCGTTATGGGCTGGCCTGATGGAGTCACCGCATAAATCCACCCGACCGGGCTGGGGCGCACAGGAATGGCTAAAAGACAGCAGCTCCACCGATGTTGTTGTTCATGCCGGAAAGATCCTCTCGACATTCTATCAATGCGGCGAGGGCTATCGGCTCGACCCGTTCACGCTCGAGCAGTTCGGCACCGAAGGCTGGGTCCCTCTCGACGGCATTTCGGCACATGCAAAGCTAGATCCAGCCACTGGCGAGTTGATGTTTTTCAACTACTCCAAACATGCGCCGTATATGCATTATGGCGTAGTTGGCGCGGATAACCGATTAAAGCATTATGTGCCGATCCCGCTCGATGGACCGCGGCTGCCGCATGATATGGCGTTTACGCCGAACTATTCGATTCTGAACGACATGCCGCTGTATTGGAATGCCGAGCTGCTGGAGCGCAACCTACATGTCGTGCAATTCCACGCGGATCAGAAATCTCGCTTTGGCATCATCCCGCGCTTTGGCAGTGCCGACGACATCCGCTGGTTTGAGGCTGAGCCTACCTACACGTTGCACTGGCTAAACGCGTGGGAGGAAGGCGACGAGATCGTCCTTGATGGCTATTATCAGGAAGAACCAATGCCCAAATCGCACCCCGATGCGCCCGATGGGTTAGAGCGGATGATGGCGTATTTGAGCCAAGGCCTGATGAAGCCAAAGCTGCACCGCTGGCGTTTTAACCTGAAAACCGGCGCGACCAGCGAAGAGCGATTGGGCGACCAAATCCTTGAATTCGGAACAATAAACCAAAAATTTGTAGGGCATAAATACCGCTACGCCTATTCTGCGGTGCCAGAACCCTATTGGTTTTTGTTTACGGGGCTTGTGAAGCACGACCTTGAAACCGGGATCAGCGAAGAGATCAGCTTTGGCCCCGGTCGCTATGGCAGCGAAAGCCCGTTTGCGCCGCGTATCAATGCGACGGATGAAGACGACGGCTATCTGGTATCTTTTATCGCCGATGTGGAAAACGACCGGTCGGAATGCGTGTTAATTGATGCCAAGAATTTTGCGGCTGGCCCGGTCTGCCGCATCATTTTACCCGAACGGTTTTGTTCGGGCACACACTCGGTTTGGGCGAACCATGACGACATCGGCATGGGCCCGAATAATGTGCTTACCGCCTGACGGCTATTTTTCGTTCGGAGCAAAAATTGGAGCGGGCGAAGGGATTCGAACCCTCGACCCCGACCTTGGCAAGGTCGTGCTCTACCACTGAGCTACGCCCGCTCGGGCGGCTAGAAGCAACATTGCTATAAAGTTGGTTCCAGCGGGTGAGGCGGGCCATTAGCAGGCGTTATCAGGGGCTGCAACCCCCTATCGTCGCGATAATTTGCTTGCCGATTACCTGTATTGCATCGCAAAGGCTTGGCAGCTTTCATTCAATCCCCACATAGACGTGAACATTCGTGATTCGCGCGTAAGGAGTTTTCACTTGGCCAGCATGGGTTTGACCACCGAAGAGCAAAAGGCAGTCGAGGCATTTCGCCGCGACGTTGTCGATCCGTCGATGACCAAGCTGGTGGTGCTCGATTTTTGGGCCGAATGGTGCGGGCCGTGCAAACAGCTCACTCCGGTATTGGAAAAAGTCTGTGCGGACTATGCCGATAGGGGCGTTGTATTGGCCAAGATCGACGTGGACGCGAACGCGTTCATTGCCGGACAATTTCAGGTGCGATCAATCCCAACGGTCTACGCGTTGTTTCAAGGGCAACCCGTTGCGGACCTAACCAACGCACGCACCGAGGCGCAGCTTGCCGCGATGCTCGATCAATTGCTCGAAAAATTTCCTGTTGCCGCCGGTGACGCCGTTGAAGCCGGACCTGATCTTGGCGCAATGGTTGAGGCGGGGTCAGCGGCACTGACAGAAGGTGCGGCGGAAGACGCTTATGCGATCTTTACCGACGTGCTTGCTTTGGAGCCAGAGCGTGCCGATGCGCTGGCCGGGAGGCTGCAAGCCTTGATGGCGCTTGATCGGAAAGATGATGCAGCGGCAATTTATGCGAGCTTGCCGGACGAGCTGAAAGCGAACGCTGCGATGGAGAAGGTGAGCATCATGCTGACCATCGCTGCCGAAGCGCGCGATCCAGAGGAACTGGCAAGCTTGCATCAGGCTGTGACCAATAATCCCGACGACTATGCCGCCCGTTTTGACTTTGCCAATGCCTTGATGGCGGCGGATGACCGCGATGGCGCAGCGGAGGCATTGCTGGCCATCATCGAGGCTGATCGCGATTGGAATGAAGGTGCAGCACGCACAAGGCTGTTGGAGATATTCGGCATGATTGGATTGGAAGACCCATGGGTATCGGCAACCCGGCGCAAGCTATCTGCGATCTTGTTCGGATGATAAAAAAACGCATCTCTTTGTTTCCCATCGCGGGCGCAATCCTATTGCCGGGTATGCAATTACCGTTGCATATCTTTGAACCTCGCTATCGGTCGTTGATTGGGGACTCATTGGCCCGTGACCGGTTGATCGGGATGATCCAGCCCAGCGGCGACGGAAAACGCCCGGATTTGTTCGCCATCGGCTGCCTTGGCCGGATTGAGGATGTCGAGGCCCTTGAGGATGGGCGCTACAACATTGTGCTTCAGGGCCTACAGCGGTTCACCGTCACAAACGAGCTCGACGTCAAAACCCCGTTCCGCCAAGCCGAAGCCGAATTATGGGAAGAGGATGAACTTGGCGAAGCGCTGTCGATTGCTGAACGCGCCGCGCTGGAGATGGAATCGCGGCGCTTTGCCGACAGTCAGGGCTATGCCGTTGACTGGAACTCGGTCAGCCAGCTCGACGATTTCTCGCTCGTCAACGCTATCGCCCAGATTGCGCCGTTCGATACCGCCGCCAAACAGGCGCTGCTAGAGGCACGCGGGCTTAGCGTCCGGTCTGAACTTATCATTCAATTGATGGAATTTTTCGGACGGCATGATGGATCGGACGACCGGGTAACATTGCAATAATCGAATCGCTTTGCTCGATCGCGGAAACGCGATAAGAACATAAAGTGAACAATAGAACATCCGATTCGATTTTGCCGTCGCTTGCGCTGCCCGATGCAGGCTGGGGCCATGCGTTGGCTGCGCTTGGGAAGGCAAAGGCGGAGCAGCGGTCGCTATCGGATATTCTTAGCGGCTTGCCCATTAATGCTTGTCACGAGATTCTGGGCAAAGATAAAGGCGATGCCGCCAGCCTGTTTGGTTTTGGGGCAATGCTGGCGGCGATGTTGTCCACAAAACGACCCGATGCGCCCTGTTTCTTTGTACGGTCGCTGCGCCGCCGTGGCGGGCAGCTGTATCCGCCGGGACTGACCGAATTGGGGCTCGACCCTGATCGCTGTTTCAGCGTGCATACCCCCGATCTACTCGCCGCATTGAAAGCAACAGCGGACATCGCACGCAGCGGCGCAGCAGGGGCGGTGCTGGTGGAGATAGAGGGCAATCCCCGCTTACTCGACCTGACCGCAAGCAGGCGGCTGGCACTGTCTGCGGAAAAATCTGGAACAGCGGTTTTGCTGTTACGCATGGGTGCGCGCGAAGCGCCGAGTGCTGCATATAGCCGGTGGCAGGTGGCCTCTGCACCCTCAACACCTTTGCTCGCCGACGCACCGGGCGGGCCAACCTTTGACATCACTATGCTGCGTCACCGCCGGTTAGCTTCGGGGCAATCGGCGCAGCTGATCTGGAACCTGAACGAGCAAAAATTCGATGAGCAATTTGCAACCCAATCCCCGCAAAGCGATAGTGCAGGAAAGACGACATTTGGCCGTCTATTTTCCCTGGCTGCCCGCAGAGCGACTGATCCGCATACGCGCCGCGCCGCCTGACACAGCGTTTGCGCTGGTTGAAAAGCAAAAGGGTGCGATGCGGCTGGTCGCAGTGTCGCAACCTGCGCATTTGATGGGGCTTAGCAGCGGACTGGCGCTTGCCGATGCCCGTGCGCGGGTACCAGAGCTTTTGGCATTTGATTATGACCGCGTGGCAGATGATGCGTTGCTGGAACGATTGGCCGAGGCTTGCCTGCGTTATACGCCCAAAGTGATGCTGGATCGCCCAAAGGGCCTATTGCTTGATATTACGGGGTGCTGTCACCTCTTCAGCAAACCCCAACCCGTCAGGGGAGGGGTGGGGGCTGTAAGTTTGGCACAGTCCTCGCCAACAAGCCCCACCCCCAACCCGCCGACCAAAGCAAACGTCCGAGGGACGTTTGCGGAAGGCTCTGAAGCGGAGGGGCTTTTAGCCGCCGACCTTCAACACCGCCTGACCAGCGGCGGCTACACCGCGACTTTTGCTTTCTCCGCCTCGTCCGATGCGGCGATGGCGCTGGCGATCTATGGCCTTGATGAGGGGCAGGTGGCGCAGCTGCCGGTATCTGCGTTGCGCTGTGATCCCGCAGTCCACCATGCGCTGCGCCGTGCCGGGCTAAACCGTATTCGTGACCTTGCCAGTCGCCCGCGCACAGTACTCGCCTCGCGCTTTGGCGAAAAGGTCACGCATCAGCTGGCCCGGTTGCTGAGCGAAATCGACAGCCCCATCATTCCGCGCCGGTCACGTCCCGAAATCCTGTGCGAAGTGCGGTTTGCCGAACCGATTGGTCACACCGACAGTGTGCGTGATGCGATGGCCGGGCTGGCGGTGGATGCCATTCGCCAATTAGGCGAACGCGGCGAAGGCGCACGGGCATTGGAGGTTGTGCTTTATCGTTGCGACGGGATGATATCGCGGCTGGGCATAGAGACTGCCGCGCCGACTCGCGATGTCGCACTGATTATGCGGTTGTTTGCCGAACGGATTGATGCGCTGCGCGATCCGCTCGACCCCGGCTTTGGCTATGACCAAATTACGCTCCATATCCGCGCTGCCGAGCCGCTGAATGCCGACCAAAGCGATTTTGAAAGCAGCACCGCCAAAGCGCGCGAAGAACTGTCCGCGTTGCTTGCACGGCTGGCAACGCGGCTGGGGCCAGAATGCGTAACCCGTTGGCAGATGCTCGACAGCCATGTGCCAGAGGGGGTTTTTATCGATGGGGCGGCGGCTACCATCTCAATCCAAAACTGCGTCACCCCCGCAAAGGCAGGGAACCATCGCCTGATGATGAAATTTAGAATGCCGGTGATGGATTGTGCAAGCACGCCGTTGGCTCCCCGCCTTCAGCCTTTGGCTGAAGTTTATCCTGAGCGCCCGCCCTGCGGGCAGTCGAAGGGCGGCAATGACGAAAAGAAGGAGGGATTGGCCCCTACCCGCCCTCTCCTGCTCCTCGACCCACCCGAAGCAGTTGACGCCATTGCCGAAGTCCCCGACGGCCCGCCTTACCGCTTTCGCTGGCGTGGGACGCAGCACCGCGTCGCGCAGCACGAAGGGCCAGAACGAATCGTTATGCCTTGGTGGGACGGACGGCGAAAAGAAGCTCGGCTGACACGCGATTATTACCGAGTCGAGGACGATACTGGCCACCGATTCTGGCTATTTCGCCACGGACTGTACGAGGAAAAATCCGACCCCGATTGGTATGTGCATGGGTTGTTCGCATAATAATTTCTCTCCCCCTGCGGGAGAGAATAGACTTGGCTTGGCGATTTATCGCCTAGCTAGTCTTAGAGAGGGGGTGCGGACTTCTGGCTCGCACGGGCACTGGATAACCGCACACCCTCTCCCAGCTTCGACTAGCAAGCAGGCTTGCAAGTCTGCGCAACCCTCTCCCGTAAAGGGAGAGGGAAATTGAGTTACGCCGAACCCATCGCTGCCACCAATTTCTCATTCCTATCCGGTGCATCACATCCGGGCGAGATGGTGGAGCACGCTATCGCTTTGGGCATTTCAGGCATTGGGATCGCAGATAAAAACAGCGTTGCAGGCGTTGTCCGGGCGCACAGCGCGTGGAATACGGCGCAGAAAGAAGGACGCGCCGGTGACTTCAAATTGATCGTTGGCGCGCGGTTGGTCTTTGCCGATGGAACGCCCGATATTGTCGCCTATCCGATGACACGGCGCGGCTGGGGTCGGCTGACGCGGTTGTTATCACTGGGTAATTTGCGGACGAAAAAGGGGGATTGCATCCTCAGGTTTGGGGATCTGTTGGAATGGGCAGACGAGATGTGCCTTATAATCCTCCCTGACCAAGCTGAGGGTGAAATTTGGGAGCAGCTCAGAGCGAAGACAAATCACCTCTACATCGGCGCATCAATGCACCGATCCGGCGCGGACAAGCGCAACCTTGCTGCCCTCAAAGCGTTCTCCGCCCGAACCGGCATCCCCCTGATCGCCACCAACGATGCGTTGTACGCCACCGCCGCTGACCGTCCGTATCACGACATCCTCACCTGCATCCGCGAGAAGGTGACTATTCAAGAGGCAGGCACGCGCCTTGCCGCCAATGGTGAACGCTATTTGAAAAGCCCGGCTGAAATGGCCCGCCTGTTTGCCGATGCGCCGCAAGCCATCGCTGCGACCGCTGAACTGTTCAACGCCGTCAATTTCACGCTGGACGAACTCGCCTATGAATATCCGCACGAGCCGGTGCCGATGGGCTGGAGCCCGCAGGACTGGCTGGAGGATCTGACCCGCAGCACGCTATCTGAACGTTTTCCCGTCAAAGACTTCCCTGACGGCGCACCTGCGCGGTGGACTGAATTGCTTGATGAAGAACTGGGCCTGATCGCACGGCTGAAATATGCGGCCTATTTCCTGACCGTGTACGACATCGTCAAATTCGCCCGCGCGCAAGAACCGCCGATATTATGCCAAGGCCGCGGCAGCGCGGCCAATTCGCTCGTGTGTTATTTGCTTGGCGTAACCTCGGTTGATCCCGTTACTAACAACCTGCTTTTTTCGCGCTTTCTGTCCGAAGAACGCGCCGAGCCGCCTGACATCGATGTCGATTTTGAACATGAGCGGCGCGAGGAGGTGATGCAATATATCTACAAACGCTATGGTCGCCACCGCGCCGGTATTGTCGCCACTGTCATCCATTATCGCCCGAAATCGACGCTACGGGAAGTTGGTAAGGCGCTTGGCTTTTCCGAAGATGTGACGGCACGGCTTTCGGGCACCATCTGGGGCAGCTGGGGCGGTGAAGTTGAAGAGGCGCGCATCCGCGAGGCGGGGTTTGATCCAGGTAATCCCGAAATTCGCCGGATGCGCAAAGTCGTCGCCCGCATCCTGAATTTCCCGCGCCATTTGTCGCAGCATGTCGGCGGCTTTGTGCTGACCGAGGACCGGCTGGACGAGACTGTGCCGATATTGAACGGCGCGATGGACGACCGCACGTTCATCGAATGGGACAAGGATGATATCGATGCGCTGGGGCTGTTAAAAGTTGATGTGCTGTCGCTGGGGATGCTGACCTGCATCCGCAAAAGTTTGGAGATGGTGAAAGGATTAGGCGGGGCAGATCTCAACCTGCAATCCATCCCGACCGAAGACCCCGCCGTGTACGACATGCTGTGTACCGGCGATTCTATCGGGGTTTTTCAGGTCGAAAGCCGCGCCCAGATCAACATGTTGCCGCGCCTGCGCCCACGCCAGTTTTACGACCTGGTTGTCCAAGTCGCGATCGTCCGCCCCGGCCCGATTGAAGGCGAAATGGTGCATCCCTATTTGCGGCGGCGGCAGGGGATGGAGCCGGTCGAATTCCCGTCACCCAATCCGCCGCACGACCCCGATGAATTGCACGATGTGCTAGGCCGGACGTTCGGTGTGCCGTTGTTTCAGGAACAAGCGATGAAGCTGGCCATCGTTGCGGCTGAATTCACCCCTGATGAAGCAAACGGCTTGCGCCGCGCAATGGCGACGTTCCGCAACCTTGGCACCATCGACCAGTTTCGAGGCAAGATGGTCGGGCGGATGGTGGAACGCGGCTATACCGAGGCGTTTGCTGCACGCTGTTTCAAACAGATCGAAGGGTTCGGCAGCTACGGCTTTCCCGAAAGCCATGCGCAGGCCTTTGCCCATCTGGTCTATGCCTCAGCCTGGATCAAATGCCACCACCCCGCCGTGTTCGCCGCCGCTTTGCTCAATTCGCAACCGATGGGATTCTATGCCCCTGCGCAGATCGTCCGCGATGCGCGCGACCACAATGTGCCCGTGCTGCCGATTGATGTGAATCAAAGTGGGTGGGATAATACCGTTGCGGGCACTCCGCCGACGCTTCGCCTTGGCCTGCGCCAGATTGATGGGTTTCGCGAGGATTGGGCCGAAAATATGGCTCGCGCGCGCCGTTTTGGCCCGTTCACCGACATCGAAACCCTCGCAGGCCGCGCCGGACTTAACGATCAGGCGCTAAAACTGCTCGCTGATGCCGATGCGCTGCGTTCGTTGAACCTGGACCGGCGACAAGGGCTGTGGGAAGTTCACCGCCGGCCTGGTCCGTCGCTGCCCCTGTTCGCCTTTGCCGAGGCTAAAGAGCTAGCCGCTGAACCCGATGCGCACCTGCCCGCAATGGCTGTGTCCGAACATGTCGCTGCCGATTACCAGACGCAGCGATTGTCGCTGAAAGGCCATCCGATGCAGTTCTTGCGCGAAAGCTTCACTCACGAAAATATCCTGAGCTGTGCTGCGGTCAACGCCGCGAAAAACGGCGCACAGGTCAAGGCCGCAGGCGTGGTGTTGATGCGGCAGCGACCCGGAAAGGGCAATGCGGTCTTCATCACGATCGAAGATGAAGGCGGGATCGTGAACATTCTGTTGTGGACGCGATTGATGGAACGGCAGCGCCGCGCCGTCATGGCCGCACGGTTGATGGAGGTTCACGGCGAAGTGCAACGCAGCAAAGAAGGCGTCGTGCATTTGATGGCGCACACGGTGATCGACCGCACTGACGCGCTGGGCCGTTTGTCCGAAACGCACTGCGCCAATCCGGAATTTTCGCGCGCTGATGAGGTCAACCGTCCGCAAAACCCGCGCGGCCATCCACGCAATGTGCGGATATTACCCAAATCGCGGGATTTTCATTAGCGCAAACTGCCCCTAAAGCCTTGCAATGACTTCGCTGCTTAA
This sequence comes from Sphingomonadales bacterium, assembly GCA_043771985.1. Taxonomy (GTDB): domain Bacteria; phylum Pseudomonadota; class Alphaproteobacteria; order Sphingomonadales; family Sphingomonadaceae; genus Sphingorhabdus_B. Next base: position 61,863 of record JAYVGQ010000100.1, read on the forward strand.
CATCCCGACATCGATCCTTGGCCAAGAATGGAAATGGCGCGGGGGAGCCGCCGATGCGCGCGATCCCAATTTCGCGCCCGACGATCTGGTCACACAATTGTTGCTGGCGCGCGGCGTTGCACGCGATGATCTGGACCGCCACCGCAACCCCACGATCCGCGGCTTCATGCCCGATCCGTCAGTGTTTCAGGATATGGACCGCGCCGCTGAACGGCTGTGCGACGCAGTGCAATCGGGCGAAGTCGTTACCGTTTACGGTGATTACGACGTTGACGGCGCAACCAGCGCAGCGTTGCTGATCCGCTTGCTCCGCGATCTTGGATTGCCTGCGGGCTATTATATCCCCGACCGCTTGCTCGAAGGCTATGGCCCATCGGGCGACGCTTTGGTGCGATTGGGCGAGGCGGGCAATAAGTTGATCGTCACTGTCGATTGCGGCGCGATGGCGTATGAGGCGCTGGCTGAGGCCAAAGCGGCGGGCATCGAAGTGATCGTCGTCGATCACCATAAATGCGGCATCGAATTGCCAACCGCCTTTGCGTTGGTGAACCCCAACCGCTTGGACGAAAGCGACGAAGGCGCAACGCACGGACATCTGGCGGCGGTGGGTGTTGCGTTCTTGCTGGGTGCGGCGATTATCCGCGTGCTGCGCGGGCGCGGCTATTTTGCCGATCGCGCCGAACCCAATCTGATGGCGTTGCTCGATATTGTCGCGCTGGGGACTGTTGCTGATGTCGCGCAGCTCAAAGGCCTCAATCGCGCTTTTGTTGCCCAAGGACTGAAAATCATGGCAGGCAGACGCAATGTCGGCCTGAATGCGCTCGCCGCTGCGGCCCGTTTGAACCGCGCACCGATTTGTTCTGATCTGGGTTTCGCGCTTGGCCCGCGCATCAATGCTGGCGGCCGCGTCGGCAAATCCGACCTTGGCGTGCGCTTGCTGATTACCGAAGACCCCGACGAAGCGCGGATGATCGCACAGGAACTTGACCAGCTAAACGATGACCGCCGCGTCATCGAAGGCGATGTGCAGGAACAGGCCGAGGCACTGCTCGCCGGACAGCACAACCGCGCCGTTGCCATCGTCGCGGGGCAAGGCTGGCACCCTGGCGTGATTGGCATTGTCGCGGGGCGCCTGAAGGAAAAAGCCGGAAAACCCGCCATCGTTATCGCGCTGGATGCTGATGGCACAGGCAAAGGCTCTGGCCGCTCGATCAGCGGCGTTGATCTGGGCGCGGCAATAATCTCGGCACGTGAGGCGGGGCTGCTGGTCGCAGGCGGCGGTCATGCCATGGCCGCAGGGCTGACGATAAACGCTGACAAAATCGATGCGCTAGGCGAATGGCTCGACGAACGGCTGGCAAACGACGTCGCCCGTGCATCGGCAAGCAAAGCGTTATTAGTCGATGCGGTGCTCACCCCGCGCGGACTGCAACCCACGTTTATCGACGCCATCGAGACCGCCGGGCCCTATGGCACGGGCTGGCCCGGGCCACGCGTGGTCACAGGCCCCGTGCGTGTCGTCAAATGCGATATCGTTGGCAAAGACCATGTCCGCGCAATTGTTTCGGGCGATGACGGCGCATCATTCAAAGCCATGGCATTTCGCCAAGGCGAAAGCGTTTTGGGCCAACAATTGCTCCACGGCGAACGCGGCCAGAAATACTGGTTGGCGGGCCGCGCAAAGATTGATGATTGGGGCGCCACGCCAAAGGCAGAGCTGCATATCGACGATGCCGCCTTTGCCGATTGAATTTGCGCGATTCCCTCACTTGACGGGACGCAACCGAATCCGTAAAGGCGCGCTTCCATCCAACGATGGCCCCTTCGTCTAGCGGTTAGGACGCGGCCCTTTCACGGCTGAAACACGGGTTCGATTCCCGTAGGGGTCACCAAATGGTGAAGCGCAATGCGCTCGGTGGTGTGCTCTCAGATCTTACGATTCAACCTTTGCGCTGTTTTAACAACAGCTCCGCCACACCATAAGTCCGTTCATTATCGACATCGATGGCGAACGCACCATCCGGCGTTACATAGGGCACGACGCGGACGCCGAAACGGCGGGATATGGCGCGAAAGGCTCCGTCCAATGACGACCAGCCGAAACGGAAACGGATAAGGTTCCAAACCCCAAACGCTTTGGCGATGCGCGCACGGTTCTTTGCGAACTGCCCACCTTGGCGAAATGCCTCGGTCGCAGCGAGCGCTTTGCTGTTGCGCAACCAAAAGACGTTGCAGTTTGAAATCGCAACATCGCTGAATTCATAGAATTTGCGCTGACCATCGGGATGCGCGGCACGGATGGATTCGCGAGTGGCCAGAACAACGACCGCATCGCCTTCGCCGGCCAGCGCGGCGTCGTGCACACCGCGCAGATATTCAGGTTCGGCGAGCACATTGTCGGCGGTGGTAATCATCAGCGGAAAGGCACACTCGCCGCCTGCCTCGGCAATCGCAGCCTCAACGCTTTCGACAATGCCAGACTGCGCCATGCACAGCAGCAGTCGCCCCGCCGCCTTCAGATCGACCACACCGGGCAAGTCCGCAATAACATCAGGATCGTGGATCGAGATCACCACGCGTGCGTCGGGAAATGCCGGGCCAACAGCCTCAGTCACCCACTGCAGCAATGGTTTACCCATAATCGGAACGCGGCATTTATGGCTGACGCCTGCGCGTTCGGCCAGTGGATCAAGTGTGCCGTCGCGTTTGCCCGCCAGGATCAGGATGGTCGGTGTCGGTGTCGTTGTCAGTGCTTGGGTCATGCGCGCGCTTATAGATGCTCGGTCAGAAAGCGGCAAGCTTGGGGTGGTAAAGCCGCCCGAATTGGCTTAGGCGGCCCTTTGCAACCGCAATCTCCATACAGGCATTTATGGCACACCCCCTTCGCATCGCACCGCTTAAAATAGGATTGGCTGGTCTTGGCACAGTTGGCACCGGTGTCATCCGGCTGATTGAGGAAAACCGCGATTTAATCGCGCGGCGGGCCGGACGGCCGATTGAAATTGTTGCGATAACTGCACGTGACAGAACCAAAGATCGCGGTGTTGATTTAGGCGCCTATCGCTGGGTCGATGACATGGGCGAGTTAGCGACAGCGGACGATATTGATGGTGTTGTCGAACTGGTCGGTGGTTCAGACGGTCCCGCACTAACGCTGGCGCGCGAAACGCTTAATCATGGCCGCGCATTAGTGACCGCCAATAAAGCGATGATCGCGCATCATGGAGCAGAGCTTGGCGCATTAGCCGATAGCAAAAATGCACCGCTGAAATTTGAAGCAGCCGTTGCAGGGGGCATTCCTGTTATTCAGGGGCTGCGTGATGGAGCCGCCGCAAACCGCATCGACCGCGTTTACGGCATCCTCAACGGCACCTGCAATTTCATCCTGTCGGCAATGGAGCGGGACGGGCGCGACTTTGCCGATGTCCTTTCCGATGCGCAGGCCAAAGGCTATGCCGAGACGGACCCAAGCTTTGATATCGACGGGGTCGATGCAGCGCACAAGCTTTCGATTCTGGCGTCGCTAAGTTTCGGATCGAAAATCGATTTTGCGGGCGTCGAAGTGCGCGGTATCCGCAAAATTCTCGCTGCCGATATCGCGCAAGCACAGGCATTGGGCTATCGTATTCGCCTGATCGGTTTTGCCGAAATCGACGGCGAAAACGGAAGTGCGCAGATTTTTCAACGCGTGCATCCGTGCCTTGTTCCGCTGGCGCATCCGCTGGCCAATGTGACTGGCGCGACCAACGCAGTGGTTGCAGAGGGCAATTATTCAGGGCGTTTGTTGTTCCAAGGTGCAGGTGCGGGCGACCGGCCAACCGCATCGGCAGTCGTCGCGGACCTCGTCGATATCGCGCGTAAAGAAACTGGCCCTGCATTTTCGGTGCCAACGAACGAACTGGAAGTGCTGCCCCGCGCATCCGCTGCACACCGTATCGGGCAAACCTATTTGCGGATGCTGGTGGCGGACCGCGCCGGCGTGCTTGCCGAAATCGCCGCCGCTATGCGCGACGCAGGGCTTTCGATCGAAAGCCTTATCCAGCGCGAAATCACCGATGGTTCGGCCTTAATATCAATGGTCACACACGAAGGTCGCGAAGCGGCCATCGACGCGACACTTAAAACATTATCGGGATCGGACAGCCTGCTGGGCGAACCGATGGTGATGCACATATTAGGGGAATAGGCTTTGTGGCGATTCGGGTTCAGCCGCTAGCGCCTGCTCTTCATCATCGTCGTCGTCGTCAGCCCCCTCCTCAACCACAGCATCAGCGTCAGGCAATCCTTTCAGAACGTCTGCAAATAGGATGACAGGCGGGCGGCGCTTACCAAAGCCGATCGTAACGCCCCCCGATGGAGGCACCCGGCACCCAGTGCCGGGAATACATGCAGCGGCATCCGCATTGGTCCTGGCACCTGATCCCTCTTGAATTCGCTGATCACCAAAAATCAGCTGATCTTCGCCATTATCTATTTCTGCGCATACAACGATCCCGTCGCTCTCAACGACTTCAGGGCATTTTTTCCCATCTTCGACCGTGATAATTTCGTCAGATCGGATTTTAACGATGGCCGCGACATCCTCTAAAGGCGCAATAGGCGCTTGGGCAAGAACGGGGGAGGCAAAGAGCAACAGCAATGTGAACACTGCTCTCGACATCCTAGCGCTCCTTGCCTATCGCAGCCGCAACTTTCGACCAACTACACCCTGACGGCGATTATCTGTATGCAGGATTAATAGCCAAGATTATGCAAAAATGGAGAAATTATGCTGGCCCGAAGCGATATTCTTGACCGCGTATTGGTGTTGGAAATGGTCCGCGTTACCGAAGCAGCAGCGATTGCCGCTGCAAAACTGATCGGTCGTGGTGACGAGAAAGCGGCGGATGCCGCCGCTGTTGAGGCGATGCGAGCGGCGCTGAACGAACTGCCGATGGATGGCACTGTCGTCATCGGAGAAGGCGAGCGCGATGAAGCACCGATGCTGTTTATCGGTGAAAAGGTCGGTTCGGCAATTGGCACTGGCCCCAAGATCGATATCGCGCTTGATCCGTTGGAAGGCACAACGATAACGGCAAAGGCGGGTCCCAATGCACTTGCCGTGCTGGCCGTCGCTGAAGAAGGCAATCTGCTCAATGCGCCTGACGTCTATATGGACAAGATCGCCGTTGGCCCCGGCTATTCGCCAAACATCGTCAATCTCGATAAATCCGTTGAAGAAAACGTCCGCGCCGTGGCCAGTGAAAAGGGTGTTCGGCCCGAAGAACTGATCGTGTGCGTCCTTGACCGTCCCCGCCATGAAAAACTGATCGCAGAACTGCGCACGCTTGGCTGCGGCGTGATGCTGATCCCCGATGGCGATGTTGCGGGCGTAATTGCCACGACCAATCCTGACACGACCGTCGATATCTACATGGGTTCAGGCGGCGCACCCGAAGGCGTGTTGGCCGCCGCCGCTTTGCGCTGTGTCGGTGGCCAGTTCAAAGGCCGCTTGCTGTTCCGCAACGATGATGAACGCCTACGCGCGCGCAAATGGGGCATCGAAGATTTGGATAAAATTTACGATCTTGAAGAACTGGCTAAAGGCGACTGCATCTTTGCCGCAACCGGCGTGACCGATGGTTCGTTACTCGAAGGCGTCAAACGTAACCGCGATGGCAAAATGACCACCGAAACCGTGGTTATGCGCGCCTCGTCAGGCACAGTGCGCTGGGTGAAAAGCGAGCATGGCGGGCGTTAAAAAACGCCCAGAGCCAACCCCTCTGCGATAACCGCGCCCAAATCGCGGGCGGCTTGCAAATCCGCCTCGCCGATCACCTTGGCTGCCAGTATAGCTTCGGGCGTTTGCGCGTTTGTGCAGACGATCTTGCTGTCGGCCACTTTTTTCAATCGCCAGCCTGTTGCAATGCGTTCTACCTGACGCACAGCGTTGCTGCCATCCGACCCTGCGCAGACCACAACCGCATAAGGCCGCCCCTCAATTTGGCCGAGGCAAGGGTAATAGCAACGGTCAAAGAACGCTTTCATCACTCCGCTGATCGCGGCCAGATTTTCCGGGAAGAAAAACAGATAGCCGTCTGTACCAAGCAAATCGCCGGCCTGCGCATCGCGCGCCGCGATTAAATGCACTTCAACATCGGGATTCTCGTGCGCACCGTTCTCAGCCGCCAAGGCCAAAGCCTGTGCCCCGCCGGTCATGCTGTCCCAGATAATGGCTAAGTGCTTCATGCCAACGTCCTTATCAGGCAACCGCAGCGATACAATCGCTAGCACCCTTCCCTAGAGCATCAAGCGTCTCTATATCGCCGACTCTATGCTAGCTCGCCTCTTCAAACGCACAGCGTCCAAACGTCCGCTCGACACTGCGCACGTGCCTGTGGGTGTTCGCGTCTATGCGATTGGCGATGTGCATGGGCGCAACGACTTGCTGCTAAAACTGCTCGATCAAATCGGCAGCGACGACACCGCACGCGGCGCTGCAGACACGCAGATCATCTTTTTAGGCGACCTTGTGGATCGCGGCGAAGACAGTGCAGGCGTGATTGAAACTGCGATGCGCCTACGGGCGGCGGATACAGATGTCCGCTTCCTTTTAGGCAATCACGAAGAAGTGTTCATCCAAGCGTGTCGCCAGCGTGACCTTAAAACTCTGCGCTTCTTTCTGAAAATCGGCGGCGATGCGACTTTGCAAAGCTATCCCATTCCCCGTTCGGAATACCTAACCATGACTTTGGAGGAGCTGGCTGAGCGGTTACCCAGTCTGATCCCCGAGGCGCATCTGGCGTTTTTGGAAAGTTTTGAGGATCAGATTGTCATCGGCGATTACGCCTTTGTCCATGCCGGCATCCGCCCGGGCGTGGCGTTATCCGAACAGAAACGCAGCGATTTGCGCTGGATACGCGAAGAATTTACCGACCATCGCGGCGATTTGGAAAAAGTCGTGGTGTTTGGTCACACAATCTATCCCGAAGTTGAAGAGCGCGGTTCGCGCATCGGCATTGATACCGGCGCATACGCCTCGGGCGTGCTTACCGCGATCGGCCTCGAAGGTGATGAACGCTGGTATCTGCAGACTTGAAAAATGAAAGGGCGGCATCCGATATCGGATGCCGCCCCTTCGAACGTTTCAGGGTGTTGAACGGGTAATCAGGCGACTTGTTGATGCTCACTTTCGTCTTCAAGATCGCGCAGCACATAGCCGCGGCCCCAGACGGTTTCGATATAGTTTTCACCCATGCACGCCAACGACAATTTCTTGCGCAGCTTACAGATGAACACGTCAATGATTTTCAATTCAGGCTCGTCCATGCCGCCATAAAGATGGTTCAGGAACATTTCCTTAGTCAGCGTGGTGCCTTTGCGCAGCGAAAGCAATTCGAGCATCGCATATTCTTTGCCGGTCAGGTGCACGCGAGCGCCATCGACTTCGACGGTTTTGGCATCAAGGTTGACCGCCAACTTACCGGTGCGGATGACCGATTGGCTATGGCCTTTGGATCGGCGCACAACAGCATGAATACGGGCGACCAGTTCTTCGCGGTGAAACGGCTTGGTCACATAATCATCAGCACCAAAGCCGAATGAGCGGACTTTTGAATCCATTTCCGAAATGCCCGACAGGATTAGCACCGGTGTCTGCACCTTAGCGACGCGCAGTTTTTTCAGCACATCATAGCCGTGCATGTCCGGCAGATTAAGGTCGAGCAGGATGATATCATAATCATACAGCTTGCCCAGATCGAGGCCCTCTTCGCCCAGGTCGGTCGTATAGACATTGAACCCTTCAGTCGCGAGCATCATTTCGATGGCTTTCGCGGTGGTAGGTTCGTCTTCAATTAGCAACACGCGCATGGCAAGCTGGCCCCTCTTTGCTTTTGTGCAATCCCCTACGGCTTTGTTGCTGCGCAACTTGGCCGGTGGAAATCATTAACCATAACGGAAATGAACTGAAAAGGTTAATTTCGTCTTAACATGCGGAACTCCGCGAGTCGTAAGGGATCAGAAGCGGCAAAACTGACTCATTTCTGCGGTTTTTAACGATATGGAGGCGTGCAAATAAATTTACCGCGCATGTGGTGCCGCGCAGGTTTTTGGGCCTAAAACGTATTTGCTAAACCAAACTGACCCCGTTAGCTTTGCTAGCAGGGCGCCTAACTGACTTCGAAGGAGCAAAATTCTGACCCCTGATCGCAGACAAATCATGGCAGGGCTAGCGGCGCTTATGGCGGCACCGGCATTTCCTGCGACGTTGGCTCCGGTCAAACCCGGTGCGCGGGCCAAGCCACCTCGCATCCGGCCGGGGGACACGATTGGCTTGATCGAGCCTGCCTCTGCAAGTGACGAGGCGTTCGACATTACATTGGTTGAAGAAGCCGTTGTCGCCATGGGGCTGAAACCCAAGCGCGGACAGCATGTCCTTGGGCGTTATGGCTATCTGGGCGGGCAAGACAAGGACCGCGCGGCTGATGTGACGACAATGTATGCCGACAAGGACGTGCGCGCCATATTGTGCGTGCGGGGTGGCTGGGGCTGCGCACGGCTGCTACCCTTTGTCGACTGGGATGTCGTTCGCGCCAATCCAAAGCTGCTGATCGGCTATAGCGATATTACCGCGTTGCACATGGCGGTCGCGGCCAAGGGCGGAGCGTACACTTTGCATGGCCCAAACGGGTCGAGTGCTTGGGGAAAGTCATCATTAGATAGCTTCAAGGCGGTTGCGTTTGACGGCGCAATGCCGCTGTATAAAAATCCGGTTGCCAGCGAAGAGCGGATTATTCAACGCCGGTCCCGAACGCAGGTGCTGACGGGCGGCAAAGCGCAGGGGCGGTTGCTGGGCGGCAATTTGACGGTGCTGTCGGCACTGGCAGGGACGCAGTATATGCCAAGCTTTGACGGCGCGATCTTGTTTCTTGAGGACGTCGACGAAGCCGAATACCGGATCGACCGCATGCTGACGCAATTGGGCCAGGCTGGCGTATTATCAAAGTTGGCGGGCGTGGTCTTTGGCCAATGCACCAATTGCCGCGATGCCGATGGTAGCGGCCAAGGCGGCGGCTTTACGCTGAACGCGTTGCTGCAACAGCATCTGGGGTCGCTCGGCGTGCCGGCCTATCAAGGCGCATGGTTTGGCCATATTCCCGACCAGTTTAGCTTGCCGCAAGGCGCACTTGCCGAAATTGATGCAGATGCCGGGACATTACAGTTGCTGGAATCCGCAGTGATATGATTCGTACCGGATTGCGCTGGTTATTGGCCATTTTCTATTTCATCGCTGGCGTTGCCCATCTGCGCAGTCCGGCGGGGTTTCTTGCGATCACCCCTGATGGGGTCCCATTTCCCGCTGCGGTTGTCGCGTTGACCGGCGTTGCCGAAATCCTTGGCGCGATCGGACTGCTTATCCCGCGCACGATGATCGGTTGGGCACGCCCTGCCGCAGGGATTGGCTTGGCGCTCTATGCGCTGTTGGTTTGGCCCGCCAATTTCAACCATGCGTTCAATAACATTCCGTTGGGCGGTTCAACCGCAAGCTGGTGGTATCATGGGCCAAGGCTGGTTGCGCAACCGCTGATCATCTGGCTGGCATTATGGGTTGGCGAGGTGACGCGTTGGCCGTTCCGCCGCAAAGCTTGAATATAGCACCGCGCTTCCCATTTTCTGATGATTCCGGCGGACCACTTCCCCGCCGATGCGGATATTTTCATGACAGACACCCTAACGCGCACCAGTTTGGTGGTTGAGCACCGTCCGTTTGCAACGCTTGGCAAAGCCGATCACGGCTGGTTGCGCGCCAACCACCATTTCTCCTTTGCTTCATACTACGACTCTGCGCGCATGCACTGGGGTGATATTCGCGTTTGGAATGACGACGAGATTGCCGGGCAAACCGGCTTTCCGCCGCATGCGCATGATAATATGGAAATCATCACTTATGTCCGCGAAGGCGCGATTACCCACCGCGACAGCATGGGCAATCTGGGCCGGACAGAGGCTGGCGATGTGCAAGTGATGAGTGCTGGCACGGGTGTGACTCACAGCGAATTTAATCTGGAAGATGGCCTTTGCCGCCTTTTCCAGATTTGGATCTTGCCGCGCGAACGCGGCGTTGCCTCTGCATGGGATCAGCGGCAGTTCCCGAAATTGGGCCTGTCTGGCAACTTCACGGTTCTGGCAAGTGGTTATGGCGAGGCCGACGCGTTGGTTATCAACGCCAACGCCCGTGTGCTCGGCACAACAGCAGCAGCAGGCGAAACGTTGACTTTTGCCGTCAATCCCGGTCGCCATGCCTATCTGGTCAGCGCAAAGGGCCGCATCCGTGTGAACGGCGTTGAAGGCCAAGCGCGTGACGGCTTTGCAATCACCGGCGACGGCGCATTGACGATCGAGGCCATCGACGATGTCGAACTGGTGATGGTTGATAGCGCCTAATCATTCAGTCTAAGGGCGGATGATGGCTTTTGACCTGCCCGAAGACGCCTTGAGCGAAACCTTTCTCGCCTCCACTGGGCCCGGTGGGCAGAATGTGAACAAGGTCGCGACGGCGTGCCAGCTGCGCGTCGATGTTTATGCTTTGGGTTTGCCGTTGTTTGCCTTTCGTAAGCTGAAAACATTGGCAGGCAGCAAAATGACTGTCGCAGGCGAATTGATCGTTACTGCACGAAGCCACCGTACGCGCGAGGCCAATCGTGCGGATGCGCGAAAGCGTGTGACTGACATGATCGACGAAGCTTTTGTCCGCCAGCCGCCCCGTATCAAAACCAAAGTGGGTAAAGCCGCCAAGGCGCGCCGCGTCGATAGCAAGAAGCGGAGCGGTGAGGTAAAGGCTGGACGTAGAAAGCCTGCATTTGATTGACCTCCTTCGTCATTCCGGCGAAGGCGGGAATCCATCTCCCACTGATGAAATTTACAGCTCCGGTGTTGGACACCCGCCTTCGCGGGTGTGACGAAACTAAGGGATCGAAACTGTGTTTGAATTCGACATTGCCCCCGACCGGCCTAAAGCCGAACTGTATGATGATCTGTTAAAGGCTGCCGATGCGCTGACTGATGGCGAGCCCGACGGCGTTGCCAATATGGCCAATATCGCGGCATTGCTGTGGCAGTTTCTGCCCGATCTGAATTGGTCTGGATTTTACAGGATATTGGACGGTGAATTGGTGCTTGGGCCGTTTCAGGGCAAAGCTGCGTGCATCCGTATCCCGCTGAACAAAGGCGTATGCGGCGCGGCAGCGCGTACAGCGACCAGCCAGCTGGTTGAGGACGTCCACGCATTTCCCGGACATATCGCCTGTGATGCGGACAGCCGGTCGGAGTTGGTGGTGCCAATTATCCGCGACGAAGTGGTGATTGCCGTCATTGATCTCGACAGCCCGCTGCCGTCGCGCTTCGATACTGCAGACCAAAAAGGGATCGAGACACTCGCGCAATTACTCAGCAACCGCATCTGACCAACCTGCGTCATTTTGGAACATGCCAGCGTCGCAGACCGCATTTTACATCCGCGCGATTGGCGGGTGACGTAAAAAAATGTTAAGGCGTGCTTAACTATCGGGTCGCGCTATCTGCGCGGCTTATGATGCTTAGGGAGCTGTTAACCATGAAGAATCTGTTATTTGCTGGTATCGCAGCAACATCGATGCTGACAATCAGCCCTGCCACAGCGGCCAGCGACTCGTCGGCATCCAAAGCAGAAACGGGCAAATCAACCTCGATTGGTGGAGTTTTCGACGGTCGCCGTGGCGGCGGACATGTCGTAGCACCGCGTTCGGGCAGCCACGGACATAGCCTCGGCGGCAATCACCGTTGGGGCCACCGGATCAGCGGCCGATGGTTCGCGGGTTTTCAAGCACCCGGCGGCTGGAATGGCTATCGCGCTCCTTTCCGCGGTTACACACTGCCAACCTATTGGGTGCAGCCAAGCTATCGCATTATCAACTTCCCGACTTATGGCCTTTACGCACCGCAAACCGGCCAAGGTTGGTCGCGTTATTATGATGACGCTGTGCTGACCGACAGCCGTGGCTATGTGCACGACCACCGCAGCAACATCCCGTGGGATCGTTACGAGGGCGGCTATGCCCCCGGCGAGTATTCAGAAGCGGATTACGGCCCAGCCATGGGCGCTGATCGCGGCGTCTATTCCGGTGATGAGCGCGTTTATTCGGGTAACGGAAATCCTCCGCCGCCCCACCCACAAGTCGTTTACCAGCAAGGAACTGGCGAGCAAGATTACCGCCAAAATCGCTATGACCAATCAGGTTATGACCAACGCGGATATGACCAAAACGATTACGCGCCTGCGTATCAGAGCCGCTACGGATTTGAACGTTATGAACGTTGCCTGCAAGATCGCGGTGTTGCAGGCGGCGCGATTGGCGCTGTCGTCGGCGCTGTTATCGGCAACCGCGTCGCTGGTCGGGGAGATCACCTCGCCGGTTCGCTAATCGGTGGCGGTATCGGTGCACTTGCCGGTGTGAGCATCGAAAAAGCGACCAACAAGTGCAAAAAATACCTGCCGCGCGATGACCAATATTATTACAGCCAAGGCGGATATCAAAACGGTGGCTATCAAGGTCAGCCGCAATATGCACCGCCGCCGCCACCGCAGCCACAAGGCAATCCTTATGGCTATCAGGGCGGATATTATCAGAACGGTTGGTATTATCCCGCGCCAACAGTGACAACAATCACTGTATCGCCAGCTGTCACCACAACGACGACCACGACCGAGGAGTATCATTACGAAACGGTCGCGGTTGCCGCCAAGAAAAAGGCCGTACGCAAGTGGAAGCCGAAACCAAAGCCACGCTGCGGTTGCAGGTAAGCGGAGTGCCAATGATACAAAACCCGCTGGAAACGGCGGGTTTTTTGTTTGCTAAGCTTTGCCCCTAAAGCGGAATAAACGCTGGCACGCCGGTGTCAAAATCTACCCAGCCGCTAGGGGTCAGTTTCTCCAGCGGGCGATAGCGGGTTTTGTATTGCATCCGCGCCGCACCCTCGACCCAATAGCCAAGATAGACATAGGGCAGTCCCGCATCGCGGGCGCGCATGATGTGGTCCATGATGATGAAATTGCCGAGACCCGGCCGGCCCTCTGCCTCTGAATCATAATAGCTATAGACCATCGATAAGCCGTCGCCTTGCTGATCAGTAATACACGCGCCCACTAAATCGCCGGGTCGGCCATAGTTCGATGGCAGCCGGTATTCGACCACATGGCTGTGTACGGGTGTTTGTTCGACCATGTCGGAATAATCGATATCATCCATCCCCGACATCCCGCCGGTTGGATGGCGCTGGCCCAGATAGCGTTGCAGCAACGAGAACTGTTCGGATGTCGACCACGGGCGACACGCGCGCACTTCCAGATCAGCGTTCCGTTTCAGGATTTTGCGCTGCGTCGCATTGGGTTCAAAACCATCAGTCTTTATCCGCACCGCAACACACGCTTTGCAATCGGCGCAGCTGGGGCGATAGGCGACATTCTGGCTACGGCGAAACCCAATCCGGCCAAGCGCCTCGTTCAGTTCGGCGGCATGGGCGCCGGACAGTTCGGTGAAAACCTTACGCTCCGTCTTGCCCGGCAAATACGGGCACGGGCTGGGGCTTGTCACAAAGAAGCGGGGAAAACGGACGGGTGCGGTCATGGAACCCCAAACGAAGCAAATACGTGAATGGAGCACCAACTATGACGCGTTCCTGCCGTGCTGAAAAGAGTGTTTACCAAGAACAAGACAACGACCTGTTAATTCAGCTCAACACGGGTCACTTTGTACCCGGAACCTTTCAGATCGTCGATCAACCGTTGCAGCTGATCAGCATCGCGCGCCTCACACTCAATGTCGGTAATCAGGCCCTTGGCAGGCAGCGTGGTAAAGATGCGCTGATGATAGATTTCGATGATGTTGACCTGATGATCGTTGAACAGCTTCATCACTTTGAACAGCGCGCCGGGGCGATCCTGTAAGGTAATCTGCAACCGCGCCAGACGGCCAGAGCGCGCCAGATCGCGTAGCAACACATTGGCGAGCAACCGCGTATCGATGTTACCACCGCACAAGACGATCCCGATATTCTTTCCGCGAAACATGTCTGGGTTCGCCATCACAGCGGCAAGGCCAGCGGCTCCTGCGCCTTCGACCACAGTCTTTTCAATCTGCAGCAACAGGCTGACGGCGGTTTCCAATTGCGGCTCGGATACCAAAACGATTTCGTCCACCAATCCGCGAATGACTTTTGAGGTAAATTCCCCCGGCACTTTAACTGCGATGCCCTCTGCCAGCGTGTCCCCTTCGCACGGCATTTGTTTGTTATTTAGCAAAGCATACATGCTGGGGTAGAGTTCGGCCTGCACGCCGACCAACCCGATATCGGGTTTCAACCCGCGCGCCGCAGTACCCATGCCCGATAGCAAACCGCCGCCGCCGATGGGGACGACCAGCATGTCAAGCTCTGGCACAGCCTCCAACATTTCCAGCGCAACCGTTCCCTGCCCGGCCGCAACATGTGGATCGTCAAACGGGTGAACAAATGTCAGCCCCAGTTCTTTTTCCAGTAGCCGCGCATGTTTATAGGCATCGTCAAACTTTTCGCCCTCCAACACCACTTTGCCGCCAACCGCTTCGGTCTGCATGACTTTGATGGTTGGGGTCGTTCTAGGCATAACGATTGTGACCGGCGCGCCAAGGCGCGTGCCGTGATAGCTAAGCCCCTGCGCGTGGTTGCCCGCTGATGCGGCAATAACACCGCGCTTCAAAACCTCTGGCGGCAATTGCAACAATGCGTTGAGCGCACCGCGTTCTTTATACGCCGCTGTAAATTGCAGATTTTCAAACTTCAGATAGATGTTCGCGCCGGTCAATTGCGACAGAGTCTGGCTGTGCAGCGTGGGCGTGGCGACAATCGCGTCACGAATACGGTCGTGCGCGGCAAGGACATCGTTAAGGGTCAGGAGCTCGCTGGGGTTTTGATCGGACATGCGCATGGTCCCTAACGCATCTGGCGCTATCAGAAAACAAAGATTAAGGCAGAGCCATGAGTAGGATAGCTTTTATCGGATTAGGGGTGATGGGCGGTCCGATTGCCCGTCATCTGGGTGCAGCCGGACATGATATGACGGTGTTCAACCGTTCGCGGCACAAGACAGAGGCATGGGTTGCTGCGCACGGCGGCACGCTGGCCACATCGCCAGCCGAGGCCGCCAAAGGTGCTGATGTTGTGGTCAGCTGCGTTGGCACCGATGATGATTTGGCCAGCGTGACATTGGGCCGAGACGGCGCATTTGCTGCAATGACCAAAGGCGCTTTATTCATCGACCACACCACAGTCTCCGCCCGTATCGCGCGGCAATTGGGCGTTGAGGCGCGCGGACGCGGATTGTTATGCGTCGATGGGCCGATGACCGGCGGGCAAGCAGGCGCCGAAAACGGCACGCTGGCCATCATGTGCGGCGGGACGGTGCATTCGGTCGAGGCAGCGCGGCCAATTATGGCAGCCTACACTAAACGCGTTGTTCATGTTGGCGGCCCCGGCGACGGGCAAACTGCCAAAATGGCGAACCAGATTTGCATCGCCGGGGTTTTGCAAGGCCTGTCCGAGGCTATGCATTTTGCGCAATGCGCCGAGCTTGATCTTGATAAAGTGTTTGATTCGATATCGGGCGGCGCCGCGCAAAGTTGGCAGATGGATAATCGCTGGGCAACAATGGCCAAGAACGAGTTCGATTTCGGCTTTGCCGTCGATTGGATGCGCAAAGACCTTGGCCTTGCCGTCGATGAAGCGCGGGCCAACGGCGCAAGCATTCCGCTTGCCGCGATGGTTGACCAGTTTTTCTCCGACGTTCAGCATATGGGCGGGGGTCGGCAAGACACGAGTGCACTGGTGCGGAGGTTGCCAAAGAGATGAAAATGCTATCATTCCCAAACCCGTTTGCCTCGAGCGAAGTCGAGAGGCCGCGAGGCATAGCGCAACCGATGGGTGTCTCGACTTCGCTCGACACGAACGGAAAATTGTTGATGGGTTTTGCTGCTGCACTCCTTTTAGCCACCCCTGCTTTGGCCGATGGCCTGATCGAAAACGTCAATGGCATCACGCTGGATAAAGACGGCGAAGTCGTCCGCTTTACCGGCCTATTGATCGACAGACAGGGCAAAGTCGCACGGACAGTGGCGCGCGGTGACAAGCTGCCAAAGGAATTAGATTACCGCATAGACGGGCGCGGCAAGACAATGTTGCCGGGACTGATCGATGCGCATGGCCATGTCATGGGGCTGGGGTTTCAGGCGCTGACGCTTGACCTTTCGGCGACCAATTCGCTGACCGAAGCGCAGGCGGCGCTGAAAGCCTATGCTGACAAACATCCTGACCGCCGCTGGATTATCGGACGCGGATGGAATCAAGAGAAATGGGGCTTGGGCCGTTTTCCAACCGCCGCTGATCTTGACTCTATTATCGGCGACCGCCCGGTCTGGCTGGAGCGCGTCGATGGCCATGCCGGTTGGGCAAACAGCCGTGCGATGGAAATTGCGGGCGTCACTGCTGCCAGCAAAGCGCCTACCGGTGGCCGCATCGAAATGGCGGGTGGCAAGCCCAGCGGCATTTTCGTTGATGCTGCGTCGGAACTGGTTGGCGAACACGTGCCGATACCCACTCCGCGCGACCGCGACGCAGCGCTTGCTGAGGCGCAAGCGGCGTTGTTGAAAGTGGGCGTGACCGCAATTGCCGACATGGGCAGCACGATGGACGATTGGCAAACCTATCGCCGCGCAGGGGACGAAGGCTGGTTGTCGGTTCGCATTTTTGGTTATGCCAGCGGCGTTGAAAATATGACAGCAATTGCCGGGTCAAAGCCAACGCCGTGGTTGTATGACGACAAGCTCCGGCTCGGCGGCGTTAAGCTATACCTTGACGGCGCGTTGGGCAGCCGCGGGGCTTGGCTGAAGAAATCCTATGCTGACGCCCCCGGACAGACGGGTTTGCAATTCCATCCAAGCGCCGAGGTCCGCAACATGATGGTTCGCGCGTCGATGGACGGGTTCCAGACCGCAGTGCACGCGATTGGCGATGCGGCCAACGACGATGCCATTGGTGCGGTTGAGGATTTGGCCGAAACCTATCCCGATGATCGCCGCTGGCGTATTGAACATGTCCAAATCGTTGATCCTGCGGACCTGCCGCGCCTTGCAAAGAACGGGATTATATCCTCGATGCAGCCGGTGCACCAGACGTCGGACCGGCTGATGGCTGAAGTTCGTTTGGGGCCAGAGAGACTAAAAGGCGCGTATGCGTGGCAGTCGATCTTGAAGGCTGGAGGCAAACTTGCCTTTGGTTCCGATACGCCAGTTGAGGCACCCAACCCGTTCCACGGCATAGCCGCCGCGATCAGCCGTGAGGATGAAAACGGACAACCCTTTGGCGGTTGGATTCCATCAGAGCGCGTAACCCGCGAACAGGCATTGGCGGGCTTTACCACCGGCGCTGCCTTTGCATCCTTTGCCGAGGACAAAATCGGGGCATTATTGCCTGGCTATCGCGCGGATTTTGTCTTGGTTGATACCGATCCATTGCTCGCTTCACCCAGCCAAATACGCCTAACCACTGTCCACGAAACATGGGTCGGCGGCTTTGCGGTTTATCAACGCGGAAAGCGTTCTGACGAAATTATCATGCCAGGAGAATAGGGGCAGCCTGCGACATTGTTGCAAAATTGCCGCATTATTTGAAATTCTACCCAGGTGTAAGTTTCACTATCGTGGCCTATCCCAACACATGGCATAGCTATGCATTACAAAAATAAGACTCTAACGGGAGAATATGATGTCTGAATTGCTTTTGCTCCGTAAAGCAGTGCTTGCACTGTCCACTGCAACGCTCGCACTTGCTGCACCGAACATGGCCTTTGCGCAGGATGAAGCGCAAGCCGATGAGACCGGTGATGAAGGCATCCTCGTTATTGCACAGGGTCGCGAACAGTCGCTTTCCGACGTTCCTTTGGCGATTTCTGCCGTAACTGCGGAAACATTGCAAAACAGCGGCGCGAACGACATTCGTCAGCTGAACCAGGTTGCACCATCGTTGTTGGTGTCGTCCACCGGATCAGAGGCAAACGGTTCAGCGCGTATTCGCGGCATCGGCACGGTCGGTGATAACCCCGGTCTTGAAAGCTCGGTCGCTGTGTTCATCGACGGCGTATACCGTTCGCGTTCGGGCATTGGCCTGAATGAACTCGGCGAAATCGAACGCGTCGAAGTGTTGCGCGGTCCGCAAGGCACGCTCGGCGGACGCAACGCCTCTGCCGGCATGATCAGCATTATTTCCAAAAAGCCTGAGTTTGATTTCGGCGTCAAAGCCGAGGCAACATACGGCAATTTCAACTTCATGCGTTTTTCGGGCAGCGTCACTGGCCCGATTTCGGAAACACTCGCTGCGCGCCTTGATGGCGTATATGTAAAGCGTGATGGTTTCTATCAGGACACGACGAACAACACCGATGTTAATGATCGCAATCGTTATTTCTTGCGCGGCCAATTGCTGTGGGAACCATCAGATGCTGTCAGCGTTCGTCTGATTGCCGATTACACAAGCCGCAAAGAAAAATGCTGCGCGGCAACGTATGTCGACCAGACGGTCAATCCGTACATCGGCAATTTGAACAACCCTTCAACGCCGCTGGCGCCGCTTAACACTGCTGGTAACAACATCATCAACGTGTTGCGCGATTTGGGTCAGTCTTTGACATCGTTCAACCAGGGCTATGCGCGTGACATTTCGGTCAGCGCAGGTCGCAGTTTTGCCGGCGAAACCACCGATGGTGGTTTGTCAGCAGAGATCAAATGGGATCTTGGTGCAGCCAATCTCACATCAATCACCGGCTATCGCGATTATAAGAGCGGTCAGGGTTCGGACACCGATTACGGCACGGTCGACATTCTTTATCGTACACCCAGCGATGACGCGTTCCGTCAGTTCAAAACCTTTACACAAGAACTGCGTTTGCAGGGTGAAGCCTTTGGCGGCGCGCTCGATTGGCTGGTCGGCGGTTTCTACGCCAATGAAAAACTGCGGGTGCAAGATAACCTGCGCTTTGGCGGCCAATATGGGCGTTTTGCAACATGCCGGATTATTTCGGGCGGCGGGCTGGCCGGTCTTTATTCACCAACCAACCCCGGCTGCGTTGTTCCGGTCGTCGGTCCAGCAACGCTGTCAGGTGCAAGCGGTGGCGGTGCCACCGGCGCAGCGGTCGCGGCGGGCTTTGTTGCGCTTGACGGTTTGAACAATTTGGGATCGACAACTGATCGTTACAACCAAACCAGCAAGAACTGGGCTTTGTTTACTCACAATATCATCAATATCACCGAGGGTCTCGATCTGACCTTGGGCCTGCGCTACACGAATGAGCGTAAGAATTTCAGCGCCACATTTGGCAACAACAACACTGTCTGTACCGCCCAGCAAGCGGCGCTTACCAGCGCGCTTACCAGCACCAACGCAACGGCGCGGGCATTGGCCGGGGCTTTGATCGGGCTTAGCTGCCAAGGTAACTCGACAGCAGAGCTGAACGGCGTCAGCATCAACGACAAACGTAGCGAAAGCGAGTTTTCTGGAACCAGTATCTTGTCGTACAAGATCAATCCGGATCTGTTAGTCTACGCAAGCTATTCGCGTGGATATAAAGCCGGGGGCTTCAACCTTGATCGCTCGGCTTTGAAGGCACCGATCGAAGTTGTTGCTGGCGTACCAACCACAACGTTTGCGGCAGTAGGCGGCGCACAAGCACTGGTCAGTCGTTTGCAGTTCGATCCTGAAATCGTCGATGCGTATGAAATTGGTGCGAAATATGCGACCGGGCCACTTAGCGTCAGCGTTGCGGCCTTCCGTCAGGATTTCCAAAACTTCCAGCTGAATACGTTCAACGGAACGGTCTTTTTGGTGCAAACACTGAATGGCTGCGGCACCAGCCTTGGTGGCGCCGATCGTGACCAAGCAGCATCGGCAGCGGGGGCAAACTTTAACGCCGCGGCAGCAACAACCGGCGCATGTGCGGCAAAGGATGTGACCTACGGCGTTCGTTCAGAAGGTGTCGAAGTTGAAGCTTCGCTTAATCCTGCAAAGAACTTCCGCGTTGCAGCCGGTATCACTTACTCCAATGCCAGCTATAACAACAATCTGGTTGGCAGCAGCAGCGGTGCACCGCTTGATCCTGCATTGCGCAAGCTGCCCGGCGACAATTTGTCGAACGCACCCGAAATCGTCACGACTGCATCGATTACCTGGACACCTGATATCGGTTCCAGCGGAATGTCCGGCCTTGTGTATATCGACAGCCGTATGACGGCCGATTACAATACTGGTTCTGATCTGTTCCCGCAAAAGGAACAGGATGGGTTTGCATTGTTCAACGCCCGTGTCGGTATCCGCGGTGCTGATGAAAAATGGGCGCTGGAATTCTGGGGCCAGAACATCTTCAATCAGGATTACGCACAGGTCGCGTTCAACACGCCGTTCCAAGCGGGCACGACCTCGGCACCGTTTGTCGATGCGCAATATCCAGGTGGACGCCAGATCTTTTCGCAGTTCCTGGCTGAGCCCCGCACATTCGGCGTGACGCTTCGCGGCAGCTTTTAAGCTCCCACGACCCAGACACAAAAAAGGCCCGCTTCGGCGGGCCTTTTTTATATGTGATTGGCGTTTAGTCCTAGCGTCCAAGCGACGCCAGTTTTTGCAGCCTATTCAGCGATGGTGAAATTCAAAAAGCCGGGCATTGGACCATTCCAGCCGTCATCCGGACCGTCGGACTTAGCAGCGGCCGTTTTAGCAGCGGCTGCCTTGACGGGAGGGGCCTTAGCCGGAATCGCTTTGGTCTTTTCTGCCACCGGCCCACTTTTCGGCGCACGTTCGGTTGACGAGCGCTCAGGCTTTGCCGCACGTTCGCGTCGTGGTGCACGTTCAGGCTTAGCTTCCGCCTCGGGGTTAACCGGAGCTTCAGGAGTTGCACCTTTACCCAACCGCTCAATCTTACCACCGATCAGCTTCTCGATATTATCAATCGCTTCCTCGTCAGCTTTGGTCACAAAGGTAAAGGCTTTGCCCTTTGCCCCTGCACGTCCGGTACGGCCAATGCGGTGGACATAATCATCGGGATGCCACGGTGCGTCGAAATTGAACACATGACTAACGCCTTTAATGTCCAATCCGCGGGCGGCAACATCCGACGCGACCAACAGGTTGATCGTCCCTGCCTTAAACGCTTCCAGCATTTTCTGGCGCGTGGACTGGTCAATGTCACCGTGGATTTCGCCAGAGCGGAAACCGCTTTGTTGCAAGCTTTTGTTCAACTCGCGCACAGTCGTTTTGCGGTTACAAAATATGATCGCGGTGTGAACATCTTCGCTGCGGATTAAGTCGCGCAACACGTCTTTCTTTTTCGCCGGTACAACATTGACCAGCTTTGCCTCGATATTCAGGTTCGACGATGCAGGCCGCGCCACTTCGATATATTTGGGGTTCGACAAAAACCGGTCCGCCAGCTTTTTTATCGGCGGGGGCATAGTTGCAGAAAACAACAATGTCTGACGGCTGGTCGGCAATTTAGTGCAGATATGTTCAATGTCGGGGATGAAGCCCATGTCGAGCATACGGTCAGCTTCGTCGATCACGAGCAATTCGCAACCATTAAGCAAGATTTTGCCGCGTTCGAACAAATCCATCAATCGGCCTGGCGTTGCGATCAGAACGTCAACGCCCTTTTCCAGCGCCTTGACCTGATCGCCCATTTGCACGCCGCCAATCAACAACGCCATCGAAAGCTTATGATTCACACCGTATTTTACGAAATTCTCGGCAACTTGTGCCGCCAATTCACGCGTCGGTTCAAGGATTAAGCTGCGTGGCATCCGCGCCCTTGCCCTGCCTTGCGCCAAAATGTCGATCATCGGCAGCACAAACGACGCGGTCTTGCCGGTCCCTGTTTGTGCAATGCCGATGATATCGCGCATCATCAAAACCGACGGGATCGCCTGTTCCTGAATCGGTGTCGGAACATCATAACCAGCAGCGGTTACGGCAGAGAGTAATTCATCGGAAAGGCCGATATCGGCAAAACGCATAAGCACCATCAAATCAGGAAAGCGAGCTTGGGGTCAATTATCGAAACCAACTCTTGCTGCGCGAATGCCAAAGATAAGCGTAAATGTCAAGGAATTTGGCCGAATCAAGCGCAGGCCGCACTGCCCTTACTTCGGCACGAGCACGCGAAATTTATCGATCTCGCACTGTGCCCCTGTCCGCGCGTGCAGCAAGTCGCGATCAATGCACAATTTGCCATCGGCTGAACGCTCTACATAGGCCCCTGCGTAAAACTCGCGTGCCAGACACCCGTTGCCCAGATAGGCGCGAATGACATTGCCGTCGCGGGTCATGATTTCCAGGCTCTCTTTAGGCCCGGGACGCGCACCGATCAGCCTATCCATCAGCAAGCATTTGCCGATTTTTTCTTCCTTATACTCAACTGGTTCTGACCGCCTGCTGGTCGCCGGAGCGGGCTTTGGCGGGATGCGGATAATGACGCGTTGGTTACTGCGTGCTTGATACCAACCATCGCCAAACTTAAGGTGCAGTGCGCTTATAAAACCGGGCATCGCAGCTGAGCCGCCGCTGCCGGCCGCAGCCGCTCCTGCAAGGATAAGGGTCGTGGCCCCGATCAAAATCTTTCCGCTGCGTAGCATTCGGCTCCGGCCAATATATCCCTTTCCCCGCACATAACGCTTTGGATTGAACAGGGGATTAATCCGGCACTATTGCAAAGCATCCAAATCTGGCAAGAGCGCGTTTGTTATGATCGATACGAATACGCTCGCCCCGCTACAAAATCTGCTCGGTCCATCGGGATATCGCGATGATCCCGATGAACTGGCGCCTTGGCTGACCGACTGGCGCGGGCGTTACACCGGTAAAGCGGCGGCCATGCTGTCGCCCGCCAACACCGCCGAAGTTGCCGAGATTGTGAAGTTTGCTGCGGCGCACCGAATCGCTTTGGTGCCGCAAGGCGGCAACAGCGGCATGGTAGCGGGCGCAACACCGGATCAGTCGGGCGATTCGCTTTTGCTGTCGATGCGCCGGATGAACACATTTGTCGGAATCGATGCTGCATCGGGCAATGCGACTGTAGAGGCCGGGTTGATCCTACAATCCCTTCATGAAGCGGTTGCGCCGCATGGTTACCGGTTCCCACTGACGCTTGGCGGCAAAGGCTCGGCCACCATCGGCGGGCTTATCTCAACCAATGCTGGTGGCACACAAGTGTTGCGCCATGGCACCATGCGCAGCCTTGTTCTGGGCATTGAGGCTGTATTGCCCGACGGCTCGATCTTTGATGGCATGGCCCCGTTGAAAAAAGATAATCGCGGTTATGATCTGAAACAGCTATTGATCGGTGGCGAAGGGACAATCGGCATTGTTACCAAAGCTGTGTTGCGAACTGTTCCCGCGCTGATTGACCGCTGCGTGGTTTGGGCTGGCGTAAAATCTCCAACTGCTGCTTATGCTTTGTTGCAACAGTTGCAGCGAAGAGCCGGTTCATCGCTAGAGGGGTTCGAGATATTACCCCAATCCGCGCTTGATGCTGTGTTGCGCCACATTCCCGGCACGCGCGCGCCTTTGTCTGGCGCTCATCAATGGCATGCACTTATTGAACTGGTGCAAGATGACGCAGCACAGCTAGCCCCCGCTGATCTTGCCCAGCGGTTAATGGCAGGCGCAATGGATGCCGGGCTTGCCGATGACGCAACGTTATCGGCAAACGAGGCGCAAGCTGATGCATTCTGGAAAATCCGCGACAGCATATCCGAGGCAGAACGTGCCGAAGGACCCGCGGTGCAACACGACGTTAGCGTTCCAGTGGCTGATATGGCGCGCTTTATTGAGGCAGAAACGCCCGATATAGAGGCGCGTTTCCCCGGCACGCGCGTTGTCGCCTTTGGCCATTTGGGTGATGGCAACATCCATTATCATGTGAAAGCGCCAAAGGGGATGATGGCGGCAACGTGGTATAGCGAATATGCTGAACAAATCAGTGGCCACGTCTATGATCGGGTAGAGGGATATCGCGGATCATTGTCGGCAGAACACGGCATTGGCATGGCAAAACTTGCGGAATTTGAACGGTTGGCAGATCCGGTTAGGCTGGCCGTGGTACGCGCGATTAAAACTGCGCTTGATCCGCTGAATATCATGAACCCCGGCAAACTTGTCCCTCTTGCCTAGCGCGGCTTAGCGCCTTAAAGCCGCCGCCAACATCAACGTTTTCAAACTACCGGAGAGTTTTCATGGCCACAGCGCCCACCGCCGCAGGATTGCCGATTTTCTATAAAGATCTGGTTCCGCTGAACAGCAACGAACATGCAAAGTTCAAGACGCGCCCTATCGACAATGCAAAGTTTATGGACGGGCAACATGCCGTTCCGTTGACGGTTGAAGAGTTTGTCATGGCATCGCGTCATTTTCCGATCATTTTTTCGGCAGGCGATAACCCTGTGCCATTGGCGCTGATGGGGATGAATGAAGGCGTCAACGTTTTCATGGACGACAAGGGCCAGTTTACAAACCCTGTATACCTTCCCGCTTATATCCGTCGCTACCCGTTCATGCTGGCAAAGCTTCGTCCGGACGGCGATGAATTGTCCTTGTGCTTTGACCCGACATCTGATGCAGTTGGTGAATTCAAAAAAGAAGGTGAAGCTTTATTTGACGACGAAACGCCGACCGAAAACACCAAAAACATTCTGAAATTCTGCGAAGATTTTGAACAGGCCGGTGCGCGGACGCATCAGTTCGTCGAAGAGTTGAGCAAAATGGGCCTGTTGATGGAAGGTGAAGTCTCCATCCAACAAGAAGGCAATGAAACGCCGTTTGTGTATCGCGGTTTCCAAATGGTCGACGAAGATAAGCTGCGCGAACTGCGCGGCGATGAACTGCGCAAGATGAATCAAAACGGCATGCTGCCGCTGATCCATGCGCATCTGTTCTCGCTGCAACTGATGCGCGAATTATTTGCATCACAAGTTGCACAAGGGAAAGTGCCCCAAGCGGTAGAACTGCCAACGGGGTAAGAATAGTGCGTTCCCCCCGTCCGGCACCGCCGGCGGGGGCGAGACACATGATTTCAAAATATAGCAAAAAGCCGCAATTGCGCTGCACTGGATCGCAGCCGCACTGATCATCAGCGATTTTGTTTTGGCGGCTTTGACGCATCAGTTTGCCGACCGGCTGCGGTTTATCCATGGCATGCTTCCTTGACATATACGGCCAAGGGCTGAGGCCTAAGCAATTGAATTTGCGGGATGCGCGCTATTTCTGCTGTGCATTTTCCCGCAAAATCTACGCATCTTGCCGCACTGCGACATTTCGTTACGCTTGGACTATTGATTTCGGGCGTGAGTGCGCCCATTTTATGAACAGGACGGAAATCTCCCCTCCCTTTTCCGTCCCACGGCGCTGCTAGCCAGCGCCACCTCCCTGAACCTTGGCCACCCCGGAGCAATCCGGGGTGGTTTTTTCTTGGGCGGAGCGGGAGAGCCTATTCCGCAGCCTCGGCAAAGGACGTGCCCAAAGCTTGATCCGCCAAGTCGCCAACAACTAGCTGCACAAATTCGGCCATCGGCTTAAGACGGGCAGTAGGTTCGCGCAAATCTGAATCGAGATAGAGGCTACGGTCCACCTCCAATTGCAAAGCGTGGATGCCGCAATCAGGAACGCCGTGGCGTTGTAGGATGTAATCGCCCGAATAAGGAGCATTCAGTGCAGCCGTCATCCCGGCGGCCTGCGCACGACCGATTACCAACTCCGCATAGACCGATGCAGCGCTGCGGCCGAAACGATCACCAACGACTATTTGCGGCGGTGCGTCATGCACAGCGCCAACCGGGATCGGGGGCATGCTGTGCACATCAAGCAGAATTGCCACACCGAAACGTTTGCGCATCGCGGCTAGAATTTCAGCGACAGCATTATGATAGGGCGCATGAACCTCCGCTATCCGATGTTCAACGTCGGCGCGGCCGATCGGTCGCCGCCAAAGTTCACCGCATGCTTGAAGACGGCGGGGAAACAGGCCGAGGCCACCACGCGCTTTGGCGCTTAGTGTCGATCCAGCAGCTGCGGTCGCACCAACGACCATGCCAGAATCAATATCGGTCTCTGCGCGATTAAGGTCGATCCACGCTCGCGCGCAGTGCGCGACAATAGCGGGGCATCCAGACGCAATGGCGGGCTGAACCAGCCGGTCAGCATAGCGATCCTCCAACCGGAGTAAATCGGCAGGCGATACGAGCAGGTTAGCCATCAATTCGGGCGGATAATCCCGCCCTGCATGCGGCACAGACAGCAGCACCGGAATGTCGGTAATGCCAGCGTTATAGAGCGTAAATGCCACCGTATTTGCCACGTCGAAAATGTCCTTCTTCGCGCGCATTACCGCAAATTTTACTTATGCAGTGCAATTTATTAAAGAGTGCCAGCTAGGCCGAACTCAACGACACGCGTGCGAACATAAAGAGAGCGATGATGACCCGAATACTGTTAGCCGAAGATGAGCAAGCGATGCGCGAATATCTGACGCGTGCACTCGAAAAATCGGGTTATGAAGTCGTCGCGGTTGATCGCGGTACCGAGGCTGTGCCGTTGCTGGAAACTGAGCATTTTGACTTGCTGCTGACCGATATCGTCATGCCCGAAATGGATGGGATCGAACTTGCCCGCCATTGTGCAAAAGTTTCGCCTAAATCAGAGGTGATGTTCATAACCGGGTTTTCTGGCGTAGCCTTGCGGGCGGGCGAATCGATGCCACAAGCAAAGATACTGTCAAAGCCGTTTCACCTGAAGGATTTGGTTCTAGAGGTTGAACGCCTGTTCAACAAAGAGGCTGCGACCGGCGCGATATAGCAATCGTTCCACGACCGTCGAAGCCGTACCAGCCCGCGCCCCCACCCGACCTCCCACAAAGTAACCTGATTGGGGGGTCGGGTGGGGGCGTGGGCTGGCGCGGCAACCGTTTCAGTGTAGCTGAAACAAAAATCAAAACCCTGATTCAAAGCTTGAACGGAATCAATTGCGCCGCTAGAGCGCGCGCAGAATGGGCGTATAGCTCAGCGGTAGAGCACTGCATTGACATTGCAGGGGTCGCAAGTTCAAACCTTGCTACGCCCACCATTCT
>JAYVGQ010000101.1:0-7629 GCA_043771985.1 Sphingomonadales bacterium
AATCCAGCGGCGAAGCTCATCAGCCTCATTACACCCGAAACCGCAAATTTTCTCAAGCTTTACCAGATGGGATTTGGCACCCGCGACATCTCCGCGTTCGAGTTTTAACTCACCATAATATTCTAGCGCACCGCGATGTTTAGGGGAAATTTGCAGCGCGGATTGGTAATATTCCTCAGCGATTTCGTATCGTTGCAACTTGCGGTTTGCAAAGCCGAGATAGGTAAGAATGTCGGGATGCGGTCCCGCAGCCCAGCGCGCATCGTTGAGATAGGTGATGGCTTCGTAATAGCGTTTTTCGTTAATCAGGCTTACCGCTGTTACATAGGTTTCGTCGGCTGTTTTGGCCGCAGCGAGTTGTACGTCGGGCATATCAACAGAGGCTTGCTTGCCACTGGCAATGGCTGTCTCGACCTTAGTTACAGCATCGGCCAACTTTGCTGCATCACTGCATTTTGCCGCATCGCATGCTCCCTGACGCAGCTTAAGCGCTGCCAGCTGCTCGTCTGCCTTCGCAGTTAAACCCAGTTTTGCGTGCACTATTCCTAAATCGCGCCGCGCCTCAATCAATCTGGCATCGTATTTGACGGCCAATCCTAGTGGCTTTGCTGCTTTTTTGTGATCGCCAAGGCCCATATACGATGTGCCCAGAAGATATTGCGCAGCCGCATCTTTTGGAAGTGCGCTAACGACTTTTTTGAAATGACTGACGGCGGTTTTGTAATCACCGGCGCGATAAGCGGCTGTACCTTTTTGATAATCAACGGTTGGATTATAAGCGGGTGCGGATGAACTGGGTGATCCGCCACCACCGCCGCCTCCGCCACCTGCGGCCAGAACGGGTGAACTCATCACCAGGCTCAGTGCTGCAGTTGATGCCAAAATCAGACGATTGGTTTTATGCGACATACTAAATTCCTCTCACCACGAAGACTGCCACTTCATAGCAGAATTTAGAAAGACAGGCAAAGCGCGGTAAAGGTGATGTTGCGTCTGAACGATTGCTGGGCCATCAGTCTATGATGATACCACGCCTGATGCCCGACCGTTTTGTTTTGATGCTCTTGGGGGCGATAGTATTCGGGTGGCTGCTGCCGGTTCATGGTCGAGGTCTGGCCCTCGCGCAGAACGTCAGCTTCATTAGTATCTTTGCGCTATTTTTCCTGCACGGATTGCGGCTGCCCCGACAGGAAGTTGTTAAGGCGGTCACTGCGACGAAGCTGCAGGGAGCTATGCTCGGCTTTACCTTTGTGGCTATGCCGTTGGCAGGGATTGCGTTGGCCCAAGGCGCAGGCTGGGTGTTGCCAGCAGGGTTGGTTGCCGGGCTAATCTATTGCACGATGCTGCCTTCCACGGTGCAATCGGCGATCAGTTACAGCGCACTGGGTGGCGGTAATGTTGCCGCGTCGGTGGTTGGCGCGGCGCTCTCTAATCTCGCCGGGATTATCGTCACGCCACTGCTGGTTGCGTTGGTACTGGGCGCGTCTTCCAGCGTTACTGTCGGCGGTGATGTCGTGTTGCGGATTGCGACGATGCTGCTGCTACCCTTTGCTTTGGGGCAAGCGGTGCAGCGCTGGCTGGGCGGATGGGCGTTGCGGCAAAAGGTGATGTTGTCGTTCTTTGACCGATTGGTGATTTTGATCGCGGTTTATGTGGCGTTTGCAGGTGCGGTGAATTCTGGGAGTCTGCTGTCGTTGCAGGGCAGGGATTTGTTGCTGCTCAGCGGTTTGCTCGCTTTGCTTTTGGCATTCGCTTTTGCCGGCGCTTGGAGGTTCGGCGGCATGCTGGGATTAAGCCGCGCCGACCGCGTCAGTCTGGTCTTTGCCGGTGCACAGAAAAGCATTGCGACAGGCGCACCGATGGCCGCAATCTTGTTTGGTAGTGCAGTCGGGCTGATCCTTTTGCCCGCGATCTTGTATCATATGGCGCAGTTGATCGTGTCCGCTCCGATTGCCGCGCGACTGGCTAAAGGCTCCTAAGCGCAACTGCGGGTCGCGCTGCAAGGATCGGCAGCGAACCAACAATGCCGAGCGCGAAGGTCAGCCCTGCGCCGCCGACTAAAGTCACCGCCAACACAACGGGATCGGGCGCAAAGGTGAAGTTGAAAATCTGCACGACGACATACCAAGCTGCTCCCATTCCGATCAGTAACGCAAGCAACCCCAGGACCACCGCCAGCACGCCATATTCCATCGCTTGCGCCGCCAATATCTGACGACGGGTTGCGCCGAGCAGCTTCATGATCACACTATCATAAATCCGTGACTGGCGCGCGGCTGCGATTGCTCCGACCAAGACGGCAATCCCTGCAAGAATGGCAATCGAGGCTGCCGCTGCAATCGCCTGCGCCATTTGTGTCAGTAAATTGGAGACTTGGCCGACGACTTCACCCACTTCGATCAGCGACGAAGACGGGAAGGCGGGCGGGATGGATTTCGCCAAAACGCGCTCAGCGGCTTTGTTCACGGTCAATGTGGCAACCATATTATGCGGCGCTGCGTCGAATGATCCGGGTGAAAATACCAACGCATAGTTCAGCCCGAAATTCTCCCACTTCACTTCGCGCAAGGCAGCAATAGTGGCTTGCACCTCGACGCCCAATACATTGACCGTCAGCGTGTCGCCGACGCCGAGGCCCAAAGATTCCGCAACCGGCTGATCAAGTGAAACCAAAGGCGGGCCTTTGTAATCGGCGCTCCAGTATTTGCCTGCGATCACTTCGCTGCCGACGGGCACAATGCCGCTATAGGTCAGGCCTCTGTCGCCGCGTAATACCCATGCGCCTTCGGGCAACTCAGCCAATTGATCGACGCGTTGTCCGCCAAATTCGGTGATTGTGCCGCGCAGGGCCGGGATCAGATTGACCTGCGCCTTGGGGTCCGCGGCGGTGACCATATCGCCGAACTCGGTTGCGCGTTCACGCGGGATGTCGAGCACAAAGAAACTGGGTGCGCGTTCGGGGACTTGGCCGCGGATTTCGTTGTTGATGCTGGTCTGGATTGCCGCCAGCGTGACGAATAATGTCAGACCAAGGCCCAGTGCCACTACCAACGCCTGAGTGTGCGATCCGGGGCGGTGCAGGTTAGCGAGCGCAAGGCGCGGCAGCGGAGCGGTGGGGCGGGGCAGGCGCACGGCGATCCAGCGCATCGCCCATGCTATTCCCGCGAGCAACACCAGAAGCCCGAAGGCAGCGGCAATGAAGATCAGCGAGAATAAAGGCTCCCGCGCTGTGGCGACGGCAAGAGCAACAATAGCGCCAATCGCGGCAGTCACCCACATAACCGTCCGGCGGTCGGCGCGGCTACTTCGTTCCACAACGGCGCGGAATAATCCGGCGGCGGGGACCGTGCGGGCGCGGGCGAGTGGCGGTAACGCAAAAGCAATCGCGATTAGCAAGCCGTAAGCGGCACTCGCCGCCAGAGGGATGGGGTAGACCGCAAAGCCCGGCGCAACGGGCAACACATCGCCCGCAACCCAGCCAATCGCTTGCGGCAACACACTGCCCACCGCGAGACCGAGGATGATGGCGAACGCCGCAACGGTCAGGATTTGCATCATATAGATGCGGAAAATGACCCGGCTGTCCGCGCCGTTGACTTTCAGCGTCGCTATGCTGGCGCGTTTGCTTTCGAGGTAACTGCCGACGCCATTTCCGACGCCGATGCCCGCGATCACCAAGGATGCAAGTCCGACCAGCGTGAGGAATTGCCCCATGCGTTCGATAAAGCGCCGCGTGCCGGGTGCGCCGTTGGATCGGTCTGTGATGTCCCAACCTGCACTGGTGAACTCTTTCTTCAGCCGTTCGGCAGTCGCTTCAGAATTGACACGGGCGGGTAATTTGACGCGGTATTTGGCTTCATACATGCTGCCGGGCTGGATCAGGCCAGTTGCGGGCAGCGACTGCAAATTGATGATGGCGACGGGGCCGAGGGTAAAGCCTTCACCAAGCCGGTCGGGCTCTTCAGCGATGATACCGCTGACGCGAAAACTTTGTTCGCCAAAACGCACAGAGTCGCCGACTTTGATGTTCAGCCGGTTTGCCATCGACGGCCCGATATAGGCCTCGTTGGGCTTTGGCGTCGTCACTTGCCGCCCATCATCGAGCGTGAATTTCCCGTATAACGGGTAAGCCGCATCGACAGCCTTCAGCTCCGCCAGCACACTGTCGCTGGCAATCGCCATTGCGCGTAGCTTGACGGTTTCGGACAACGCGCCGAGCTTGCGCATCTCCGCTATTTCAGCATCGCTTGCTTCACGTTGGCTGATCTCAATAGCAATATCGCCGCCCAAGATAGTCTGGCCGCGCCGCGACAATTCATCCGCGATTCCGGCGGTCAAGCTGCCGATGGCGGCCAGTGTAGCCACCCCCAGAAACAAACACACCGCGAGCAGTCGTAGCCCCCTGATCCGCGCCGACAAGTCACGCCGCGCAATGCGCCAAATTGCGGAGAGGGGAAGGGTCAAGCCACGCTCTCCACCACCAAACCATCTTGCATCGCAATCACGCGATCACATTGGCGCGCCAGTTCCGGATCGTGCGTGATAATCAGCAATGTCGCGCCCAACGCGGCGCGGCGTTCGAACAGCAGGTCGATAATCGAGCCGCCGGTTGCTCCGTCCAAATTGCCCGTAGGTTCATCGGCAAAGATGATTTTGGGCGCAGCCGACATAGCGCGCGCAATCGCGACGCGTTGCTGTTCACCGCCTGATAATTGCGAGGGATAATGCGTCAGCCGGTGGCCAAGGCCGACCGCTTCCAATTCCGCCGCCGCGCGGCCAAACGGATCGGCGATCCCCGCCAATTCAATCGGCACAGCAACATTTTCCAGCGCAGTCATCGTTGGCAGCAGATGGAATGCCTGCAACACAATCCCGATCCGGCCTCGCCGTGCACGGGCGAGGGCATCCTCGTCAAGTTGCGTAAAGTTCAGGCCATCAACCTCAACTGATCCGCCGCTTGCGCGTTCCAACCCAGCCAGCACCGCCATCAGCGAGCTTTTGCCCGAACCCGATGGCCCCAGCAACGCGACGCTTTTGCCGTATGGCACTTCCAGATCGACACCGCGCAGGATTTCAACCGCTGCATCGTCGGAACCAAGGGTGAGGGTGACATTGGACGCGCGAATTGCCATATCCGCTGTGCTGCTTATCGGAGCGTGCAAGGAAGGAACCTTATATTGAGACGTTTTATCGCATATGGGGCCGCGTTGCTGCTTATCCAAGGGCTAAGCGCATGCGGCCAAACGCCGGTGGCGGAAGCGCCGGTAAAAGAGGTCAAGGCCGAGACGCCAGCAGATTATGACAGCTTGGTCGTTGCCTTTGGCGACAGCCTTTACGCGGGCTACCGGCTCGGCCCGAACGAAGGGCTGGCCCCGCAATTGCAGGCCGCGTTGCAGGCAAAGGGCATCCACGCGCGTGTGCACGGCGCAGGCGTATCGGGAGATACCAGCGCGGCGGGCAAAGCGCGGCTGAACTTTGTGCTCGATAATCTGGAGCGTAAGCCGGATGTTGTGGTCCTCGGCCTTGGCGGGAATGATATGCTGCGCGGGGTCAAGCCGTCCGAAACGCGGGCCAATATCGCAGCGATGGTCGCTGAACTCGATAAACGCGGCATCGATGTTGTGTTGACCGGAATGCTTGCGCCGCCCAATTTGGGGGCTGATTACGCCAACGCGTTCAACCCGATTTTTCCTACCCTCGCCAAGCAATATGATGCGCCTTTGCTGGCGTTTT
The DNA here is from genome assembly GCA_043771985.1 of Sphingomonadales bacterium. GTDB lineage: Bacteria > Pseudomonadota > Alphaproteobacteria > Sphingomonadales > Sphingomonadaceae > Sphingorhabdus_B. Next base: position 5,734 of record JAYVGQ010000101.1, read on the forward strand.
TCCTCGATGGCGTGATGACGGACAAAACGCTGATGCTCGACGACGGCATCCATCCCAATGCAAAGGGCGTGGCGAAGGTGGTGGAAAAGTTGACACCGTTGGTGGTGGCGGAGTTGGCGGAGTGATGTCTCATACATTCGTGATCCTGAACTTGTTTCAGGATAACGCGCAACGGTGGTTTGTTATCCTGAAACAAGTTCAGGATGACGAGTGGTTGGGTGAGTAGGAGAGGAAAAACCAAGGTGTATTAAAATAATAACACACCAACGCGGGATTTGCTTGAAATCAATGTCCTTGCGCTCCATGTTAAAGGCTAATGACGAACTAAAGGGGGATCGACCATGTCGTCCGAAACGCTGACTGCCACGGAAACCGAATTAAAGCTGACCCCGCCAGATCCGGTGCCGGTGATTGCGGCTGAACGGGCATCGGGGCTGGTTCCGGTGTCCGATGATGTGCAGACGAAATTGCAGGAAAAGGTCGAAGGGTACATCAACGACCTGTTGGCGCAAGACGTCAACAGCCCCGAATTTGGCCAGCGTGTTGATCAACTGACCAGCATGGGCCGTAAGGAGATCATGGAGGCGGCTGGGCAATCCAACCGTTTCCTTGATCGCCCTATCCGGCAGATGGACGACCAGTCGGGCGTTGGTGCCGATTTGGCTGAACTGCGCCGTACCGTTGAGGATTTGGACCCTTCGAAAAAGGGTAATCTGATGACGAAGCAAAAGCTGTTTGGCATCATCCCATTCGGCAACAAATTGCGCAATTATTTCGACAGCTATCAAAGCGCGCAGGGCCATATCAGCGGTATTCTCGGCCGACTTGCCAACGGCAAAGACGAATTGCTGATGGATAATGCAGCGATTGATGTGGAGCGGCAGAACCTGTGGAAAGCCATGGGCAAGCTGGAGCAAATGATCGTCATTTCCAAGCAATTGGACGGGCGGTTGGAGGAAAAATCGGCGGAGCTAGAACTATCCGATCCGGCCAAAGCAAAGGCGCTGAAAGAAACTGCATTATTCTATGTGCGCCAACGGCACCAAGATTTGCTGACGCAAATGGCAGTGACGGTGCAGGGTTATCTGGCGCTTGATCTGGTCAAGAAAAACAACGTCGAGCTGGTGAAGGGTGTCGACCGCGCCTCGACCACCACCGTGGGTGCGTTGCGCACAGCGGTGACGGTGGCGCAAGCGATGTCGAACCAGAAACTGGTGCTTGACCAGATCACCGCGCTGAACACGACGACGGCGGGGATCATCGATGGCACTGGCAAAATGCTGCGCGAAAATACTGCGCGTATTCACGAACAGGCAGTCACGGCGGCAATCCCGTTGGAAACGCTGCAACGCGCGTTTCAGAATATCTATGACACGATGGACGCCATCGACACGTTCAAGCTAAAAGCGCTGGACAGCATGAAAGCGACCAGCGACGCGTTGGAGGCTGAAGTACATAAGTCCAAAGGTTACATCGCGCGCGCCGAGGGTCAGGCACAGGCGCTGAAATCTGTGCAAGAGCCTGGGCTGCTATCGTCTTTGGAGGCATAGTGTGATCGCTAGACTTGAAACAAAAAACTTCGTCATTCCCGCGAAGGCGGGAATCCATCACTGGCACGCTAAATTTCATCGTCAGGTGTTGGACCTCCGCCTTCGCGGGGGTGACGAGTGTTAGGGATATGTCTTGAATAGCCCCGCCTCCAACTCTGACGAAATCCTAACCAGCGCCAGCCGGTCGCTGCGCACGATCCGTATGGGGCCACCCATCGGGATGAAGTCGCGTGCGCTGCGCCGGGCGCATTTTTACGGCAAAGTCGCGCGGGCTGCGGTGGCTGTCGGTGTGTTGCTTGTCGGCGCTGGGATAGTCGGCGCGATCATCGATGGCATCGGTTTTTGG
>JAYVGQ010000102.1:0-37743 GCA_043771985.1 Sphingomonadales bacterium
TCTTGCCCGGACCGGGCGCATAGAAAAAATGTTGCGGAGAATTCAGATGAAACTCGATCCCAAATTGCGCGGCCTGATTTACGTCACAGCCGCTGCAGCAACGCTTAGCGGTTGCGGCGCAGACGACATTGCTTCGCCAGGCACCGGCGGCAATATCACCATCAACAATCCAGCTCCGCCACCTCCGCCCCCGCCACCACCTCCGCCGCCCGCAGTGGTATCGCCAGCTGGCGGTTGCCCAACCATTTCCGACCCTCAAGGTCTGACTGATTCCGGAACGATAACTGGTCCCACCGGCACGTATCGCGTCTGCACACTGCCTGCGCGCATCAATACAACCATCACTGTGCCAAAGATTACTGGCGTTCTCTATCGCTTGGGTGGACGCGTTGACGTTGGCACTGACCAAGGTCCAGCCTCGACCAACACCGTAGTCACGCTGAATATCGAACCGGGCGTGATCATTTTTGGTGGCACCGGTGTTTCGTGGATGAACGTCAACCGCGGTAACCGCATCAATGCCGTTGGCACTGCCGCCTTGCCGATTATCTTTACCAGCCGCGATAACGTGCTTGGTCTTAACAGCGACGAATCAAGCGGCCAATGGGGCGGACTTGTGCTTTCGGGCCGCGCACCGATTACGGATTGTATCGCTCCTGGTGCCACCCCCGGCACCGCCGCATGCGAGCGTCAGGTTGAAGGCGCTGTTGACCCTGCATTATACGGCGGCGCAAGCCCTGCCGATAACAGCGGACGGTTAAGCTTTGTCCAAATCCGCTATTCCGGCTTTGTGCTTTCGGGCAACAGCGAATTGCAGGCGTTGACCACCGGCGGAACCGGTTCTGGCACAACCTTTAACAACATTCAAACGCACAACAGTTCCGATGACGGTGCCGAATTTTTTGGTGGCCGCGTCAATGCCAAATATCTGGTATTAACCGGCGCAGAGGATGATTTGATCGACACAGACGTCGGCATCAAAGCCAACTTTCAATATGTTCTTGGTATACAGCGAGCGTCGGCCGGTGACTCGATCATCGAAGCTGACTCGGACAACGCATTGGACGGCAACACACCGCGTCAAAACACACGCATTTCGAACGCAACCTTTATTCAACGCGCGACACCGGGCAACCAAGCGGCGATCTTGCTGCGCGGTGGCACCGACTATGCGCTGGTGAATACCGTTTTGGTGTCGCCAAGCGCAAGCTGCATCCGCATCAGCCGTCCGCAGACGATTTCAGCAACGGTCGATGCTGCGATTGATGAAGTCGGTGCGCCGCTTTTCCGTTCGGTGGTGATGCAGTGCGGTGCGACACCGTTTCTGGGTGCCAACGGCGTGAGCGCTGCGGATGTCCAAACAGTGTTTGGTAGCGGATCGAACAATAACAACAGCGCGTTCACACCAACGTTAAGCAGCACGTTCATCAACGGAACCGGTGAAACAGCGGTCACCGCGTTTAACGCTGCGACGCTGGATGCGTATTTTGAGACTAAAACCTATGTCGGTGCGGTCCAGAATGCTGCGGATACTTGGTACGCAGGTTGGACATGCAACAGCGCGACGGCAAACTTTGGCTCGACAAGCAGCGCCTGCACATCGCTGCCCACAACCTGAGTCGCATGACCTGAAGGGTGGAGTGCGGCGTTGAAAGCCGCTCTCCACCCTCAATTTTATTCCAAGGAATTGTAAAATGCTTAAGCCTTTGGCTCCAGCGACGCTCCTCTTACTCTCCACCGCTTTGGTAGCTCCAACCGCCGTATTTGCCCAGGATGTTGCAGTGGGCGAAACTCCCGTCGAGGTGATCGACGATACTGCTGCTGCCGAACAGAGCGTTGATGAAGCGGTCTACGATCCAGAGGAGGCCGCAGCCGAAGGTGAAGCTGTCGACATCTCCATTCCCGGAGGCGAGGGCATTATTGTTCGCGGTTCGCGTGTGCGCAATTTGGAGAAATCTGCTCCGCAAGTCGTCTCGGTACTGTCGAGTGCGGATATTGCGCGGACGGGTGAGGGCGATATTGCCGGTGCGTTGCAACGCGTGACGGGCTTAAGCGTTGTTGGCGGAGGCTTTGTCTATGTCCGCGGCCTTGGTGATCGCTATTCGTTAGCGTTGCTAAACGGTTCACCACTACCAAGCCCCGAGCCACTAAAGCGTGTGGTTCCGCTCGACCTATTCCCGACCGCCGTGATTGCGTCGTCGTTGGTTCAGAAATCCTATTCGGCAAACTTCCCGGGTGAATTTGGCGGCGGTGTTATTAACCTGACGACCAAAGCCATCCCGACCGAGTCGTTCCTGACCGTCGGTGGCAATATCAGTGGCAACACTGAAACGACCAATCAGCTTGGCTACACCCATTTCGGTAGTTCGCTCGATTGGAGCGGCTATGACAATGGTAACCGTGATCTGCCGCCAGCGCTTTCGGCGTTTCTGGCCAGTGGCGACCGGCTGAGCACCGGGCTTGTCAATACGCAGGCGATTGCAGGCGAATTGGTCAACGGCCGGACGTCGGTTATTCAGCGTAATAAGCATTTACCGGCCAATGGTTCATTCAGCCTAACCGGCGGTACCAGTTTCGATACCAGCGATAGTGCGACTTTCGGCGTCATTGCCAATTTTGGCTACAGCAACAAATGGCGCACGCGCGACACATTGCAGCAAACGGCATCGACACTGGACCTATCGCAAAAAGACGTCGATTTTCAACGGGTAACAACGGACAATCGTGTTGTCGTGAACGGGCTTTTGGGCCTTGGTTTAGAGGCCGGTGATCAAAAACTGCGTTGGACCAACCTGTATATCCGCGATACGTTGAAACAATCGCGTTTGGGCGTCGGCACCCGCCAGAACCTGTCGCCGATTGCGACATTGATGCAGCAGGATACCGCTTGGTACGAACGGCAACTGTTCAGCACGCAAATGGTTGGCGAATTCAAGCTGTCGTCCGATGTGAATTTGAACGTACGGATCGGTTACGCCAATTCGCAGCGTGAGGCCCCTGGTGAATTTAGCTATGAATACTTTCGCAGCAATGATCCAAGTGATCCGTTTGGCGCACAGTTCATCAACCGGTTGAACAATGGTCAGCGCGGTAGCGCGGAGGTTACCTATTCTGACTTGAACGAAGATCTGTATTCGGGCGGCGTTGACCTGACGTACAAGCCGTCGGACACGGTATCTGCGACAATTGGCTATAATTATAATGACACGGCGCGCCGCGTTGAACGCCGCGACTTTTCGTTTATCGCGCCCACAACCTTTCCCAATGCGGTGGCTTTATTCCGGCCTGACTTTCTGCTGCAACCTGATGTGATCAACTTTTACGGTATCAATTTGGTCGATACCAACGAAGCTAACCCTGTGTTTGATGCGCGGCTGATCAATAACGCAGCATACGGCCAGGTTCAGGCGTATCTGACTGAAAAGCTAAGCCTGAATATCGGTGTGCGTTATGAGGCGGCGGAACAGACTGTTGAGCCTGTGCAGGTCTTTACAATCCCAACAGCGTCGCTTGCATCCACATCGCTTAGCCGGAATTACTGGTTGCCCGGTGCTACGTTGACTTGGGAGCTGGCGCCGCAAATGCAGTTCCGCCTCAGCGCGTCGAAGACGATCGCCCGTCCGCAATTCCGCGAGCTGATTTTCCAAGCCTTCTACGATCCAGACAGCAACCGCTTGTTTCGCGGCAACCCGTTGTTGACCGACAGCCAGCTGTATAATGCCGAGGCGCGCTATGAATGGTATTTTGATCGCGATCAGCGGATCACTGTTGCGGGCTTTTTCAAACGCCTAAAAAATCCCATCGAGACATTTTCCAGCTTTGAAGACAACTCGGTCATCACTAGCTTTGCCAACGCACCAGAGGCTGATCTTTATGGTGCAGAGCTTGAGGTGCAAAAATATTTCGACCTTGGCAATGATGAAGGCACAGGCTTTTTCGGCACGCGCCGGGCGGTCGTGATCGCAAACTACACATATACGTCATCAAAGATTAGCGTCGGGGCAAATGATCCGGTTGCGGTCTTTGCCTCTGCGGCAAACAAAGCGACGGACTTTTTCGTCAACGGCACGCCATTGACCGGACAGAGCGACCATTTGGTCAATCTGCAACTGGGCCTTGAAAATACCGAAAGCCTGTCGCAACAGACGTTGCTTTTGACGTATGCCAGCGACCGCGTGACTAGCCGTGGTGCCGGTGGCCAGCCTGACATTTTGGAACGTCCCGGCTTCCAGCTCGATTTCGTCGCTCGTCAAGGCATCACGCTGGGCGGCAAAGAGGTCGAATTGAAGCTTGAAATGCGTAACCTGACCAACAATAAGTACCGCGAATTGCAAGAAAACGGCGCGAACCGGATTTATTACAACCTGTATAAAGAAGGCATCAGCGCGTCGTTCGGTATCGACATTACGTTCTGATCCGGGACAGGTGGGGCGTAGCTGTAACAAAACTGAAACCTAGGCGTCGTGGAACTGCCACATCGGCGACCTAACCAGCGTGGAACAACCCGAATCGCTGGAGAATGTTTTGGCTGAGCTGCAATCCCGTTTTAGTCTGTTCCACTTGCGCGGCCCTAATCGGTTGGCGCTCGGGGATTGGCTGATCGGTTTGCTTGCGGCTTTGTGCGTGGCGTTGCTGGCCAATCTGTTTTGGATCGTCGTTGGTCCCTTGGGCAGCTTTGGCAATTGGAAACCAAAACAGCCGATGATCCTGACTGCGTCAGCGCGGATGGCTTTGTTCGCCTCGTTCGATCCGTTTAGCCGGACTGCCTCGCAAGCGGGCGGAGAAGTTGCGATCACCTCGCTGTCGTTAACGCTGTTTGGAACCCGCGTGAATGAATTCAGCGGCAGCGGCTCTGCGATTTTGGCGGGCGCGGACGGTTTGCAGCAAAGCTATCTCGTCGGCACCGAAGTTATGCCCGGCGTGATCTTGTCGGAGGTCGCGTTTGACCACGTTGTCCTTACGCGCGGCGGCGTGAAGGAATCTCTGTTTTTGGATCAATCGGTCCCTGCCGAAACAGTCGGCGAGACGGGGACTGCGGTAACAATTACCGCTGCTGCATCAAGCGGCTCGGACGAGGTTAGGTTGAACGCCGCCACACTGCGCGATTCAGTCAATGTTACCCCACGCAACGAAGGCGGACGAGTGACGGGCTTGGTCCTAAGCGCTAAAGATGACGGCGCTATGTTGCGCAATGCGGGCCTTGCCACTGGTGACATTGTCGTGACCATCAATGGCCGTCCCGTCGGTTCGGCACAGGACATAGCGGCGCAACTGCGCCCCGGCGCCAAGCTTACTTTAGAGGTCGAACGCGGCGCTCAAAAAATCCCTATCGGCCTGAATTTGGAATGACTGTGAACCGCAAAACGCTTTTACTTGTGCTGGTTAGCGCCGCGCTTTTTGCGCAACCTTTGCATGCGCAATACTCGATCAACATGCGCGAAGCTGACGTTCGCGCCTTTGTGCAGGATGCGGCGCGCGTCACCGGCAAAACCTTTATCGTCGATAGCCGCGTGCAGACCAAAGTGTCGATTGTTACCGATCGGTCGCTGTCACGGTCAGAGTATTTCGAGGTATTTTTGTCGACACTGCGCGCCAACGGCCTCCTCGCCGTGCCAATGCGCAATGGTGGTTATCGAATTCAGCTTGCCGATGGCGCCGCAACCCAGCCGTCAAAGGTCAGCCCAAAACAAGCCGCACCCAGCGAGTTTGTGACCGAGGTTTTCCGCCTGAAATCCATCGATGCTCCGTCCGCTGTCGAAACATTGCGTCCGCTGATCAGCAAAGAGGGTTCGATTACCGCAAACCGTAATGCCAACAGCCTGGTTGTCGCGGATTATGCCGATAACATTCGCCGCATCCGCGATTTGGTGCGCCAAATCGACCGCGATTCTGCCGCTACGCAAGTCATGGCGTTGCAAAACGCAGGCGCGCGCGAAATCGCAGCCGCTTTGCAAGGACTCGCTGGGCAGGGCGTTACTGGTGAAGGTGCGCGGCCTCCGGTTACCGTCGTCCCCATCGACAGCAGCAATGCGATAGCGTTGCGCGGCGAACCGTCCACCGTTGCGCGCTTTGCCGCGATGGCAAAAGAGCTGGATAATAAGGCGCAGTCGGGTGCAGAAATCCGCGTCTATTGGCTCGACCATGCCAATGCCGAAACTTTGCTACAAACAGTGCAGTCGCTGATCGCTCCGCAAAGCGGCGGGCAGCCGTCGGTCGCAGATAGCGGCGCGAGTAATGCTGCACCGAAAGCCGATAGTGCTGCTGCAGCGACAAGGGCGCCCGAGCTAGTTTCCGCAACCGCAAACGGGTTGAACGGCATCGGCGGACGCGGGCCAATTATTGTGACGCGTTATGAAGGGGCCAATGCGCTTATCATTTCCGCCAACCCCGATATGCAGCGGACTTTGGGCGAGCTAATTCGGCAGCTTGATACCCGGCCCGAACAGGTGTTGGTCGAGGCAATCGTTGTCGAGATTGGCAACAACGCGGCAAAGCGGCTGGGCGTCCAGTTTCTGGTCGGCGGGGAAAACGCGCCATTTGCGGCGACGAATTATTCCAATGCTGTGCCGTCTATTCTGACAATCGGCGGTGCTTATGCAGCCGAGCAGCTTTCGGAAACGACCACCACCGTTAACGGCCAAACAACGACGACTACCAACAGCAGTGCGCTTGGCAACAGCCTACAAGAAGCAGCGGCGGCCTCGGTCCTCGCAGCGACGGGCGGCTTTGCCGGATTTGCTTTGGACATTGGTCGCAATGCGATTTTCGGGACGATCATTAACGCGGTGCAAAACGATACTCAATCGAACCTGCTCGCAACGCCGCATATCGTCACGCTGAACAACCAAAAGGCAAAATTCCTTGTTGGACAGGAAGTTCCGATCACTACGGGAGAAAAACTCTCGACCGATTTCAACAATGCCTTTCGTACTGTTCAGCGGCAGGAAGTCGGCATCAAACTGGAAGTCACGCCGCAGGTAAACGCCCAAGGCGATGTGAAACTGTTTTTGAAGCAGGAAGTGTCGAGCGTTGCGGGGCCAGTGTCGAGCCGGTCGAGCGATTTGATCCTCAACAAGCGGCAGTTTGAAACGACGTTGACCGTCGGTGATGGCCAGATCATGGCCTTTGGCGGTCTGCTGAACGATGACGAACGTCGCACGATCGAGCGGATCCCATTGTTAAGCGACATTCCGCTGATCGGCGAACTGTTCAAATCAAAAAGCAAAACCCGCGCGAAAACGAATTTGATGGTTTTCATTCGCCCGACGATATTGCGCACGCGGCATGACGGCGATGTCCTGACCGCGCGGCGTTACGACTATGTCCGGTCGATGCAGTTGGAACGCAATCCTGATGTAGAACCCTCCATTGATGAGCTGGTCCGCGATTACATGGGGGCAATTCCGCCGACGACTGACCAGGTGTTGCAAGGGGATTATCAGGCATCACCTCTTGCAGATACCAGTCCCGCAAAGCCAGCTGATATCCGGCCAGTCGATGTGCCGGCGTCTGAGAAAATGGGTGGAGATGCATCATGATAATCCGCCGCGGTGATGACGACGTGATCGAAAGCTTAATCATTGAGCAGGACGATGCGGCGCTGAGTATGGGCATAATGCCCGCAGTCGATATCCCCTATGCCTTTGCGCGAAAGAACGGCGTCGTTCTGCGTTCGCAACAGGATGGACGTCTTGCGGTTGCTTTGCGTGCAGGTGCAGACCCGATGTCGTTGTTGGAGGTCCGCCGCTATCTGGCGATGCCGTTTGACGTCGAATTTGTCGAACAGGGGGTTTTCGATACTTATCTGGCGGAGCATTATTCGGTCGACGGCTCGGCACAGATTGTTGACGAATTTTCCGGCGAGCACGCGCTGCTCGGTGATTTTCTGCCCAGTGCCGAGGATCTGTTGGACAGCGCCGATGACGCTCCTGTCATACGGCTTATCAATGGAATTATCGCAGAGGCGGTACGTCAGGGTGCGTCGGATATTCACATCGAACCGTATGAAACCGGGCTGGTTGTGCGGCTGCGTAACGATGGTGTGCTGGAGGAAAAACTCCGCCTGCCACCTAATGTCGCGCCGGTGATTGTCAGCCGCATCAAAGTGATGGCGCGGCTCGACATTGCCGAACGGCGTGTGCCGCAGGATGGCCGGATTGGGCTGACTTTGGGTGGGAAGCTGATCGATGTGCGCGTCTCGACGCTCCCAAGCCGCGCGGGCGAACGGGTTGTGCTGCGTGTGCTGGACAAGGACAATAATGGCCTGTCGCTCGACCTGCTCGGTATGTCGGGGCAGTGCTTGGAAATCCTGACAGCGGCGCTGGCTGAGCCCAATGGGATTATATTGGTTACAGGCCCCACAGGGTCTGGCAAAACCACGACGCTCTACAGTGGGCTAAAGCGGTTGAACGACGGCAGCCGCAATATCCTGACTGTCGAAGACCCGGTTGAATATGCCGTTGAGGGCATCGGCCAAACGCAAGTGAACGAGAAAGTCGGCATGACCTTTGCCGCCGGACTGCGCGCGATATTACGGCAAGATCCAGATGTTGTGATGGTCGGCGAAATTCGTGATCGCGAAACGGCGGACATTGCGGTGCAAGCCGCGCTGACGGGGCATCTGGTGCTGACCACCGTACACACGAACGATGCCATCGGTGCAGTCACTCGGTTGCGCGATATGAAGGTGGAGCCGTTTCTGCTTGCCTCGACGTTGCGCGCGGTGATTGCGCAGCGGCTGGTGCGGCGGCTGTGCCCCGAATGCCGCGAGCCGGTGCAATGCGACAGCCGGCTAAGCGCGCTGCTTGGCTTTGAAACCGGAACCGTTGTGTTTCAGGCGCATGGCTGTGATGCGTGCAAACAGACCGGCTATCAGGGCCGGATCGGTGTGTTTGAAGCGGTGCGCGTCGATGAAACGATCCGCAAGATCATCAACGCAGGCGGCGACGAAGCGGTGCTGGCGCAGCATGCCTTTATGCATAGCCCCAACCTTGCCTCTGCTGCACGAAAGCTGGTGCGAAGCGGCGAGACGTCGCCCGAAGAAGCCATCCGCATTTCGCGTAGCGAAAGCATAGTCGATGCCTAAATACGCCTATCGCGCGATCGATACCGATGGCCGCGAACGGCGGGGCAGTATTTCGGCCGCCAATGACGATCTGGCGCGCAGCCGGTTAAAAGGCATGCGGCTGTATGTCGTGACTGTTGAGGAAAATGTTGCGCCCTCGGCCTTTGCAACCGCGATCACGCTGCCGACGCGGCGGCGGTTGGGGAGCAAGCAGCTAACCCTGTTCACGCGGCAAATGGCGTCGTTGATCGAGGTTAGCCCGCTTGAGGAAACTTTGCGCAATCTAGCGCGGCAGAACGAAAAAAATACTGTCCGCGAGATTCTGGGCAACGTCCATATCGGCGTGATGGAGGGGCAGCGTTTCTCCGAAGCGCTCGCCCGCGAACCTTCCAGCTTTCCGCCTTTATACCGCGCGATGATTGCGGCGGGCGAAGGGGCTGGCACGTTGCCGCTGATTGCCGGACGCCTTGCTGACCTGTTGGAACGGCAAGCAAAAATGCGCGGTAAGCTGATCGGGGCGCTTGCCTATCCGTGCATTTTGGCGCTGGTCGCGATGCTTGTGGTCACAGGATTGATGGTCGCTGTCGTCCCGCGCGTGGTCGAACAGTTCGATAATGCGCAACAGCAGCTGCCGTTCATCACGCGCTTGGTGATCGGCATCTCTGCGTTTCTGGCGGATTATTGGTGCTTGATCTTAATCGCCATCGGCGTCCTCGGAATCGCCTTTTGGCAAGGGCTGCGCGTTCCAGCGTTCCGGCTGACGGTTGACCGCACGATACTGCGGTTACCGCTATTGGGTCGCTTGCTGCGGGATCTGCACGCAGCCCGAATGGCGCGCACTTTGGCGACGATGGTCGCCAGCCGCTTGCCATTGCTAGAGGGGCTGACGCTGACCGGCAAAACGATCCGCAACCGCGTGCTGGCCAATGCCAATGACGACATTGTCGAACGCGTGCGCACTGGCGGCAGCTTATCAGGCGCCATGCAGGCTGTCGGCGTGTTCCCGCCCTTGCTGGTTTATCTTGCGGCAAGCGGCGAAAGCGCGGGGCGACTCGATACCATGCTGGCGCGCGCGGCGGACTATCTTGAACAAGAATTCGACACCTTCACCACATCGGCGTTGGCGTTGTTAGAGCCTGCGATCATCGTCATCATGGGCGGTATGGTCGCGGTCATCATCCTTGCGATCCTATTGCCCATATTGCAGCTTCAGAACCTGACAGGACTGTAACCATGTTAAAACTCATGCGCTTTTTGTTTTCTGATTTGCGTTTTCCAGACGCCAAATACCGACGCAAGAAACCCGGCAAAATCCAAAACGGTTTTACCCTCGTCGAATTGATGGTGGTGATTTTCATCGTCGGTTTGCTGGCCACGGTAGTGGTCATCAACGTCCTGCCCAGCCAAAGCAAAGCAATGGTCCAAAAGGCAAAGGCCGATATCGCCATATTGTCGCAAGCACTGGAAACATACCGGCTCGATAACCTGACTTACCCCGATAGTGGCCAAGGGCTGACCGCGTTAGTAACACCGCCTGTCGCGGCACCCGGCGCGCGGACCGAAGGTTACATCAAAAAGCTGCCGAACGATCCTTGGGGCCGACCCTATCAATATACTCAGCCCGGAAAGAGCAGCGCGTTTGATATCTACTCGCTGGGTGCTGACGGCGCGCCGGGCGGGCAAGACGAAAATGCCGACATCTATGCTGAGTAAACACCGCCCGTCCGAATCCGGCTTTACGATGGTCGAGTTAATGGTTGTCCTGTTTGTGATTGGCCTGTCAGTATCGGCTGTTGTGATGACTGTGGCCGCTGCGTCGCGCAATGCCGGTAGTCAGGCCGAGCAGTTCGCCATGCGCATCGCTGCATTGCGCGACCGTGCGGTCGTGGAATCGCGTCCGCTGGCATTTTGGGTGCGGCCATCGGGCTATGGCTTTGAAAGCCGCGACCGAAAAATATGGCGCGCCATCGACACCAAGCCGTTTATGACGACTGACTGGCGCGCGCCGTTGGCCGCAAATCTGCAAGGCGGGCGGATGGTTCGGGTTGCCTTTGATGCCAATGGCATTCCGTCGGCCCCTGTCGATGTGTTGCTGACCGGCGGGCAAAGCCCGTTGCGCGTTACGCTGGATGAAACGGGGAACGTTGATGTCTCGCGCTAATGGCTTCACGTTGATCGAAATGCTGGTGGCGTTGTCGGTTTTTAGCCTTGCGGCGCTCGCGATGGTGAACCTGCAAGGCTATTCGATCCGCACTGCAGCAACGCTTTCTGACGCAGCACTCGCCTCGCAGGTGGCGCAAAATCTTGCGGTCGAGCGGCTCTCAGCTCCCTTTGCCCCTGCGATCGGCAGCGAAGAAGGCGAAGAGGAAAATGGCGGGCGGCGCTGGTTCTGGAGAGTGGTGACGCAAAAGACCGATGATAATAGGCTGGTGACAATCGACATAACCGTGTCAGGCAGCGGTGCAGCAGCAGGCCGCCAAGCAAAGCTCTCAACGGCAAGACTGGTCGAACGATGAACCGCCGAATTAAGGCAAATGAACGCGGCTTTACGATGGTCGAGATGCTGGTCGCTTTGGCGATCTTTTCGATGATCTCGGTCGCGGGCGTGGCGTTGCTGCAATCCGCCGCCAGCAGTCAGCTGGTGGTTAAGGGGCGGCTGTCAGAATTGAGTGAAACCGCGCGGGCGATTGCCGTGACGGAAAGCGATTTGGCGCAGGCGATAACGCGCCCGGTTAGGACGTCAGCGACAGCAACGACACCGGCGTTCTCAGCGAGCGGTTTTGGCGTCGCTGGACAAATCTTTGCATTGACCCGCGCAGGACGGGCCAATCTTGACGATGCACCAGAGCCTGAATTGCAGCATGTCGCCTACGCACTGGAAAACGGCGCGCTGAAACGGATTAGCTGGTCTATGCTCGATGGCGGCAAGCCGCAGCCGACGATATTGTTGAAGGATGTGGCGTCAGTGACGGCGCGCTTCCGTGATGCCGAGGGTAATTGGCGGCCCGACTGGGATGCCACTAATCCGCTGGCTTTACCGCGCGCACTGGAACTGGAACTGACGCAAAATCGCGCTGCGCCTGTGCGCCTGCTGTTTCTGGTCGGCACTGGAGGGGTTGTAGCGCCGATCAAGAAAGGGGAGGGTGACGATGAAGCCCCAACCTAATGTCCCCGCCTCAGAACGCGGTGCGGCTTTGCTGTCGATCCTGTTGCTCGTGGCGATCCTGTCAGTGATTGCCGCGACAACGCTTGACCGCGTGATCCTTTCGACCAAATTGTCCGGAAATGGACAAGCGATGCGTCAGGCGCGCTTGTTGGCCTATGCGGCAGAGGACATCGCTTTGGCTCGTCTCGCTGACCTGCGTGCCGCGGATGCCTCGCAAACGACGTTGGCTGGCGGCTGGCTGGCAACGCCGCGCCGCTTTCAACTGCCCGGTGGAACGATCAGCGCAACGGTGCACGACAGCAGCAATTGTTTCAATTTAAACAGTCTGGTGCAAGACAGCGAAGGTGCTCTCGCCATCAATCCGATTGGCCGTGACCAGTTCGTATCGCTGATGACTGTGCTGTCGATCCCCGAAAATAGCGCGCGTTCGATTGCGGCGGCTGCCGTCGATTGGGCGGACAGCGACAACGCTGCGCAACCCGGCGGCGCAGAGGACAGCGACTATCTGGGTAGCGCTGAAAACTATCTGGCCGCAAACCGCCTTTTTGCGCACAAAAGCGAGCTACGCAGCGTGAAAAATGTCACGCCCGCGATCTATGCCAAGCTATCGCCGTTTTTATGTGCTTTGCCGGTCGCTAGCTTGTCGCCACTGAACCCCAACACAGTGTTGCCCGAACAAGCACCGTTGCTGGCGATGCTGTATCCGTCGGGTGCAATGACGATAAACACCGCGCGCTCCATATTGGCAAAACGGCCCAGTGGTGGCTATGGCAGCGTGCTACGGTTCTGGGAAAGCTTTGGCGCGCAAAGTATAAAGCCAATCCAAGCCGTGCAGGATCAGGTGAAAATGACCAGCAACTGGTTCAGGCTTGATCTGGCGGTAATGAGTGGGGATATCGAATTGCGCGAAACGGCGCTGATCGCAGCTGAGGTTGCACCGCCAAAGATCGTCTGGCGCAGCTGGGGCGAAGCGGAATGACGTCAGCTGTCACCATTTTGACCACGTTGCCATTGGCTGATGACGATGATCCTTTGTGCTGGATCATCGGCGACGTCGAAGAGGCGCAACAGCGCCCACTTTCGACGCTGTCCGACCTGTTTGAGCCATCTGAGCTTGAAGCAATACCGATGGTTGTTTTGGTGTCCGCTGACCGCTCGACCTATTGTCGCGCCGAGCCACGCGGGCTGGAGCCACAACAAGAAATTGCAGTTGCACGCATCGACGCGCAGGAAAAAGCCATCGGCGCGGTGCAGGCTGCGGCCTTGCTTGATGCGGACGGCAAGCTGATGATCGCGACAGTTGATAGCGCCTATCTGGTAAATGTTGTGCAGCGATTTTGGGATGTCGGACTGAACCCGACAGCCGTTGTACCAATGGGCGCAGTGGTAAAGCCCGATGAAACTGACGTGGTCCGGTCAAGCATAAATGGCCACGTAACACTTCATGCGGCGCACCTCAGCTGCGCCGACGAACCCGGATTGGCGGCGGCATTTTTTGGCGATGCGGACATCCGAACAGCTGAGGAGCCTGAAATTACGGCAGCGCTTGCGGCGATAGCCAAAGCGCCGTTTCCCAATTTCCTCGATGGCTTGTCGATCCGCAAAAAGCAGCCGCCGATTTTGACAGAGCTGCAAAAGCTGTGGACGAAACGCTTGCTGTTGCTCGCCGTAGCGTTATCCTTGACAGGATCGGTCGTTCATTATGCAAGGCTACAATGGACAATTTACAGCGAGGATCAGACTGCACTCGCCCTTGCCCAAACGGTCGCGCCCGCTGTTACCGACGTTGCAGGAGCCGAGGCCGCGGTGAATGCGGCCATCGCGCGCAAAGGCATCGAACGGGCAAGGCCTGTGATGCTGCTCGCTATCGTCTGGCAATCGGTGCGGACCAGCGACAATCTGGCACTGACCGATGCGACCCTCGGCGATGATGGCTTGTTAAAGGCGACATTGGCTGCCCCCGATACCGAAAGCATCAACGCCGCTTTGCTGTCGATAGAACGTGCCGGCTATCAAATCACCGCCACCCCGCGCCGCGACCAAAGCGGTACGATATTGGCTGACCTGACGTTGAGGGCGCCATGATCGAACAGTTCAAAAACTGGTTTTCGGGGCGATCAGCGCGCGAGCAGTATTTGCTGAGCGTTGCAGGGGGTCTTGCGTTACTGATGCTAATCATTTTTGGAATGATCCTGCCCGGGTACAACGCCATCGACTCTGCGGAAAAGGAATTGGACGCCGCGACCAAAAGACGGGGCAATATCGAGGCCAGCGTTGCATTGGCCAAGGCAAATTCGGGATCGCCTGCAACGGCGGTCGTCGCATCCGGCACTAGTCTTGAAACGGTGATTTCCAGCAGCGCAGTCGCGTCCGGCTTTGAAATCGCCGATGGTGCTGCAATGGGCGTTGATGAATATCGCTTTCGCCTCGCAAGTATAAAGGCGGGCGCGCTGTTCGCGTGGTTGACAGGGCTAGAGGCGCAGGGAATTGAACTGGCGCAGATCAGCGTGCGCAAAGGCGAAGGCGGCTTTGTGACTGCAGAAATCCGGTTGCGGAGAAAGCTATGACGGTGCGTAAACCTCTGTCGCTGATTGGGGCGTTGGTTCTGTTCGGCCTGCTCGCTTTGCTGCTGCTGATGCCTTTGGGCTTTGCTGCAAAGGCGATGGGCGTTTCGGCGCGGCATAGCCAAGGCACAATCATGAGCGGTGCGTTGGGCGACGCGTCAATGGGCAGTGTTCGTATCGGCGATGTCAACGCACGTCTGACGATCCTGCCGCTGTTCACCGGCAAAATCGGCTTTACCCTACAACGCGGTGTTGCGCCCCATACGCCGGGAATTTCCGGTCGCTTGGGCACTGGCTTTGGCGGCATTTATGCCGATGATCTGACAGCGACAGTCGATGGTAAAGGCCTGATTAAAGGGCTTGATGGCGGGCAGCTGCATTTTGAAACTTTCAGCTTTGCCTTTTCCGGCGGCAAATGCGCCGATGCGTCGGGTGTGGTCAGGCTGTCGCTGGATGATAGCGCGTTGGATGCAGTCGTCCCCGGCGGGATGATCGGCAATGCCGAGTGCCGCAACGGCGACCTTGTGCTGCCGCTGATGAGTCAATCAACGATGGAACGCGCACTCATCCGCATTAAAGCCGATGGCAGCTACGAGTTGACGCTGAGCATTTCGGAACCGGTGCCTGCGATGGCGGCAGCGCTTGGTCTGTCTGGTTTTCAACCGATTGCAGGTGGCTTCCGCCTCGTGCGTTCGGGCCATCTTAACTAGCGGCTATCGCGCAATAGCCGACATTCTGCCTTTCTGGCTTACCGCGTGTATGCTGACGGTGCTGGGCGCAATCTGGGGCAGCTTTGTCGCGGCGTTGTGTCAGCGTTGGCCAACGGGAGAAAGCATCGTCACCGGCCGGTCGCGCTGCGATCACTGTCAGTTGCCGTTGCGCGCATATGAACTGGTGCCGATACTATCGTACGTAATCCAACGCGGAAAATGTCGTCGTTGCAATGCCGCGATTGGCCGCGACGGCCTGTACACGGAATTGTTCTGCGCAAGCTTCGGCCTGTTGTGTCCAGCTCTATTCCCGCTGCTGAGTGCCGTCGCTGTGGCGGTACTTGGCTGGGTGCTGCTACCATTAACCATCCTCGACTGGCGGCATTACTGGTTGCCGGACAATCTCGTCATAGCCGTAGCGGTAACGGGACTGATCGGCGGCGGTTTTCTTCCCGGTGACCCCAGCCTTGCTGACCGCGCGATAGGTGGCGTCGCGGGGTTCGCTGCCTTACAGTTGCTGCGCGTAGGGTACTCTTGCGTGCGCGGTGTTGAGGTGATGGGGGCGGGCGATCCAAAGCTACACGGCGCAATCGGTTTATGGGTCGGATGGCAGTCGCTACCGCTGATCCTGCTGCTCGCCAGCACACTCGGCCTCGCCCATTTCCTGACCCGATTTAGGGATAGTCATGCGCGCAATCAACACCTCCCGCTCGGCAGCTATTTCGGCGCTGCGACAATCTTGTTAGTCTGCGCTACCGCCGCCCTTGACGCAGTTCGCTTAACCGCACTTTCTGGCTGATACCGATACTGCCGTCGATAACTTCAACTTCCATCGTCACCAGCGGATCGCTTTCGCTCCAATCAATTGTGATCCGCCCGAAATTCTGCTCAAGCGGCGCTTGCGCAATCCGGTTTTTGTTGGGCGCTAAAAACTTCCACACCTCAGTTATCCCCGACGATGTCAGATCATAAAGCGGATAAGGCGCACCGTCGCTGCGCCGCGACAACTCAGCATAATGCGTGTCGCCCGAAATCATGAACAGTCCTTCGGCTTGCGTGAAATCGATCACATCGATCAGCCGCTGATAATCCGCCTGATAATTGACCCACGCCTCATAACCCGGGGCATCGGCGAGCACTTGGGTCGAGGATGCAAAGATGCGAACATCGGCGGGCTGGCGCAGTTCATGTTCCAACCAGTCCCATTGTGCGTCGCCCAGCATAGTTGAGGCAGGATCGGGATTGACCAGATAATTGCCTTTGCCTTCTGGCTCGACACTCAGCCCCAGCAATGGCGACCGGAATGTGCGGTTATCCGGCAAAATCACCTGCACGCGTTTACCCGGAGGACCGAAATAATAGGCGCCGTATATTCCGTCATGGCTGCGGCGCGGGTGGTTCGCGGGGACTCGCCAGAAATCCAAGAAAAGCTCGGCGGATTGCTTTTTCATTGGATATTCAAAACCGCCATCATTGACACCGTAATCGTGGTCATCCCATGTCGCAATAATCGGTGTCGTTTTGCGCAATTCCTGAAAGCCGGGCTTAGCCGCCAACTTAGTATATTTGGCGCGCATCACTGCCATATCTTCGGTGTCGCCATAGATATTGTCGCCGAGGAAAATGAACAGCTCTGGCGCGAAACGATTGACGTTCGCCCAGATCGGCTGGTCCTTATCCTGATGCGCGCACGATCCGAATGCGATGCGCGTTAAGGCTGGCTCAGTTGCAGCTTCCGCCTTTGCCGATAACGCGGGCAGCAAGGGCAGGGTGGCGCTCGCTGCCACCCCGCCCAATATCTTACGCCGGCTAATTCCAACCATATTTAGAAACCAACCTTTAAAGTTGCAAAAAACTGCTGCGGCGAACCGGCAAGAAGCGTCTGGTTATCGCCGCTGTTGCCGAAACCGTTTGAGCCGATGGTAGCCACATAGTTTTTGTCGAGCAAGTTTGTCGCATTCAGCTGAATTTCCAGCGGTAGGCGCAGGCCTGCATCAAAACGATAGCCCAAGGTCGCGTCAAATAGCACGCGGCTCGGCACCGAACGGTCGTTCAGATAGTTAAAGAAGCGCTTGCTCATGTAATTGGCACCGATGCGGCCAAAGACACTGTCGCTGTCATACGCGATTTCGCCGCGCAACAGGTGCTTTGGCGTATCAACAACGGTTTTACCTTTGGTCAGGATCGTTGCGGTCGGGGTGATTACGTTATCCTGATAGTTCGCATCGGTGTAGCTGTACGACGCGAATAGCGACAGTCCCCCACCAAGACGAACATCGCCGGCGGCTTCAAAACCGATAGAGCGAACGGCGCCAACATTCTGCAAAATCGCAGGATTGCCGACAATGCCAGCTCCGGTTGCCACGCCCAACAACCGGTTACGGAAATTGACGTAATAGACGCCGATCACACCGTTAAACACCGGATCATTATAGCGGGCACCCAGTTCATAGGTGTCGGATTCTTCAGGTTTCAATCCGCGTACCAGCAATGCGTCAAAGCCTGCTTGTGTGGTTGAGAACGGCCCACTGGTTGCCGATGAAACAAACGCGCGGGTCACTTGGGTAAAGCCGCCGAACAATTCGGCTTTGTCGCTGACTTTATACGCGGCCCCCACATGCGGCTGGAACCAATCTTGCGATTTGATTTTACCGGCAGCGAGTGCGCCTTGGATACGCGGATCAGATTCGTTGGCTACCTGAAAACCCTTCCAACCAACGTTGACCGTCAAATCGCCAAGGCTGATTTTGTCCTGGACATAATATTGCAACGTGTCGGTATTGAAATCGAACAGCCACTGGGTGAAGAATGGGTTCGTCTGAAACTCGGTATGGTCGCGGCCCGGTGTCGTCAGGCTTTCATACGCGTAAAACCGGCGTGCTTGCGTGAAGTCGTTATGTTCGTACCAGCCGCCGATGGTCACTTCATGATTGCCGATTTCTGCGTTTAATGAACTGAATACGCCGCCGCGCTGGATGTCATACTCGGTTGTCCGCACCGACATTGGCACACCATTGGGGCTTGGCACATAAGGCGTGCCCCATGTGCCTTGACCTGTATTGGTGTGGTAATAAGCCTTAATCTTAAACGTCACAGCATCGCTGAGCGGTGAGGTCAGGCCAAGCGCGCCAAGCGCATCTTTACGCAGACCGGATGCGTCGTAATAGCTGTCATCCAAGTTATTGATCGGTGTAACAAAAACACCCTGTGCGGCGCGGATCGCCGTTGCATAATCGGGGAAGAAGTTGTCGTGATCGTAACCAAGGCGACCAATCATTTCTAACGACAGATCCTGATAATCCTGTTCTGCACGGTCCGAATAGCTAAAGTATCCGTCAAATTCGGAGTCACCGACAGGCACGATTGCTTTGGCGTTGACCTGCCAATTGCGTTGTTCGCCGCCGCCTTTCCACTTGTCTGCGTTGTGATAGACGCCGGACACAAAACCGCGTACGCCGCCCGCTTCGCCGAAATTTAATCGCGCAAAGCCGCGCATCGTGTTTTCCGATCCATAGGTCAGGTTGGTATCGACGCCGAGGCCATCGGCAGGGTCGGCTGAAAAGAACTCCAGCGTACCGCCCAAATTGTTAGTCGCTTGTGTGCCAATCGAGCCTGACCCTTGCGACACGCGGGTGATGCCGATGTTTTCCGAAATGATCGCGCGGCCAATGTGCAGGCCGTTGTTGTTGCCATAGCTCGAATCGCCCAATGGAATGCCGTCCAGCGTGTAGCCAAGCTGGTTCTGGTTAAACCCCCTGATCGAAACGCGGCTGGACCATTCATAGGTGCCAAACGGATCGGCGGACTGGAAATTGACGCTGGGCAGTTTCTCGATTGCTTTCAGCGGGCTTGTTCCCGGGGCGAGGATCGACAAGTCGTCGCTATCAAGTTGCTGTACCTGGCGGGTTTGGCCCTGACCGAATACGACAATCGCGTCTTCGGTGACGATATCATCAGCAGCTGGATTTTGAGCGAACGCTGCAGTCGAAGTCATGGCGCAGGAAACTAATAAAAATGTGCGAAAATACATGGGAGAGCCCTTAGAATCTGGTTTTTGATTGGCCACCCAAATATCGAGTAGCGCCCTCCCCATAGGCGGCGACTATGTCAGATTAATCCTAAAGCTATTGCAGTTTGAAGGCGGCCATATTTCAAGTTTGCGAATGATTCTGTCGTTCACGATTTTGCCGCATGGCTACACCGTGCAACAATGCTGTGTCGTTGAGCACAGCTGCGGTGTCGATATTGCGTTCGCTGCGCTGATCTTCGCAGTTGTGTTCGCCGCTTCGCCCGACGCGTCAAGCTGCGCGGTGGTGCGGAATATCTATGGTATGAAGTCTTGGTGCAGACAAGTTGCCGTGCGAAATCGAAACGCACCCTTATTCTGAAAGCCAAAAAAGGGGCGATACATCAGGACGGCAGGCTTTGCTGAACCTGCCGTCCCGACGGTTTGCGACTAAAACTTTACGTTGGCGGTTAGATAATAATAGCTACCGTTAAATCCAAATTGGTTGGCATTACGGGTATAGGGTGTTTGACCGTTTGAGTATGATGCTGCTTGTCCGGCATCTCCCGCCCGTGTGCTGTTCCATTTGTCGGGATAGGTATCGAACAGATTGTTGACCCCCAAAGTGACGCCGAATGCTTCGGTGAAAGCGTAAGTCGCGTTCATATCGAATATCGTTTTTGCGCCAAAAGTTTGAACGCATCGGTTGGCGGCATTGCAGGTAACGTTGGCGTCGGCGGCATTAAGGCCAGTACTGAAAGCTTTAACATCCCCAAAGTATGTAGCGCGCGCACCGAGCGTAAGACCGCCAGTTTCAAAGTTTGTCGAAAACAGGATTTTGGTCTGCGGTTGCGCCACTTCGATAAGCTCGATTGCGGTTAGCCCGACCAATGCTGCGGCCTGATTGGCAGCGGATGCCCCCGCGACCAGTTGCGCCGGAGTGGCTCGCTGGCTTTTCACTTTGGTTTCGGCATGGGTTCCGGCCAGTGTTAGTTTTAATTGCCCAGGCCCCACGTCCAGCTTGTATGTCGCGACGACGTCGATACCGCGCGTTTGCGTATCGATTTGGTTTGTGAAAAAACGGATTTCACGCACGCCGGGGAACAAGGCCGCGACAGCCGGGAAATTGGCGGCCAAAATTCCATCTGTGATCGCAATCCGGTCTTTTATGTCGATCTGGAATGCATCGACGGTAAAGGTGACTGCACCCAAATCGCCAGTAAAGCCTGCGCTAAAGTTATTGGAAATTTCGGCTTTCGGGTCCGAGATCCCTAATGTTGCTAGCCGGACATCACTACTCGCGATCTGCTGTGTTTGCAGGATCTGGTTGTTCTGTACCGTCGATGTGTTCACGCGGTTTCCGATTTGCGCGAGCGATGGCGCGCGGAAACCGCGGTTGTATGATCCGCGAATGGCGATAGCGTCGCTAAGTTTGTACCGCGCCGCCAGCTTGCCTGACAGATTACCGCCAAAGTCGCTGTAATCTTCATAGCGCAGCGCAGTAGTGACCAAAAACGCGTCGGTGATATCCGCTTCAAGATCAATGAAGGCCGCGATGTTGCGACGGCTCAAATCATTTTCATCCGCAGGGGCATAGCCGGGGCGACCATTCGAACCTGCGGTGCGACCCGACAGGGCAAGCGGCCCAACTTGATATGAGGCAAGATCGCCCCGACTAACTTTGAAATTATCGCGGCGCCACTGGACGCCCATCGCGATGTTGACTGCATCAATACCGCCGACCGAACCCAAATCCTTTGATCCTGTCAGGTCGAAAACTTGCTGGCTGAATGCGGTGCGACCGACGTAAAACTCGGTCGGGCTAGCTGCACCAAGCGAGGCGTTGACCGTATTCTTTGCATATTGGTCCAGATGGTTGTGTCCAAAGCCATAGCCTAGATCAATGTCCCACCCGCCAAGCTCTGTCTTTAGCCCGCCATTGATTGAATAATCGATCGACTGGCCGGGGAGCACTGGCACATAGCCATCGGGGAAGATCGAGAGCACAGCATTGGCTGTGGTTGCAGGAGCGCGAAAAAACCCAAATGCGCGGATGTCTTTGCGCGAATAGCCACCGAACACATAGGCGGTCACGGCTTCACCCAACGGCAGTTCGGAGTTTACAAACGCCTGATACGTCCGGTTGCGGTTTGCACCGTAGTTGCCAACCACAAACGACCCTTGTGGATAGACACCGCGATCAGCGCGCGGATTGGCTGTGGTATAGGGGAACGCCGCTGTCGGCCCGGTTGTGCCATAGGTTGCTGGCGTCGCTGGATAGATTGCGCCGTCATAGGGATCGGACCGGTTGGTGCCTTCGGTACCGAAATACTCCAGAGTGTAGTTGATAAAACCACCGTTTGAACCCAGCTTTAGACCGTGGTTGATTGAACCCTTCATGGTGAAGCCGTCGCCCTCTTTATTCAGGCCAACGGTGATGCCCATCGATCCGCCTTCATCATCATTTTTAAGCGCCAGGTTAACGATACCGGCGATGGCATCCGAGCCGTATTGTGCAGCCGCACCGTCGCGCAACACTTCGATGCGTTCAACAGCGGCGGTCGGGATACTGTTCAAATCCGACACCACTGTGCCAAGGCCCGGTGAGACGTTCAGGTTAAGGGCGGAAAATTGATGACGGCGATGGCCGTTAATCAGCAGCAAAACCTGGTCCGGTGCTAGACCACGTAGCGACGCGGGATCGGCAAAGTTAGTTGCGCCGTTCACACCGTATTTGGCGGAGTTGAAAGACGGTGAGGTAAACTGGATTTGTTGGCCCAGATCGGTCTGGCCGGTGGCGGCCAAATCCTCAGTCGTGACAATATCGACGGGAACCGGACGATCCACGTCGGTGCGCGGTTTGCCGCGTGAACCAATGACAGTGATGCTTTCGGTCGCAGCCGCGGGTTCTGCCTCCTCGACAGTGACATCAGCGTCTTGTGCAAAGGCAGGTGCTGCAAAACTCAGCATCAATGCGGTCGATGCCATCCAAAGATTGCTGTTCATTTTCATTTCTTTTCTCCCGTGTTTTTTTATTTGTTTAATCTTCGTCCTGTTCGCCGACACGCAAGCCAGCGGGCGGTGTTATCGACAATTCTGCCGCCCTCTTTGTGATTGCTGCCGCAGGACTGCCTGCCAGTGCGCTAGCCAACTGTTCAGTATCAAGCGCGCCTTCCCAACGTGCTACGACGACCGTTGCCACGGCATTTCCCATGAAGTTGGTAAGAGCGCGGCATTCGCTCATAAACCTGTCGATCCCCAAAATTAGGGCGAGGCCGGCGAGTGGAATTGACGGCACAATCGACAATGTCGCGGCCAGCGTGATGAAGCCTGCGCCTGTTACTCCGGCTGCGCCCTTTGAACTTATCATCGCAACAAGCAGCAATGCCAGCTGGTCTCCAAGCGACAAATCAACCCCCGTTGCCTGTGCGATAAACAACGCAGCAAGGGTCATATAGATATTGGTACCATCCAGATTGAATGAATAGCCCGTAGGCACAACCAGCCCTACTACCGATTTTGCGCACCCTGCCCGCTCCATCTTGTCGATCAACGACGGCAATGCCGCCTCAGACGACGATGTGCCCAGAACAAGCAGCAGCTCTGCTTTCAGATACCGGATAAGCGCTAGTATCGAAAAACCGTTAAGGCGGGCAATCCCGCCAAGAACGACGAGCACGAACAATAACGACGTGGCGTAAAATGTCGCGACAAGTGTACCGAGTGAAACCAGCGTGCCGATGCCGTATTTCCCAATGGTAAAGGCCATCGCCCCAAACGCGCCAATGGGCGCTGCACGCATGACCAGCGCCACCATGCGGAAAACGACTGCACTGATGCTTTCAAGCATTTTTACCAGAGGCGCAGCGGGCTCCCCCACCATCGCCAGCGAAACGCCAAATAACACCGCAACCAACAGCACTTGCAGTATTGAACCTTCGGTGAGAGCGGATACTACAGTGGTGGGAATGATATTCATCAGAAATGCGACGATGCTGACGTCGTGGGCTTTATCCGCATAGTTTTTGACAGCCGACGCATCGAGAGTTGCTGGATCAATGTTCAATCCTGCGCCGGGTTGGACGATATTGGCGACGGCCAATCCAACAATCAAAGCGAGCGTTGATACCGCCAGGAAATAGGCAAATGCTTTCCCTGCGACGCGGCCGACGGCTGACACCTGGCCCATCCCGGCAATACCGGTCGTAATGGTCAGAAAAATGACCGGCGCGATAATCATCTTTACAAGTTTGATGAAGCCATCGCCAAGCGGTTGCAGCGCGACACCTGTGCCAGGCGATAAAAAGCCAAGGGCGATGCCAAAGCCAATAGCGGCCAAAACCTGCACGTAAAGATGCGCATAGAACGGCGTTTTGCGGCCATGCTTTGGCGCGTGCGGTATATCCATGCCTCTCCCTTGATGGCGCAGATTGATTTGGCGCTCTCTCAATTTCGATATGACAAGCTCAAACGCCGGAATAAACTGCTAGATGCATTAGAACTAACTATATGAACTAAAACACATTAGGTGTATTGTCCGCAAAATTTTGTGCGGTTTTTCGCACAATTGATCTTTCTTTGTGCGGATTTTCGCCTAAGCTTTCGCAATGAAGGATTGGAGACGCCAGCTGCGCGCCAAAGGGCGCCGTAACGCGCTTTTTGTGATGATGGCGTTGATCGTGTTCGGCGCGGCCGTGTTCATATCCGACCGGTTCGCTGAGCGCCGAGCTATTGATGCAGAGCGCGCCAGATTGACCAGCGTCGCTCGTCTGACGGCATCCAGCTATCAGCGACAAGTCGATAAATTCAGACTGGTGGCAACAACGCTTTCCTCTGATTCCGATGTCGGCGTTTTGCTCGACACGAGAACGGCTGAATCGGGCAAGCGCCTAAACGAACGGTTGGCGAACCTGACAACAGCGCTTGATGCTTCAGTAATTTACTTGCTCGACGATCAAGGCACCACGATTGCGTCGAGTAATTGGCGACAGGCGGACAGCTTTCTGGGCGAGAACTACCGCTTCCGTGCCTATTTTAAGCAATCGCTTACGGTCGGCGAGTGGGAGCAATATGCGCTTGGTACCCGTAGCCGCATTCCCGGCCTATTTGTTGGTCGCCGCGTGACGACAGGTGCTAAAACGACTGGTGTTATTGTCGTAAAAATCCGCTTCGATGGCCTCGAACGCGAATGGGCTTCAACAGCAGGCTCAACATTTGTTGCTAGTAAGCAGGGCGTCATTCTGGTGAGCAGTGTTCCCGCTTGGCGATTTCAAACGATTCGAAAACTGGACGACGTTGAACAGCAAAGGCTTCGTGCGCAGGTTGAATTCGGCAAAGCACCGCTTCGGCAAAATGAATTATTCGCTGGAGGGTCCGTGATCAGTTTCGCACAGGAATACCGAACTGACACGCGCTTCATTGCTGTGCAAGAACCCTTGGCAAACGGGTTGTCGGTTTACGTCGTTGCGCCGCTTGAAAAAGCTGTGGCGGCCGCACGTAATTTTGGGCGGCTAGTCGTGTTGTTGATAACCGGACTGCTCGCTGCCCTTGCGGTCTTTTATGTGTTTCGCCGGCGCGCGATCATCGCTGCGGAACAGCGCGAAAATGCGGTTCGGTCAGCGGATCTAAAGGACCGTTTGGTGCAGGCGAACAAGCTGTCGAGCCTGGGCCAGATGGCGGCGGGCATTGGCCACGAAATCAACCAGCCGCTAACTGCGATTGGAATCAGGGCGCAGAATGCACAAAAGCTTATCAAAGCTGGCCGAAATGCCGAGGCCGCGACAGCGATTGACGATATCACTGCGCTCACTGGCCGCATGGGCGCGATCACAGGGGAATTAAGACGTTTTGCGCGGCGCGGCGACAGCCGCATTGGCGCAGTGCGCTTGCAGGCTGTATTGGAAGGGACGCAATTACTTTTGGGTGAACGTCTCCGTACCTCGCGAGCCATATTTAATGTCGGCCCTGTCGATATCTCGGTGGTGGGCGACCAAGGCAAGTTGGAGCAGGTGTTTGTCAACCTGATCCAAAACGCGCTTGACGCGATGGGTGATAGCGGACGGATCGATATAGATGTCGGGGCGGTTGACCAAATTGTTACGATCATCATCCGCGATAATGGCCCTGGTATATCGGCGGATGTCCGCGAACGATTATTCCAGCCTTTTACGACGTCAAAAGATGACGGTTTAGGCCTCGGGCTTGTTATCTGCCGGGAAATTATTGCCGATTTTGGTGGAGAATTGAATGTGACGCCGCTGCAATCTGGGGCTGAGTTCGTTATCACGCTAAAGTCGGCGGTATGACACCCCGCGCTGTCTCCACAGTCGCCATCGTCGATGACGAAGCTGATATCCGTTCGGCTTTGCGCCAGATGGTAGAACTTGAAGACCTAAACCCCATTGAATTTGCTGATGGCGAAAGCGCGTTGGCCAAAATCGACGCGACATTTCGGGGTATCGTCATCGCCGACCTTCGGATGCCGGGCCTTGATGGCGGCGGATTGTTTAATCGACTGCTGCGGTGCGACCCCGAACTGCCCGTAATTATGATGTCAGGGCATGGCGATATCGCGACAGCCGTTGATCTGGTTCAGCGCGGTGCCTATGATTTTCTGTCTAAGCCGTTTGAGACTACCACTTTGATCGCTTCTGTTCGGCGGGCGCTTGAAAAGCGGGCGCTGGTCCTTGAAAATCGAAGCCTCCGTGAGCAGCCAGTCGTCGCAGCCAGTGGCGCAATTCTGGGGGAAAGCCCAGAAATCGAGCAGTTACGCCAAACCTTGGCGCAACTGGCGCAAGCGGACATCGACGTGTTGGTTACCGGCGAAAGCGGTGTGGGCAAAAGCTTGGTAGCGGCAACGCTGCACCGCCGAAGTCCGCGCCAACGCAAATCTATGGTCACGATCGATTGCGACGCTCTGTCCGGCGAACAAGCCGAAAGTTTGTTGTTCGGTCATGTCAGCGGGGCATTTGCGGGGGCGCAATTCCCGCGTAGCGGGCAGCTTTTGCTCGCTGATGGTGGGACGCTTTTTCTCGACCATGTTGATGGTCTGCCGCAAATGCTTCAAGCGCGTATTCAGCAAACGTTAGAGAACAAGGCGGTGCTTCCGGTCGGCGGCAATCAAACACAGGCAAGTAGTTTTCGGACGATTTCCGCCACTGGTGCCGATCTTGATATTATGGTCAGCGATGGGAAATTTGATCGTTCGCTTTATTTTACACTGAACGGCTTTGAACTTCAGGTGCCACCGCTGCGAACACGGCGGGGCGATGTAATTGTCCTGTTTCGTGCGTTTCTGGCGGAGGCAGCTGCAGAACTCAAACGCGATCCGCCCATGCTTTCACCGTCGATTTGGAACCGGCTGCAGAATTACGATTGGCCGGGGAACGTGCGTGAACTGCGCGGTTTTGCGGCCAACGTGGCGCTCGGGCTGGGCGATTTAGATGCGTTAAAGCGACCGGTGCAGCAAAGCGGCGAAAAGCTTGGTTTGAAAGAGGCAACCGCAGTTTTCGAGGCGGATATGATTCGGCAGGTACTTGACCGGAACGGCGGTGATGTCGCGGCATCAATCGTCGCCCTTCGGCTGCCGCGCAAAACATTCTATGACAAGCTAGCGCGGCACGCGATCAACCCGAACGACTATCGTGCAGGCCGGTATCGTACCTAGAACATAAGCATTGCAACGGGTATTTGTTCCGATCTTTACTGTGCGTGCTGGCATGATAATCAAGTAATATCCGATGCAGCCGTCGACATTCTTTGGTAAATAATGCGTTGAATGAGCGGGCGATGCGACAAAATGGCCGAAAGATCGATGGCCCGCGCAATACTGCGGTCCGCTTCGTTGCCGTTGTTTCAAAATGAATGGGTTCGCCATGATGAAGAGAATCCTGCCGCTTATCGGCCCCAGTATCGGCAAATATCCGGCGGGAGAGGTTAGATTTGAGGCTTGCCACACCGTGATGCTGTCGATGGGTGGGATGGGCTATGATAGGGAATATCACGTGGAGCGCTGACTGCGCGCGGTATTGATGCCGCGCGCTGTACCGGTTAGCCTGCGGATGAATCTGAATTTCCTTGCAGAGAAAGTCCCAGACCTGCCAAAGTCCTTTTGATGAGCACCGAACCCAAAAACGCGCTGAAAATGCGCAGCTGGTTGTTCGCCCCTGGCGATAGCGAGCGGAAAATGACGAAAGCTATGGAGGGCAACGCCGACATTGCGCTGTTCGACCTTGAAGATGCGGTTGCGCCGGAAAACAAGCCGTTGGCGCGCCAGATTGTCCGTGACTTTTTGAAGGCCAATGCGACACAGCGCGAACGGCTATGGGTGCGGATCAATCCCTTCGATGGGCCGCATACATTGGCTGATCTGGCCGCCATCATGCCCGCCCATCCCGGCGGGATAATGCTACCCAAAGTCTATGGCCGGGCCGATGTGGAAAAACTGGACCATTGCTTGTCGGCATTGGAGGTTGCGAACGGGATAGAGGAAGGCTCTACGCCTGTCATCGTGCTGGTCACCGAAACCGCAGAGGCGATGTTTCACACCGGCAGCTATAAAGGCGCGCCGCGTGTGGTTGCGCTGACATGGGGGGCTGAGGATTTGGCCGACGCTATCGGCGCAAGCGCGAACAAAAACGCCGATGGCAGTTACGGCTTTACCTATGAACTGGCACGTAGCCTGACGGTATTGGGCGCAGCGACCGCCGGTGTTGCGGCGGTCGAGACGATTTCTGCTGACTATAAAGATCTCGATGCGTTGCGCCTACGTGCCGAAAAAGTGCGTCGTGATGGCTTTCGCGGCATGCTCGCGATCCATCCGGCACAGGTCGATGTGATCAACGAAGCGTTCACGCCCAACGCCGAGGAAATCGCCGAGGCGCGCGAAATTGTAGCGATTTTCGGTGCGAAACCAGGCGTTGGTGCGATTGGCTATAAGGGCGGGATGCTAGATCGGCCCTATCTGTCGCGCGCGCTGCAACTGCTGGCGCAAGTAGATGCTGCGTGAGCATCAACATCGACGCAGCAGGGCTTGATCTTAGCCAGTATCTGAAAGCAGGTGACCGAATTGTTTTCGGGCAGGCGTGCGGGGAGCCAACCAGCCTGATAGAGGCGATAATTACGCAAGGGAGCGACATTGGCGGGCTGTCCGCCTTTATCGCCACTAGCTTCTCCGGCATTTTTACGCCGGAAACAGCGTCGAGTTTTGCGCTGTCGAGCATGGGCGCAATCGGCGCGTTACGCTCGATGAGCAAAGCGCATGCGCTTGGTATTATCCCCTGTCATGTCGGGCAGGTAGCACCGCTTATCGAACAGGATTTGATCGGTTGCGACGTCGCTATGGTGCAGGTCAGCCCCGCGGATGCAGATGGCAATCACAGTTTCGGCCTTATCAGCGATTACGTGCAGGCGGCTGTCGCAAAGGCGCGATTGGTCATTGCCGAGGTAAATCCGCAAGTTCCCTATACCCATGGCGAATTATTGCCCGCGTCGCGCATCGACGTTGCAGTACATGTTGACCGAGCGCCTGCGCAAGTGACTGCTGCTACAGTCTCGGCAACTGACAAAGCCATCGCGCGCCATTGCGCAGAGTTTATTGGTGACGGTGCGGTGATCCAGACCGGCGTTGGCGCGGTGCCCGATGCGATCCTGCGGCTATTGCATGATCGCAAAGATTTGGGCGTGCATTCCGGTATGTTGGGCGACGGGCTAGTCGATCTGGCCGAAGCCGGTGTGCTGACCAATGCACGCAAGGAAATCGACACCGGCGTGTCGATCAACGGTGCGTTGATTGGAACAAAGCGGCTCTATGATTACGCGCACCGCAACGCCGCTGTGCGCATGGTGCGAACTGATTACACGCATAACAGCGCAGTCTTGGCGCAACTTTCGCGGCTGGTGACGATCAACTCGGCGATGGAGGTTGACCTGACCGGACAAGCCAATGCGGAACAATCGGGTGTTGCCTATATGGGCGGAACTGGGGGGCAAGTGGATTTTGTCCGCGCTGGCGTTCGCTCGGTCGGCGGCCATTCGATTATCGCTTTGCCATCGACAGCGAAGGGCGGAACGATCAGCAAAATTGTCGCATCGCTCTCGGGACCGGTGACGACGGCTCGTAGCGAAGTCGACATTATCGTCACTGAATTCGGTGCGGCACAATTGCGCGGGCAAAACTTGGCCGAACGCGCGCGGCGGCTGGTCGCGATCGCACATCCAGATTTCCGCGAAGAGCTGGATCGAACAGCGCATATCATTCAAAAACGAGGGTTTTGATCATGTCCGATGCGGTGCTCTATGCGGTCGATGCTGACGGCGTTGCAATGATAACTATCAACCGCCCTGAACAGCGTAACTGCCTGTCAAAAGAAGTACGTGCTGGATTGTTTGCGGCATGGGACCAGTTTGAACATGATCCTTTGGCGCGGATTGCCATCCTGACGGGTAGCGGAAAAAAGGCATTTTGCGCTGGTGGCGATCTAAAAGAAATGGTCGAAACCGGCCTGAAAGTTCCGCCGCGTGATATGTTTCCCGTGCCCTATGAAACGATCAAATTGTCAAAGCCAACGATTGCCGCAGTGAACGGCGTAGCCTTTGCCGGCGGATGGATGATCGCACAGGGATGTGACTTGTGTGTTGCCTCAACGACCGCCAAATTTGCGATTACCGAGGTAAAGGTCGGGCGCGGATCGCCATGGGCGGCGCCGTTAATCCACATGATCCCGCAGCGGATATTTATGGAGATTGTCCTGACCGGAAAGCCGATTACCGCACAGCGCGCATATGAAATTGGGCTGGTCAACCGGTTGGCAGAACCCGATGCGTTGATGGATGCTGCGGTGGAACTGGCGCGTGAAGTGATACAAGCCGCGCCCTTATCCGTGGCTGCGGCCCGCGAAACCGTTATGCTCTCTACCGAAATGGGCCGCGCCGAGGCGCTGGACGCAGCATGGGCGGTCCACGAGACAGCGTACAATAGCGATGATGCGCAAGAAGGACCGCGGGCATTTTCGGAAAAGCGTGAGCCTGTGTGGTCGGGGCGTTAGCGCTAGATCTTAGTTCAGCAGCGTCAACACTCTGTTCGCCCATTCGGGGCGGCAAATCAATAGGTCCGGCATGTAAACATCGGCCTGGTTATAGACCATAGGACTGCCGTCAATGCGACTGATGTGCAGGCCGTGAGCGGCAGCGACGGCGGCGGGGGCGCAGCTATCCCATTCAAATTGTCCGCCGGTGTGGAGGTAAATCTCGGCCTCGCCGCGGACGATGGCCATAGCCTTGGCGCCGGCGCTGCCCATAGGGATCATTACGGCGCCGAAGTGTTTGGCAACATCCAGCGCTTCTTTGGCGGGCCGGGTGCGGCTCACGACTATGCGAGGGATGGCGGGTGCAGGCGGCAGCGCGTTCGGTTGATCAGTGCGCAGAACGAGTCCCAGACCCGGCAGCGCGACTGCACCAATCTTCGGAACGCCATCTATTGCCAAAGCGACATGCACGGCCCAATCCGTGCGGCCCTCGCCATATTCGCGAGTGCCATCGACCGGATCGATGATCCAGACGCGTGATTTGGACAATCGCGCCGGATCGTCTTTCTCTTCCTCGGACAAAAGTCCGTCGTCGGGGCGTTGCGTACGGATGGCGTCGCACAGAAACCTGTTGGCCACCAAATCGCCCGCCTCGCCAAGCTCTTTCTCCGTCAGCGAATGTGAGTGCGCTATGCGGTGATCCAGAAGCAGCTGGCCAGCTTCATACGCCAAATGGCTCGCCAGCACAGCATCGTCCATCATAATATCCATTCTATTTCAACGGCATAATCTGGCGGACGATATACTCGGCGGCCTCGGTTGGCGTCATCTCAACGGTATTTACGCGAATTTCGGCGTTGATCGGCGCTTCATAAGGGCTGTCGATCCCGGTAAAATTTTTCAGATCCCCTGCGCGCGCCTTTTTATACAGCCCCTTAACATCACGGGCCTCCGCCACTTCCAGCGGGGTATCGACGAATATCTCGATAAATTCGCCATCTGGCAGCATCGACCGCACCATGTCGCGTTCGGCACGGAATGGAGAAATAAAGGCTGTCAGGACGATCAGCCCTGCATCAGCCATCAACTTGGCGACTTCGCCAACGCGGCGGATATTCTCGATCCGGTCCGCTTCGGTAAAACCAAGGTCCTTGTTCAGCCCGTGGCGCACATTGTCGCCATCAAGCAAAAATGTGTGCCGATTCATCAGGTTCAGCGACTTTTCAACTTCGTTGGCGATGGTTGATTTGCCTGAGCCGGAAAGCCCGGTGAACCACAACACACGGGCCTTTTGGTTCTTCAGTCTCGCATGCTCCTCGCGGCCGATATCAGTCGCCTGCCAATGAACATTCTGCGCGCGACGCAGGCTGAAATGCAGCATTCCTGCGCCAACGGTGCGGTTGGTAATCTTGTCGATCAGTATGAAGCCACCCAATGCTCGGCTATTAGCATAGGGTTCGAACACAATGGGTTTATCGGTTGCCAATTCAGCGACACCGATGGCGTTAAGCTCCAGCGTCTTTGCCGCCAGCTGTTCCATCGTGTTGACGTTGATGGTATATTTAGGTTGCTTGACCGTGGCTGACACCGTCTGCGTGCCGAGTTTCAACCAATACGACCGGCCTACATGCAACGCGTCATCATCCAACCAGACGATGGTCGCTTCAAATTGGTCCGACACTTCGGGCGGATTGTCCGCGGCGGCGATTACGTTTCCGCGTGAGCAATCGACTTCATCGGTGAAACAGACTGTGACTGACTGGCCAGCGACGGCATCATCCAGATTGCCATCGAGCGTAACAATTTTGGTCACAGTCGTAGTTTTGCCCGATGGTAGAACGCGCACAGCGTCGCCGGGCTTGACCGATCCGGACGCAATCAGGCCGGAGAATCCGCGGAAATCGAGATTGGGGCGGTTGACCCACTGCACAGGCAGGCGAAAGGGCTTGGCTTGATCAGCTTCATTGTTGATCTCAACTGACTCCAGATGCTCGATCAAGGGCTTGCCAGTGAACCACGGCGTATTTTCGCTTAACGCCGTGATGTTGTCGCCCTTGAAACCCGATATCGGCATGGCGACGAAATTCTTGATTCCGATTTCGGCTGCAAAGGCCGCATAATCCGCAACAATCGCGTCATACTTTGCCTGATCATAGTCGATCAGATCCATTTTATTGACAGCAAGCACAATGTTTTTGATGCCGATCAGATTGCACAAATAGCTGTGCCGCCGCGTCTGCACGAGCACGCCTTTGCGCGCGTCGATCATCATTACGGCAAGGTCTGCGGTCGATGCGCCGGTGAACATGTTGCGCGTATACTGTTCGTGGCCTGGGCAATCTGCGACGATGAACTTGCGCTTTTCAGTCGCAAAAAAACGATAGGCAACGTCAATGGTGATGCCCTGTTCGCGTTCGGCAGCAAGGCCATCGACAAGCAAGGCAAAATCAATTTCTTGGCCCTGTGTTCCAACGCGTTTGGAATCGGCCTGCAATGCCTCCAGCTGATCTTCAAAGATCATTTTGCTGTCATACAGCAGCCGTCCGATCAGCGTCGATTTGCCGTCGTCTACCGATCCGCAGGTGATGAAGCGTAACAGGCTTTTGTGCTGATGCGTGTCGAGATAAGCATCGATATCCTCGGCGATTAAAGCATCAGTTTTGTAAATCGTGTCGACCGCGGGCATCAGAAATACCCCTCCTGCTTCTTTTTCTCCATCGATGCATCGCCGCCGTCCTTGTCGATCACCCGGCCTTGGCGCTCGCTGGTGGTGGTCAGCAGCATTTCCTGAATAACCTCTGGCAAGGTCTTGGCATCGCTTTCAACCGCGCCCGTCAACGGCGAGCAACCAAGCGTGCGGAAACGGATCGAGCGCTGCGTAATTTCGGGCAGCGTCCCCATCACCTTTTTCAGCCGTTCGATATCATCGGCCATGAACAACTGCCCGTCTTGCTCGTAGGTCGGGCGCATCGCGCTGAAATACAGCGGGACGATGGGGATATCGTTCAGGTGGATATATTGCCAGATATCAAGCTCGGTCCAGTTTGAGATTGGAAAGATGCGGATGCTTTCGGATTTGGCTTTGCGGGCATTATACAGGTTCCATAATTCCGGCCGCTGGTTTTTGGGGTCCCAACCATGCGTTGCGGTGCGGAACGAAAAAATGCGCTCTTTGGCACGGCTTTTTTCTTCATCGCGGCGTGCGCCGCCAAACGCTGCATCAAAGCCGTAATGGTCAAGCGCCATCTTTAGCCCTTCGGTCTTCCACATATCAGTGTGCAGCGGACCATGATCGAACGGGTTTATGCCGCGATCCATCGCTTCTTGGTTTTGATAAACCAGCAATTCCATACCGCTCTCGGTCGCCATGCGGTCGCGCAACTTATACATTTCCTGAAACTTCCACGTGGTATCGACGTGCAGCAACGGGAACGGCGGGGGCGAAGGGTAGAACGCTTTGCGCGCCAGATGCAGCATCACCGCGCTGTCCTTGCCTACACTATACAGCATCACGGGCTTTTCGGATTCGGACACAACCTCGCGCATGATGTGGATCGCTTCGGCTTCAAGTCGTTCAAGATGGGTCAGCGTTTTCGTCATGAACTTCCTTTTGCGCTACTTGACGTTAGCCGCAAGCAAGCAAAACTGTTTGCCGCCAAACATCGGCACGGCAGCAGTTCGTCAGTAAACGGCCCAGCCATATTTCAGCATCGCCATATTTGGTTCCGCTTCACCGCCAAAAGTCAAAAAATGTGGGGCGCTTGGCCACGCCGAGCTGGCAATAAGCTGAACTTAGTTTTCGACGGCAAACGTCAAGCCCGCATGTGCCTCAAGCCGTTTGACCAACGCCTCGCCCAACGCTGCACCCGGAGTAGTTACACCGCCCGCCCCAGCATTTTCGGTCAAGGCAATCGCAGTCTCCGCAATCATCTTTGATGTCGAGCCATAGCCGGGATCACGGTCGCCTTTGACCGAGAAAAGCACCCGTTGGCCATCGGGATAATCGCCGATAAACAGCACATCATAAAACCCGGTGTCGCGCTCTTCTTTGGTCGGGCCTTCGCCGGGCTTGGGATCATCCGCATTGCCGATCATCGGGGTTTTGGCGACATATTCGGCGGCTTGTTGCCCCGCGTCGCCTGGGCCGGTCAGCATCATTTCGTCGTAGACAAAATCGGTGCCGAACGGGTGGCCCAACAACGCATTGGTGCGGTGGACATTTTTGGTGTTGATCGGCGCCATGATGAAATTGGTCGCCCAGCTGCCAAGGCTTTCGTCATATTCGGGCTTGTTGCCTGCGGGTTGAGCTGGCCCTTGAAAGCCGCCAGCCAGTGAAAACGGATTGGTCAGATAGCCGATGATCGCCGGGTCTTTCGCCGCCGATGCCATTGTCGCTTTCAGGCTGGCCGCTGTGCCGCCGGAAAATTTGCCCTGCATTGCGCGTACGCGGCCCTTTACGCGGGGGGCAGGCGCGCCGTTCGTCTCGACCGCATGTTTCTGCAGCATCAACACACCCAGATCGAACGGGATCGAATCAAAGCCAGCCGAAAAACAAATCCGCGCACCAGATGCTTTGGCGGCTTCATGATGCTCGTCAATCTTCTGCCGCATCCACGCCGGTTCACCGCATAGGTCGGTATAATCGGTGCCATTGGCAACGCAGGCAGTGACGAGTTCATTGCCGTACAGTTGATACGGCCCAACGGTGGTGAGTACGACTTTGGTGCGCTTTGCCATGGCGTCAAGCGTCGCAGGATCAGACGCATCGGCAACGACCAAAGGTGTGTCGGTGGGCGCACCAATCAGGTTGCGCACCTCCTGAAGCTTATCCAAAGACCGCCCCGCCATCGCCCATTTCAGACCCGATTTGTCTTTCAAATATTCCGCAACCAGCCGCCCTGTGTAACCAGTGGCACCATAAACGATGATATCAAATTCGCGGGATTCGGTTGGCATAAGTCTCTCCTGTTCTCAGAAAAGACGCTCTCTTATCCATGCTGGTTTGGCAAGAGCTAGTTTGTAGTGGTGGCTTGAAAGAGACTTTCGTTTAACCGGCCCCAGTGCCGGGATGGTCACTGGTCTGCGCGAGATTGGCCGCCGCCTCGCGCCTGCGCCGTTCGCGATAGGAGTCAAAGCTCCAGCTTTTCTGGTCATAGGCAAACAAACACAAAAATCCGCCGGCAATCGCGATATTTTTCAGCGCGGCGGTGGCCTGCATCGTATCGGCGGTTTCGCTGTGAAACATCAAAGCCGTCAGCAAACAAAATGCGGCGAACAGCAATGCGGTTATCCGCGTAAAAATGCCAAGGGCAATCATGATGCCGCCAACCAGTTCAAACAGGATCGCCGGAAGTGCCAATGTCGCTGGCAGGCCAACGCTGGCCAGATTGATTTCCGTCGCGCTGATATTCCCCAACTTCATAGCGCCGGAAATGATGAAAATCAGTGCGAGCATGACGCGACCGATAAAGGCCAATGGTGCTGACAACATGACGACGTCTCCTCAATCCCTAGGCTAGTAAACCTGAAGCGTTGCACAATGTTCCCAGAGTATTGGGTTTTAGCCGATCACAGCTTAGGCAACGTGACGCCCCGCTGTCCCATATATTTGCCTGCACGGTCAGCATAGCTGGTCTCGCATGGCTCGTTCCCTTGCAGGAACAAAAACTGGCACGCGCCTTCATTAGCGTAGATTTTGGCAGGCAGCGGGGTTGTGTTGCTGAATTCCAATGTCACATGGCCTTCCCAGCCGGGTTCCAGCGGCGTCACGTTGACGATGATGCCGCATCGCGCATAGGTCGATTTGCCGAGGCAGATGACGAGCACATCGCGCGGAACGCGGAAATACTCGACGGTGCGGGCAAGGGCAAAGCTGTTGGGCGGGATGATGCAAACATCGGTTTCGCGGTCAACAAAGCTGTCGGGATCGAACTGTTTGGGATCGACCACGCTGGAGTTCACATTGGTGAAAATCTTAAACTCAGGCGCGACGCGGGCGTCATAGCCGTAAGAGGACAGGCCATAGCTGATACATCCATCGCGGCGCTGGGCCTCGACGAATGGCTCGATCATGCCGTTTTCTTGCGCCTGCTGGCGTATCCATTTGTCGCTAAGGATTGCCATATATTCTCCGCCCCTCCGCCTATTATAACCAACTCTCGTCATCCTGAAACCAACCCTTCGTCATCCTGAAACAAGTTCAGGATGACGAAGATTGGGGACAGTAGCCCATAAGTTTGGGAAGGACCGCCCTATACTTTTAGCGTTACCTTACGCCACCGTAGTCGAGGTAATGCGGCCCGGCTCGCGCGGTGGCTCACCCTTTGGCAGCGCATCGACGTTGTCCATGCCTTCGATCACATTGCCCCATGCGGTGTATTGGCGATCAAGGAAGCTAGCGTCGTCAAAGCAGATGAAGAACTGGCTGTTTGCGCTGTTCGGGCTGGACGAGCGCGCCATTGAACAGACGCCGCGGACATGCGGTTCGCTGTTAAATTCTTGCGCCAAATCTGGTTTTTTCGATCCGCCCATGCCGGTGCCATCGGGGCATCCGCCCTGCGCCATGAAACCTGCAATCACGCGGTGGAATTTGACGTTGTCGTAAAAGCCTTCACCTGCCAACTCAACAATGCGTGCCACATGATTGGGGGCAAGATCGGGGCGCAGTTTGATAACAACGTCGCCAGTTGTCAGATGTAAGGTCAGCGTTTCGGCCATTGGATAGGTTTCCTTTCAAAGTTCGGTTTGAGGGTTCCTTAGGCAGAGTAAGCCAAAAAGCAAATTGCATTTTATGAGTGAGCGCCTAGGAGAGCGACGAGCAAAAATTCAGCCGCAAGGGGAACACCGATGAGCAGCGACATCGATACCATCGCCCCCGAACTCGAAGCCCGCATGACATTGGATGAAGACGACCGGCTGATGCCCGATTTCGTCCGGTCGGTGCTGGATGCGGTTGACGAAAATCGCAGCGAAGACGCGTACCTGTTGGCGCAACCGCTGCATGCCGCCGACATTGCCGATCTGTTCGAGCTGACCCCGCGCGGGGATCGCGGTGATCTGGCGCGGGCATTGGGCGATTTGATGAGCGCTGATGTGCTCGCTGAAATCAACGACTATGTCCGTGAGGATTTGCTCGACGTATTGCCCGCCGCAATGGTCGCTGATCTTGCCGGGCAAATGGATACCGATGACGCGGTCGCGTTTATCGAG
>JAYVGQ010000103.1:0-17880 GCA_043771985.1 Sphingomonadales bacterium
GGCGATTAGCTCAGCGGTAGAGCACACCCTTCACACGGGTGGGGTCACAAGTTCAAACCTTGTATCGCCCACCATTTTCGACACTGCGTATTGCGTATCTCACTCTGTCCGCTAGCTTAGCCAATATAGGTTTAGCGGAGGATGGACATGAAGCTTAGATATTTGGCGCTAGCAAGCGCAGCTATGTTGGCGGCGTCGGCGCAGGCACAAGACGCGGTCTTTGTTATCCACGCAGGACAGTTGCTCGACAAGCCCGGCAGCGCGGCCAAAGGACCATCAACCATCATCGTAAAAAACGGCAAGATCGCCGAAATCCAGTCGGGATATCAGGCTGGTCCAGACGGCGCGACATCAGTCGACCTAAAAGACAAATTCGTTCTCCCGGGCCTGATCGACAGCCATGTCCATTTGGAAAGCGATGCAGGCGGGAATGCGGGGTTGATCGAATCCATCACCAGCAGCGACGCAGCAACAGCTTACCGTGCGGCGGGCAATGCGAAAAAGACGCTGCTGGCGGGCTTTACCACCGTCCGCAATCTGGGCGATGACACAGGTGCGACCTTGGCCTTGCGCGATACGATTGCGGCGGGTGATTTGCCCGGACCACGGATCATCGATGCCGGTTATTCAATCTCCACCACAAGCGGACATATGGATGCCAAGAACGGCGTTGGAGAGGATTTGCACAATAGCATTAGCGATGACAACCTGTGCGATGGTACCGAAAGCTGTCGCCAAGCGGTGCGCAGGCAAATTCGTCGCGGTGTCGATGTCATAAAGATTGCAACGACGGGCGGCGTCAACAGCCGGATCGGCGTTGGCGTAGGGCGGCAGATTTTTGACGATGAGGTAAAGGCCTTGGTTGATACCGCGCACCTGTATGGCAAGAAAGTCGCGGTGCATGCGCATGGCAACGACGGGGTGAACGCGGCACTTGCGGCGGGCGCCGATTCGATTGAACATGGTACAATGCTGGATGATGCCAGCGTCAAATTGTTCAAACAGGCAGGCGCCTATTATGTGCCGACCTTGTCCACCGTAAATGGCTATTTGGAACGGCTAGCCGCCAATCCCAACGCCTATCCGCCCGAAGTGCTGGCCAAAGTGAAATGGCGGATCGCGGTGACGGGCAAAAGCCTGGCAATCGCCTATCCCGCCGGTGTCAAAATCGCCTTTGGTACCGATGCTGGTGTGTCGAAACATGGCCGCAACGCCGATGAATTTGAACTGATGGTTAAGCACGGGATGCCTGCCGCCGCAGCGATTGAAGCTGCGACGATGAATGCGGCAACGTTGCTGGGTGTCGAAAAAGAAGTGGGTTCACTGGAGGTCGGGAAAGCGGCGGATATCATCGCAGTGTCGGGCGATCCAACGAAGGACGTCACTGTTCTGAAAAATGTGCAGTTCGTGATGAAAAGCGGTGTCGTTCATAAAGACCAACGCTGACTTCGCGGCTTTGGACAACCCGTTCCTTGATGATGGCCTCGACAGCGCGGGCGCGCTGGCCGATGTGGCACATATCGCAGGCTTGTTGCAGCTGGCCGCGCGGGAGGGGCGAGCGTTTAGCTATTCCGAAATGCTGATGACATTGGGCTTTCGTTTCACCCGGCCCAAAATGCGGGCGTTGTGCAAGACGTTGGATGCTGTGGATCGCGATGCGGCATTGCGCGGCGAACCGCCGCTTGCCGCGTTAGTCGTGCGTGAAAGCGACCGGTTGCCGGGGCAGGGTTGGTGGGTGTCGCGCGGTGAATACAAAGGCGCGTGGGAAGGGGCCGAGGCGCGGGCTTACGTCGCTGCGCAACAACAGCTGGCCTTTGATTATTGGAAGCGGCAGCCTTGACCAAAGTTGCAGCAATTTTGCAGCAAATCATGCTGCGCGCGACAGGCGTTGATGCACTGGCCGAGAATATCACGCGGCTCTCTGGCGGGGCGAATATGGAAAGCTCGGCGTTTGTTTATGCAGGGTACAGCTATGTCCTGCGCCGCGCGCCATCGGCAGAGTTTATGGCGGGGCGGGTTTACGGCCATGATGTCGAGGCAGCGGTTGTCCGCGCCGCCTTTGCAGCGGGCGTCAAAGCGCCAGAGGTTGTCGCGGAACTGTTGCCACAGGATAATTTCGGCACCGGCTATGTTATGCGCCGGGTCGATGCAGAGGTGAACCCTGCAAAGATATTAGCTGCACCACCGGTGTCTTTGCTAAACGATTTTGCCCGGGAAGCGGCGCGTATTCATGCAATTTCGCTCGATTGCGTTCCTGTGTTGCCGCAG
The DNA here is from genome assembly GCA_043771985.1 of Sphingomonadales bacterium. Classification (GTDB taxonomy): domain Bacteria; phylum Pseudomonadota; class Alphaproteobacteria; order Sphingomonadales; family Sphingomonadaceae; genus Sphingorhabdus_B. The sequence goes on from JAYVGQ010000103.1 coordinate 2,269, forward strand.
CCAAAGCCTGCTGAATTGCTGGCGGAAATGAAGGCGAAATTTGCAACCTATGGCGGCGATCGGCCAGTCTTTGCTTTGGCCTTTCGCTGGTTGGAGGATCATTTGCCTGAACCCGTTGCCCCCGTTCTGCTGCACGGTGATTTCCGCATGGGTAACATCATGGTCGATGCAAATGGCCTTGCCGCCGTACTCGATTGGGAACTTGCGCATTTGGGCGACCGGCATCAGGATCTCGCCTTTGGCTGCATCAACAGCTGGCGCTTTGGCCATATCGACCGGCCAGCTTTTGGCGCGGGGCAGTTGGACGATCTATGGGCGGCGTATGAACGCGAAAGCGGCGTTGTCGTTGACGCCGCGCGCTTTCGCTGGTGGCTGGTCTATTCGACATTGTGGTGGGGATTATGCTGTCTACAAATGGCCGAGATCTGGCGTAGCGGAGCCGACGCCAGTTTGGAACGCGCGGTGATTGGCAGGCGCGCATCGGAGACTGAAGTTGATCTGCTGATGCTTTTGGAGGGTTCTGCGCCGGAGGATGAGCGGCGGCTGATTACTCTGCCAGAGCGTGCTCCAGCACAGCGCACGGGCGAGCCGTCGTCTACCGAAATGCTAGAGGCATTGGCAAAATGGGTCGAGGAAGATGTTAAGCCGCTATCCGAGGGCAGGGGCCGCTTTATGGCTTTTGTAGCTTTGAATGCATTGGGCATGCTGAAGCGCGAGGCGGAGCATTCGGTTACGGTGCATGATAAGGCGTTGTCGGATGCTTTGCTGGCGGGGACGGCGGGGCTATCGACACCGGGTCTGCTAGCTAAGTTGAAAGAGGCGGCGCTGATTAAACTTGCGGCGGATCAGCCGAAATACTCGGCCTTGGCCAAGGCGCGCGCGATGTGGCTAGATCCACAGGCTGATGGTGTGAATGACAAGTCCCGCTAAACCACCCACAAGCGTTCCGTTGATACGGATAAACTGCAGGTCGCTGCCCACCGCATTTTCCACGCGGTCAGTAATCGTGCTCGCGTCCCAGCCGCCAATAGTGTCGGAGACAAGGCTGACGATGTTGTCGCCATAGTTTTCGGTAGTGCCAACGATGGCGCGGCGGGCGAAACGATTGATTTGGCGTTTGAGGCCCGCGTCATCCTGTAATGTCGAACCCAATTTGGTCAGGGCAGCGCCAAAGCTGCCCGACAGCGCCGCATCGGGGTTGCGCGCAGCTTTCAACAATGCGCTCCGCCCCTGATCCCACAGCCCCTCGATCCATTTGTTCATCGCCGGATTGGTAAGCAGTTCAGCTTTCCAGTTGGCAACGCGGGCTTGCAGTTCCTTGTCAGATTTCAAATCGCGGACTAGCTTTTGCAAGCCTTCCTCGCCCTTGGCACGCAACGGATGGTCGGGGTCTGCCGCCATATCGGCGAGCATCTTTTCAAGGCCAGTCACAATCGCATTCGCCAGCCGGTCGTCAAGACCTGTCCAACGCATGATCGTGCCAGCGCGCTCCTCAACCATCTGCCGGATGATGGGCTCATTAGACTCCAGCGTTTTTGCGGCCCAATTGATCAGCGCGTCCATCAACGGCAAATGCCGCCGTTCTTTGATCATCGCGCCAAGCAGCTGGCCCAGCAAAGGTGCAACGTCCAGCTTTTCTAGCTGCGTGCGCACCGCCGATTTGGCGATGCCGCCCAGCCGTTCGTCGTCCAGCGCCGCGATGATATCGCCCATCAGCCGCGATGCACCCATCCGCATGCGTCCTTCACCGCCCGATGGTTGCGATAGGAAACGCCCCATAGCCCCTGCAACATCCATCGTTCGCACTTTGCGCGCGACGATGCCGGTGCGCAGGAAATTGCTGCGGAGGAACCCTGCAAGCGTGCGGCCAAGCCGTTCTTTGTTGGTCGGAATGATTGCGGTGTGCGGGATCTTTATTCCCAAAGGATGACGGAACAACGCAGTGACCGCAAACCAATCCGCCAGCCCGCCGACCATGCCCGCCTCAGCAAAGGCCACCAGGAATGCCCAATGCGGATGGATATTGCGCTCCATCTGGATGCCGACAACGAACAGCGCCGCCATCAGGCCCAGCAACGCTGTCGCAATACGCCGCATTTTGCGCAGATCATCATCGCGAAATGCGTAGCGCTCGCGCTCTGCCGATCCCAATTGGGCAGTCATTTTCATGAAAGAGCCTTTAGCTGCGGATCAGGCAACACGCCGATTTGCATGCACCAAAAAATCCTATTTGGTCGCTTTATGCAGCTTGGGCTTAATCGTCTCGCCGGGATTAAGGAATCCACCAGCATACATCACAACGCGCTCGGTGCCGTCCAGCCCCTCGACAATCGCGATGCCGTCGGGAGTGACAATGCCGATCTTTACGGCGCGTCGCGCGACTTTATTGGCTTTATCAACGACATAGACATAGCTGCCATCCTTGTCGGTCTGGATAGCCGATTCAGGCAGCAATGGCGCGGAAACGGCACCAGCCTTTATCTCGACACTGGCGAATCCGCCGGGCTTTAGCGCCAGATTAAATGGCAACGCGATCCGCGCAATACCTTGCCGCGACGCTTCGTTAATCATTGGCGCGATTTGCCAGACTTGCCCTGCAAAGGCTTGTTCAGATCCAACAGGCGTTACCGTTGCGGGCACTCCGACCGAAATCTGTGCCAATGCGGCTTCGCCAAGCTGTGCTTGCAACTCCATTTCGCCGCCCTCTGCCATGCGGAACAGGATGCCGCTGCTAGCACTGACGGTCTGGCCGGGCTGCACGTTACGTTCCAAGATATAGCCGCCCACAGGCGCGCGAATATCCAGCCGTGCGGTGCGTGCGCGCGATTCATTTAGCTGCGCCTCGGCGACACGAACACGGGCGCGGGCGCTGTCACGCGCAGCAGTTTTGCGATCCACATCAGCTTTCGAAATAAAGCCGCGATCAACCAGCTTCATTGCGCGGTCGAGTTCATTTTGCGCCAGCTGCGCGTCTGCACGAGCAACACCGATTTGTGCATCAAGGCTAGCAAGCTGTTGATTTTGTACCGACCGTTCGATGCTAACCAAAACCTGCCCCTGTTTCACCCAATCGCCGGCCTCAACAAAGACGCGGGCCACTTGCCCACCTTCACCAACAACGCCAACGGGGATTTCACGCCGCGCCGCCAAAGTGCCAGTGGCGTTGATGGCGCTGACCACCATGCCATTGCCGGGCGCGATGACTGTGATTGTTTGCGCTTGCGAATCTTTGCCTGCTGCTGCTGCCACCGCCGCGCCACTGCTGGAGCTCGACGTGTAATAATACGCACCGGCCGCAATCGCCAATAGGATAGCCACTACAGCCACAATCCAAACCGTTTTGTTACGGTTCTGTGTCGGATCAGTGTCCAGATCATCGCGGGCGGAGATCACAGAGGTTTCGTAGTTCATATTTCTATCCAAGACTGCAAGACGGGAGGCTCCATCACTTCTTGTGGTTTAAGAGCTTTGGGCTGTGTTACCTTAACACGACACCCGAGGCAAGCCGCACAGGAGCCGGAAAAATGCAACTTTCGTCCGTAAGGCATAAATAGCGTAGAAGCACGGCAAAACGACAGTCGGCGTGACCTTTCGACCAATGACGCGATGGACGATCGCCTACAAAAAAGGCCGCGCCATGACAGCGCGGCCAATTATTACTAACTGAACAGGTTTTAGCGGACGCGTCCGCGCTGAACCAGATTCATAATTGCCAAAACGATAACCGCGCCAACAAAGGCGACGATCAATCCTGTCAGCGAAAATTCTTGTACACTGCCAACGATGCCAAACTGGTTGGCAATCAGATTGCCGACGACAGAACCGACGCAGCCTGCGACTACATTCCAGATAATGCCCATCGACGCATTACGGCCCATAACCATGCTGGCCAACCAACCGGCAACACCGCCGACTATAATAGCGATAATCCAACCCATATCTTCCTCCTTATCAGACGCCCTGTTGTGTGTTGGACGACTAAGACACTAAATAACGAGATTGTCGCAGAAACCAAACAGCAATTTCAAATCGCCTTGTAAATTGGACGTGGTAAACGAAAAACCCCCACAGCCTTTGGGCTATGGGGGTTGATCTTTATCTAGCTTTGCTGCGCGCTTAGTATTTCTGCTGGCGCTCGTACAAATCGCGATAGTGCTGGATCCGCGTGACTCGCAAGCCGGGCATGCCCGACCGATCAATGGCGCGTTGCCATGATGCGAACTCTTCAAGCGTAAGGCCATAGCGTTCGCATACGTCGCTGACTGAGAGCAGACCGCCATTAACGGCTGCAACAACCTCTGCTTTGCGGCGAACCACCCAGCGGGTCGTTCCCGCTGGCGGAAGGCTATCGAGCGTCAGGGATTCCCCAAGCGGACCGATGACTTGCGCCGGACGGATTTTCTGATTTTCTAACATAATTTACTCAAAGCTCCGTGCCCCGCTCTGCAACCTGTTTTTCAGGATTTATGATGTATGATTGAATTGAATTGCTATTCGTTGAATCAGCAAGGTTAACAGGCAATTCAGCCCGATCTGAAAGGGCCGAACGGTCATCCGGCCCGCCAATCCAAAATGCTCCGCGCGGCGATGCGGCGAGATTTCCGCGTCGCTCTGCAAAATAGGCAATCCTGCTGCCAAGGACGTCTGCCTCGTCTTTGCCCAAACGCGGCGTAGACAGCAATGCGCTGACCGTTCGGCTTGTTGCCTGACGAAAAGTCGCGGCCGCAACAAGGGCGGGGTAATCCGCCTTTTGCAATCCGGCACTTTCGGCGCGGCGAGGATGAGGGAAGTCCATGTCCATGAACATCGTTTTACAGCCACGTCTATAACGTCTGGTAAAAGCGCCGTTCACAAGGCATTAGGCCATATTAATGCGGGTTATTAAATACACCGCAATCTTGTTCCATTTTGAGAAAGCACAATGCGAAACCACGCTTTTGCGTGTTGCCGCGACTTTGAAACGCCATGTCAGAAATACATACTTCATCCGAAATTTTTCAGCTTGGGCCCGATTTAAGCGGAAAAAGAATCGTTGTTGCCATGTCTGGCGGAGTCGATTCGTCGGTTGTTGCGGCTTTGGCGGCACGAACTGGCGCTGAAACCATTGGTGTGACTCTTCAGCTTTATGACCATGGCAGTGCGGTGAAACGCGCAGGATCGTGCTGTGCTGGGCAAGATATTCGCGATGCGCGCGCCGTTGCAGACCGGCTAGGAATAGCGCATTATGTGTTCGACCATGAAAGCCGCTTTCGCGATTCAGTGATCGATCACTTTGCGGATGAATATATGCGCGGGCGCACGCCGATACCGTGCGTGCGTTGTAACATGGGGGTTAAATTTACCGACCTGTTCCGGCTGGCGCGTGAATTGGGCGCGGATTGTTTGGCGACTGGCCATTATGTCCGGCGCGTGGAGGGAGCCGGGGGTTCACAACTCCACCGCGCGCTCGACCCGGCCCGCGATCAAAGCTATTTCCTGTTTGCGACCACCAACGATCAACTCGATTATCTGCGTTTCCCGTTGGGCGGCATGCCAAAGCCTGAAGTGCGCGCAATTGCGCAGGAAATGGGGCTGATTGTGGCGAACAAGCCCGACAGTCAGGACATTTGTTTTGTTCCCGAAGGGGATTACGCCAGCGTCGTTCGCAAAATCCGGCCAGAGGCGGAAAGCGACGGCGCGATTGTCGATATGCAGGGCCGCGAACTGGGCCGGCACCGCGGGCTGATTCACTATACTGTTGGGCAACGGCGCGGGCTGGAGCTTGGCGGGTTGGTCGAGCCGCTTTATGTGATCCGGCTGGAGCCAGAGGCGCAGCGGGTTGTTGTCGGACCAAAACGGGCGCTGGCCGTCAGCGCGGCACGACTGATTGAGCCGAATTGGCTCGGGCAAGTTGAAGGACGTCCGGTTTTGGCAAAGGTGCGGTCACTCGCCAAACCTGTTCCCGCACGTTTGGATGGCGATTGGTTGCGTTTCGATAGTGACGAATATGGCGTTGCGCCGGGGCAGGCGGCGGTGCTGTACGATGGCGACCGCGTGCTTGGAGGGGCTTGGATTGAAGAGACTGAGGCGGCAATTGCCAGTCTGGCCGCTTAATCCAGCGCCGCAACCTCTTTCTCATTCAACTGTAAGCACCCAAAGTCTCCGCGCCGTTCCGCCACAGCACTCGCCAATAAAGGCACCGACGCTGTGACGCGTTTTTTCTCCGGATCATCGGTCAGCGACACCATCTCCATGCCGGGCTCAAAATCTTTAGTACATGAATCCAGCGGTCGGCCCTCGACATACCGACACGAACAGGCAATGTGCGATGCATAGGAAACGCCAAGCTTTGCCTGCGCCTTGATGTCGGCAAAGCTGAAAGCGAGCCACAGCACCAACAGGGCAAACACCGCAATCGCGGCGTATTTCACCTTTTGGCCCAGTGATAACGGACCTTTGGGCGTGCTACCGTTCGGCTTTGGTGAAGTTGCGGTTGCCATTCATTGTCCTTTTGGTGCATCGATTGCTTATGCCTAGATATCTTCTGCCCAAATGCGCAACCCTGTTTTCACTTGTCGCTTTGTCCGGCTGCGGTTCCGCTCCTGCTAAAGTTGAAACCAACACACCCGTTATCGCGCGCTATGCCGATGACGCTGCAATCTCTGAACAAGCGCTAAAGGACGCAATCGCGCCATTTTTCAATGACGCGACTTTGTCTGAAACACGGGCGGTGGTTATCATGCACGGCGGGTTGATTGTCGCGGAACGCTATGCGCCCGGCTATACGCCTGAAACAAAGCTTATCAGCTGGTCGATGGCGAAATCTGTCACGGCGGCATTGGTGGGCTTTATGGTGGCTGACGGATTGTTGGTGCTTGACGATCCGGCGCCGGTTTCCGAATGGGCGAACGCAGGCGATGCGCGCAGCCGGATTACACTGCGCCAATTGCTCCATATGTCATCGGGCATCGACCACACCGAAGTCCCTGAAGAGGGCAAAACCATTTACGAGGCCGATACGCCGCGTATGCTGTTCCTTGATGGTCGCGAAAATGTTGCGCGTTATGCCGAGGGGCGCATGCTAGAGGCGGAACCGGGCAAGAAGTTTGAATATAGCAGCGCGACTAGCCACATCCTTGCCGACATTATGACACGCGCACTAACCGACAGTCGCAACCCGCAGGTCCGCCGCGACGTAATGTTGGAATATGCGCGTGGGCGGTTGTTTGAACCGTTGGGCATGACCAGCGTTGTGCCCGAATTCGACCGCAACGGCACGATGCTGGGTGGCAGTATCATTCACGCTACCGCGCGCGAGTGGGCAAAGTTTGGGGAGTTTCTGCGCAACAACGGTTCGGTGCGTTCAGCGCAGTTGCTGCCGACCAGCTGGGTGCGGTTTATGCGGACATCAAGCGCCAATGATGCGGCCTATGGCGGGCATATTTGGCTGAACAAGCGTCGTCCCGCGGGGCGCGATCAGGTGCTGTTTCCGGGCAAAGCGCCGTCAGATGTCTTTGCGGCGCTTGGCCATCTGGGGCAGTTTGTCGTGGTGTCGCCGCAGCAAAAGCTAACGATTGTGCGGCTTGGCAAAACGCAAGACGACGTCCTCGATCCGGTGAATGATCAACTGGCCAAAGTAATCGCGTTGTTCCCGCAGCGTTAGGCTTTCAAAATCGGTGCATCATCGCCTAAATCTTCGTACCAAGCCTCAACCGGACCTTTCAGGGTCAGCTGCATCGGGCGGCCTTTGCGATCAAGGCTTTTGCCCGCTTGCACTTTGATCCAGCCTTCGGAAACGCAGAATTCCTCAACTGTTGTGCGGCGTTCGCCCTTAAAACGGATACCTATGCCGCGCATCAACTTGTCAGCGTCATAATGCTCGCTGAACGCGTGGATAGACAAGCGATCGGGCGGTGTGTCGTTAGTGTCAGTCATAGCCTGCGCCTCTGCCGCAAAGTCGTTATCAAGGCAATGCCAGAAACTCGATCAATTGGCGCGCTCAATTCGACGCGGCAGGGATAATCCACATCAGCGACATCGCAACAATAGCAAGAAGCAACGAGAAGCCGAGCACATAACGCACACCGTGGTTCTTCACACCGCCGCTAGCCTCGGTTTCGGTCAATTCGTCATGATCGTTTAAGTGCTTCACTGGATATTCTCCTAAAAACGCCCCCGATTAATATACGACGTAACAGCTTGATGGGCATTAAGCGAATCTCGCTTTGTGAAGACCAATGGCGCAGCTGCTGCCGTGCCGACACAAGCATCGACGGCGACGAAAACAAATTTCTTCATCTATGGGCTGCGCCATGGCAAGGGGCACACATGAAAGCAGCAATTTATGACGCGGTTATCCTTGGCGCGGGCGGCGCGGGCCTGATGTGTGCGCTGACCGCTGGTGGGCGCGGGCGGCGCGTGCTCGTGATCGATCATGCCAGCGGTCCGGGTAAGAAAATCCTGATTTCCGGTGGCGGACGGTGCAATTTTACGAATGTGAACGCGACCAGCCAGAATGCGCAAGAACGCTATTTATCGGCCAATCCGCATTTCGCCAAATCGGCGCTGGGGCGGTATAGTCCCCAGGATTTTATCGATCTGGTCAGCGCGCACGGCATCGCATTCCACGAAAAAACGTTGGGCCAATTGTTTTGCGACGGCAGCGCGAAACAGATTGTGGCGATGTTGATAGACGAATGCGACAAATCGGTCGCATCGGGCGGTCGCGTCGATTTTGTCTTTGGACTCGATGTCGGCGATGTCGCGCATGATGGCGGCGTATTTCGCGTGAACTATGGCAATCTCACGGCCACGACCCCGCGTCTGATTATTGCAACGGGCGGGCCAAGCATCCCGCAAATGGGCGCGAGCGGCTTTGCCTATGATTTGGCTCGTCAATTTGGCTTGAAAATCGTCGAGCCGCGCCCTGCATTGGTGCCGCTGACGCTTGGCGGTGACGATGTGCTGTTCCGCGAACTATCGGGCGTATCGGCAGAGGTCGTTGCACGGCACAACAAAACTGCGTTTCCCGAGGCGGCGCTATTCACCCATCGCGGGCTAAGCGGCCCTGCGATCTTGCAAGTCAGCAGTTACTGGCGACCGGGCGAGGCGATCAGCATCGATTTCCTACCCGGCAATGATGTGACCGAGACGTTGCTTGCCGCGAAAAAGGCGAATCCGCGCGCGACGATCCGCTCCACGCTTGATAAGTTGCTGCCCGCTCGCTTGTCCGAGGCTTTGGCAGGGCGGCTGGCGCTCCATGGCAATCTTGCCGACCAAAGCGACCGCAAGCTGGCCGATGCTGGCGCACAATTGGGCGGATGGTCGTTCAACCCCAACGGCAGCGAAGGCTTTGCCAAAGCCGAAGTGACTTTGGGCGGCGTATCAACTGCCGAGTTATCGCAGCAAACGATGGAGGCCAAACGCATCCCCGGCCTGCACGTGATCGGTGAAGCAGTGGATGTGACTGGCTGGTTAGGCGGCTATAACTTTCAATGGGCCTGGGCCAGTGGCGTTGCAGCTGGGGAGGCGGTTTAACCGCAAGCTGTTGGAGCGCTGAAATTATTTTCGCAGCGTTGCATCTTTTGCAAGCGCATCGGCGTTTCTCTGTTGTCTGAATTCAACAACCAGGGAAAATCCTATGAAAATTTCGCAACTCCACATGCTGGCCGCAGTTTCGCTGGCCGCATTCGCAACTCCCGCGTTCGCCCAGTCCGACGACGAACAGTGGGAAGGCGCGTACATCGGCGGAACCATCGGCGTTCCTGCGCAAAAGAATGATGGTGGCGAGACGATATTGTTCGATACGAACCGTGACGGTGAATTCGGCGATACGGTGCGCACAACCACCGGCGCCAACGCATTCGCGCCCGGTTTCTGCGGCGGAGCAGCTAACGGACGGACACCCGCCGAGGGTTGCCGCAGCGATAAAGACGGCATCGAGTTTAATGTGCGTGCCGGTTACGACATGCAAAAGGGTAATATCGTTTACGGTGTTGTTCTTGAAGGCGGATCATCCGATGCCCGCGACAGCGTAAGTGCGTTCAGCGTAACGCCAGCATTCTATTACTTCACGCGCGAAATCGACTATTCGCTGGGTGCGCGGTTGCGTGTTGGCTATGCGGCGCGCGGCGCGTTGTTCTATGCGACAGGCGGCGCAGCATATGCCAGAATCAAGAACGAGTTTGAAACCAGCAACACGGCAAACAGCTTTGCCAACAATGGCAACAGCAACAGCCTGGGCTATGCCGCCGGCGGTGGTGCCGAGGTAAAAGTCACCAAGAAAATCTCGCTTGGGCTTGAATATCTGTACACCAACTATGCCGACGACAAATACCGCGTCAACGTGGGCCCGGGTACCGCTGCACCAACCAATCCATTCTTGTTGGTATCGGGCGGAACCGATTTTCGCCGCAGCGACCGCGATTTTGACATGCACAATGTGCGCTTGACCGCCGCATATCGTTTCTAACGCTGACGACCAGAGCGATAGAAGAAAGGGTGTCCACCGAAAGGCGGGCACCCTTTTATGGTGGGTGCCTAGGCCGCCTTCTTACGCGACGCTTTCTTGCGGTCATTCGGATCAAGCAATGCTTTGCGAATGCGGATATTCTTTGGCGTCACTTCAACCATTTCATCATCGTCGATATACGCGATGGCTTGTTCCAGCGTCATGACCTTTGGCGGGGTCAGGCGGATCGCGTCGTCTTTGCCGGTGGAGCGGAAGTTAGTTAGCTGCTTCGACTTCATCGGGTTGACTTCAAGGTCGTCTGGCTTGGCATTTTCGCCGATAATCATGCCTTCGTACAATGCTTCACCCGGCGAGACGAACAGGATGCCGCGCTCTTCCAAGGGGCCGAGCGCATAGGCAACTGCGTCGCCATTGCCGTTGGAAATCAACACGCCGCATTTGCGGCCTTCAATCGGGCCGCGGTGCGGACCGTATTTTTCAAACAGACGGTTCATGATACCGGTGCCGCGCGTGTCGGACAGGAATTCGCCGTGATAGCCGATCAGGCCACGTGACGGCGCGCTGAAAGTGATACGCGTTTTGTTGCCGCCCGATGGACGCATGTCAGTCATTTCGCCTTTGCGGATCGCCATTTTTTCAACGACGGTACCGGAATACTCATCATCAACGTCGATCACGACTTGCTCATACGGCTCGGTCCGGTTGCCGTTTTCGTCTTCACGATACAGCACGCGCGGACGCGAAATGCCCAGTTCAAAGCCTTCGCGGCGCATCGTTTCGATCAGCACGCCCAGCTGAAGCTCGCCGCGACCGGCAACTTCAAAGCTGTCACGGTCGTCCGCTTCAGTCACTTTAATCGCAACATTGCTTTCGGCTTCGCGCAGCAAACGGTCGCGGATCATACGGCTGGTGACTTTAGTGCCTTCGCGGCCCGCCATCGGCGAATCGTTTACCGAGAACCGCATCGACAGTGTCGGCGGATCAATGGGCTGTGCATGCAACGGTTCGGTAACGCTTGGTTCAGCGATGGTGTCAGCCACTGTCGCAGTGGTCAGGCCCGCAATCGAGATGATATCGCCCGCTTTGGCATCCTCAACAGGAACGCGCTCAAGCCCGCGGAACGACATGATTTTCGATGCGCGGCCGGTTTCAACGATCTTGCCATCGGGCGAAAGCGCGTGGATCTGTTGGTTGACCTTCACTGTGCCCGAAAGCACCAGACCAGTCAGGATGCGGCCAAGGAAGTTATCGCGATCAAGCAACGTCACGAGCATCTTGAACTCGCCGTCAACATCGGCCTTTGGTTCCTTGACGTGGCGGACGATGGTTTCGAACATCGGGTTCAAAGTACCTTCGCGGCGCGAGGGATCTTCCGATGCGTAACCATTACGACCCGAGGCATAAAGTACAGGAAAATCAAGCTGTTCGTCGGTTGCATCGAGCGATACAAACAGATCGAACACTTCGTCGAGCACTTCCTGAATCCGTTCATCAGGGCGATCAACTTTGTTGACGACCACGATAGGACGAAGGCCGAGCGCCAGCGCTTTGCCGGTCACAAATTTCGTCTGCGGCATCGCGCCTTCGGACGAATCGACCAGCAAAATTACGCCGTCGACCATTGAAAGGATGCGTTCAACTTCGCCGCCAAAGTCGGCGTGTCCGGGCGTATCCACGATATTGATCCGCGTGGTTTCAGTTTCACCGACCCATTCGACGCTGGTGCATTTCGCCAGAATCGTGATCCCGCGTTCCTTTTCCAGATCGTTCGAATCCATCGCCCGTTCTTCGATCCGCTGGTTGTCGCGGAACGTGCCGGATTGGCGGAAAAGCTGGTCAACAAGGGTGGTTTTGCCATGATCGACGTGCGCTATGATGGCGATATTACGCAGAGACATTTTTAAGCCTTTTGGGAATGAGAAGCGGAAGTTTCCGCCGTGCTGGCCGCGCGCTTAGCGATTTTTTCGCTGCGGCGCAACAAGAGTGCGCAGGCGGTCGGGATTATAAAGCGACAACGCCTCTTTCCTTAACAATCGGTTTCGTACTTGCGCGTCAAAACGGGATTGCCAATTTATGATCGCTTGTGCGAAATTGTCGGCGGGTTCGCGGCGTCTACCGATGCCTTGTAAATCGCGAGACGCGTCAAGTAACAGCGCACGTTCGCGTTGTAGTTTTGCCCCTGTAAAGCGTTCGGAAACTAGCCCGAGTTGATGCCGCACGGTGGCAAGTAACAGGCTTGCTTGCTTGTCGTCACCTTTGTTCGCGTAATAGCTTGCAGATGCCAAAGCGCCATCTACGCGCGCAAGCTGGTCTTCCAGCCGACGCTTTGCTGGCACTTTGTCATCGGTTGCGCACGGGGTAATCGCACGGACATAGGCCGCAAGCGATTGGAGCGTCGCTTTGCTTGGTTCGTTTCCGGCGAATTCATCAACGATTTGGTTGCGGATAAAAGGTTCCAGTAATCCGTCAGCCGGATCGCGCGAAACTTTATCGGCAAACGCAAGGTCTGGAATTTGTACCGGATCAAAGCGCCGGTTGCCGCGCGCGGCGCTGAAAAAGCTGTTGGTCACATCGGCTGTCCCGGGTTTTTCGGACACGCCGGTTAGCAGAAAGTGGGGGTTATCGCGGCCATTGACGTGGCAGCTTGCGCAGCTAAGCCCTGCTTTTGCGGCTTGCCCGCCCAATAGGGTTGGCGCGTCGAACAAAGCATTGCCTGCTTGCACCAAACGCTCAGCTTGCGGCTCATAATTTAGGCATGACGCAGGTTGGCTCGACAAAGCGTCCAATTCAGCGCCGGGCGCGGTCCAACGCAGAGTTTCGAACACAGGCACAGCGGCGACTGCCAACGCCGCTGTGCCGGTCAGCCATAAAGCGGCAATCAGCTTGCCGATGGCACCTTCTCCGTAATCCAGCGGCGGAGTTCGTCAGCTTCGTTGCAACCGAAACCGCAAATCTTTTCGAGCTTTGCCAGATGCGATCGGGCACCGGCGATATCGCCGCGTTCCAGCTTTAACTCGCCATAATATTCCAGCGCGCCGCGATGGTCAGGAAAAATCTGAAGCGCGGTTTGATAATATCCCTCCGCTGCGTCAAATCGCAATAACTTACGATTCGCAAAGCCCAAATAGGTCAAGATGTCTGGATGCGGCCCTGCCGCCCAGCGAGCGTCTTTTAAGTAGCTGATCGCTTCCTCATAGCGCTTTTCGTTAATCAGGCTGACGGCAGTAACATAGGTTTCATCGGCAGATGCGGCCGAGGCCAGTTGGACGTTTGGTATCGCTAATGCTGCCTGTGTTCCGCCGGCAATTGCAGCCTCTACTTTAGCAACTGCATCGGCCAGCTTTGGTGCATCAACGCATTTCGCTGCATCGCAAGCTGCCATGCGCTCCTTCAAAACAGAAAGCTGTTCGCCAGCCTTTGCAGGATCGCCAAGCTTTGCCTGAACAACGCCCAAATCACGTTGTGCCTCAATCAGTTTTGCATCGTATTTTATCGCTAGACTCAATGGCTTTGCAGCCTTTTTATGGTCGCCCATCCCCAAATAGGATGCGCCCAACAGATATTGCGCAGCGGGATCCTTGGGTACGGCACCAATAACCTTTTTGAAATGCGTGACGGCAGCTTTGAAATCACTCGCGCGATAGGCAGCTATTCCCTTTTGATAGTCGACCGTCGGGTCGTATGATGACGCTGACGAGCTGGGCGCGCCTCCTCCACCGCCCCCTCCGCCGCCAGCAGCAAAAACTGGCGTAAGCATTAACAAAGCCAGTCCAGCAGTTGATGCCAGCAACAATCGGTTTAATTTTCGCGTCATGATATTTACCTCTCATCGCGGAGAATGAGCCACATTAGCATCATTCTGAAAGACAGGCAAAGCGCGGTAAAGGCATGTTGCGTCGGCGTCATAGCTACGCCATCAAGCCTTCTATGCTCGCGCGCCTAATCCCCGACCGTTTTGTGCTGTTGCTTTTGGCGGCGATTGCATTTGGTTGGCTGTTGCCGGTTCATGGTGATGAGCTGGCGGTCGCGCAGAACGTCAGCTTCATTAGTATCTTTGCGCTGTTTTTCCTGCACGGATTGCGGCTGCCCCGACGCGAAGTCGTCAATGCGGTCACGGCGATGAGATTGCAGGGGGCTATGCTCGGCTTTACCTTTCTGGCGATGCCACTGGCTGGAATCGCGTTGGCCTATGGGGCGGGTGGGTTACTGCCAGCGGGGCTAGTGGCCGGGATCATCTACTGCGCGATGCTGCCCTCTACGGTGCAATCGGCGATCAGTTACAGCGCATTGGGCGGGGGTAATGTTGCGGCGTCGGTGGTCGGGGCTGCGCTTTCCAATCTCGCCGGGATACTGCTGACGCCGTTATTAGTTGCGTTGGTATTAGGTGCGTCGTCCGGGGTGACTATCGGCGGTGATGTTGTACTACGGATTGCAACGATGCTGCTGCTGCCCTTTGCTTTGGGGCAAGCGGTGCAGAGCTGGCTGGGCGGATGGGCGTTGCGGCAAAAGGTGATGCTGTCGTTTTTTGACCGGTTGGTGATTTTAATCGCGGTTTATGTGGCGTTTGCGGGGGCGGTGAATTCGGGCAGCCTGTCGCTGCTGCAGGGACAGGACTTGTTGGTGTTGAGCGTGCTGCTCGCTCTGCTGCTGACATTTGCGTTCGCCGGCGCTTGGGGCCTTGGCAGTGCACTCGGATTGAACCGCGCCGACCGCGTCAGTCTGGTCTTCGCCGGTGCGCAGAAAAGCATTGCGACGGGCGCGCCGATGGCGGCAATCTTGTTTGGCAATGCGGCGGGGCTGATCCTGTTGCCCACGATCTTGTATCATATGGCGCAGTTGCTCGTGTCCGCTCCGATTGCCGCGCGCCTTTCGAAACAGCACCACCCAAAATCCGGTTGCCCTGAGTAGGTGCCGAGTGGAGCGAGGTGCCGTATCGAAGGGCTTGGAGTACGCAACCTGTGCTTCGATACGCTACTTCACTGCGTTCAGCAGCTACTCAGCACAAACGGGTTTTTAGAGTTCGAATTATGCCTTACCGGCCTAAAGCGTCCACAACATCTGCCCATCACCCACCATCTCCGGCGCAACCGCCGACTTGATATCGACAATTACGCCGTCCGGTTTCACGCGGGCAACGATATGGGCCATGTTATCCAGATAGG
>JAYVGQ010000104.1:0-15457 GCA_043771985.1 Sphingomonadales bacterium
CGCGCGCTGGATTTTGCCAGCGGCATTGCAGTTAATCTGCTCGGCCATGGCCACCCGCATCTGACCAAGGCGATCCAAGATCAAGCCGCGACGTTGATGCACGTGTCGAACCTGTACGGCAGCCCGCAGGGGGAAGCCTTTGCGCAGCGGCTGGTCGATACGACCTTTGCTGACACGGTGTTCTTCACCAATTCTGGCGCTGAGGCCGTGGAGTGCGCGATCAAGACGGCGCGCGCCTATCACCAATCGGTTGGCAACGACCATAAATTTGAACTGATCACGTTCAAAAATGCGTTTCATGGCCGCACCATGGCAACGATTTCGGCAAGCAATCAGGAAAAGATGCACAAAGGTTTCGCGCCGTTGCTGCCCGGTTTCAAATATGTCGATTTTGACGATCTGGAAGGGACCAAGGCTGCGATGGGGCCGAACACTGCTGGCTTCCTTGTTGAACCAATCCAAGGTGAAGGCGGCGTGCGTCCAGCGTCTGATGCATTCATCAAAGGGTTGCGCGCTTTGTGTGACGAGCATGATTTGATGCTGGTGCTTGACGAAGTTCAATGCGGTGTGGCCCGCACCGGCGCGCTGTATGCGTATGAATTGTACGACGTAGTGCCCGACATCATGGCATCGGCCAAGGGTATTGGCGGCGGCTTCCCGATGGGCGCATGCCTTGCCACCGAGAAGGCGGCGCGCGGCATGACCGCTGGCACGCATGGTTCGACCTATGGCGGCAATCCGTTTGCAATGGCGGCGGGCAATGCTGTGTGGGATGTGGTCGCGAATGACGAATTTTTGGCGCAAGTTCGCAGCACCGGCGACAAGCTGCGCGCGGCAATCGAACAATTTATCGGCAACTATCCCGACCTGTTCACGGGTGTGCGCGGCAAGGGATTGATGCTGGGCGTGATGATGACGCATGAGGCGCGGGCGTTTGTGGCGCATATGCGTGATCATCACGGGCTGCTGATCGTCGCAGCGGGTGACAACACATTCCGCGTACTGCCGCCGCTGAATATCGATGATAGCCATATCGCAACCTTTATGGAAAAACTGTCAGCAGGTGCAGCGGACTATGTGAAGCCAGCGACATGACGCGGCATTTTTTGAACCTTGCAGATGCAGGGGGCGACGCGATTGCGGCGATGCTGGGCGATGCGATTGACCGCAAAGCAGCGCGCGCTGGTTTCCCAAAGGGAAAGGCCGACACCGACGCTCCGCTGTCCGGACATACGCTGGGCATGATTTTTGAGAAGAACTCCACCCGCACCCGCACCTCGTTTGAAATGGCGATCAAGCAATTGGGCGGTGACAGCATGTTCATGGCGTCTGGCCAGATGCAGCTGGGGCGCGGTGAGAGCATATCGGATACCGCCCGCGTGCTGTCGCGCTATGTCGATGCGATCATGATCCGCACTGACGATCATGCCAAGATCGAGGAGTTGGCGCATTATGCCAGCGTGCCAGTGATCAACGGCCTGACCGACTTGTCCCATCCGTGCCAGACTGTCGCTGATCTGTTGACGCTGACCGAGCATGGCAAAGCGCTGCCAGGGTTGGAAATAGCCTGGCTTGGCGATGGCAATAATGTGCTCAACTCGCTGGTCGAGGCGGCGGGGCTGATGAAGTTCAACGTTCGCATCGGCGTGCCACAAGGCTATGATAGCGATACTGGCTTTATCGAGGCGGCACGGGCGAATGGCGCGAGCATCACCGTCACCCGCGACGCCGCCGAAGCAGCGGCTGGCGCGGACGTCGTTGTCACCGATACCTGGGTGTCGATGGGGCAGGATCATGCGCACAACAAAATTGCCGCGATGATGCCCTATCAGGTCAACGACCGGTTGATGGCGCTGGCTAAGCCGACTGCGAAGTTCCTCCACTGCCTGCCCGCGCATCGCGGTGAGGAGGCAACCGATGCAGTGCTCGATGGCCCCCAATCGTTGATCTGGGACGAAGCGGAAAATCGGCTGCACGCGCAAAAATCCATTTTGCTTTGGTGCTTTGGGCGATTGTGATGGCTGACCAGCTGCTGACGTTTTCCGACCAGCCCTTACGCTTTTCGATTCCCGATGTGCACGCGCGTGGGCGGGTGGTGCGGCTGGACAATGTACTGAACGACATCTTGTCGGCACATTCCTATCCGCCAGTGGTGGAGCGGACCTTAGCTGAGGCGTTGGTGCTAACATCGTTACTGGGCGCGACGTTGAAGGATGCTGAGGGCCAATTGACCTTGCAGGCGCAAACCGAAAATGGCGCGCTTTCGATGCTGGTGTGCGATTACAAAAACGGTGCGTTGCGCGGCTATGCGCAGTTCGATGCTGATCGCCTTGCCGAACTGCCGCAGGACGCAACGCTTTTTGGGCTGTTTGGCAAAGGCTATCTGGCAATCACTTTTGACCGCGAAAAACCCGCTGAAGAAGGCGGTGGCCGCTATCAAGGGATTGTGCCGCTGGAGGGCGAAAGCCTGTGCGAAGCAACGACCAGTTACTTCGCGCAATCCGAACAGATTCCGACGTTTATCCGCGTCGCGGTGGATCACGTCGCAGGTCCCAAAGGTTCGCGTTGCCTCGCCGCTGGCGTCCTGATCCAGCATCTGCCCGATGGCGAGGAAGGGCGAGAGCGGCTGCACGTTCGCGCCGATCATCCGGAATGGGAGCATGTGCGAATATTGGCCGAAACGCTGACGCCAGCCGAACTGGCCGATCCGATGCTTGCGCTGGAAGACATCATCTGGCGGCTGTTTCACGAAGAAGATCAGGTGCGCATCGAAATCAGCAGCCATATGACCAAAGGCTGCCGCTGCGACCCGCATCACATCCGGTCGGTCATGGCCAGCTTTCCAGCGGATGAGCGCGCGGAAATGGCCGACGACAGCGGCGATATTGTGGTGAACTGCGAATTTTGTTCGCGGACTTTTCCGATTAGTCTGGTGAGTTTGGCCAATTGATCCGCGCCTTTGCCGCACCGCAATAAACTCCCCCATTAACTACACTCCAGTTATTCATCGTTCATGAAGCACATTCTATCGTGCTAATCATGACGAAAGCTGCTAATAGGCAGAAACATAATTCGGGTCGCGCCGGTATCAACAGGTGAACGACGGAACAATTGCATCATGATTACGCGTAATATCAAACTGGTTGCGGCAGGATTGCTGTCGCTGGGCGCAGGCTTTGCGGCGCAAAGCGTGGCGGCATCCGATGGCACCGAATTGCTGCAAACGCTGGAGCGCGGGCTGTGGCAATTGCGCGCGGTCGGCAGTGGCAGCGCGGGCGCGGCGCCAAGCCAGCTGTGCATCGGCGATCCCCGGATGCTCGCGCAAATTCAGCATGGCACAACCAGCTGCACCCATCAAATCGTCGAGGCGACCGGCAATACGGTGACGATCAGCTATAATTGCAAAGGCGCTGGCCAAGGGCTGACCACGATCCGTAAGGAAAGCGGACGATTGGTCCAGATCAAATCCCAAGGCATCCGCAACAATGCGCCTTTCTCGTTCTCGGTCGAGGGGCGGCGTTCGGGCGGATGTTGATTTTGCGGCGTATAACCATAAATTAACCATTTTGGCTTAGCCACTACCTGTGTCTTTCATTTGGGGCACGCTTTCCTCCCTAACAGGCATTTTGCCTTAACTGGGCCGTTCTTTTTAAGGGCGGCCCTTTTCTTTTGACGCGCCTCGGTCACGCCGCGTGCTTCATCGCGAACCAAGCGGCATGAGCGTTTAGCGCGGCGGCGCGAAGCGGCGCAGTTTCGGCCGCAAGCACGCTGCGCTGCGCTTCTTCCTCGCCAGGCGTTAGGCTGCGCTCATAATCCGCATCGCCAAACAGGCCGGTTTCCTCGATCAGCGCCGCGTCATCGGCGTTGCAGGGCGGAAAGTTGGTCTTCCACTGCTCTTCATCAGGATCATACCAAACCGAAAGGCGGGCGGCGGCATCTTCTGGCTCCATATCGATCAAGTCCGGCTCAGCTACCGGTGCTGCCTCAGCCGCAGAAATCCGCCCAAGTTCATTCTGAATTGCCTTTTGTATTTCGGGCGCGCTAAGCTCCGCCATCGGCGCATCATCGCGCGCGACGAAAAAGATCGCCGCCTCCGCCCCTTTGCCGCCGCGTTCGACCAAATCGAGGAAGCTTTCAAAATCCTGCACCACCAATTGCACCTGCGCCGCAACAGAGTTTGCCGCTGCCTGTGCCGCGGCCATCCGGTCGAGCCGGCTCAATAGGCCCTGCCCCAGCCGATTGTCATATTTGCCGCGCAGCGTGCTGCCGTCATCCTGTTTGACGGTGATCTCTTCATAACCATGGATCGCCCGATCCATCAGCATGTCGGACAAAGTCGCGCGCGCGATCAGGATCGCTGCATCCCAGCCGAGCCGAAACGCCGCACCTTCGCGGCGATAGCGCACGCCATAGGCTGAACGCGGCGATTTCGCGACATGCTTTGTCGCCGACAGCACACTGCCGGTACACGCCAGTTCCTCTAAAAAGGCGCGCTGACACGCGGGGGTCCAGCGATAATCATTACGGATTTGGGTCATGTCAGGGTCGCGCTCTACATCCGTATCCGCTCCGCAAATGCCGTGATTATCCTTTGATAGCAGCCAGTCTTCGTTCATTATTACTCTCCTTTATGGCAAAGGATAGCAGTATAATAAACCATATAGGTTGTAGGACAGCGGTTTTTGGAGTGGCGAGCGGGTGCAAAACGGCGCAGCAGAACTGGGACAAACTACTGCGTGTCCCGGACTTTGTGGCGGGGCTTGGGGTGGAGAGGCTACGCGCGCAGAGCCTGTTCATCCAACATGCTAGCATAAAATGCTTGCAATTATCGCGCGGCAGCGTAATATGCTAGGATGAACAGCAAGCAGGCCAAGACGCTCAAATCGGTGTTTGCTGATCCCGTTACGGCGTCGCTGGAATGGAAAGCGATTGAAAATTTGCTGATCGCTGTGGGTTGCCGCGTAATTGAGGGCAATGGGTCGCGGGTGCGGTTTGAAAAGGACGGTGTTGTCATTGGTTTTCACCGCCCTCACCCTGGCAAAGAAGCAAAATACCACCATGTCCGCGATGCACGCGATGCACGCGAGTTTTTGACTAAGATCGGAATTAAACCATGAGCAACTTGTTTTATAAGGGCTATTACGCCCGTATCGAATTTGACCCAGACGACGTTATTTTTGTCGGCCGTCTTGCAGGTATTCATGACGTTATCGGCTTTCATGCCGACAATACCGAGGAATTGGTTGCCGCATTTCATGAGGCAGTGGACGATTATATCGAAACCTGTGCCAAAATCGGCAAAGCGCCGGAAAAGCCCTATTCAGGCAAGCTGATGTTCCGCGTCGATCCAGAAGTCCACGCCCAAGCCGCACTTGCCGCCAAGCTGAAAGGGCAAAGTTTGAATGCCTGGGCCGCAGGGGTGTTGCGCGATGCGGCAAAGGCGACGACTGGTGGTGCGGCGGCGGTTTGAGGGTTGGGGGTCGAGTGCACTATTACCGCAATTCGTATCCCCGACTTTGCGGTAAGTTTAGGGTGGAGTTGCTGGAAGATCGGGGGTTAAGTGCACTGTCACCGTAATTCTATGAAAACCCGCCAGTCCGGACGCCACGTAAAAGATATTAAGGAGAGTTAAATGCCGCATCCGAACGATAGAGATTATGGTCAGTGGGTTGTCAGCGACCCACCGCTTGAGGCGATCTCCGTGGATCATATACAAGGCGTCCAGATATTACACGATACGTCTGGACGACCCGATCAAGTTGAGGTTTCATTTCGATCTGCTGACGATGAGCCATTTCAGCTGCTTCGGATGGATTATCTAAACTCATTAGCCCTGCTTTCCATGCTCAAGTGCATGCAATTGGATGAAGGCACAGATTTCCCAGAAGACCCGCGCGGATAATACCGCCGTTCACTTTTCCCAAGACTCTGTGCCGCCCTTCTTGCTAGCTTCGCGCGGCTTGTGGGGCGTTGCCAGCATTTTACGCAGCGCCGCCTCTCGACGGGCTTCAGTTTCAGCCTCGGAGTACAAGTTTTTTTTGATCGGCTTTTCTCATGACTGAAAATAACCTTACTTATGATGATATTGCAGAACTTTTTGTCAGTTTGAATACAAATCCAGTGAACATTCTGCGTTCGTCGGCACTGGCCTCCTATGCCTCGCTTGAAGCGAATCTAGCTAGCCTTTTTGCCGCGCTATTAGAAGTCCCGCCAAAAATTGCCGACGTGGTTTTTTGGAAAATTCTCAACACGAGATCAAGATGTGACATGCTTACTGATCTCATGAAAATTCGATTCCAGAAAAAATACGAAAAATGGTGGTCCAGCATGCTGAAAGACATTCGTGGAATCGACCAAGGGCGCAACAAAGTGGCGCATTGGCGCGCTACAGATTTCCACGATTCGAGATTAAACACAAAACAGACAGTTCTCATGAACCCTTCGAAAAACTTCCTATTTGAACCCGAAAAAGGGATGTCGGAAAGAGACTTGGCTAGGCTAATCAGGAGAACCAATTTTGCTTCGAGTGACGTCATAGAGTTTGCGTTTTATATTCAGGGGCTGCTTTCATTGCCACCTGACAAATTTCTAAAACCAAGAGTCTATCCAAGCCTAGAAACTCATCCTGTGCCCCGAAATTAGGGGTTACGGTGACGCGTGCAATAACCCCCAAAAGGGCTCGGCAGACAGCGTAGCTTGACCAAAATTTCACCGCTTTGCAAACATATCCAACAACACCGGGGACACTATACTAAATAGAAATTCGTCGACCGATCCGTCAGCCCTAGGCCTGTCGATGCAGTATCATAATCGCTCGCACTCTGCCCTCCCATCAAGCTGCCAGCAAAGCCTCGCGCGCTTCCCCCGGTAGGCGGGCGATGACGCTGAGATAGGCGCTTGCGGTGGCGTCGGGTTGGCGACGGCCTTGTTCCCAACCTTTTAGGGTGGCCAGCGGAATCCGGTAGGTGCTGGCAAAGGCGTTTTGCGACAGGCCCAGTCCCTCGCGGATTGCGCGCACGTCGGGCACGTTGACAACATGGCTGCGCGCCACTGTGCCGCGCCCCTTTGCATGGGCGACGGCTTCTTCCATGCTGGCGATCAATTCTTGTCCGAATGTTGTGGTCATATCGTCATCCTTTGCCCTGTTTCAATGCGGCGACGAGAGCGGTCAGGGTACGCTTCTCGTCTTGGGTCAGATCGGTCGCCTGCGCCTTGGCGTAAGCGAGCAACAGGTACAGCGGCATATCGGCGTTGTGATAGAAATAGATTACCCGAAGGCCGCCGCGTTTTCCTGTTCCAGCCTTGCCCCAGCGTATCTTACGAATGCCGCCCGTGCCGGGGATCAGGTCGCCATCTTCGGGGTTGTGCGCCAGATGATCGACCAGCACCGACAGTTCGGCATCCGACCAAATCTTTTCAGCTTGCCGCCTGAATATATGCGTCTCTGCGACGGTGATCGGGCGGGTCTGCATAAGTATGCGAATACGTCAATGACGCCTAGTATGCAAGCAGAATATGGGTGGGTGCAGCCACACCCATTGCGCGTATGCGTCCTACCCCATCGCTTTCTTATAAATACTATTCACCGGCTTTTCGAACAACCGCATCACCATCGGTTCAAAAAACTCCAGCGGCAGGTTGTCGTATTCGGGGTCAAATGCCGGGCAGTCATATTTGGCGATGAATTCCTCGGTCGCGGCAAAATGCGGTTGCCCGCGGAATTGCTCGCGCATGTCGCGGTCCAGGCCGAGGTGGTGAAAGAAGTTTACGCCTTGAAAAATGCCGTGATGCTTGACGATCCAGTGGAGTTCTTCGGAGACGAACGGCTGGATGATCGCGGCGGCAATATCGGGGTGGTTATACGCGCCCAGCGTGTCGCCGATGTCGTGGAGCAGCGCCATGACGACATAATCCTCGGCTCGGCCATCGCGGTGCGCGCGGGTTGCGGTTTGCAAACAATGTGTCAGCCGATCGACCGGAAAACCGGCGTAATCGTCCTTTAGCAGCATCAGATGTTCGAGCACACGCGCCCCGCCGCTTTTGGCGAAAGGCACCTGTTCGGTCATAATGATGCCCCAGTCCGCTTGCGTACTTTGCGACATATCGGTGAAGCTTGCCCGTTCGGTGTGCGCGTTCGTCATCATCTGCTCTCCTGCGTATCTCGTTCATTGCTATGCTATCGCGCCCAGTCGTTTGAAACAAGGGCTTCAAGCGGCGGACAAATCGCGCTAGGCTGTAATTTATGGCCGTCCTTGATCTTGGCGAACAGCCCTTTTTTTCGAACAAGAGCCGCGCGTTCTGGAACCTGCAAGCTGCGGGCTGGGCGGGTGTGACGGCTTTGTATTCAGTCACCGTTGTCGCCAACAATCAACCGCTTAGCCTGTTGTTTGAAGTGTTGATTTCCACGCTGACCGGGTTTTCGATCTCGTTGCTGATGTCTGTTGTCTTTCGTTATGTGATTAACCAGCGGCCGTTGGTGACATGGGGCACGACCACGGCGGTGGTGATCAGCGCGACGTTATTATATGCGTATATTGACACCTGGGTACTGCAAACGATCCGCGAAGGCGCGAATGAAACCGCCTTTGCGCAGTTGATGGTGACCGCGTTGTTCCGCGACGGGCTGTTGCTCGGCGGGTGGAGCGCGCTGTATTTTGCGATCAACTATTTCGTGCGCGCAGAGGAGCAGGCCGATCAGCTGATCCGGCTGGAGGCGGCGGCAACCAGCGCGCAGTTGAATATGCTACGCTATCAACTGAACCCGCATTTTCTGTTCAACACGCTGAACAGTATCTCAACGCTGGTAATGTTGAAACACACCGATCAGGCGAATGCGATGCTGTCGCGGCTGTCGTCATTCCTGCGCTTTACGTTGATTAACGAGGCCGAGGGAAAGGTGACGTTGGCGCAGGAAATCGACACGCTGAAAGCGTATATGGACATTGAAAAGATGCGCTTTGAAGAGCGGCTACGCGTTGAATTCAGCATTGATGATGACATCATCGACGCGCTGGTGCCGTCGTTAATGCTGCAACCCTTAGTGGAAAACGCGATCAAATATGCAGTGACTCCGCAAGAGGACGGCGCGGATATCTCGATTATCGCTCAACGCGCCGGAGACAGGCTTCGGGTTATCGTATCCGATAGCGGCCCGGGGTTGCAAGCGACTGCACCTGACCCCAAATTGTCCACTGGCGTGGGTATGGCGAACACGCGTGAACGGTTGTTGCAAGCCTATGGTGACGATCAACGGTTCGACCATTATGCCCGTAGTGGCGGCGGGTTTGAGGTTGTGATAGAATTTCCATATCAGACGAAACGAAGCGGGGGCGACACAGCAGCGATTGCGGCACCGGTAACACGGAGTGCCGAACGCCCATCAGGAGTAGTAAACGCATGAGCATCCGCACGATTCTGGTCGATGACGAAAAACTGGCGACACTCGGTTTGGAAATGCGGCTTGCCCCGTTTGAGGATGTGGAAATTGTTGCCACCTGCCTGAACGGGCGCGAGGCGATACGGAAGATCAAGACACTGAAGCCCGATTTGGTGTTTTTGGATATCCAGATGCCCGGCTTTGACGGATTTTCTGTGGTGCAAGGGGTAATGGATATCGATCCGCCGCTGTTTGTCTTTGTCACTGCCTATGGCGACCACGCGATAAAAGCATTTGAGGCGCAGGCGGTCGATTATCTGATGAAACCTGTCGAGCAAGACCGGCTGGCCGACACAATGGACCGCGTGCGATCACGGATGGCTGACCGCCGCACCGCTGACGAGGTTGAACGGCTGCGCACTGTGATCAACGAAATCGCCCCCGACGCGGTCAGCAACATGCCGCCAGCTGACGAAGAAATGGCGACCAGCCGGTTTGAGAAGCTGATCAACATTAAAGATCGTGGCCAGATTTTTCGTGTCGATGTTGATACGATTGAACGCATCGAGGCGGCGGGCGATTATATGTGCATCATCACAGCGGATAATTCGTTGATTCTGCGCGAAACAATGAAGGATCTGGAAAAGCGGCTGGACCCGCGCACATTCCAACGCGTGCATCGGTCAAAAATTGTGAACCTTGATCTGGTGCGACAAGTAAAACCACACACGAATGGCGAATGTTTTCTGGTGCTGGAATCCGGCGCGCAGGTAAAGGTTAGCCGGTCGTATCGCGACGTTGTTGCGCGGTTTGTGCATTAAGCCAAGCCGCGCTGTAGCTGCCCGTCAACATAGCAAACCCTGGGGGCCATCACGTCCATCGGTGTAAACAGCAAGACATGATCGGCATAGCACGCCCATATTTCGACAATTAACCAAAGGTTAGCGGGCAGTCCTCTAAAGCCTTTGTATGTCGAACTTGGCGCTATTTTTCTGGCTGTTACCCATCACTTACGCTGTTATCTCAGCGATGTTTTTTGTAACGGCGCGGGTCGAAAAACGGCATCGTACTGCCAAAATCGGCGCGCTTGGTTTTGCAATCGCATTTGTTGCGGTTGTTTTGGACACGCAAAGGGCAATGTTTCCGTGGTGGGTATTTTCGCTCGCTGTGCCGCTTCACTGGATGGTGCTGGTCTGTATTGTTGACGCGTACCTGATGCGACACAATGATCGGCTGCCGCGCGCATGGTTATTACCATTGATTACCGCGGGCAGCGCGATCAATTTCGGATGCACGTTTATTATCAACAGCACGACCATCAGAGTGCCCAATGCCAGCATCGTTGCCGCCCTGATTGTCGCGATCGCGACCGTTCGGCTGGCCCGGTATCACAAAACCCACCTTGATCGTGCCATTGCCGTTGTCATGGCGGCAAATTTAGTGTGCTATGTCGTCCGGTTTGTCATGTGGTTCTATCTGGATCAACGGGCCGGCTATATGCACAACAGTGCGTTTTCCGACTATATGACGATGTTTTATTTCACGTCGGGTATCGCAATGTTTGCCACAGCGTTGCTGATAATGCTGGCGATCATAACGGACATCATCGAACGCAACCAGATCGAGGCGACGATGGACGCGCTGACTGGGGTATTGAACCGGCGCGGTTTTGACTGTGCTGTGGCGGAAACAAAACAATCAGGCGGAACGTTCGGCACTGTGATCGCTATCGATCTGGACCAATTCAAAGTCATCAACGACCGTTACGGGCATGCTGGAGGCGACGAAGTTCTGGTTGCCGTCGCAGATATCCTGCGCAGCCATTGCACAAATTTTGGTCCTGTCATCAGAATGGGCGGCGAAGAATTCGTTATTCTTGTCAAACAAAGCCAGATTGCGGCTGGATACGCATTAGCCGAAACTTTGCGGGTCGCCATAGGAGGCTTGCGCCTGAATGGATTTCCGCAAGATTTTCGTATTACCGCCAGCATCGGCGTGGCACATCGGTCCGCCGATGAACCCATAGAACGCACATGCCGCAGAGCCGATGTTGCATTATATGCGGCAAAGGGCGGGGGCCGAAACCGCGTCGTTATCAGCCAGGATATTGAGACTGGCCACCGCCTAGCAGGCTTTGGCTAAAGTCTAATGTCAGAGTTGTCGCATCACGCGTAGCTTGTCGATCTTGCGACCGTCCATGTCAACGACCTGGAAATGCCAACCATCTTCGCTAAAATGGTCGCCTTCGTTGGGCAGCCGCCGCAGGATGTGTAAGACATAGCCCGCCGCCGTCGCAAAATCGCGATCGTCGGGCAGATCGATGTCGAGCGCCTCGGCCATCGCATCGGCGGACATGCCGCCGTCGATGAGCATTGAGCCATCATCCAGCGCGACGATGTTGGCGGCACTTCCTTGTTCCTGATCCGAGGCAAATTCGCCCGCGATTGCAGCGAGCAGATCATTCGGCGTCACGATCCCTTCGAAATGCCCATATTCGTCGTGAACCAACAGCATCGGCACATCAGCGGAGCGCAAAATTTCCAGCGCATCCATCGCGTCCAGCTGATCGGGCACAATTTCAGCTTTGCGGAGCAGCGCCTGCAAATCAATCGGTTTACCCGCAAGTTGCGCCGCGACAATATCGCGCGACTGGACAATGCCCAGAACCTCATCAACAGAGCCGCCCATTACCGGCAACCGAGTGTGCAGCGAATGCAGCAACCGGTCGCGCACCTCGTCGGCGGTCGCATCAACCGCGATCCAGTCAACGGCGGTGCGCGGCGTCATCACCTCGCGGACTGGCCGGTCAGCAAGACGGACGACGCCTGCGATCACTTTATGCTCATGCTCCTCAATAATTCCGGCGTGCGTCGCCTCAGCGAAAACGACCCGCAATTCCTCAGCAGTCAGCGCGTCACGGTTATCGCGTTTCAGCCTGAGCAACCGGAAAATCAGCGCGCTTGACCGGTCGAGTAGCCAAACCACAGGTGCCGAAATCCATGCCATCCACTCCATCGGACGCGCCATGATTGCAGCGATGCGTTCCGGCGCGATCAAAGCGAATTGTTTCGGAACAAGCTCCCCCACGACCAGCGAAGCGTAAGTCGTTATGCCAATAACAATGCTAAAGCCTATTGTCGGTGCCCAGTCAGCATCCATGCCCAGCAGCGCTAACCGTTCGCCCGTTGGCCCGCCCAGACTTGCGCCCGAATAGGCCCCGGCGATGATGCCGATAAGCGTGATACCGATTTGCACAGTCGACAGAAACTTGCCCGGGTCACGTCCCAGCCGCAGCGCGGCTGCTGCGCCGTTACTGCCCGCGTCGGCCATTGCCTGCAACCGCGCCGAGCGCGCCGATACAATCGCGAGTTCGGACATCGCAAAAACGCCGTTCAGCGCAATCAGCGCCAAGATAATCAGCGCGTCTATCCAGGGGAAAGGGGTGGAGGCCATGGTCGTCGCCCTCTTACCTATGCACGCGCGCAGGGGCAAGTAACGCTTCGTCTTATCAGGATTGCGATAGCGACAACCGCCGGTTTCAGGCTAAGACCGTTAAGATGAACCGCACAGCCAGCCCCGCTATCGCCTTTGCCGTCGCTGCGGCGGGCATCGGCTTTTTCTCGCTGATGGATGCAGCGATGAAGGATCTGGTTATTGCCCTTGGTGTTTATAACGCGGTAATTTGGCGTAATATGATCGGTTCGGTGATAACCGGCGCGCTTTTTGTTGGGACACAATCGGCGTGGCCAAAAGGCGACGTTCTGCGCCTGCATGCATGGCGCAGCGCAGTTGTCGCAGTTATGGCGATAAGCTTTTTTTGGGCGCTTGGGCGATTACCGCTGGCAGAGGCCATCGGGCTTTCGTTTATTGCGCCGGTGATTGCACTTTATCTTGCAGCTATATTGCTGGGGGAGAAAATTGGACGCGAAGCCATTTTCGCCTCCATCGCGGGCCTTGGCGGCGTTGCCATAATCCTGTTTGGAAAGTTCAGCGGCGAATATGATGCCGACGCACTTTTGGGGGTAGCGGCTGTTTTGTTCTCCGCGATAATCTATGCATATAATCTGGTCCTTGCGCGGCAACAGGCGCAAGTTGCCGGGCCAGTGGAGATCGCATTTTTCCAGAATTTGCTGGTATCTGCAGTATTGATGCTGGCCGGACCGTGGCTGCTAACGCCCTTTGCGTTGGAGAAACTACCGATGCTGACTGCAGCTGCGGCGCTCGCCATCATCGCGCTTCTGCTGCTCAGCTGGGCCTATGCACGGGCGGAGGCGCAGATATTGATCCCGGTCGAATATACAGCTTTTGTATGGGCAGCGTTGTTCGGATGGATGTTCTTTGCTGAACCTGTGACTGTCTGGACAGTGGCCGGAACCGCATTGATCGTCGCCGGATCACTGGTTGCTGCGCGCGCAAAACCGCATCCTGTCAATCATGTCGAAACAGCTGTGATCTGATGCCGCAGTCGCGCTTTACCCCATAGCCATTGACCCCTGCACGAACACAGTTTAATCGCGTGATTAAATCAACCATTAAGGAGTCTGTTTCATGGCCACAGCCTATATCGTAGATGCAGTTCGCACCGCAGGCGGCAAACGCGGCGGCAAGCTTGCCGGAATTCACCCTGTCGATTTGGGCGCGGCGGTGTTTGACGCCATCGCTGATCGCAACCATTTCGACCCCAAAGCAATCGACGATGTCATCACCGGTTGCGTCATGCAGGGCGGACAGCAGACCATGGACATCGGCCGTAATGCGGTGCTGGCATCGAAACTGCCCGACAGCATCCCTGCCGTAACCATCGACCGCCAATGCGGATCATCGCAGCAAGCGATGATGTTTGCGGCGCAAGCTGTAATGTCCGGCACGCAGGACATTGTCCTTGCCAGCGGCATCGAAAGCATGACGCGCGTTCCGATGGGATCGACCGCGATGCTGTTTATGAAAGAAGGTCTTGGCAATTACAAATCGCCACGGCTTGAGGAAAAATATCCGGGCATCATGTTCAGCCAGTTCGTCGGCGCAGAAATGATCGTCAAAAAATACGGCTTTACCAAAGCGGACCTCGACGCGTTTGCCTATGAAAGCCACATGCGCGCAAAGGCCGCGACTGAGGCTGGCCATTTCACCAATGAAATCATCGGCGTAGAAATCGAAACGCCCGAAGGCAAAATGATGCACCTTATCGACGAAGGCATTCGTTTTGATGCCACCCTGGAAGGCATTGCTGGCGTCAAGTTGTTGCAAGAGGGCGGCGCTGTTACAGCGGCATCCGCATCGCAAATCTGTGATGGCGCATCGGCGGCGTTGATTGTGTCTGAACAGGCGTTGAAAGACCACGGCCTGACCCCGCGCGCGCGCATCCACCATATTTCAGTAACTGCGGGCGACCCGGTCATCATGCTGGAAGAGCCGCTGTTTGCGACCGAAAAAGCGCTGAAAAAAGCGGGGATGAGCATCAACGATATCGATGCCTATGAAGTCAACGAAGCGTTCGCCCCTGTGCCGCTGGCATGGATGCAGTATCTTGGCGGATCGCACGACCGGCTGAATGTCCATGGCGGCGCAATCGCGCTTGGCCATCCGCTTGGCGCGTCTGGCACCAAATTGATGGCGACATTGCTCGGCGTGCTGGATGCAAAGGGCGGCAAATACGGTCTGCAAACGATGTGCGAAGGCGGCGGCCAAGCCAACGTCACGATCATCGAACGGCTTTAATCTCCCAATCTAATCCTAAGGAAATAACATGATCCTCGATTCAACAGTCTCTGCTGTCATTACCGGCGGAGCATCGGGCCTTGGTGCCGCAACTGCGCGCGCACTCGCCGCCAAAGGCGTTAAAGTTGCCATTTTCGATTTGCAGAAAGATAAAGGCGAAGCCATTGCCGCTGAAATCGGCGGTGTGTTTTGTGAAGTAAACGTGACTTCGGACGAGAGCGTTGCTGCTGGTTTCGAAAAAGCACGCGCGGCCAATGGCCAGGAACGCATCCTCGTCAACTGCGCAGGCACCGGCGCGGCAATGAAAACCGCCAGCCGGTCTAAAACCGACGGCAGCATAAAGCATTATCCGGCATCGGCGTT
>JAYVGQ010000105.1:0-16365 GCA_043771985.1 Sphingomonadales bacterium
ACGGCGGGTACACGGCCTTCGCGACGCAATGCACGGGAGGCTCCCTTGCCAGCCCGTTCGCGCGGCTCAGCCGACAGTGTCAGCAGATCGCTCATAATATTTCTCCAATTAGATTCAGTGGATGCCGTCACGCCTCCAGGGATGACCATAACGACAAGCGAGCGCCACTAGGCTGCTTTGCGCAGAAATGCAAGCTTTGCGCGGGAACGCGCGCGCTAGTCGAGGATATAGCTTACTGTACCGCGATACCATCCAGCTGCATTGCTGGTTCCCGGCCTGATTCGCCCTGCTTTTGCCGCATAATACGCGGCGTTCGCAGCAACGCTCTCAACTTCCGGGCACCCAATCCGCTTTAGCATCACGCGTTCAACCTTTGCTCCGTCGACAAATTGCACAAGGAACGGAATGTCCATGCGAATTCGTTTCTTAGAACCGATCTTGCTGCATTTCCCATCGGCAACCAGCCGGTCGATTGTATTCATCGCGCCATCACCCAAATTCACCGTCTGGCTTTTCTCGAGCGTGGGGAAATCGCTCCAGTCGCCATCTGCTACTTCGATACGTTGTGCAGCCGCTGAGGTTGCCAACGTTAGAATCGCAGTTGCAATCAAGACAAGACGCATAATGTTCATTCCTGTTTCGCGCGCACAACGGCCCGATCGATGCGGACATACATGACATTGCGCCAATCAAACGCAGGGTCAATAGCGAACCTGTTCCACCGTCAACCCATAAGCTGTCAACAAATGTTGCACACTGACCGGTCCCGCCAAATGCCCTGCCCCGACCGCAAGGAATAGAGTGCCGGGCGACGCCATACGCTTTCTGATCCATGCGGCCCAATTGGCGTTGCGGCGCGTCAATAAAACCTCAGTAAGTTTTAGCGCGTCAAACCCTTCGTTCATTACCGTGGCAACGCCGTCGGTATCCGCCACTGCCCACAAATCAACAAGGCGGTCCGTTTGCGGTGCGATTTCGTCAATCGATTTTGCGGTCGATATGACGTAATCCATCTGCACATTTTCCGGTAAATTATCAAAAATCGATAACTGGGACCGCATCGTTTCAAGGCCCATCATCGGCTTTTTACTGGCGGCAGCGGCTGCCTTTAGCTGCACCTCAACGCCGCTGTTCATATCGTAACCTTTTTGTAGCAGCCCTGCATAATACAGGTTTACTGCAACAGCCCAGCCATCAAGCGGATCAAGTGAACCAAGCGCCAGCCCCAGCCGTGCAACTGCGGCTTCATACGCGGGAAGGTCTGCGGCATTCAATTTTTGCCGAATTGTCTGGCCGCTTTTGTCGATGCTAAGCTCTGCCATCACCGCCGCTGCCTCCGCAGCGTCGGGATCAAGCATTTCAAGCACCAGCATATCGGATTGGTCAAACGCCGTTTTCACCCCGTCGTCAAACCAGCCGAGACCGGGGCGCAGCACATGGACTGTACCGAACAGGTAAACAGTCGTATCCTCGTCACGCAGCACCCATAAAGCGGGGTCTACGTCAGTCACCTTTTCAGCGTTTACCGGCACAGGCTGTAGCACGTCAGACTGCGCGTACGCCGCCGGCGTTAACAAGTACGCGGCAGCCAGCACTAGGCTGATACGTATCATTTCGGCGAACCGGCCTTTTCGATTTCTTTGACTTCGGGCTTTACCGCTGATTTGGTTTCTACAGCTTTTGGCTTGTCGCTGGGTTTAGCGTCGTCCAGCTTTTCAAGGTCGATCTTCCACTCATCGGGCTTCGCAGCGTCTGCAGCTACAACTTTGCCCATAGGCTTTATCAGCCGCTGGAACTGGTCGCCTAGCATCGCGTCAACCGCCGGGCCAATGTCAGCCACTTTATAACGCATGTACCCGCCCACAACATAGGACAGGCTGATCCGCGTTCCTGCCCCGTCCTTCAATGGTTCCATCGCTACCGTCAGCGTGCCGTGCATCGCTTCGGATTGCAGCGGCCCTAGCGCCCCTGTCATTCGCAATACTTTGCCGGGGTCAGTAAACAGCACGCGCATATGTTCAACGCTGCCACGCGGCTTTACCGAACCATCCGTCGCTTTATCTTGCAACAGTTCACAGAAACAGCCGCCTGCCTGTGCATCGATATAAAAACCGTCGGTCTTGCCTGACCAGCTATGCGCAGAGTTCCACCACTCTTTGGGAACCAACAGCCGTTTCCACACGTCGTCAGGTTTAGCCAAAACTTCGGCGGTGTGGCCGACAACAAAGCCGATTTCGCTCTGGCTTTTGATTTCGGCAGCGGCAGGGGCGGAAATTAGCGTTCCGCATGTGACGAGCAGGGTGATTTTTTTCATGGCGCCAAGAATAGCGCCGATAGCAAAGGATGCAAGCTGACGCAGCGGCTATCCTGCCATAATCCTATCAATCGCTTCCGTCACCGCTGTGATAGGTGCCATACCGTCGACACAACTGACCAGCCCGCGCGCATTATAGATCGGCAATATCGGTGCAGTTTTGCCGCGATACTCACCCATGCGTGTGCGGACGGTTTTTTCGTTATCATCGGCGCGGCGCTTGAATTCGGTCGATCCGCATTTGTCGCAAACGCCTTCGGTGGCTGGCAGCTTGAAAACATCGTGATAGCCAGCACCGCAATTACCACAGGTAAAGCGGCCAACGATACGAGCGACCAATGCGTCTTCGTCGACGGCTAGCTCGATAACGTGATCGAGCGTGCGGCCACGGGCGGACAGCAAGCCGTCGAGCGACAATGCCTGCGCTTCTGTTCGTGGATAGCCGTCAAAAATCACGCCTGTATCAGCGGGCAGCGAAGCCAGCTTTGCATCGATCATCGCGGAGACGATTTCGTCAGAAACCAAAGCACCTGAGTCCATCACATCAGCAACCTGCCGCCCCAAAGGTGTATCGGCTTTGCGTGTCTCGCGCAGCATATCGCCGGTCGACAGCTGCACCATACCGAATTTTTCCACCAGATAGCCAGCTTGCGTACCTTTACCAGCACCCGGCGGGCCGAGCAGGATGATATTCAAAGCTTTCCCCATGCCGCAAAATCTCCCCGTATTCTTGGCCTATTGGCT
This sequence comes from Sphingomonadales bacterium, assembly GCA_043771985.1. Taxonomy (GTDB): domain Bacteria; phylum Pseudomonadota; class Alphaproteobacteria; order Sphingomonadales; family Sphingomonadaceae; genus Sphingorhabdus_B. Next base: position 3,059 of record JAYVGQ010000105.1, read on the forward strand.
TTTATTGCTTAACGCGCGCGGTTGCCCTTAAGCTTCGCTTTTTTCAGCAAGTCGCCGTATTGATGCGCCATCAGATGCCCCTGGATCTGTGCGATGGTATCGACCGTGACGTTGACCAAAATCAACAGGCTAGTGCCGCCGATTACGAAGAACTGCTGCTGTCCGGTCAAGCCCATGACATAATCAGGCAAGAGACAGACTACGGTCAGATACGCAGCGCCAATAACGGTGATGCGCGTCAGCACATAATCGAGGTAATCCTGCGTACTTTTTCCGGGACGAATGCCGGGGATGAAACCGCCGGCTTTCTTCAAATTATCCGCAGTCTCTTCGGGGTTAAAAACAACGGCCGTGTAGAAAAAGCAAAAGAACACGATGCCCAGACCATAGAGCAAGAGATAGATCGGCTGACCATGCTGAAGATATTGCAGAAGCTGAACGTACAAATCCCCGCTCGCATTCTCGCCAACCGCTTTACCGCCACCCAATTGAGCGATTGTCGTGGGCAGCAATAGCAAAGACGAGGCGAAAATTGGGGGAATGACACCTGCGGTGTTCAGCTTCAACGGCAGGTGGCTGCGATCTGCCTGCATCATGCCGCGCTGTGTAGCGCGTTTTGGATATTGAATCAGCACCCGTCGCTGCGCACGTTCGACAAAACAAATCAGCAAAGTGATGCCCACAAACATGATCAAAAAGCCAAGAATGATCAGCGGATTGATCGAACCGGTACGGCCGCCCTCAAGCAGGCTGGCAACGAGACGCGGGATTTGCGCGACGATACCGGCCATAATAATCAACGAGATACCGTTGCCAATACCACGCGAAGTGATTTGCTCCCCCAACCACATCAGGAACAGCGTACCGCCAACCAGGCTAATGGTCGCAACGACACGGAACATCATACCCGGTTCGACCACTGCGCGGATCCCGCTGCTCGCGGTGAGTGATTCAAGGCCCGCTGCAAGGAAGTATCCCTGCAAGGCTGTCAGAAACACGGTGCCATATCGCGTATATTGGTTCAATTTCTTCCGCCCGCTCTCGCCCTCTTTCTTGATGGCGGCCAGCTGTGGCGACAACGACGCGGCAAGCTGCACAACAATCGACGCGGTAATATAGGGCATCACACCCAATGCGATCAAACTCATCCGCTCCAGCGAACCGCCGGAGAAGGTGTTGAAAATATCAAGGACACCGCCGGCTGCGTTATTTGCATAAAGCGCCGCCTGCGCAACCGGATCAACACCGGGCAATGGTACGAAGCTGAGAAGGCGGAAAATAATCAGCGCGCCGATTGTAAACCAGATGCGCTTTTTCAAATCATCGGCTTGGCCGAATTTTGAAAAATTAACTCCCGATGCCATTTTGTCGGCTCTCGATGCCATGAAAATTGCTTTCTTTGATTCCCGACTGCGGCGCTAGCCTCTTGGCGCGGCGCAATCTACCCCGAATTCATATGCTCACGTCACAGTGTCCTGAAACAACAAGCCCCGCGGGCCCATATCGGGTTGCGGGGCTGTTTCGACAAGAGCGTATTACGCTTTTGTCACTTTGCGTTTTTGGCGGCTTTCGCTGCGTCATTCGCTTTTTTGACTGTGCCCTTTTTCGCGGCTGCCTTTTCCTGAGGCGACTTCACCACCAGAATATCAACTTTACCACCAGCTTTTTCAATCGCTTCGATAGCACCTTTTGAGGCGCCGGCGACCGAAATACTGATTTTTGAAGTCAGCTCGCCCTTGGCAAGAATGCGAACACCGTCTTTGCCACCGCGCGACAGGCCAGCAGCACGCAACGCAGCTTGGTCGATGGTAGCACCAGCATCCAATTTCTTGGCATCGATGAATTTCTGGATCATGCCCAGGTTTACGGCATCAAAATCTTTGGCAAAAATATTGTTAAAGCCGCGCTTTGGAATGCGCATGTGAAGGGGCATCTGGCCGCCTTCAAAGCCTTTAATGGCTACACCCGAGCGGCTCTTCTGACCCTTTTGGCCACGACCAGCGGTCTTGCCTTTACCCGAACCAATCCCGCGACCCACCCGCATTTTGCGGTGGCGTGCGCCTTCGTTGTCTTTAATTTCGTTCAGTTTCATGTCTGGCACTCGCTTTCGCTTTAGTCGCGCTGATTGAAAGCTTTCTCCTATACGAAGAAAGCAACGTAGTTACCCGATAACGGCTACCATGTGGCGCACAGCATGGATCATGCCGCGCACTTCAGGAGTGTCTTCCAGTTCGGAAACGCGGTTCATCTTATTCAGGCCAAGGCCTTTCAAAGTGGCGCGTTGCGACGCTGGACGACGGATCGGCGAACCGGTCTGCTTGATTGTGAGCATTTTTTTAGTTTCTTGGGCCATCAGATATTACTCCGCAATTGCTTCGGCGTCGGCTTCAGCAGTTTTGCTGCCACCGCGACCAAGAAGGTCAGCGATTTTCTTGCCGCGACGTTGCGCTACTGATTTGGGCGATGTCTGGTCAGACAGAGCCGCAAAGGTAGCGCGGATCATGTTGTACGGGTTCGATGTACCGATTGACTTCGTCACAACGTCTGCAACGCCAAGGCTTTCGAACACGGCGCGCATTGGGCCACCAGCGATGATGCCAGTACCGGCAGGGGCCGAACGGACATAAACGTTACCAGCGCCGAAACGACCAGTGCCATCATGATGCAGCGTGCGGCCATCTTTCAACGGAACGCGGATCATCGCCTTTTTCGCAGCAGCCGTTGCTTTGTTGATAGCTTCGGGAACTTCGCGCGCCTTGCCGTGTCCGAAACCAACGCGGCCTTGACCGTCGCCGACCACAACCAGTGCAGCAAAACCAAAGCGTTTACCGCCCTTTACTGTTTTCGATACGCGGTTGATGTGAACGAGTTTTTCGATCGTGCCATCATCTTCTTTTTCTTCGCGAGGCTTACGGTCATTGCCGCGGCCACGGCCACCGCCTTCACCGCCACGTCCGCGACCACCGCCACCGGCGCCGCCACCACGACCGCGACGGGCATTATCACCCTCGGGCGCAGATGCAGCGTCAACGACGACTTGATCTGTTACTGTGTTTTCATCAGCCATCATCAGAACTCCAAGCCGCCTTCACGGGCAGCATCGGCCAGCGCCTTAACGCGACCATGAAACAGGAAACCGCCACGGTCGAAAACAACGGCTTTGACACCAGCTTTCTGTGCAGCTTCGGCAACGCGCTTACCAACTTCGGCAGCGGCAGCAGCGTTCCCACCGGTTTTCGACTTTACATCCTTATCATTGGTCGATGCGGAGGCGACAGTTACGCCTTTTGAATCGTCAATGATCTGGGCGTACATGTGCTTGCCAGTACGGTGCACCGAGAGACGCGGGCGGCCAGCAACCTGCGAACGCAGTTTGGACCGAACGCGCTGGCGGCGCTTTTCAAAAAGAGAGAGCTTTGCCATGGCTTATTTCTTCTTCCCTTCTTTGCGGAAGATATACTCGCCGCGGTATTTGATACCTTTACCTTTATAAGGCTCCGGTTTCCTCCAGCGACGAATTTCGGCAGCAACCTGCCCGACCTTCTGCTTATCGATGCCCGAGATTTCTATCGTCGTGTTATCGGGTGTCTTAATGTCGATACCTTCGGGGATCGTGAAATCAACATCATGGCTGTAGCCAAGCTGCAGTTTCAGGTTCGACCCTTGCGAATTGGCGCGATAGCCAACACCGGTGATTTCCAAAACCTTAGTAAAGCCTTCGGTTACACCCGTAACCAAATTCTGCACCAATGTCCGCTGCATGCCCCAGAAAGACCGTGCTTCGCGCGATTTGTTGACTGGAGAAACGGCAACGCCATCGTCCTTAATCTCGTAAGAAATCAAGTCACTCATCGGCATGGTCAGCTCGCCCTTAGGACCCTTCATCGACAGTGTACCATTATTCATGCTGGCAGTTACGCCTGCAGGAATGGACACTGGCTTTTTACCAATGCGGCTCATCAGAACACCTCCGCGAGGATTTCGCCGCCGACATTCTGTACGCGCGCTTCAGCATCGGACAAGACACCGCGCGGCGTCGAGACGATGGTGATGCCAAGGCCATTGCGGATAACAGGAAGCTCAGTGCTTCCCGAATAAACGCGGCGACCAGGCTTTGATACGCGCGCAACATGCTGAATAGCAGGCTGGCCTTCAAAATACTTAAGCTCGATGCGCAAGCCTTTATGGCCAGCAAGCTCTTCTTCGCTATAACCGCGAATATAGCCTTCACGCTGCAAAACATCGAGAACACGAGTACGCAGCTTTGACGCAGGAGAGACAACACTGTCCTTCTTTGCACGCTGGCCGTTACGGATGCGGGTGAGCATATCACCCAATGGATCGGTCAATGACATAGTCTATCCTTACCAGCTCGATTTGGTCACGCCGGGGATCAAGCCTTTATTGGCAAGATCGCGCAACTCGATACGGCAGAGCCGGAATTTGCGGTAATATGCACGGGGGCGACCGGTTGTTTCGCAACGATTGCGAACGCGGGTCGGGTTGCCGTTGCGCGGGATTTCAGCCAGTTTCAGGCGTGCCATCAAACGCTCGGTTTCGTCTTTCGACTCATCGGCAGCAGCAGCCTTTAACCGGGCGTACTGCCCTGCATATTTTTTGACGAGCTTCTTGCGACGCTCATTTTTGTTTATGGAACTCAGTTTCGCCATGACTTAAGTTCTCGTCCTTTCTTGAACGAAGACCAAAGGGGTTCAAAAAACCGGCTTACGCCGCTTCTTGTTCCTCAGTTTGTTCTTGCGGGAAGGGGAAGCCAAACTGACGGAGAAGCTCACGCGCTTCATCATCAGTATTAGCACTGGTGGTTACGATCACATCCATACCGCGAACGGTATCGATCTGGTCATAGCTGATTTCTGGAAAGATAATCTGCTCCTTCAAACCCATGGCAAAGTTGCCACGGCCATCGAAGCTTTTTGGATTCAGACCACGGAAATCTCGGATACGCGGCATTGCAATAGTTACCAGACGATCAAGAAATTCGTACATCTGGGCGCCGCGCAGCGTAACTTTAACGCCAATGGGCATGCCTTCACGCAGCTTAAAGCCGGCAATCGACTTTTTCGCTTTGGTGACAACGGGTTTTTGACCAGCGATCAATTCCATTTCGGCCAGCGCGACCTGAACCTTTTTCTTGTCCTGTGATCCTTCGCCCACACCCATGTTGAGTGTGATCTTTTCGATCTTTGGAACCGCAAAACGGTTTGTGTACGCGAACTTTTCGGTCAGTGCTTTGACGACTATATCGTCATAACGCTGCTTCATGCGCGGTGTGTATTTTTGATCAGCCATCGAGCTTCTCCCCGGACTTTGCAGCCACACGGACTTTTTTGCCGTCAACTGTTTCAATACGAACGCGGGTTGGCTTGCCCGATTTGGGATCAGCCAAGGCTACGTTTGAAATATGCAGCGGAGCCTCGAATGGCTTTTTGCCACCCTGTGGATCAGCTTGCGTTGGTTTTGCATGACGAATGCGGACATTCACACCGGATACGACGACTTTTTCAGCCTTCGGATCAACGCGGGTGACTTCACCAGTCTTGCCCTTGTCTTTGCCGGTGAGCACAATCACTGTGTCGCCCTTTTTGATTTTTGCCATTGCCATCTTACAAAACCTCCGGCGCCAGGCTGATGATCTTCATGTGGTTTTTCGCACGAAGTTCACGGCATACTGGGCCAAAAATACGGGTGCCGATTGGCTCTTTATTGTTACCTATCAACACCGCAGCATTGGTGTCGAAACGAATAACCGAGCCATCGGCGCGACGAATGTCTTTGCGGGTACGTACGATGACAGCTTTATGCACGTCACCCTTTTTTACCTTGCCGCGCGGTTGCGCCTCTTTGATCGAGACCACGATAATGTCCCCGACCCCTGCAACACGACGCTTGGAACCACCAAGAACTTTGATGCACTGAACGCGCTTCGCGCCAGAGTTATCAGCAACATCAAGATTGGACTGCATCTGAATCATGGAATTAGCCTTCCGTCATTTCAGCGGCCTGAACTGGCGCTGCGCCAACGCGCTCCACCAATGTCCAAGTCTTGTTTTTCGAAATCGGCTTGCACTCTTCAATGCGAACAACTTCGCCAGCCACAGCCGAGTTTGTCTCGTCATGGGCATGGTATTTTTTCGTGCGACGGATGATCTTGCCGTAAAGCGGATGCTTTACTTTGCGCTCTACGAGCACAACGACCGTCTTGTCGTTCTTGTCAGACACTACAGTGCCGGTCAGAATACGTTTTGGCATCGGTTTCGCTCCTTATGCCGGCTGATTGGTTGCAGATTGGGCATCAGCAGCGATTGCACGCTCTGTCTGCAGGGTTTTGATCTGAGCGATATTACGACGCACTTCACGGATGCGGGCTGGCTTTTCAAGCTGACCGGTTGCACCCTGAAAACGCAGGTTGAACGCTTCACGCTTTAATTCGCCAAGATCAACCGAAAGCTGATCGTCGCTTTTGACGCGCAGGTCTTCAATCTTGCTCATTATACAGCTCCCAGATGCGAGGTGTCACCAAGGCGGGCAACAACCTTTACCTTGATCGGCAGCTTCATCGCTGCACGGCTGAATGCCACCGCAGCCAATGGACCGGGAACACCGTCGAGTTCGAACAGAATACGACCCGGCTTTACGCGCGCGGCCCAATATTCCACGGAACCTTTGCCTTTACCCTGACGAACTTCGGCAGGCTTTTTGGTTACAGGCACATCGGGGAAAATCCGGATCCACAAACGTCCCTGACGTTTGATATGACGGGTGATCGCACGGCGCGCCGCTTCGATCTGACGCGCGGTAATCCGCTCGGGCTCCATGGCTTTCAGGCCATAAGACCCAAAGTTCAAATCGGTTCCACCCTTGGCATTGCCATGGATGCGGCCCTTGAACTGCTTGCGGAATTTATGTTTTTTAGGTTGCAGCATTGCTCGTTCCCAAAATTAGCGGCGTTCAAACTGCGGGCGGACGCCTGCAGTTTGCGCTTCCATCATCAAGCGGTCGGTCGCCATCGGATCGTGACCCAGAATTTCACCTTTGAAAATCCAGACCTTAATACCGATGATGCCATACGCCGTCAGCGCTTCAGCTTCGGAGTAATCGATATTCGCACGCAGCGTATGCGCAGGCACGCGGCCTTCACGATACGATTCAGTTCGCGCGATTTCTGCGCCGCCCAAACGACCGCCGCAGGTAATCTTGATGCCTTCAGCACCCAGACGCATCGCAGATTGCATCGCACGCTTCATGGCACGACGAAACGCGATGCGGCGGATCAGCTGATCGGCAATACCCTGTGCAACAAGCTTTGAGTCGATTTCCGGCTTGCGAATTTCAACAATGTTCAAGGATACTTCGGCTTTAGTGTGCTTGTTGATCTGCTTTTTCAGCTTTTCAATGTCTGCACCCTTTTTTCCGATGATCACGCCGGGACGCGCCGCATAGATGGAAACGCGGCACAGCTTGGCTGGACGCTCGATCACCACTTTGGAGATCGCCGCTTGTGGCAACGTCTTCATGATGAACTTGCGGATATTGATATCTTCCAAGAGCATACGGCCATAATCCGCACCTTCGGCAAACCAGCGGCTATCCCATGTCCGGTTAATCTGAAGGCGGAGGCCGATTGGATTTGATTTCTGACCCATGACTTAAGCCTCTTCTTCCATTTCGCGAACGACAATGCGCAGGCGGCTGAACGGTTTCAGGATTTGGGTAGACTTGCCGCGACCACGGGCGTGGAAACGCTTCATGGTCAACGCTTTGCCGACGCTAGCCTCTGCAACGACGAGAGCATCGACGTCGAGATTATGATTGTTTTCCGCGTTCGCAATCGCCGAAGCCAAAACCTTCTTCGCATCAACAGCCATACCCCGTTTGGAGAATGTCAAGATGTTCAAAGCGTCTTCAACTTTGCGACCACGGATCAACGCAGCAACAAGGTTTAGCTTTTGCGCCGAACCACGAATGGTGGTGCAGACAGCCAAAGCTTCTTTCTCGCCAACGCGACGTGGGGCTTTTTGCTTAGACATTAGCGTTTGCCCTTCTTGTCTGCGCCGTGACCATGATAGGTCCGGGTCGGGGCAAATTCACCCAATTTGTGTCCGACCATATCTTCCTTCACCGAAACGGGAATGAATTTGTGGCCGTTATAGACGCTGAACGTCAAACCGACGAATTGCGGAAGGATCGTAGAACGACGCGACCACGTTTTGATCGGCGCATTGCTGTTCGCATCCTGCGCGGTTTCTGCTTTTTTCAGCAGATAGAGGTCAACAAACGGACCTTTCCATACGGAACGTGCCATGACTTACCTCTTCTTCTTCGCATGACGCGACCGGATAATATCTTTATCCGTCGACTTATTGGAACGGGTGCGCGCACCCTTGGTTGGCTTACCCCATGGTGTCACAGGATGACGACCACCGGATGTACGACCTTCACCACCACCATGCGGGTGATCGACCGGGTTCTTTGCAACACCGCGGGTCAGGGGCTTAACGCCCTTCCAACGGTTGCGACCAGCCTTGGCGAGAGTTTGGTTCGAATTGTCGGGGTTTGAAACCGCGCCAACTGTGCCCATGCACGTGCCAAGGATGTAGCGTTGCTCGCCAGAGTTCAGACGAACGATAACTTTGCCACCATCGCGACCGACGAGCTGCACGTAAGTACCAGCGGACCGTGCGATCTGACCGCCCTTGCCTGGCTTCATCTCCACATTGTGGCAGATGGTGCCAACGGGCATCTGGCTCATCAACATGGCGTTGCCAGGCTTTACGTCGGTCTTTTCGCCAGCGACGATAACGTCACCAACTGAAAGACGCTGCGGAGCCAGGATATATGCAACTTCGCCGTCGCTATACTTCACCAATGCGATGAAGGCTGTGCGGTTGGGGTCATATTCCAGACGCTCGACCGTTGCAGGCAGGTCCCATTTGCGGCGCTTGAAATCGACGATGCGATAACGCTGCTTGTGACCGCCAGCAATGCCGCGCGATGTAACGTGACCTTTGTTGTTACGTCCACCGGTCTTGCTCTTGCCTTCGGTCAGTCCTTTAACAGGACCGCCTTTGTAAAGGCTCGAACGGTCAACGAGCACAAGGCCGCGACGTGCCGGGCTAGTTGGTTTGTAGCTTTTGAGTGCCATGATCCGCCCTTAAATGCCAGAGGTGACGTCGATGCTTTGGCCTTCAGCCAAAGTTACGACAGCCTTTTTGACGTCATTGCGGGTATAGGGCTTGCCCTTCCACCGCTTGACTTTGCCTTTTTGTACCAACGTGTTGACGCGCTTTACCTTGACGTTGAACAGTGCCTCAACAGCCGCTTTAATCTGCGGCTTGGTCGAGCTGCCCGACACTTTGAAAACAACAGCGTTGTGTTCAGAGAGCAAAGTCGCTTTCTCGGTGATGTGTGGTGCGACGATCACGTCATAATGACGGATGTCGATTGCTTTATCCTTAGCCATTAGTTGGCGCCTCCCGTGAGAGTGAACCGGGCCTCAAGCTTTTCAACAGCGGCGCGAGTCAGGACCAGCGTTTCATACTTCAGAATGTCATAAACGTTTGCGCCTACAGCAGGAAGCACATGCACGCCGACGATATTCGCCGAAGCTTTGCGGAAATTGTCGTTAACGCCGCCATCAACATCGGCAGCATCAATGACCAAAACGGTTTTACCAAAGCCGAGGTTGGCGATCTGTGCGATCAACAACTTGGTTTTTGCGTCTTTGACGTCCAGATCTTCAAGAACAACGAGTGAACCGCCCATGGCCTTGCTCGACAAAGCCATTTTCAGGCCAAGCGCGCGAACTTTTTTGTTCAGCGAAGGGTTAAAGTCACGGAGACGAGCACCATGCGCTTTACCACCACCGATAAAGATCGGCGCACGGCGGTTACCATGACGGGCAGTACCGCCACCTTTTTGCTTGCCGAACTTTTTGCCGGTGCGGGCAACGTCTGAACGTTCGCGGGTCGGACGAGCCGTACCACGCGCTTTTTCACGCTGCCAAGTGACGACGCGGTGCAGAATATCTGCGCGCGGCTCGACACCAAAGACTTCGTCATTCAGGTCGATATCGCCTTTTGCCTTGGCGTCGAGGGTTTGAACTTTGAGCTTCATGTTCAGCCCTCCTTCGTTTCTTCGCTTGTTGTAGCGGCAGGAGCCTGTTCAACAGCGGGAGTTTCGGAGCTAGCCACTTCAACGACTGGCGTTTCGGTTGCTTCGACTTCAGTTGCGATGACGACGTTTTCTTCAACCGCAGTCGCTTCGTTATCGTTCCTCAGCGCGCCGGGGAAAGGTAGGCCCTCAGGAGCAGTCACTTTCACAGCGTCCTTAATCAGCAACCAGCCATTCTTTGCACCGGGAACTGAGCCCTTTACAAAGATCAGGCCACGCTCTGCGTCCGTGCGAACCACTTCAAGGTTCTGCTGCGTGCGCTGCTTGTCACCCATGTGACCGGCCATTTTCTTGTTTTTGAAAACCTTGCCTGGATCCTGACGTTGGCCAGTTGAACCCAAAGCACGGTGAGAGATCGAAACACCATGGGTCGCGCGCATACCGCCGAAGCCCCAACGCTTCATACCACCGGCAAAGCCTTTACCTTGCGTGTTGCCCGAGATGTCGACCAATTGGCCAGCAACGAAATGCTCGGCAGAAATGGTCGCACCAACCGGCAGCAAGCCGTTTTCATCTGCAACGCGGAATTCGGCGACGCGAGCTTTTGGCTCGACCTGTGCCTTAGCGAATTCGCCGCGCTGAGGTTTATTTACATTTTTCGCTTTACGGCTGCCGGCGCCAAGACGAACGGCAAAATAGCCATCCTTCTCAACACTGCGAGCACCGACCACTTGGCAGCCTTCCAGCGCCAATACGGTGACGGGAACGTGACGGCCATCTTCGTTGAAGAGGCGCATCATACCCATCTTTTTCGCGATCACGCCAGTGCGCATGATCCTTGCTCCTTAACAGTCCAGCCCCACGAAGATGACCCTCATGGCAACCGGTGCAGAGGCCCGCCCGACGTTATTGCCGAGGGGGCATGCGTTCCAACCCAATTTTGAACATCGCCCCGTCCGGGCTGGATACTTCTCCAAAGGGAGAAGAAGACGGGGGACGCGGCCCGAACTAAAGCCCGGCGGTATCCACCTCATTTCGTCGCGCCCCAGTGGCTTGGCCAAGGGTCTTAGACGAAAGAGACCCCGGAGCTGATCCGGGGCTTCGCTGGCTTATGCCAGCTTAATTTCGACGTTCACGCCAGCAGCAAGATCAAGCTTCATCAAAGCATCAACCGTTTGCGGCGTGGGCTGCACGATGTCGAGCAACCGTTTATAAGTGCGCACCTCAAACTGCTCGCGTGACTTTTTGTCGACATGCGGGCCGCGGTTGACGGTGAACTTTTCAATACGGGTAGGAAGCGGAATGGGACCACGGATCAAAGCACCGGTGCGACGCGCGGTATCAGCGATATCGCCAGTCGCCTGATCGAGGACACGATGGTCAAAAGCTTTCAGACGAATGCGAATGTTTTGCGTTTCCATGACGGACCCAATTCCTATTTTCTACCAATATCAAAGAGCGAAAAACAGCTACCCCGAACCCCTAAGTTGCCGGGACAGCTGTTTCTGAAATCTTGTATAAACTGCGTAACAACAGGGTCGGCGAATCAGCCAACCCCTTTTGTTACGCGGCCTATATTACTTCGTGATGTTGCTGACAACCCCTGAACCAACAGTCCGTCCACCTTCGCGGATAGCGAAGCGGAGACCTGGGTCCATGGCGATTGGCGCGATCAGCTTAACCTGGATCGTTACGTTATCGCCCGGCATCACCATTTCAGTGCCTTCGGGCAGGACAACTTCACCGGTGACGTCTGTTGTGCGGAAGTAGAACTGTGGACGGTAGTTCGCAAAGAACGGCGTGTGACGACCGCCTTCATCCTTGGACAGAACGTAGATTTCTGCCGAAAAATCGGTGTGCGGAGTAACCGAACCGGGCTTGCAAAGCACTTGGCCACGCTCAACCTCTTCACGACCAACGCCGCGAACCAGCGCGCCGATGTTGTCGCCTGCACGACCTTCGTCGAGCAGCTTGCGGAACATTTCAACGCCGGTAACAGTCGTTTTCTTGGTGTCTTTGATACCGACGATTTCAACTTCTTCGCCAACTTTGACGATACCAGTTTCAACGCGGCCAGTAACAACGGTTCCACGACCAGAGATCGAGAACACGTCTTCAACAGGCATCAAGAATGGCTTGTCGATTGGACGGTCGGGCTGCGGAATGGCTTCGTCAACAGCGGCCATCAGTGCAAGCACGGATTCTTTACCGATGTTGTCGTCGCGGCCTTCAAGCGCAGCAAGCGCTGAACCACGAACGATTGGAATATCGTCGCCTGGAAAATCGTACTTCGAAAGAAGCTCACGGATTTCCATTTCAACCAGTTCGAGAATTTCTTCATCGTCAACCTGATCGACCTTGTTCATGTAAACAACAAGCGCAGGAACGCCGACCTGACGTGCAAGCAAGATGTGCTCACGAGTCTGTGGCATCGGGCCGTCAGCTGCGTTCACAACCAGGATAGCGCCGTCCATCTGTGCGGCACCGGTGATCATGTTCTTCACGTAGTCCGCGTGTCCTGGGCAATCGACGTGGGCATAGTGGCGGTTTGCAGTTTCATATTCAACGTGGGCCGTCGAAATGGTGATGCCGCGCGCGCGCTCTTCAGGCGCTTTGTCGATGTTGGCAAAGTCAACAGCAACGCCGCCGAATGCTTCTGCCATGATCTTAGTGATTGCTGCGGTCAGCGTGGTCTTGCCGTGGTCGACGTGACCGATGGTGCCGATGTTGCAGTGCGGCTTTGTCCGCTCAAATTTAGCCTTTGCCATTTTTCAAACCTTCTTACTTTGGAATATCGTTTTACGTTCAGATCGGACACGCCTGCTGAATCAGGCCGTGCCATTAGTAGGTCTTTTTCGGTTCTGCAAGCTTTGCCTTCGATTCCTTTGCAAACCTTATAACGCGCAGCCTAAATGAGGCTCTTTTCCATGCGGAGAAGCGGTATTTCGACAGCGCCTATACGTGAGAATTGCGGCTCTGCACTCGGCACATAGCCCCGGGACCGATACAGCGGCACGCCAGCTGCCGTTCCCATCAACTCGGCACGCCTGAAGCCTGCCTTGCGCGCAGCGTCTTCACCAAGGATGAGAATCAGCGAACCGATGCCCCGCCGTATGAAAGCAGGATCGGTGTACATCGCCCGAATTTTTGCGGCGTCCGTTGCTGGATTAAGCCGC
>JAYVGQ010000106.1:0-9529 GCA_043771985.1 Sphingomonadales bacterium
TGAAACGCCCGCATCATATTTGCAACGCGTGTGGCCATTATAACGGCCGCGAGATCCTCGCTGTCGCATAAATCGGTCCTTCGCTGACCAACCGGGAGATAGTGTCGTGACCACATCACCGCGTATCGCCATTGATGCGATGGGCGGAGATGAAGGCGTTCGCGTGATGATCGCAGGCGCCGCTTTGGCGCGCCACCGCCACGACCGGTTCAAATTCCTGCTCGTGGGTGACGAGGTGCAGATCAAAGCTGCATTGGAAGAGCACCCCAATCTGCGCGCAGCGTCCGAAATTCTCCACACCGACGAAGTTGTCTCGGGTGAGGATAAGCCCAGCCAAGCCATCCGCAAATCTCGCAACAGCTCTATGGGGCTTGCGATCAACGCGGTAAAAACCGGCGAGGCGGCGGCGGCGGTTAGCGCGGGTAACACCGGCGCATTGATGGCGATGTCGAAACTGGCGTTGCGTACAATGCCGGGGATAGACCGGCCCGCGCTTGCCGCGTTGCTGCCGACGTTGATTGAAACCGATGTTGTCGTCCTTGATTTGGGCGCGAACACCGAATGCGACACGCGCAATCTGGTGCAGTTTTCGATCATGGGTGCGGCCTATTCACGGATCATCTTTGGCTTTGAAAAACCGCGCGTGCGTTTGTTGAACATCGGTACCGAGGAGATGAAGGGCACCGATAGCGTGCGTGCCGCCGCGCAGCATCTGCGCGATTATTCGGCGCTCCACATGGATTTTCAGGGCTTTATCGAGGCGGACAAGATCAACCGCGGCGAATGCGATGTTGTGGTATGCGATGGCTTTACCGGCAACATCGCGCTGAAATCCATTGAGGGGGCCGCGCGGTTTGTGACGGATCTTTTGCGCCGCGCCTTTACCAGCTCGATCCGCTCAAAATTCGGCTTTCTGGTCTCGCGCCCCGCGACCGAATTGCTGAAGCATCATCTTGATCCCAATAACCATAATGGCGCGGTTTTCTTGGGCCTCAACGGAGTAATTGTAAAAAGTCATGGCAGCGCCAGCGTTAAAGGCGTCGCGAATGCGGTTGAGGTTGCCGCGCGGCTGGTCGAGGAAGATATCACCGCGCGGATTGCGCAAGACCTGAAACAGATTGCCGACAAGGACGTGGTCGCAGGATGACTGCAAAAGTGCTCCGAGCCGTGATTAAAGGCACAGGCTCTGCGCTACCGAAGCGGATTGTCACTAATGCGGAGCTGGCCGCGCAAGTTGATACCTCGGACGAATGGATTACCGAACGCACGGGAATTAAGGCGCGGCATGTTGCGGGCGAAGGCGAGACAACGGCGTCTTTAGGGGCCGATGCGGCGCGGCGGGCGTTGGACGCGGCGGGTATGACGGCGGGCGATATCGACTTGATTATTGTTGCAACCTGCACGCCGGATCAGACTTTCCCAGCAGCGGCGACGAAAGTGCAGCATGCTTTGGGATGCAATGGCGGCGTTGCCTTTGATGTGGCGGCGGTTTGCTCTGGGTTTTTGTATGCGTTTTCGGTGGCCGAAAGCATGATTCGGGCGGGGTCGGCAAAGAACGCGTTGGTGATCGGTTCAGAAACGATGACGCGGTTGCTCGATTGGGAAGATCGCGGGACATGCGTGTTGTTTGGCGACGGGGCAGGCGCAGTTGTCCTATCCGGCGAGATCGGCGAACGCGGTGTTTTGGCGACAAAGCTGCATGCCGATGGCCAGCATAACCAACTGCTCTACGTTGATGGCGGCCCGTCCACCACAGGCACGGTCGGTAAGCTGCGTATGCAGGGGCGCGAGGTGTTTCGCCATGCGGTGACGAACCTGTCGAGCGTGTTGCTAGAGGTGCTGGATGACGCTGGGTTGGGCGCGGACGCGATCGACTGGGTTGTGCCGCATCAGGCGAACCGGCGGATTATTGATGCGACAGCGAAAAAGCTGGGATTGTCGGCGGACCGCGTGATCCTGACGGTGGATCGGCATGCGAACACTTCTGCGGCCTCGGTTCCACTGGCTCTGGATGTTGCGGTCCGCGACGGGCGGATCAAAGCGGGTGACCTGATTGTGTTGGAGGCAATGGGCGGCGGATTCACCTGGGGCGCATCGCTTGTCCGTATGTGAAACACTGCTGCGTAGATTTGCATTGCGAAAATTCTGAAATATGCGACAATTCAACATAATGGGTCCCTTAAGGGAGGAATGATCATGGCAGACGCAGGCACACTTACCCGGGCAGACATTGCAGAGACCATTAACCGCCAGGTCGGGCTTTCGCGCGCCGATGCAGCGGCGGTGATCGATTCGATCCTGAACCACATGATCGACGCGGTTGTTGACGGCGAGAATGTGAAGATTTCAGGCTTTGGTACGTTCGTTCTGCGCGACAAAGCGCAGCGAGTGGGCCGCAATCCGAAAACCGGCATCGAGGTTCCGATCACACCCCGCCGCGTACTCACCTTCCGCGCCAGCCAAGGCGTGCGTCACAAAGTCAAATAGGGCGTTTGTTGGTGGATAAAGCCCCCGAAGCATTTCTGACGATTGGTGAAATGGCGCAGCGGCTGGGCGTGAAAACGCATATCCTGCGCTATTGGGAAGAACAGTTCCCGATGCTGAAACCGCTGACACGGGCGGGGGGACGGCGGCTGTATCGGCCTACAGATGTTGCGTTGCTGCAACAGATCAACGATTTGCTGCACCGGCAGGGCTATACGATCAAAGGCGCGCGGCAGTTTTTGATCGGCGGTGTTGCGGCCGCTGTAGAGGTGCAAGGAACTAGCAGTTCGCTAACGCCAAGCATAGACTTTGCGAGCCAACTCCGCGCAATCCGTCAAAGGTTGGCCGACGCCCTTGTTGCGGCTTAAACCGCTAAGCCATCACTCAATCACATAATCGGGCAAGTCATAAAATGCGTTGCGCAGCGCGTCTGACCAGCCGCTTGAAATCGACCGGAAATACGGATCGTTATCGGCGATGCGGCGCTGTTGCAAAGGCTCAAACGCATCCTTTGGCAGGATCATCATGTCCAACGGCAATGCGACGGACAGGTTGGCGGCCATCGTCGAATCAAACGATACCATCAACAATTTGACCGCGCGTTCGAAACTCATGTCCGATTGAAAGCCACGGATGAGGATTGGGCGACCATATTTGGTCTCACCGATTTGAAAAAACGGCGTGTCGTCGGATGCTTCTATGAAATTACCTTCAGGGTAAATCATGAAAAGCCGTGGCTCCATGCCCTTTATTTGACCGCCGACGATCAGTGTCGCGTTGAAAGTCTTTTCCGCCTCATACCCAGATTCGATCCGGCCACGAATGGTGTCGCGCAGCAAATCACCGATGATCTGTGCGACCTGAAACATCGATGGAGCTGACAATATCGACGGATTGCGGTCCTCTGGCGCTTTTGTGCGTTCAGCTAGCAAGCTTATAATAGTTTGCGTGGTCGCCAGATTGCCTGCGGTCATGATCGTGATGTAGCGATCATCAGCCTTGTGGAAACTGTGCATCTTTCGAAAGGTCGAGATGTTATCCACGCCCGAATTGGTGCGCGTATCCGACATGAAGACCAGCCCCTGTTCCAGCTTCATGCCCACACAATAAGTCATTTTAGCCCCAACCCCTTTAGCCCCATATGCCGTCCGCTTACTGTTCGACGGCAAGGCTGACAACCATGCTTTGATCGCCACCACCATAGGACATGCCAGATATCGGCGCGGCTTCGGCATAGTCAGCGCCGGTTGCAACGCGCACATAATGCGGATCGGGGCTGATGCCGTTTGATACGTCAAAGCCAATCCAGCCCAGCCCGTCGACATGCGCCTCTGCCCAGGCGTGGCCCGCGTCTTGTTCGATACGGTCAGTCATCATCAAATATCCACTGACGTAGCGCGCGGGGATACCAAGGATGCGAGCGGCGGTGATAAAGATATGCGCATGGTCCTGACACACGCCATGCCCCGCCGCTAACGCCGCATCGGCGGTTGTTTTGGAATCGGTATAGCCAATGTCGTACTGGACGGTGGCCAATACTTTGGCGGATAATGCGTGCAGCATTTCCAACGGATTGCTGCGGTCAGCCTCAAGCGATTTGGCGAACGCCTGTAACTCGCGCGTCGGTTCGGTCAACGGGGTTGAGCGTAGGAAATACCACAACGGCACATGCCCGCCGTGCCGGCCGATGATGCCGTGATTATCGGTGGTTTCAACTTCACCGTCGCTAGTGATGCTAATTTCCTGCGCACCTTCGTTGATGCGGACGAGCAGGATGTGATTGTTATGGTAATCGGTATAATCTGCCTCAACTTGGCCGCCTTCGATCACCGTGCCCCAGCGCAGGATTTTTTGCGACGCGTTTTCCTTTGGGATCAGCCGCAGCCGTTGCAGCCCATAAGGCACCGGGTTTTCAAAACGGTAGTGCGTGCGATGGTGGATTTTCAGCCGCATGGATCAGCCGTAAAACCGATAGTTACGTTCAATCTCAGCAGCGAGCTTTCCGTTTTGCGTCATAAAGTCGCTCAAAAATTCGTGCAGTCCAGACTCGAATATCGCCTCAATTGGGCGTGAGGACATGCCGGTGTGGATTTGATCGGCCAGATCATGCGCCGCGACGCGAAAGCCATAATCCTGTTCCAGATAGCGCAAATTACCGTGCAGTTTTTCATAACAAAACGCTAACGAACGCGGAAAACGATGGTCGCAAATCAGGAATTCGGCGACTCCAACGGGCCGTGCGCCACCAGCGTTTAACCAGCGAAAGGCGTGCTCGGCAGAAACGGACCGCAAGATCGTTTCCCATTGTACATTATCGAGCGGCTCACCGACGAACGACAAAGACGGCAGCAGCACATAGTATTTCACATCAAGTATGCGGGCTGTGTTGTCGGCGCGTTCAAGGAATGTCCCCAATCGCGCGAAGTTATATACGTCGATGCGTAGCATTGATCCGTGCAATGCGCCGCGCACTTGCGCCGACTGTTGCCGGATCAAAGCAATCAGGCTTGGCAAATCGGTTTCGCGTACTGGGCGCGCCATCGCATCCTGAACGCGCATCCAAAAGATGTTAGTCGCTTCCCACACTTCGCGGGTGAGCGCGGTGCGAGTCATCCGCGCGCTTTGTCGCGCTGCCTCAAGCATCGAATACACTGACGCCGGATTGGACTTATCACGCAGCAGAAAGTTGACGACATGCTGCGGCGAATAGTCATCATAGCGTGCTTCATAAGCTGTGCGCAGACCGGCAGTCATGACGACAGAGCGCCATTCTTCATCCGACCCCAGCCCGCGCGTCAACGCCATGCGGTGTCCCGCCTCGACCAGTCTCGCCATATTTTCGGATCGTTCCAAATAGCGAAACATCCAGAATACGCCGCCTGCTGTCCTCCCTAGCACAGCATCAATCCTCCAGCACCCAGCTGTCCTTAGTGCCGCCACCTTGGCTCGAATTCACGACAAGCGACCCTTTTTTAAGCGCAACGCGCGTTAGGCCGCCGGGGGTGATGTCGATCTTGTCAGGCGCAACAAGGACAAAAGGACGCAGATCGACGTGACGCGGCGCAAGCCCCGCTTTGGTCAGGATCGGCACAGTGGAAAGCGCCAGCGTCGGCTGCGCGATGTAGTTGGAGGGCCGCGCCTTTAGCTTTTTGGCAAACGCTTCCAGCTCGGCCTTGTTCGCAGCGGGGCCAACGAGCATGCCGTAACCGCCCGAGCCGTGCACCTCTTTGACCACTAGCTCCTTCAAATTGTCGAGAACGTATTTCAAAGAATCAGGTTCGGCGCAGCGCCAAGTCGGCACGTTGGCGAGCAACGGCTTCTCGCCAGTGTAAAACTCGACGATGTCGGGCATGTAGCTGTAAATGGCTTTGTCATCGCAAATGCCTGTGCCCGGCGCATTGGCGATGGTGATTTTGCCAGCACGATACAGGTCCATGATCCCCGGCACGCCAAGTTTTGATTCCGCGCGGAAACTCATCGGATCAAGGTAATCGTCATCGACGCGGCGATAGAGGACATCGATGGATTTGAAGCCTTCGGTCGTGCGCATGGCGACGCGGCCATCGACAATGCGCAGGTCATGGCCCTCGACCAATTCCGCGCCCATTTGATCGGCGAGGAATGCGTGCTCAAAATAGGCGCTGTTGAAAATGCCCGGGGTTAGCACCGCGATCACCGGCTTGCCATCACAGCCATCGGGCGCGCAGGCCTCCAGCGAACGGCGCAGGTTTTTGGGGTAGCTGCCGACTTCGCGGACACGGATTGCGCTGAACAGTTCGGGAAACATGTTCATCATCGTTTCGCGGTTTTCCAGCATGTATGATACGCCGGATGGGGTGCGGGCGTTATCCTCCAGCACATAAAATTCATCGGGGCCGGTGCGGACAAGGTCGATGCCGACGATATGTGTGTAGACACGGCCCGGCGGGGTAAAGCCGATCATCGCGGCCAAAAATGCACTGTTCTTTGCAATCAACGCCTCTGGCAAACGCCCTGCGCGGACGATTTCTTGGCGGTGGTAAATGTCGTGCAGGAATGCGTTGATTGCACGTACGCGTTGCTCAATGCCGCGCGACAGCTTGCTCCATTCCTGCCCGCCGATAATGCGCGGCACGATATCAAACGGGATCAGGCGTTCTTCGGCCTCGGCTGCGCCATAGACGTTAAAGGTAATGCCGGTGCGGCGGAAAAACGCATCGGCCTCATCGGCTTTGCGGCGCAGACGGCTCAGCTCTTGTCCCTCAAACCATTTTGCATAATCCCCATAGGCCCCATGCGCGCTGCCATCGGGGCGCAACATCTCGTCAAAGGCGGCGGGGGCTTTTTCCATGTGTCACTACGCTGTCAAAATTTTAGGCAGCGCACAAGTGCTTTTCGCATATGCACAAATTTTGCGCAGACTGCGTTTAAGTGACTAAATTGCGGGCAAAGACCATGTCGCGGAAAGCAACGTCAGCGACCATGAAAACCGTGTCGCCGATATGGGCAAATCCTTGGCGCTGGTAAAAGGCGATGGCGCCTTCGTTGACTTCGTAGACCGCGAGCAGCAGCCGCGCTGCCTGTCGTTTGTGCGCAACATTCAGCGCTTGTTCCATCAACGCACCGCCATTGCCTCCGCCTTGCCAGCCGGGCAGCAGGTAAATGCGTTTCAGTTCCCAGTCGCCAGCCTGTTGCAATTCGGGGTGTTCGGGCGGGCAAAGCATCGCATAGGCGACTGGCGCGCCAAGCGGAGTTTCGCCAATGATGATATCGATATCGGGATTGGCCAGCTTTGCCGCGTAAAACTCGGCGCTGTGCAGATCGAGCAAAAACTGGATCAACGGCCCGCCGGGATGGTCAAAGGCAAAGGTCGCCAGAAACGTTGCCTGCCCAAGCAGCGACAAAGCCTGTTCATCGCCGGACTGTGCGACGCGCCAATGGATCGGTGTCATTCGTCCTCTGGCCCCAGTTTAGCGTCCAAGTCACGCGGTCGTACAAAGCGTTTCAGATGCGCTGTTGGCTTGCCAATGTCCGCCCATTTGTCGATGTCGAGAACCAATTCGGCAAGCGCAGCGGTTGGGTATTTCACCTCCACCTCATCGCGCAAAGGCGAGCTGCCGTCGTCCGGCACCAGATCGAACACGATGTCCTCAACCGCAGGGCAATGGCCGACGATCAAGACAACATCATGCGCGTCGTCGCCTTCGCGCAGCACGTCGATCACCGTTGCGCCCGATGCCAGATAAATCCGCCGGTCCCATGTGGGCTCGATCCGCCTACCAAAACCAGACCAAACGCCGTCGAGGGTTTCGATCACACGCACTGCGGGGCTAGCGATCACATGGTCGAAATTCAGGCTGTTTGCCGCCATCCATTCGCCGATCACGCGCGCGGCCTTTTCGCCGCGTTTGTTTAACGGCCGGTCGAAATCGCGCGCGACGGGATCATCCCAGCCAGACTTGGCGTGGCGCAGCAAATAAAGCGTCTTAGTCAAAAAGGGATGTCCTCATCCAATATACCTATTTCCGCGCCCTGCACGATTTTGGGGGCAGGGGAAAGACCCGTTTTAATCCGTTTCACCGCCTGGTCCAACGTCACGCGGTGGATGGGTGTGCCGGGCGGAAAAGCGGTCAGCAAGCGCGAAGGCGTTGCAGCAGACAGCAATACAAACTGCCCCTTATCCTCGGCCGTACGGATCAATCGGCCAAAGGCTTGGGCAAGGCGTGACCGGATAATCCGGTCGTCATACTCCATGCCTCCGCCCAGCAACCGCCGCGCTTTGTGCAATATGTCGGGGCGTGGCCATGGCACTTGTTCCATCACCACCAGGCGCAGCGAATGGCCCGGAACGTCCATACCGTCGCGCAACGCATCGGTGCCAAGCAACGACGCGCGCGGATCGTCGCGGAAAATATCGACCAGCGTGCCGGTGTCCATCGGATCGACATGCTGCGCATAAAGCGGCAAGCCATCACGCGCGAGCCGGTCAGCTATCCGGGCATGCACACTGCGCAGTCGCTTGATCGCGGTGAACAGCCCCAACGTTCCGCCTTGCGAAGCCGCGATTAGCGCCGCGTAAGCCCCCGCCAGCGCGGGCATGTCGCCGCGCTGTATATCCGTGACGATCAGCACCTCTGATTGTGCCGCGTAATCAAACGGGCTGTTCGCTGCGAAATGCGCGACTTTATGGTCAAGATGGACTGCCCCTGTGCGTGCCTCTGCGGTGTCCCAATCACCGCCGCTACGCAATGTCGCCGATGTCGTCAGCACGCCGTGCGCAGGTTTCAATACTGCGGCTGAAACGGGGCGAGTGGGGTCAAGCCAATGGCGGTGCAGCCCCATGTCAAACTCACGGCCTTCACCGCGTTCGACGGTCAACCAATCGACAAAGTCGGGATCCGCCGGACCGCCGCCGCGTCCCAATAACGCAATCCAGCCGCGCAGCGTATCGATGCGCCAGCCAAGGCTTGCCATCGCGCCCTCAATCCGCGCGCGCGCCGCGCCATCGAGCCAGTCGGGCGCTTCCTCAATCATAATTTCCAGCCGTTGCCCCAGCACATTCAGCGGCTTGGCCAGCGCATCCAACGCCGCCATCATATCAGCAATCGCCTCGATCAGATTGGCGTCAAGATTGGCGTATTCGGTTTCCAAGCCATAGCCGCTTTCGGCTTGGCCTTCGTCGCGGGCATAGACTGTGGCGCGTACCGCCGACAACAAGCGTTCGGCGGGCCCCAATGGTGTCCCTTCAGCAATGCGGCTTAACCAGCCATCGCCGGGCAGCGCCTCTGCCGCGATCCGCGCGTTTTCAATCGCCAGTCCGCCTTGTTCATCATAGCTTGCGACGTCGGCGAGTCGTGCGGACAGCCCGCGCCTGCGCCCACGCGCTTTGCCTTCGGGGCCGATGACCCAGCGGCGGATTTCGATCATCTCGGCACCGGTCAACGCCGAGGCAAAAGTCGAGTCGGCGGCATCGAACAGATGATGGCCTTCGTCAAAAATGATCCGCGTTGGCCGGTTCGCCTCTTCGCGTCCGCGTGCCGCGTTGACCATCATCAGCGCGTGGTTA
>JAYVGQ010000107.1:0-2979 GCA_043771985.1 Sphingomonadales bacterium
TGTATCAGGAACTCGAAACTGACGGCGTTTTTGATTACACACCAAGCGTTGGAGATCTTCAGGTTCAGCAATTCAGCCCGAACACGTTGCGCGATACGATCACACTTTCCTCGCTGACCCTGAAAGGGCGGCTAGGAATGCTCGATCTGGTCCTGACATCGTCCTATCAGGACCATCGCGCCTTGCAGCAGGCCGACTATGCCAAATATGCCAGCTTTGGCCTGTATATTCCCTTCTACAATTGTGATCGCGGAGTGTATTATTCGGGCTACGCCACCTCGGCTGCTCAGGGGCAGACCTGCTATTCCCCGGCAAACAGTTATAAGGTTGACAACCGCAACACGCGCTGGACGAACGAATTCCGGATTACAACTCCGGCCGAAAATCGCCTCCGTGGGACGTTCGGTCTGTTCCACGATGACAACAAGATCGAGGATGTGACGCAGTGGAATTATGTGCTGCCAGCGGCGGGCTTCAACTATAATCTGGCGCCTCACCCCAGCGTCAATGTATTGGGGGTTGGCGTTCTGCCGGGTGCTGGTTTTGTCAACACGATCCTGCGCAAGGACCGTCAGCTCGCGATCTATGGCGAAGCGTCTTTCGACATCATTCCTGACAAGCTGACCATCACCGGCGGTGCACGCTATTATGATGAACGAGCGTCGATGGAAGGCGGGTCAAGCACAAGCTTCACCGGCTCAGTGCGCGACGTGTGCAGCACGGTTAATACCGCGCCATCGGGTTTGACCACCTGCAACTATACCCCGCGCGCCGTTGCTCCAACATCGCTGGGGGCGAGTGCGGTGTTGTCGACCAACCTCGCGGGCATTAGTCCGGCCAAATACAGCGGTGTTATTTTCAAGGGCAACCTGACTTATAAGGTCAATCCTACATCTCTGATTTACGCTACCTATTCTGAAGGTTTCCGCCCAGGCGGCTTCAACCGGAAGGGGTGTAATGCCAACGTAGCAGCACGACCGGCTTTGGCGGCAGCCTGCGCTGCAAACCGTGCCTATGCGCCAGATGATGTGACCAACTATGAAATTGGCGCAAAGCTGGGACTGTTCGACCGCAAGTTGCAGGTCAATTTGGCAGCATACAAGATTGATTGGCGTAATATCCAGGTTGC
Source organism: Sphingomonadales bacterium (assembly GCA_043771985.1). GTDB lineage: Bacteria > Pseudomonadota > Alphaproteobacteria > Sphingomonadales > Sphingomonadaceae > Sphingorhabdus_B. Next base: position 1,130 of record JAYVGQ010000107.1, read on the forward strand.
GTCGTTCAATCAGAATTTTTCGAACCAGACCTTTGTCAACAACTTGGTTAATGCTAAGATCAAAGGCATCGAAGGTGATATCAGCGCCCGACCGACCAGAGAACTGACGATTGGCGCTGGTTTCTCGTTCAACGACACCGAGCTAAAGTCGTGCACGACCAATCCCATCGCGACATTGCTGTGCACTTCGGGCAACATTGTGCCAGCTGGCAGCCCGCTTGGCCTAAGCCCGAAATTTCAGGGCAACATCCGGCTGCGCTATGAATGGGAAACCGGTTCAGGTCTGAAGCCTTTCGCACAAGTCGGCTTTCACTTTGTTGGCAAAACGATAACGTCGATTGTTGATAATACGGACATCCTGTTCAAGCAGTGCGCGAATGGCGGCTTCGTGCAATATTCACCCTATGCTGGGTGCGTAGCCAACAGCACTTTGGTGTCAACGATCAACGGCGTTACGGTCAGGTCTGGCGACGCGATTCAGCTTCAGCCTCAGTCCTTCCGCCAGCCCGGCTATAGCACGTTTGATGTCTCGGTCGGGGTGAGCAAGGATGAATGGTCGGCTACGCTCTATGTCGACAATCTGGGAGACAAGCGGCCTCAGCTGTTTACCAGTGCGAACGACGGTGATGTTCGTGTGACAACATCGCGTCCGCGCACGATTGGCCTGCGCGTTTCCTACAAGATGTAGAGAGAATCGCCTCGTCCAGAGGCGGCACCCTCTGGATCGGGCGACGGGCAGCGCTTCAACGCGCTGCCCTTGGTCGGTGGGGGGTGGCAGATTGGGACTGGACAATGTCGCGAAACAGACCAGATTGACCTTATGTCGATGAAAAGCAGCGCAGCATTGGCGGAAAAGGCCATCGAAGAAGTTATCGGCACTCTGGTCGAACAGGCCAAGGAATGCTTGCAAAAAGGGCAGCTGGCTGAGGCTGAACGCATGTGCGTCGACGGCCTTCAGGCGAGCCCTCGGCATCCTGACGCCCTTTATTTGCTCGCGGCGATCCAACGTTATTCGCGTCGTCCGATTGACGCTTTGGCTACAATTGCCCAACTGATCGAAATTGATCCCGGATTTGGCCGCGCCCATCAGGAACGCGGTCACTGCCTGCGCGCGCTTGGCCGCACCGACGAAGCGCTGACCGCCTATCAGGCAGCAGTGACCTATAATGCCGGTCTCCTCGCCAGCTGGCGTATGCTTGCCGAGCTTCATGAAGCGGCTGGCCGGGATGAGGCAGCCGGTTACGCCAGATCTCAACGCGCCTATCTGGAAAGCCTGCCTCCGGAACTGCAATCCGTCGTCAGTCTGATCCATGAGCGCCGGATCGCCAAAGCCGAGAATCTGTGCCGGGCCTTTCTACAGAAGAACGGACATCATATCGAAGGGATGCGGCTGCTCGCGGAGATTGGGGTCAAGTTCAACTCTTATGACGATGCGGAGTTTCTGCTAGAGTCCTGCGTTGTGCTCGAACCCGAAAACACCAACGCGCATTTCGATTACATCAATTTGCTGCACAAGCGCCAGAAATATGGCGATGCGCTCGAACAGGCCAAGGCGCTGCGCAGCAAGGCGCCCGACAAGCCGCAGTTCGACCTGCTTTACGCCAATCAGAGCCTTGCCATAGGGGAATTTGATGAGGCGCTTTCAATCTACCGGGAGCATTCGGAGAGAATGCCTGATAACCCGACGCTTCATCTGTCGATCGGCCATGCGCTCAAGACAGTCGGCAACCAGTCAGAAGCGATTGAGGCCTATACACAGGCTTATCGGGTCAAACCCGATTTTGGCGATGCCTATTGGAGTCTTGCCAACCTGAAGACCTACAAATTTGACGCCACGCAAATTGCTGCAA
>JAYVGQ010000108.1:0-36755 GCA_043771985.1 Sphingomonadales bacterium
CGTTTGCCCGAGCCGCCCGATGTTGCGGCGCGGATTTGCGCAATGCTTGGAGCTCCGTTTGACGCGGCGCTGACCAGCGGTCGCGCGCCAACGACGAAAGCCCCCGCGCCGCTTGTTGCGCAACCCGATTTCTCCGAACCTGCGCATCGCCCGTTATACGGCAAGCGCGTGCTGGTGACTGCTGGCCCAACTTATGAAGCCATCGACCCTGTGCGCTATATCGCCAACCGGTCGTCGGGGCGGCAGGGCTTTGCGATTGCGCAAGCCGCCGCCGAAATGGGCGCGGATGTGACGTTAATATCTGGCCCCGTGCATTTGGTAACGCCGCCGGGCGTAATCCGTATCGACGTGGAAAGCGCAGCAGAAATGTTGGCCGAGGTCGAGAAATCTCTCCCCGTCGATGTCGCGATCATGGTCGCTGCTGTTGCCGATTGGCGCGCCGCCGCTGTGCCAGAGCAGAAGATCAAAAAGGACGGTGCAGCTATTCCGCCGCTGATACTCGCCGAAAATGCAGACATTTTGGCAACGCTGGCGAAACACGCGCAACGCCCGAAGTTGCTCGTCGGCTTTGCGGCGGAGACCGAGAAGCTGATCGAACATGCCAAAGCCAAACTTGCCAAAAAAGGCTGCGACTGGATTGTGGCCAATGATGTTTCGGGGGCCAAGGGAGAGAGCGTGATGGGCGGCGCTAACAACGCGTTCCATATCGTTACCAAAAACGGCGTGGAAAGCTGGCCTGATAGCCCCAAAGACGTCATCGCGCGCAAATTGATGGAGAAGATATCCGATGCCGTCTGAACCCATCTCGGTCCAAGTCAAACGCCTCAACAATGGCGCAGGCTTGCCGCTTCCCGGTTATGCCAGCGATGGCGCAGCGGGAATGGACGTGTGTGCCGCCGAGGGACTTACGTTAAAAGTCGGTCGGCGGTATGCGGTCGCGACCGGACTGTCGTTCGCCATCCCGCATGGTTTTGAGGTGCAGGTTCGCCCGCGCTCCGGCCTTGCGCTGAAACACGGCATCACATGTCTGAACACCCCCGGAACCATCGACAGCGACTATCGCGGCGAAGTGAAAGTCATCCTCGCCAATCTGGGCGACGAGGATTTCGTCATCCAGCGCGGCGACCGGATCGCACAGTTGGTTGTGGCCACAGTAACGCACGCCGCAATGGTTGAGGTCGAGACGCTTGATGATACGGCGCGCGGCGCGGGTGGTTTTGGTTCAACGGGGGTATGATAGTGCCCCGCATCGTCATCCTGAACTTGTTTCAGTATAACACACTGCCGTCGCCCGTTATCCTGAAACAAGTTCAGGATGACGAATTCTAAATGGTAGAATTATCCGACCAACAACTAGACCGTTATGCGCGCCACATCGTGTTGCGCGACATTGGCGGTTCTGGACAAGCAAAGTTGCTCGACAGTCATGTCTTGCTAATCGGCGCGGGCGGCATTGGATGTCCTGCGACCCAGTATCTCGCGGCAGCGGGCGTAGGCACGATTAGCGTCGTTGACGATGATGTGGTCAGCCTGTCGAACCTGCAACGACAGGTGCTGTATGGCGAAGCGCAGATCGGGATAAAAAAGGTCGATGCGGCGGCGGCGGCGGTTACTAAGCTCAATCCCGATGTTCAGTTTCATGCTTTGAAAGAGCGTATTACCGCTGAAACCTCACCAAATATATTGAACAACGTCGATGTCGTGATCGACGGCAGCGACAATTTCCACACGCGCTTGATCGTCAACGATCTGTGCCTAGTCGCGCGCGTGCCTTTGGTCAGCTCGGCCATTGGCCAGTTCCACGGGCAAATCGGTACCTTCACCGGATGGCTGCCCGGCGCACCGTGCTATCGCTGCTTTGTCGGCGATGCGCACGACCCCGATGATTGCGATGATTGCGCAACGCAAGGCGTGCTTGGCGCAATGTGCGGCCTGATGGGCAGCTTTGCCGCGATGGAGGCGATCCGGTATCTAACCGGCTTTGGCGACGCGGCGGTCGGTAAGCTCCACATATTCGACGGACTGAAACCGGCGATGCGGACGATTACGCTGCCAAAGGATGCCGAGTGTTCCAGCTGCGGCCACGTCGCCTAACCCTCCAAAATCTCCTCCACCCAATCTGGCACCAATTCCGTCGCTGCGCCATGTCGCGCTTCATCGAACCAGCGCGTGCCTTGTGACGGCTCAAGGTTGAGCTCCAACGTCTTTACCCCCTGCTGCCCCGCATCGCGGACAAAGCCAGCCGCTGGATAAACCGCGCCTGATGTGCCGATGCTGACAAACAAATCCGCTGTCCGGATCGCGGCGTAAATCTCTGGCATGTGATAGGGCGTTTCGCCGAACCAGACGACATCGGGGCGCAATTCCGCCGCACCGCATATCGGGCACGGCGGGCGCTGTGCCATCGTGCCGCGCCAATCGCTGCGGATTTCGCAAGCCTGGCACAGCGCCTTCAGATGCTCGCCATGCATATGGATCAGCCGCTCTGCCCCTGCGCGTTCATGCAAGTCATCAACGTTCTGCGTCACGATCAACAGGTTCCGCCCCTGCCCGCGCCATTCGCGGTCAAGCTGCGCCAGTGCATGATGCGCTGCGTTCGGTTCAACCTGCTGAATCCGTTCGCGGCGCATGTCATAAAACCGCAGCACCAGATCAGGATCGCGGGCAAACGCCTCTGGCGTCGCAACATCCTCGACCTTGTGTTGTTCCCACAATCCGCCAGCGGAGCGAAAAGTGTCGATGCCGCTTTCCGCGCTGATCCCTGCACCGGTCAGGATTACGATGTTGCGAATGTCCGTCATGTCGCCCATGAAGCAGCAAAATTCACAGGCGGCAAGTATGACAAAGATCGGTATCATCGGCAGCAAAGGGCGCATGGGCCAGGCGCTGGTGGATGCTATAAAAGAGGCGGGGCATTCGCTGGCTGGCGGCGTTGATAAGGGCGACGATGTCAGTGGGTTGGTTGCCGCATCTGATGTGCTGGTCGATTTTTCCTCGCCGCACGCACTGGAGGCTACGCTCGACGCGTGCATCGCCGCAAAGAAACCGATCGTCATTGGCACCACCGGTCTTGAAGAACGCCATCATTATTTAATCGACGATGCCGCCGCCGATATCGCCATATTGCAAACCGGCAACACATCGCTGGGCGTCACAATGCTGGCGGCATTGGTGCATGAAGCCGCGTCGCGCCTTGGCCCCGATTGGGATATCGAGATCGTCGAGATGCATCACCGGATGAAGGTTGATGCGCCATCGGGCACAGCTAAGCTGCTTGGCGAAGCGGCAGCCAAGGGACGGCATATCGACCTTGCCACCAACAGCGAGCGTGGGCGCGATGGCATCACCGGCGCGCGCAAAGTGGGTGCCATCGGCTTTGCGTCTCTGCGCGGCGGCACCGTTGCGGGCGATCACAGCGTTATTTTTGCCAGTGACGAGGAAAGCATCACCATTTCGCATCGCGCCGAAAACCGCGCAATCTTTGCGCGCGGTGCGGTGAAAGCAGCCGCGTGGTTAAACGCCCAGAACGCTGGACGTTACTCCATGTCAGATGTGCTGGGGCTATAATTGCGCCGCAATCGCGCATTCGTGTTGTAATTTTGCATCATATCATAACTATTTTCGCGGGAAATTCGCAAAAACAAAGCAATAATTTGCTGGATATCGCCCTCAACGTTACCACGTCGCTAACTCCAATTCGAAATGCTTTCGGGGGCGGAGAGAATAACAGGAGTCCAAAACGGACCCGTCACAGACCCAGCTAGAGAGGCTTTTATGAAAATCGCAAAAACCGTAATGCGGTCGGCCATGTTGTCGACCATCAGCATCGCTTCGCTTGGCCTAGGCACTGTTGCCTATGCACAAGACGAAGCTGCTGCCGAAGAAGAGTCGACAAACCCGTACGAAGAAGAAATCATCGTCACTGCGACAAAGCGCGAGCAGACATTGCAAGACGTGCCCGTTGCCGTTTCGGTGACCAGCGCCGCAGCGATTGAGCGTGCGCAGGTTCGCGATTTGAAAGACCTTCAAACCCTTGTTCCTTCACTGCGCGTCAGCCAGCTGCAAAGCTCGGCATCGACCGATTTCATCATTCGCGGCTTCGGCAACGGTTCGAACAACCCCGGCATCGAAGGTTCGGTCGGCGTGTTCATCGACGGTGTGTACCGTTCGCGTTCCGCCTCGGCGATCAGCGATCTTCCCAATTTGCAGCGCGTCGAAGTGTTGCGCGGCCCGCAATCGACCTTGTTCGGTAAAAACGCGTCGGCTGGCGTTATCTCCATCGTCACAGCCGAACCCCGCTATGAATTCGGCGGTTCTGCCGAAATCAGCTACGGCAACTATAACGCGATCGTCGCTAAGGCAGACGTCACTGGTCCAATCACTGATCAAATCGCATTCAGCCTGGCGGGCGGCATCAACAAGCGCGATGGTTACGGAACCAACTTGACCGACGGATCAAAAACAAGCGAGCGTAACCGCTGGTTTGGCCGTGCACAGTTGTTGATCGAACCATCGGACAGCATCAAATTCCGCATCATCGGCGACTATGACAAGATCGACGAAAACTGCTGCTTTGTTGGTAACATTTTCGACGGTCCAACCGGTAACGCCATTCGCGGCGTTGGTGGTCGCGTGAATTCTGCGGGCATCTTTAGCTTTAGTGAATTTCAAAACTTTGCATCGGAAAACAAAATCACCAATGGCGGCGTATCGCTGCAGTCTGATTTTGACATCGGCGCAATGAAGCTGACCTCGATCACAGCGTATCGTGAATCGCGCGCAAAAACGAATGCGGACAGCGATTTCACCAGCGCTGATCTTATCGGCCAAAACCGCGGCGATGTGGACATCACAACCAAGACGCAAGAATTGCGTTTGACGTCTGACTTTGACGGCGCATTCAACTTTTTGCTTGGTGCCTATTATTTTGATGAAGACATCAATAACAAGCAGGCGCTGACATTGGGTCGTGATTTCCGCAACTATGCTAACTTGTTGGCAGGTGGGCAATATATCGCGTTGGAACCAACTATCCGCGCTTTGGCGGGTCTTCCCGCAGCGACACCAACGACGCAATTTGGTGCTGCAGGCCAAGGTCGCTTTGAAGATTGGGATTACCGGAATAAGGCGTTGTCGGTGTTCGGTACTGCCGATCTCGAAATCACCGATGGCCTGACGCTAACCGGTGGCTTTAACTACACCAAAGATAAAAAGAACGTCGCCAGCAACACAACCACAACGGATGTGTTCTCTCGCATCGATCTTGTTCAGGTTGGCGCCAATGCTGGTTTGCCGGCTGCACTTCCGACCGGTTTCGTACCTGCCGGTGGTACAGCACTTACATCTGGGTTGTTTCCACGGATCAATAGCTGCGCAACTGTTACCAATGCCCCTGCAGCGTCTGGTCCAAACCCCACACGTTCTGGAACATGCAACCCGTTCCTTGGGCTTCAGGCATTGCAATTTAACGCACCGTTCCTGAACTTCCCCAATTCGGTCGAGGATGGCCGGACCCGCGACAATAAGCTGACCTATTCGGTCCGTCTGGCGTGGGAAGCAACGGATAACCTGAACCTCTATGCCAGCTATGGCACAGGATTTAAGGCAACGTCGTGGAACCTGTCGTTTGACTCGCGCCCATTTGCATCTGATTTTGTCGCCGGCTCTCCTGCACAGGGCGCGCCGATTACAGCATCGCCGATTCGTACCGCCGGCCTATCGTTGCCCAATCTGGTCAGCGGAACACGCTTTGCACGGCCCGAAGAAGCAACGGTCATGGAAATTGGGATGAAAGCGAAGTGGGAACGCGTCGCCTTTAACCTGACTATTTTTGATCAGTCGATTAAAGATTTTCAGGGTAACAGCTTTATCGGCACAGGCTTTGTTCTGACCAATGCCGGTAAGCAATCAACCAAGGGCATCGAATTCGATGGCTCGGTCAATCCGGTTGATGCGTTGCAACTGCGCGCCAGCTTCACCTATCTTGATCCAAAGTATGACAGCTATGTCGGATCGGCATTCGGCGATATCAGCGGCCAAGCGCCTGCAGGCATCCCCAAATTGTCCGCGACATGGGGCGCAACCTATACTGCCGAATTGGGCAGTGCTGCGCTGATCCTGAACGGTGACTATCACTATGAAGCCAACACGCGGATCAACGACAACCCAGCGTACAACATCTACAAACGGGAAGTCAGCGACCTTAGCGCATCGGCAACGTTGCGTTTGGACAATGGCCTGCAGTTCTCATTGTGGGGCCGCAACTTGACCGATGCGAAATACCTTGCGACGATCTTCCCGAGCGTTGTGCAGGCAGGGTCAGTTTCGGGCTACCCGAACCAGCCACGTACATTCGGCGCGTCGGCGAAGTACAAGTTCTAAGGGTCTAGTCCCAAGACATAAACGAGCCGGGAGGAGCGATCTTCCCGGCCTTTTTTTACTGGGCAATCAAAGCGCCTTTAACGCCCCCGCCAGCTTTGCCACTTCAACCACCGGCGATGCCCAGCTGGTGACCAAGCGCGCAGCGCCCCCCTTTTCGCTGAATGGGCCCCAATCATAAAAGTCAAAGCCTTGCGTGCGCAAAGCCGCAGCTTCGTCGGCGGACAGCGCCAGAAACACCTCGTTCGCCTCCACCGGATGCAGCAATCGTCCAGCAGCAGCAGCCGCAACAATCTGCGCAGAGGCATTCGCGGCGCGCGCGTTCTCCAGCCACAACGGCCCCGCCGCGCGGCCTGCATCAATCATCGCCAGTAATTGCGCTGCCAGATAGCGGCCCTTCGATTGCAATTGCCCGACGCTTTTGTGCGCAAACCGCGTGCGCGCCGCCAATTCAGGATCGAAAAAGACAATCGCCTCCGCACTCATCCCGCCGTTCTTGATGAACCCGAATGACAGCACATCTACCCCTGCGCGCCATGTCACATCGCCGGGGTGACAACCAAGCGACGCCACCGCATTGGCAAAGCGCGCGCCGTCCATGTGGAGTTTCAGCTTGCGCGCCCGCGCCACATCGCCAATTGCGGCGACTTCGGCGGGCGAATACACGCGGCCATATTCGGTGGCTTGAGTGATCGAGATCGCTTGCGGAACGGCCTGATGCACATCGCCGCGCAGGCTGTCCAACACCGCTTCAATCGCATCCGGCGTCAGCTTCGCCCCCTCACCCTCCGCCAATAACAGCTTCGCGCCATGTGTGAACCACGCCGGACCGCCGCACTCATCGACCTCCAGATGCGCCTCGCGGTGGCAGAGTATCGCACCGTAGGGATCAACCAGCGCACCAAGCGCCAGTCCGTTCGCCGCTGTCCCCGTCGCGGCCCAAATCACCGCAACGTCTGTCCCAAACAGTTCGCAAAACGCCGCGTCCAGCCGCGCTGAATATGCATCCCCTGCATAGGCGGTGTCAGCAACATCCGCCGCGTGCATCGCTGCCCAAATCTCCGGATGGACCGGCGCTGCATTGTCGGAGAAAAATTTCATCGTTCGGCTTTCTGGCTTCACACAAAAGTGCGTTCGATAAACCAATACGCAGAAATGATGCCAATGCCATAGGTAGCTGCGCGGATTGCGACCGGCGCCGCCGCAGCCGCGTATCGCCGCAACATCACCAGCACGCCCGCCGTCGCCAGCACAATCGCCAACTGCCCGGCCTCAACGCCCAGATTGAACGTCAGCAACGCTGTCGGCACATCGCTTTCGGGCAAGCCAATCTCGTTCAGCGCCCCTGCAAAACCAAAGCCGTGGAGCAGGCCAAAGCCGAATGCCACGAGCCACGGAATGCGCTCTGACAAACGCGGTTGAGCCGAGTCCTTCTTCACGATCTCCACCGCCAGAAACAAGATCGACAACGCAATCACGGATTCCACTGGCCGTTGCGGCAGCCCCAAAAAGCCCAAAGTTGTGCCGATCAGCGTGATTGAATGCGCCACGGTAAACGCCGTCACCGCCTTAGCCACCGTCCACAATCCCGACAGCAACAGCACGAGCGCCACCACAAACAACAAATGGTCATAGCCGAAAATAATGTGGTCGATGCCGGTCACAAAATAGGTTTTTGCCACCTGCCAGCGATCAGGCTTTGCCTGGATGACAGCCATCGGCGCATCGGCGGTCAGCCGCATGGCTTGCACCGGGCGGCCCAAAGGCGCGACGCGGAGAAGCACATCGGTTTGGCTTGTCGAAAATGCGGAAAGGCCGATGGACTTACCCGCAACGCCGCCCGCGCACCGCACATCAGCATTCGTCACCACCGCAAGCGCCGCCATCGCGCGCACCGGCTGCCCGACCACCGCACATCCTGCTGGCAACACTGGCTGAGTCGCTGGTGTCACCCCGCTGCGCATCGGCGCTTTCCACACCAGCCGCCAGTCTTGCGCAGCAGATTGGCTGAACTCGATATAGCCGGGGCGCAGCTCGTCGGCCTGTGCAGGCGCAACCGCGCAGAACAGCGCCAACAATGCCAGCAACCACCCCCTTATCACGGCTTGGCAATCGTAATTGTATAGCCATCGAGCAACGCCTGATACGCCTTTGCCTCGCGAGCCTTGGCGGTCTCGGCGCGCCAGTCATTCTCGACGCGCTGGCGGACCTGTGACAAAGCAGGCGCCTTCCCCGGCGTTACCGCCCTCACCCGCAACAGGTGCTGTCCAAAGCCCGATGCAACCGGCCCGACCCACGCATCGCCCGCCTTCACACCCGCCAACGCACGGGCAAAGTCCTCGCCAAACTCCCGCGCAATCTGTCCGCGATCCGCATCCTCCACAGACCGAGGCAAGGAAATCGGCGCACCCATCTTTTGCCAATCCCCGCCACGCGCCAGCTGTGCTTTCGCCGCCACCGCGTTACCGTCACCCAAATAAATCTGGTCGAAACTAAACTGCGCGCTCACCGCATAAAGCGCCGCATTCCCGTCGAGATACCGCTGCAAAGTCGCATCATCCGCCGCAATAGTCTCCGCCTGCGCCGTCGCCAGATACTCCATTTTTGCGCGCAACCGCCGCCGGATAATCGCATCATCGGCCTCTAGCCCAAGCCGCAGAGCCTCACGGTAATACACCTCTTCTTTGATATGATCGCGGATCAACCCGTCCAGTTCCGCCGCCGAGGGCGCACGCCGCCACGTCTGCACAAACCGCTGTGCCAACACGCCGACCTGAGCCGCATCAATTTCGATAGCCCGCCCAGCCGGATCAACCGCCTCCCCCCGCCAAGCGGAAAAGGCGAACACGGCGAGGCCCGCGAGCAGGAAGTGCACAAGCGGTTCGCGCAGCCAAGCACGCATGTTTGTAGCTAAATCCATTTTCGCCCCCCTCAACATGAGCGATAAAGGCAAGCTACGCCGAACGCAAACACCACCGAACCCAAAAGGTTCGCAAGGCCGACCGGCCGCCCGAGCTTATGCGAGGAAGCCCCCGTCGCGGTATCGCGACAAATCAAGGAACGCACCGCTTAAGGCCAAACACCACCGAACCTGTGAAGGTTCGCAAGGCCGACCGGCCGCCCGAGCTTATGCGAGGATAGCCAAGGCGGCGGATGCCGCCGCCGGCGCTTGAGGCTAACATATAATGGTGCCCGGAAGAGGACTCGAACCTCCACGCCGTTACCAGCGCCAGCACCTGAAGCTGGTGCGTCTACCAATTCCGCCATCCGGGCACTTTGGTGTTCGGCGTTCGCTTTATGGGCAAGCGCCAGACACCGGGTAGGCGCGTGTCTTTAGTTTGTGGGCTGGGCTTGTCAACAGGGGATGGGTTATTCCGTCGCGGCTTTCTTTGCCGCCTTTCGGTCAACGCGTTTGATTTGTTTCAATGCCTCTCGTTCCAACGGATTGACCAGAGCTTCGTAGCGGCCGAACAGATGTTCAACGCGGTCGCGATCACTGGCGAAGGGGGCGGGACGGTAGAGCCGGTCAACGGCGGTATCGAGCGCGGCGTGCGCTTTGCGCAGATTGGGCGGCATAGTGTCGGGATCGTACAAGTCGGCAAGGCTGGAGGTGGTGTGCACGCTGCGCGCATCGAGCACCACCTGCGCCAGCGCCTCGATTTTGGCGCGCTGTGCGGGGCTGGCTTCGGGCCATGGGAAGGTGTTGTAAACCATCCCCGGCGAGTACTGGAAGTCGCTTTTTAGTCGCCCACCGATATAACGAAGCCATTCAATGTGCATTCGGCTGGTTAGAACTCCAAAATGCCAAAGCGTCGCGTCTTGAACGATTAACAGCTTGTTGCTTGGAATGGTCGGCGGTGTAATCCAGCCAATTGGAGCATAGTTGCGTCGCTCAGAACTCACTTCCGGAATAGCCAGAAAAGGTCGTTCCGGAATTGTCGATACTTCGAATGCAGTAGGGTAATCTGCAAGCTCGCGAGTTTTGGATTTCTTGCTTGCTGCTCGAAACTCACGAACGAGGCGCATTCTTTTCTGCACTTCGGGTAATGCCCGAATTTTGTCAGGCGACGTTTTCGACAAAGAGAAAATCCAGCGCTCCTCGCCACGGATGAACTCTTGAGCGCCAATAAAAGGAACCATCAGATCAGCGGCCTTTGGCTCCGCTTCGAGGAAATGTTGACGTTCGGAATAGTCGAATATCAGATGTCCACCATCGACAGGCTTACTGCCCATACGCATGGGTGTCGCATCGTTGAGCGGCGCATTTGCAGTTTTGACCATTAAATGCCGGTTCGCCACGCCCCTTGCGTCAAACAAATACGCCGTCAGTGCGCCGTGCGTGCTTTCCACCGGATCGCCCTTTATATCGGGATAGCTGAAAAGCCGTTTTTCGTCGGGTTCATTGTCGCGGTGCGTCAGGCCGATGATGACGACATGGACATGCGCTTTGCCCCGCGCCTCGCTGCCCCAAGAAAACGTGCGGTGCGCAAAGAAGATTTCGAGGTGGAGCCGGTCGAAGAGGATGGGCCATAATTGCGCGACCTGTTCGCCCTGAGTGATCGAGTTGGTGGAGACGAAAGCGATGCGGATGCGGCGGTTGGAAACACTGCCTTTGCTTCCGGCAATGCCCTTGCTTAAACTACCGTCGCTGCTTTCCCCACCGCCGTCATGCTGAACTTGTTTCAGCATCCATTTCTCCGCATCAACCGGCGGTTGCGGCTGCACGATGGACCCTGAAACAAGTTCAGGGTGACGGGGAGTAGAGGGGGAGGCGCTCGGGGAGAAAGAGGGGGAGGAAGTGGGGGACGACGCCCCAGCCATATATTGCCCGGCTTTGATAAACCACGCCGTGACGTAATCGAGTGATCCGGCTTTGCCCGATGGTGCATTAATAACGCGCGCCATCTGTTCACGCTGCAACGGCGATTGATAGCTCTGCCCAATAAACGGCGGATTACCCATGATGTAATGGCATTTTTGTGGGCTTAGCAAATCCGCCCAATCGACCTCAAGAGCATCGCCGTGGATGATCTTTGCCGATTGTTTCAACGGAATACGAGCGAAAGACTTCCCGAAGGCAAGGCTCAATTCGTTATTGGCTATATGGTCGGTCATCCACATCGCAACCTCGGCGATGCGTGCGGGAAATTCTTCGTATTCGATGCCGTAGAATTGATCGACATTGACAAGCGAAAACGCCGCAATGTCCATCACCCGCTGGCCGTCTAGTTTTTTGGCCCACACTTCATGCAGCACAGCGAGTTCTAGGCTGCGTAGCTCACGATACGCAATCACCAGAAAATTGCCGCAACCACAGGCCGGGTCCATAAACGTAAGGCGGGATAGTTTCTTTTGAAATTCGCGCAGCAACGGATCGCGTCCGGTTTTGCGGGCGTTTATCTTTTCAAATTCTGCTTTCAATTCATCAAGGAATAACGGTCCGATGACCTTCAGGATATTCGCCTCGGTCGTGTAGTGCGCGCCCTTTGCCCGGCGTTCCTTAGCGTCCATCACAGACTGGAACAGCGACCCGAAAATGGCGGGGGACACTTTGCCCCAATCAAAGCGCGCGGCATCGAGCAGCATGTCGCGGGTTTTGGCATCGAACACCGGCGTTTTGATATGCCCGGCAAACAAAGCGCCGTTGACATAGGGAAACGCGTTCAACTCGCCCGACAGGCCCTTTTGCCGATTGGCCTCATCGGTGTTCAGCACATCGAACAGTTCAATCAGCATCCGTCCGGTATCGCTGCCGTCTTCCTTAGTATCCGCCTCTATCAATTGCAGGAAGATGTCTTTGGGTTCGAAAATCCCGGTATCATCGGCGAACAGGCAGAACAGCAGGCGCACCAGCAACTGTTCCAGATCATGCCCCGAATAATTGGCCTCATCCAGCGCGTCGTGCAGTTTGCCCATCAGCTCGGCGGCTTTGATATTGACGATGGCTTGCGTTCCGAAACTGACGCGGCGGCCAAGGATAAAGCCAAAGCTTTCGATATGTTTGTGTAGGTCGGCCAGCCGAAAATTCGTGGCGCGACCAGTTTCGAGATCGAGCAAGTTCCATGTCTGGAAATCGCAGGTCAGGACATAGCGAGGCTGATCTTCGGCGCGGATGCCGTCGATATAATCCATCGCCTGAACGCCAGCCTTATTCAGATCAAGCTTTGCGCTTTTCTGTTCGATCAGCAATGTTTTGGGCCAGAACAGGTCCATGAAACCGTGTTTGCCACTGAGCAGTTTTACGCGCTGTTCATAGGTGGCGACTTGTTTTCGTTTAACACCGAAAATCAGGAAAAATTGTTCGTAGAACGGTTGAGTTTCGCCCTTTTCGTAATGGGCGTCGGCCCAATCATCACTAAACGCCTTGGCGCGTCGTTTAATCTCGTCCCAGCCAAGCCGCATGTGGTTGTCTCCTGTTGCCTCCCCCGTCTGCCCTTATGTGTGTGGCCAAGCAATCCCTTGTCGTTGCCCGGGCAGTTTTTGCCTGTGGGTTTTGTGAATTCGTTTCACGCAAAGATCGCGAAGATTTTTAAGAGGGTGGCTTTGTGGGGATTAGTTTGGAGCGTTCTCTACCTAGATTGTCTGACACATTTTCTAATACCCGAAATACGTCGCCCCGTGCTTGACACGGGGTTAGGCTTTCTGCCGCCGATTAAAGCCTAACCCCGCATCAAGTGCGAGGCGACGGGTGGGGTAGTTGGCGTGGTGAGGATTTCGACGGTGTGGGGTATGGGGCGTGGTGGGGAAATCGACAACCAAATTCACCAACCGCCCCCTTCAAAATCTTCGTACTCTTCGCGTGAAACAAACCGGCACCACATTTCCGCATACACAACCCTCCCCCCTTGAAACCCGCCCCTTGCTGGTGCAAAGCGCGAGGCATTCAACAATCCCATCACACAGGCCCCTCCACATGAACGATCTGAACGGCAAATTGGTCACTATATTTGGCGGCGGCGGGTTTGCTGGGCGCTATGTGGTGCAAGCCCTGTGCGCTTCGGGTGCGCGGGTGCGGGTGGCGCAGCGGAATACGCGCGTTGCAGGCGGGTTGAAAACACTCGGCAATCTGGGTCAGGTTTCGCTGGCGGCGTGTGATGTGACAAAGCCCGCCAGCATCACGAATGCTTTGGTCGGCGCGGACATGGCGGTGAACCTTGTCGGCAGCTTTGACAACATGGATGCGGTGCAGCGGGCGGGTGCGGGCAATGTGGCGCAGGCGGCGGCGGGTGCGAATTCTGGTGCTGGGCTTGCCGCGCTCGTCCATATCTCGGCAATTGGTGCGGATGTCGATAGCGACGCTGTCTATGGCCGCAGCAAAGGTGCTGGCGAAGCGGCGGTGCGCGCGGCTTTTCCGGGCGCTATTATCCTGCGCCCCTCCATCGTCTTTGGCCGCGAGGATGCGTTTATCAATCGTTTTGCCGGCCTGATCCGCATGTTGCCGGTGGTGCCGGTGATAGGTAGCGGCACCAAGTTTCAGCCGGTGTTTGTGGGCGATGTCGCCAAGGCTGTGGTTGCAGCGTTGCAGCGTGGTGCCAAGGACCAGGGGGGCGAGACGTTGGAGCTTGGCGGGCCGCAGGTGCTTTCAATGCTGCAACTTAACGAATGGATCGCGCGGGCGACGGGGCGCAGCGGTAAGCTGTTCGTGCCGGTGCCCGACTTTGCGGCCAAAGCGATGGCGACTGGCACAGGCTGGCTGCCCGGCGCGCCGATTACCAGCGACCAGTTCAAAATGCTGGGCCGTGATAATGTGGTGTCGGGCGTGGATGGGCTTGCGGCCTATGGCATTACCCCGACGCCGTTGGATGCGGTGGCCGAGGGCTGGCTGGATATCTATCGCAAGCATGGCCGGTTTGATGGTGGCCAAGGAAATGGGACGACCGCTGCGTGACCGAATTTTGGACTGCCGTAATCCTTGGCATAGTTGAGGGGATTACCGAATTTCTGCCGGTCTCCTCCACCGGGCACCTGATCCTCGCGACCGAATTGATGGGGTTCGACCAAAGCCAGTGGGAGGTGTTTAACATCGCCATTCAACCCGGCGCGATCCTTGCCATCGTGCTGTTATACTGGCGGACGTTTTGGGACGTGGCCAAGGGGTTGTTCGGGCTTGATCGCGGTGCGCTTAATTTTGTGCGCAATTTGCTGGTGGCATTTTTTCCGGCGGTGATCTTGGGGCTGGCCTTTGGTGATTTGATCGAAACGATGCTGGGCAATGCGCGGTTGGTGGCGTGGACGCTCATCATCGGCGGCGTCGCGATTTTGGTGGTGGAACGCTTTGCCAAGCCGGCAGAAAGCGGCGGGGTCGCGGCGGTTTCGCTGAAAACTTCGGCGTTGATTGGCGTGGTGCAATGCCTTGCGATGATCCCCGGGGTATCACGTTCCGGCGCGACAATCTTGGGCGCGATGGCAATGGGCGTGGACCGCAAAACCGCGGCGGAGTTCAGCTTTTTCCTCGCGGTGCCGACGCTGACGGGCGCGACGGCGTATCAGCTGTATAAACATGGCGGGTCGCTGACCTCGGATGATTTTGGCCTGATCGGCGTCGGCTTTGTCGTCTCGTTCTTTGTCGCATGGGCGGTGGTAAAGGCGTTTCTGGCGGTGGTGACGCGCTACGGCTTTGGCCCATTTGCGTGGTACCGAATCGCGGCGGGAATCGCGGCTTTGGTGTGGCTTGGGGCGCAATAAGTCCGAAACGGCCCTTGTTCAGCGAAATATAATTGCGCGGACCTCTAATGAAGCTGCAAATCGCGATAAATAGGTCAGCATAATTGACCTAAATTGCATTTTGTTAGTGATACATTCGCAAACTTCGGTTATGCGACCTTCATGGCAAAAGAACGCATGCTCCAATTCGTAGGCACCTCACAGTCTTTCCCTGAAAAGCGAAAGGCCGAACTGCGTGCCGAAGATTTCCAAGAAATCGCCAACAAATACGCCCCCGATGCGGCGGTTGAACAATCTTCGCGCTGCTCGCAATGCGGCGTGCCTTATTGTTCGGTCCACTGCCCATTGGGCAACCACATCCCCGATTGGCTGCGGCTGACCGCCGAGGGCCGCTTGCGCGAAGCCTATGAGCTATCGAACCTGACCAGCAGCATGCCCGAAATCTGTGGGCGAATCTGCCCTCAGGATCGCCTTTGCGAAGGCAATTGCGTCATCGAATTTTCAGGCCACGGCGCAGTCACCATCGGCAGCGTCGAGAAATACATCACCGACACCGCATGGGCCGAAGGCTGGGTCGAACCGATTGCGGTCGGCAAGCCGCGTGGAATGTCCGTCGGCATCATTGGCGCAGGCCCGGGCGGATTAACCGCCGCAGAGGCACTGCGCATCCCGGGTTACGACGTCCACGTCTATGACCGGTACGACCGCATGGGCGGGTTGCTGACGTACGGCATCCCGGGATTTAAGTTGGAAAAAGACGTCGTCATGCGCCGCATCGACCGGCTGGCAGAGGGCGGCGTAGTCTTCCACGCCAACTTCGAAGTGGGCCGCGACGCGAGCCTCGACGATCTGCGCTTTAAGCATGACAGCGTGTTGATCGCCACGGGCGTATATAAAGCCCGCGACATCAAAACACCCGGCGTTGGCTTGTCGGGCATCCACGCCGCGCTCGATTTCCTGACCGCGTCAAACCGCAAAAGCTTTGGCGATGCGGTTCCGGCATTTGACGACGGCACGTTGAATGCAGAGGGTAAGAATGTCGTCGTCATCGGCGGCGGCGATACTGCGATGGATTGCGTCCGCACCGCTACGCGCCAAGGCGCAAAATCGGTCAAATGCCTCTACCGCCGCGACCGCGACAATATGCCGGGTTCACAACGCGAAGTTGCCAATGCCGAAGAAGAAGGCGTCGAGTTTGTCTGGCTATCGGGACCAAAGTCGTTCGACGGCACCGGCAGCGTGGAACGTGTGCACGTCTCCAAAATGCGGCTCGGAGCACCCGATGCCAGTGGCCGGCGCGCGCCGGAAAATGATCCCGATGGTGACTTCACACTCGAAGCTGACATGGTCATCACTGCATTGGGCTTTGAGCCAGAGGATCTGCCTACATTGTTCGGCAGCCCCGATCTGAACGTCACCCGCTGGGGCACAATCCGTGCCGATCATATCACCGGTATGACCAATCTACCCGGCGTGTTTGCCGTCGGCGACATTGTGCGCGGCGCAAGCCTTGTCGTTTGGGCGATCAAGGATGGCCGCGATGTGATAGAGCATATGCACCGCTGGATGCAGGCCAATGACAAGGCCCGTTTGGCTGCCTGAATTTTGGGAGAGAGACATGCGTAAATTGATATTGGTCACTTTGCTTGCGACCAGCAGCGTGACCGTTGCGGCGCAGCCTGTATTTGCAGAGAACGAGGCTGTCTCCGCGGACCCAGCAAAGCAGAAACTTGCCGAAAATATGGCAGGCAAAATCATCCCGCCGGGCAGCTATGAAAAGATGATGAAGGATATGTCGGTGCAACTGGCCGACACGATCATCGCGCAAACACTCGGCATGGATGCATCGACCTTTGCGATGGCAAAAGAAGGTGATGAAGCGCCAGCCGAGGGTAAGACGCTCGGCGATCTTGCCGCCGAAGCCGATCCGAACTTCAAAGAGCGCATGGATATTATGATGCGCGTGACGTTCGACGAAATGGGCAAGTTGATGTCCGCGATGGAGCCCGCCGCTCGTGGTGCGCTAGCCAATGTCTATGCGCGTAAATATACGACGCAACAGCTGACCGACATGAACGGCTTTTTCGCCACGCCCAGCGGATCGACCTTTGCCGCTGATTTCATGTCGACCTTTACTGACAAGGAAATGATGACAGCGATGATGGGCCAGATGCCCAAAGTGCTAGAGGCGATGCCGGAGATTATGAAAAAGGTTGAGGCTGCGACTGCGCATCTGCCGCCGCCTCCAGGCGCTGCGAGTGCTGTGGACGCAGCGGACGCCGAAGCAGCGGCTGCTGACGCTGCCGCAGCCGACCCGTTCGCCAACGATACAGGCAGTGAACCGTGGTGGGATCGTTCCAACTGGGACAAGGCGGATCAAAGGAAAATCGCTGATTTGGAAAGCAAATCGGACGCACTGGTTGAACAATCCACAGTAGCTTCAGACACATATCTCAAATTTGAAACCGAAGTCATGCTGCGCGTGCGCGACCGCTACCTTGCCAAAGGTTGGAAGCCGGAACCGAGTAGCGAGTGACATCAAATGCCACGTCGGAGAACGATCTTATATGGAGCATTGTTTGTAATAGCGACCCTTACGGCGCCAGCTGTATTTCTGTGGGCGCGGACGATGATCTATTGGTGGTCGGCACCGGATAATGGAAGTTTTGCGCTCGGTTCGATTACGACGCAGCTTCAAGACAGCGCGAGCCATTCCGAATTTCGCGGTCAATATGAGCCGAGAATGTATTCGATGAATATCATTCCAAGCTGTGACGAAGTTACTGCGGACGCTCCAGAACGCTGGTCAAACTCGGATCGAAAATTCGTCGAATCGCTGGGTGCAAGCTACCAATTTGACGTTTTACAAAATCAATACAAGAACACCGAGAGCGCAAATCTCGAACGAAGATACTCGGTCAACGAAATGGCCCTTCTGATTTCATGCCTTGAAGCCACTCCCTTCGGGAATGCGTGCAGAAATTGGGTTAATGAGGCGCGATGGAACAGCGAACAATCCGAAAAGTTGCTCCTCAAATGGCGATACCTATCCAAAGCGAACGGCAAAATCTGCGTCACTTACCCAAACATAACTTTCAAAAGTCAGGATCAGAAATGACCCGTTATTACCCCACACCCGAGCACGAACGGCTTGCCCGTGAAGGCATGTACCATCCCGAATCTGAAGGCGATGCCTGCGGTGTTGGCCTGATCGCGGCGACCGATGGAAAGCCTTCGCGGCGCGTGGTGGCCTCGGCGATTGAGGCGTTGAAGGCTGTGTGGCATCGCGGGGCTGTCGATGCCGATGGTAAGACGGGCGATGGCGCTGGTTTGCATGTCGATTTGCCGGTGCGCTTTTTTGACGATGCGATTGCGGCGGGCGGGCACAAGGTGCTGCCCAACCGTTTGGCCGTCGGCATGGTGTTTTTGCCGCGCACCGACCTTGGAGCGCAGGAAAATTGCCGGACCTTAGTTGAGGCCGAGATTATCGAGGCGGGCTATACCATTTATGGCTGGCGTCAGGTGCCGGTCGATGTATCCGTCATTGGCGATAAGGGCCAAGCCACGCGGCCGGAGATTGAGCAGATCATGATCGCGGGGCCGCTGCCCGATGATGTGAGCATTAAAGAGTTTGAAAAGAACCTATATCTCGTCCGCCGCCGGATCGAGAAGAAAATTATCGCTGCCCAAATTCGCGATTTCTATATCTGCAGCCTGTCGTGCCAATCGATTGTTTATAAAGGCCTGTTCCTTGCCGAGAGCCTGTCGGTGTTTTACCCCGACCTGCAAGACGACCGGTTTGAAAGCCGCGTTGCGATTTTCCATCAGCGCTATTCGACCAACACATTCCCGCAATGGTGGTTGGCGCAACCGTTCCGCAGCCTTGCGCATAATGGCGAAATCAACACCATCCGTGGCAACCAGAACTGGATGAAAAGCCACGAGATCAAGATGGCAAGCATCGCCTTTGGCGCGCATTCGGATGACATTAAGCCGGTGATTCCGGCGGGATCGTCGGACACGGCGGCGCTTGACGCGGTGTTTGAGGCTTTGGTCCGTTCAGGCAAAGAAGCGCCGACGGCCAAGCTGATGCTGATCCCAGAGGCGTGGCAGGCAAACCCCAATCTTCCGGCTAATCACAAGAGCATGTATGAATATATGGCGAGTGTGATGGAGCCATGGGATGGCCCAGCCGCGCTTGCCATGACCGATGGCCATTGGGCTGTCGCTGGCGTTGATCGCAACGCGTTGCGGCCTTTGCGGTATTGCCGGACCAATGACGGATTGCTGATTATCGGGTCGGAAACCGGCATGGTTGTGGTGCCCGAAAATACGATCATTGAAAAAGGTCGATTGGGGCCGGGTCAGATGATCGCGGTCAATCTGGACGAAGGCACTTTGTACCGCGACATCGACCTGAAAAACCGCGTTGCGGGCGAACAGGATTATGCCACGCTCGTCGGCGGGTTCCGTTCGATGAATGACCTTCCCAACAAAGGCGCTGAGACGCTGCTCGCGTTTAGCCGTGCGGAGCTGACGCAGCGCCAAGTTGCGGCGGGCATGACGTTGGAGGATATGGAAATGATCCTCGCGCCGATGGCCGAGGATGGCAAGGAAGCCATTGGCAGCATGGGCGACGATACGCCGCTGGCGGTGATTAGCGATAAGCCGCGCATTATCAGCCAGTTTTTCCGGCAGAATTTTTCGCAGGTGACTAATCCGCCGATCGACAGCCTGCGCGAACGGCATGTCATGAGCCTAAAAACGCGGTTTTCAAACCTTGCCAATATCCTTGAGGACAGCAGCCAGAATAGCGATGTTTTGGTGCTGGAAAGCCCGGTTTTGCTGACGGCGGAATGGACGCGATTAAAGGCCGCGTTCGGCAAAAATGCAGCGACGATCGACTGCACCTATTCGGTGGACGAAGGCCAGGAAGGCTTGCGCGCCGCGATTGCCGGCATCCGCGAACAGGCGGAGGCTGCGGTGCGTTCTGGCCAGACCGAACTGTTTTTAACGGACGAAAATATCGGGCCAGACCGTGTGGCGATTGCGATGATTTTGGCAGCGGCGGCGGTGCATACGCATTTGGTCCGCGTGGGGCTGCGCAGCTATTCGTCAGTCAATGTGCGCGCGGCGGAATGCCTTGACACGCATTATTTTGCGGTGCTGGTTGGTGTTGGTGCAACCACTGTGAACGCCTATCTTGCCGAGGCTGGGATTGAGGATCGGCACGCGCGCGGGTTGCTGGGCGATCTAAACTTGCAAACTGCCAAAAATAACTACCGAAATTCGATAAACGAGGGTTTATTAAAAATTATGTCAAAGATGGGGATCGCAGTGATCTCCAGCTATCGCGGCGGCTATAACTTTGAAGCGGTTGGACTTTCCCGCGCACTGGTGAACGATTTCTTCCCCGGAATGCCAAACAAAATATCGGGTGAAGGATATCACTCGCTCTTCATAAACGCCCGCGACCGCCATCGTGATGCCTTTGACGCTGCGGTCACACGGTTGCCTATCGGTGGCTTTTACAAACAGCGTAAGGATGGCGAAGCGCATGCCTATTCGGCAGGATTGATGCACTTGCTGCAAAGTTCAGTCGGCAATGATAGCTATTCGACTTATCTGCAATTTGCCGCTGGAGTGCGCGAATTGCCGCCAGTGTATTTGCGCGATTTAATGGAGTTCAATTTCCCCAAAGATGGCATCGCGCTTGATGAAGTTGAGGCGATAACCGAAATCCGGAAACGCTTTATCACACCCGGAATGTCGCTCGGCGCACTGTCGCCGGAAGCACACGAAACGCTTGCGATTGCCATGAACCGCATCGGTGCGAAGGCTGTATCGGGTGAAGGCGGCGAAGACAGCAAACGCTTCACCCCTTATGAAAATGGCGATAACGCCAACAGTGTTATCAAACAGATTGCATCGGGCCGTTTTGGCGTGACCGCCGAATATCTCGGCGCGTGCGAAGAGATTGAAATCAAAGTCGCGCAAGGGGCAAAGCCCGGCGAAGGTGGGCAGTTGCCCGGTTTCAAAGTGACCGAGATGATTGCGCGGCTACGGCACTCGACGCCTGGGGTGACGCTGATCTCCCCGCCTCCGCATCACGATATCTATTCGATCGAGGATTTAGCGCAGCTGATCTATGATCTGAAACAGATCAATCCGCGTGCGAAGGTGTGCGTAAAGCTGGTAAGTGCGGCAGGCATCGGCACAATTGCGGCAGGTGTCGCCAAGGCGCATGCCGACGTCATCCTGATCTCGGGCAATGTCGGTGGCACTGGCGCTTCCCCGCTGACCAGCATCAAATACGCAGGCACACCGTGGGAAATGGGACTGTCAGAGGCCAACCAGGTGCTTACGCTCAACGGCCTGCGCCACCGCGTGAAGTTACGCACCGATGGCGGTCTGAAAACCGGTCGCGATATTGTCATTGCTGCGATCTTGGGCGCAGAAGAATATGGTATCGGCACGCTCAGCCTTGTTGCCATGGGTTGCATTATGGTGCGTCAGTGCCATTCAAATACATGTCCAGTGGGCATTTGTGTGCAGGATGAAAAGTTGCGCGCAAAATTCACCGGCACGCCCGAAAAAGTCATCAACCTGATGACCTTTATCGCCGAAGAAGTGCGCGAGATTCTTGCTAAGCTGGGCTTCCGCTCGCTTGATGAAGTCATCGGCCGTACCGAATTGTTGCGCCAGGTTAGCCGCGGCGCTGAACATCTCGATGACCTAGACCTCAACCCGATTTTGGCAAAAGTTGACGCGCCAGATAGTGCTCGGCGGTTCCATATTGAGGGGCATCGCAACGAGGTGCCGGATAGCTTGGACGCGCAAATAATCAAAGACGCGCAGCCTGTCTTTAACCGGCGCGAAAAGATGCAGCTTACCTATAATGTCCGCAACACGCATCGCGCGGTGGGGACACGGCTTTCCTCAGAAATCACGCGACTATACGGCATGAAGGATCTGGCCGATGGCCATGTTCATGTGCGACTGCGTGGGTCAGCGGGACAATCGCTCGGGGCATTCCTGTGCCAAGGCGTGACTCTGGAAGTGTTTGGCGACGCCAACGACTATGTAGGCAAGGGACTGTCAGGCGGACGCATTGTGGTGCGCCCCACCGTCAGCTCGCAACTGGAAAGTCAGCATAACAGCATCATCGGCAACACTGTGCTGTATGGCGCGACTGCTGGGACGCTGCTCGCAGCCGGACAAGCCGGTGAGCGCTTTGCCGTGCGCAACTCAGGAGCCAAAGTCGTGGTTGAAGGCTGCGGCGCCAATGGCTGCGAATATATGACAGGCGGTATTGCCGTCATCCTGGGAGAAACCGGCGGGAATTTTGGGGCTGGTATGACGGGGGGAATGGCTTTCATACTGGACCCCGATGGCCAGTTTGAGAGCCGCGCGAACCCCGATAGCATCGTCTGGCAGCGGTTGGACAGCGCGTATTGGGAGAGTGTTCTCAAGGACTTAGTCGCTGAACATGCCGAGGCGACTGACAGCGTATGGTCGAATTCGATCCTTGAGGACTGGGACAGGCGCCGCGGCGAATTTTGGCAAATTTGTCCAAAAGAGATGCTTTCGCGGCTAAAAATGCCGTTAAATGACACCGAAGTGCTGGTTGCTGCGGAGTAGCCTGCGCATAACATTTCGTTACAACTGTTTACCATGCTTTCGCGTGGTTGACGGACTTGTTCAGTTTCCAATCAGTCACAAGCTGCTATTGCGCCAATCGTTCAGGCTAAAACGCCTGTAGTTGGCCCCGGCACATCAGGGCTGGTTGGAAGGTACGCACATGCGTTCAATCGATTTTCGTGTTCCGTTGCTTGTAGGCGCAGCGGTTTTGTTGCTGGCATTTTCGCAAGCCAAAGCGGCTGAGCCGATCGTATTTGTGTCCGGCACAGGCGAGCCTGTTTCGACCGACGATAATGCACAGCCGCAACGCGCCGACACGCAGGCGGAACTGAACGCAGTTGCTGACAAATTCTCCAACCCGCGCACGCAATATAATGTCGCCAGCATGGTCGAACGCATGACCGAAAATATGCTCGATCTGCCCATCGGCAAATTCGTCGCCGCGCTGGAAAAGTCTGTTCCGGGCGCAAACAAGGGCCGCAATCGCATCCGCGCCAATGACACTCTCGCCGATGTTGCAGGTCGCAATGCAGACCGCCTGCCCGATCAGCTGGCCGATGGAAGCCGCCAGATGATGGGCATGATGAGCGGTTTCGCCGCCGCCTTTGCGACCATGATCCCCGAGTTTGAAAAGATAAGCCGCGATATGGAAAACAGTTTTGAGGACATCGAAGCGCCCAGTCGCAACCGCGACTGACGTTCACGTCCAAACACCGACTTCGTTAACAGGGGGGCATTCTGGTTAACGGGGGGAGGGGCAGTGGCGGGGTCGCGCACTGCCCCTTTCGATTGCTACTCCTCGAGCGACAGCAAAGAAGCATTGCCGCCCGAACTTGTCGTATCAACACTTGTCGTCCGCTCCGCGCAGAACCGGTAGAGATAATGCGGGCCACCCGCTTTGGGACCAGTGCCCGAAAGCCCCTCGCCGCCAAAAGGCTGGCTGCCCACCACGGCTCCGATCATCGACCGGTTAATGTAGAGATTGCCCACATGCGCACGCGCCTCAACCAGATCGGACACGCGCGCGATGCGGCTGTGCAGCCCCATGGTCAGTCCAAAGCCTTTGGCGTTTATCTGGGCTATTGTCTCTTCAAGCTTTCCGGCTTGCCACGTCACGACATGAACGATGGGGCCGAACCATTCCGTGTTGATGTGGTTCAGGCTATCAAGCCGGATAACCGTTGGCGGCACAAACAGCCCCTGCGGCGGAACGTTCAACGTATGCACAATCCGGCCCGTATTGGCCGCACGATAGTCCATCAGCCGGTCGTATGCGGCCTGGTCAATCACTGGCCCGATATCAGTTACAGGATCCGCCGGATCGCCGATCACCAGCGCATCCATCGCGCCGCTCAGCATCTCCAGCGTGCTCTCGGCAATTTCCTCTTGCAACAAAAGCAATCGCAAAGCCGAACACCGCTGCCCCGCCGATTGGAAACCCGAGACGATAACATCGCGCACGACTTGTTCGGATAATGCGGTTGAGTCGACAATCATCGCATTCAGCCCGCCGGTTTCGGCGATTAGCGGAACAAGTGGGCGATCATCATCCGCCAACAGATTGCGCGCAATCGCCTTTGCCGTCGCCACCGATCCTGTAAACACCACGCCAGAAACACGCGGATCACCCGTTAATTCCGCGCCAACATCACCCCCACCTGTGACCAGCTGCAGCACCGCTTTAGGAATGCCCGCCGCGTAGGCCAACGCCACTGCGTAACGCGCGATATCGGGCGTCTGCGGCGCAGGCTTTGCCACGACAGTGCTGCCTGTGACCACAGCCGCCGCGACCTGCCCCAGGAAAATCGCGAGTGGGAAATTCCACGGCGCTATCGCCGCCCAAACGCCCTTGCCCTCCATCCGCAACACATTGCGTTCGCCCGTCGGCCCGGGCAGTTCGATAGGCTCCAGATCGTTGATCGCGCGCGCCGCATAATATCGGCAAAAATCAATCGCCTCGCGGACTTCTGACAGTGCATCAGGGATCGTCTTCTTCGCCTCTTGCACCGCGATGGCCATCAATGCCGGTTTATGCTCCTCCAACAGATCAGCAAGGCGCATCAAACACGCGGCACGGTCAGCGACAGGCGTTGTGGACCAGCTGGGGAACGCCTCCTTTGCGGCGGTAATTGCTTGGGAAACCGAAGCGATATCGACGGCCGGAATCTGCGCGGGCAGAATAACAGCCGCCGCGATGTTAGCCAAAACGCCCGCATCATCCAAATCAATCCCTTCACTGTTCGTCCGCTCAGGCTCGAAAAGTTCGGCGGGCAGCCGGATCGCCGGATGGCGCGTGCCACCCACGGCCATCACCTTTTCCACTGGATCGGCGAGCAGTTCTTCCTCGCTGACATCAGCATCCGCCAGTTGGTGAACAAAGCTGCTGTTCGCTCCATTTTCCAGCAAACGGCGGACCAGATACGCCAAAAGGTCACGATGCCCGCCGACGGGAGCATAGATGCGGCAGTGATAGCCTTGCTCATTCACCAACCGCTCGAACAGCCCCTGCCCCATGCCGTGTAGCCGCTGAAATTCGAAATCGCGGGTGTCGCCAGCCCATTCGAGGATCGTCGCAACTGTCATCGCATTGTGGCTGGCAAAGGCGGGGCGGATGTTGCTGGCGGTCAGCATATCGCGCGCACACGCAAGGTAGGATACATCAGTTGCGGCTTTCCGCGTGAACACCGGATAATCGGACAGCCCGCGTTCTTGCGCCCACTTAATTTCGCTATCCCAATACGCCCCTTTAACCAAACGAACCTGCATGATCCGCCCGGTTTCGCGGCCCAGCGCATCGGCCCATGCAACCACCGGTCGCGCCCGTTTGGAATAGGCCTGTATCGCCATTCCCAGCCCGTTCCAGCCGTTTAGCTGCGGATCGCGCGCCGCTGCCTCGATGATATCAAGGCTCATCTCCAGCCGTGCGGCTTCCTCAGCATCAACGGTCAATTGGACACCCGCGGCGGCGGCCTGCCGTGCCAGACTGACCAGCATTTCGGCCAATTCAGGCACACAGCTTGCAGCCTTTGCCGTTTCATAGCGCGGATGCAACGCGGACAGCTTGACCGAGATACTATGCCCGCGCTCCGCCTTTTTACCGACCGCAGCAATCGCCCCGCGATACGCCTCAAAATACCGTTCGGCATCGCGAGTCGTCCGCGCCGCTTCGCCCAGCATGTCGAAACTGGCGGTAAATCCGCGATGATCGCGCCCCTCCATCCGCTTCATCGCTTCGTCGATTGTCCGGCCCATGACAAAAACCTGCCCCATCAACCGCATCGCAGCACCAACGCCTTGGCGCACGAACGGCTCGCCGGCGCGCGCCACCAGCCCGCGCAATGCGCCGCTGACCTGATCGCCGACCATCGCCTTGCCCAGCACCAACCCCCAGGTCGCGCTGTTGACGAGCAAGCTGGCTGATTGTCCCTTATGCGCGCGCCAATCAGCATCGCCGAGTTTATCGGCGATCAACAAATCAGCAGTTTCGGGATCGGGGACGCGCAGGAACGCCTCGGCCAGTGAAAGCAATGCTGTGCCTTCCTCTGTGCCTAGCCGGTATTCTTGCAGGAATTGATTGACCCAGCCATCGGTCTGCGCGTCGCGCAAAGCGTCCAGCAAATGGCGCGCGCGATCTGTGATCCGGGCATAATCACCAGCGGACAATTGCGCAGTGGCGACCAGTGGCGCAAGTGTTTCGGGTTCGGGGGTGCGGTGTAGCGGGCGGATGGCCGCGCGCATTTCGGATAGATTAAAAGCCATGCCGCCGCATAGCGCGTATGGCTATGCGGCGACAAGTTTCAAATGTTACTATGTGTTATCGGAATTACCGATACCGGCGACGGCAGTTGCTGTCTGCCTTATCAATCGCGCGGCCGCCCAGGGCGCCAACAGCTGCACCGATAATGGCACCTTCGGTCTTGTTACCGCGTCGTGCGATTTCGCGTCCGGCAAGGCCGCCGACAACTGCGCCGATGATTGTGCCGCCGGTACCTTTATCGCAACGGGTGTTGCGATAATTGCGGTCGTTACGACGGTCATCGCGGCGGTCGCCATAGTATCCGCGATTGTCGTAATTATAATACCCGTCATCGCGGTCATAGCCATGCTTTGCAGCCGCGGGAACGGCAGCAAACCCCGTTGCCAATGTGGCGGTGGCGATTAACGTTGCAAATGTCTTTTTCATCATGATCTGTGCTCCTATTCTGATGTGATGGCCCGCAATAATTGCTGAAAAATGCGGACCTAAAACTCTTTCCCTGTGACATCTGGATAAGCGTTCGTTTTTGATCCATTGCTGAATGCTACGTTATTTGTTGTTCATATTAGGGGGCATTTTGATGAACAGTTTTCGGATTGGCCGGTGAACCGATCGTTGCGCCTGTTGTTAATCATGACGTTAGCGGTCCTGGCGATTGGCGGCGCGCGAACAACCTATAAAAACGCCAGCCAGAACATTGCATTGACGCCATTGTTGCTTGATGAACGCGACCCAAAGCGGACGAAGGTTGGCGCGCTCAGCTTTCTGGGCGCGTGGGAATTGCAAAGCGACAATAATGATTTCGGCGGAATATCAGCGCTCGTCGCGTTAAAGGATGGACGGTTTTTGGGCGTCAGCGACGCCGGCACACTGATCGGATTTGGAAAGTCTGGCGATGCGCGCGCAGACAGGCCGTTTATCGCCGCGCTGCCCGGTGCCTTTAGCAAAGGGAACACTTTCAAAGACCGCGATTCCGAGGGCATTGCCTATGACCCTGTCTCTGGGCGGGTCTGGGTCAGCTATGAACACACGCACGCGATCCGCAGGTTTCCAGCGTCATTGTCAAGGGTGGACGGGGTGGCGCGTCCTGCCACGATGCGAGGCTGGCCCAGCAACAGCGGGGCAGAGGCGCTTGTCCGATTGACTGACGGGCGCTTTTTGGCATTTGCCGAGGGCGGGCCCGATGATGGCGTCTATCCCGCGATCCATTTTTCGGGTGATCCGGTTGAGGCAGGCACGACGCAGTTCCCGTTCCTTTATCGCCCCACTACAGGGTATCGCATCACTGATGCGACACAGTTGCCCGATGGAAGGGTGTTACTGTTGGAGCGGCGGATTGGCTTTCCCGAGGGCTTTACAGCAAAGCTGTTGATACTGGACGCTGCAAAGATAGCGCGTGATGCGACTGTGTCTGGCGAGGTGATCGCTACGCTAGCTCCGCCATTGTTGGTGGATAATATGGAGGGGCTTGCGATCACTCAGGAACAGGGGCGCGTTGTCGTTTGGTTGATATCCGATAACAATTTTAACGCGATTCAGCGGACGTTATTGATGAAATTTATGCTCAATCTGCCCAATAAAAAACCGGAGGCGTTGGACGCCCCCGGCTTTGATTCGCTTTAACGCTGGTCGGTCGGCCTAAGCAGCGACGGCGACAGCTTGCTTTTTCGACAAAGCCTTTTTGACTTTGCGTGCGTTGATGCTCAGTTTTTCGTCCGATGTTTTCAGCAACCAGTTATCAAGGCCGCCAACATGTTCAACCGAGCGCAGGCCCGATGTCGAGACGCGGAACTTGAAACCTTGATCAAGGCCGTCGGACAGCAAAGTCACGTTCTGCAAATTGGGCAGAAATGTGCGCTTTGTTTTGTTGTTCGCGTGGCTCACATTGTGACCAACCATGCGACCTTTGCCGGTCAGTTCGCAAATACGCGCCATGTCAAAAATCCTATAAAATGTGGTGTGCGGGAATCACGTCCCCGGAAAGCGGTAGCCCCTAACCTTAGGCCACAAAAAGGTCAAGTAAGAAGCAAATCCGCCAGCTTTGATCGGTGATACGCCGCGTCTCCATATTGCGATGCGTGGAAAATTGCGGCGCGCCGGTGCAGCCCCGCGTCGCAATCATGCGTGAAGCCAAAACCGCCGTGAAACTGGATCGCGCGGTCGGCGGCATAGGCATAGGCCTTATCCGCTGATGCTTTGGCCATGTGTGCGGCGATGCTAGCTTTGCCTTGATCGTCGTGACAATGGGCTGCGCTGTAGAGATGAGAGCGCGCCTTTTCATAGGCGACATAAGCATCAACCATCGGATGTTTCAGCGCCTGATACTCACCGATCAATTTGCCGAACTGTTTGCGCGTTTGCAGGTAGCTGAGCGTGTAGTCGATCACCGCCTGCGTGCCGCCAACCATCTCTGCGCTTTGCAGCAGTAACGCGGCATAGGTTAGAGCCTGAAGATTTGCGTTTTTTATGAGCGCCGTCGCCGGAACCGATATGCCGTCGAGTGATAACGCAAAGCTGCGTTTCGTCTCGTCAATTATTGTTTCTCGATGGAGTACCGTCCCCTGAACGTCATTGCGGTTCAGCAACACCCAAGCCGCCTCGCCCTCAAACTGCACGGAAGCGACGACCAAATCGGCGCTATCGGCCCACAGAACGAAAAATTTCTGCCCTGACAGTGTCACGCGGTCGCCATCAAGCGTTGCGCGCGCATCGATATGCCCCAGATCCCAATCGCCATGCACTTCACTCAAAGCCAATGTCGCAATCGATCCCGCAGCCAGCTTTGGCAGCCACTCCGCCTTTTGCGCAGCGGTCCCGTCCGACAACAAAATCTGCGAAGCCAAAGCCGTCGGCACAAACGGCGACGCCAGCAAATTCCGTCCCATTTGCTCCACCACCGGCACAACCTCAGCCAGCGAAAGGCCCACGCCACCAAATTCCTCCGGCACCGCAATCGCCATCCAACCCAGATCGGCCATTTCGCGCCAACACGCAGCGTCAAATCCGCTGTCGCTCGTCATCAGCGCGCGCACTTTGGAAATGGGAGAACGGTCGCGGCAGAATCCCGTCGCGACTTCCAACAAATCGCCCTGCGCTTCGCTAAATCCGATGTCTGCTAACTGCATGTGCATCTCCTACACCGCACACTTGGTTTAATCGCGTGATTAAATCAAGGCTGGATCGTTATCGCAGTGCCGTCGTCCACCTGTTTCCACAGCAACGCGATTTCAGCATTGGACAGCGCGATACAGCCGTCGGTCCAATCGCCAGTAAACGTCGGCCCGAACCAGATGTTGGGTTGGCCATGGATAAAAATGTCCCCACCAGCCGAGCGGCCTTTGGATTTGGCAAAGGCTTGGTCTGCGCCATTGGGATAAGAAACGCGCAGCGACAAATGGTAGGCGCTTTTCGGGTTTCGGCCATTGATTGTGTAGCTACCCTCGGGCGTTTTCTCATCACCCTCAAACTGTTTATGCCCGACCGGTTCATCACCAAAACGGATCGCCGTGTAGCGATGGATTTCCTTACCCTCGCGATAAAGGACCAACGTACGGTCGCTTTTGTCGAGGACGAGCATATCAGCTTTGACGATGGGACCATCAGGCTGTTCAGCCGCATTGGCGCAGCTTGCCAATAAAGGCAAAAACAGGGCCAATGCAAGCCAAGGCCGATCAATCCGCAAACGGGTCTCTTACCAATATCGTATCCTCCCGCTGCGGCGAAGTGCTGACCAAAGCCACCGGACACTCGATCAACTCCTCAATCCGCCGGACATATTTGATCGCTTGGGCGGGGAGATCGGCCCAACTGCGGGCGCCTGCGGTCGTTTCTTGCCAGCCGGGCATTTCCTCGTAAATCGGCACAGCCCGTGCCTGATCGGCGGCGTGCGGTGGCAGATAGTCATAGGTCTGATCACCGATTTTATAGCCCGTGCAGATTTTCAGCGTCTCGAAGCCGTCGAGCACGTCAAGCTTTGTCAGCGCAATGCCGGTGATGCCGCTAACCGCCGCTGACTGGCGCACCAGCACCGCATCGAACCAGCCGCACCGACGCTTACGTCCTGTCACAGTGCCGAACTCGTGGCCGCGCTCGCCCAAACGCTGTCCGGTTTCATCCTGCAGCTCGGTCGGGAACGGTCCAGCGCCAACGCGTGTGGTGTATGCTTTCACAATCCCCAACACAAAGCCGACCGACGATGGCCCAAGGCCAGAGCCGGACGACGCCGTCCCCGCCACAGTATTCGAGCTAGTCACGAACGGATAAGTGCCGTGATCGACATCAAGCAACACGCCCTGCGCGCCTTCAAACAACACCTTGTCGCCGCGCTTTTTCGCCTGATTAAGGGTCACCCATACTGGCTTTGCAAAGGGCAGTATAAAAGCAGCGATATCCCATAAATCATTGAGCAAACGCTGCCGGTCGATCGGCGGCTTGCCAAAGCCAGCGCGCAACGCATCATGGTGCGCGCAGATGCGGTCAAGCTGCGGTTCCAGATCATCGAGATGAGCGAGATCACAGACTCGGATGCTGCGGCGGCCGACTTTATCTTCGTAGGCCGGGCCAATGCCGCGCCCTGTCGTGCCGATTTTGCCGGCACCCGCTGCTTCTTCGCGCAGCGCATCCAAATCGCGGTGGAATGGTAAAATCAGTGGCGCGTTTTCCGCGACTTGCAAGATTTGAGGATTGATATCGACGCCCTGCCCGGTCAGTTTCGCCACCTCATCGCGGAAATGCCATGGATCAAACACCACACCATTGCCGATGACCGACAATGTCCCGCGCACAATGCCTGAGGGAAGTAAGCTCAATTTATAGACTTGGTCGCCAACCACCAAAGTGTGCCCGGCATTATGCCCGCCCTGAAAACGGACAACGACATCGGCCTTGATTGCCAGCCAATCGACAATCTTGCCTTTGCCTTCGTCACCCCATTGTGCGCCGATTACGGTTACATTCGCCATGTGAATTTTCCCTAAGGATCAGGGCGGGGTTCGCCCCGCTGCCCTGTTGGCCTTTTTCTGCACAGAAGTTATTTCTGCGAAGGGATTCGCCGTGCGTCGTGTTATGGTTTTGGACAAATAAGGTCCACAGAAATTTGCGTAGAGGGTTTGAAAATGCGGAAATGGATATTGGGGGTTAGCGCGATTGCAGTCGTGACCACAGCGGGCCTCGCGCAACGCGGTGAGCGGCTGTCGAGGGAATGCCGCAGCGAAGTGGTAAAGCTGTGCGGCATGGATCGCAGCAAGACGCGCGACTGCCTGATGGAAAAGCGCAAAGAATTGTCGGAGGCTTGCAGCTCAGAAATTCAAGCGCGGGCGGAACAACGCGTAAGCGGTGCGCGGGGTCAAACGAACCTAAGCGCAGATAAGCAAACCTTGGCCCTTGGCGCGGTCGAATATGCCTATGGCAGCGATGCGTTGCAGAAACTGGAT
The DNA here is from genome assembly GCA_043771985.1 of Sphingomonadales bacterium. Classification (GTDB taxonomy): domain Bacteria; phylum Pseudomonadota; class Alphaproteobacteria; order Sphingomonadales; family Sphingomonadaceae; genus Sphingorhabdus_B. The sequence continues at coordinate 31,873 of JAYVGQ010000108.1, forward strand.
TTCTATAAGGCAAAGAATGTGTCTGGCTCGGCCCCGTTGTTGGTTTTTGTTCATGGTGGGGGCTGGAAACGGGGCGATAAGCGCAACGCGACGGGTAGCGACAAAGTGACGCATTATACCGGGCTCGGCTATCACATGGCGTCGATCAACTATCGTTTGGTTCCGGCGGCGACCGTGGAGCAGCAAGGCGCAGATGTCGCGGCGGCCATCGCCTATCTCCTTAAAAATCGGGCAAAGCTTGGCATTGATACCTCACGCGTCGTCCTGATGGGGCATAGCGCAGGCGCGCATCTGTCGGCGCTCGTCGGTAGCGATCCGCAATATCTGCGCGGTGTGGGCCTTGATTTGGATGCTCTGTCTGGCGTCATCCCCATCGATGGCGCGGCCTATGATGTTCCTGCGCAGATGAGCGACGGAGCCAAGATCATGAAGGACACGTATGTCCAAGCGTTCGGCACTGAACCGGGGCGGCAGAAAATGTTGTCGCCGTTTCATCATGCGGGTGGCCCAAATGCGCCTTCGTTCCTGATCCTGCACGTAGACCGAGAAGACGGCAAGCGCCAGTCAGAGGCGCTGGCAGACGCATTGCGCAAAGCGGGAACGAAAACGCAGCTGAATGCTTTTGCGGGTAAAGGGTTAAAGGGTCACGCCGACATCAACCGCAAGCTGGGTGATCCGGCTTATCCGGCGACGCCGGTTGTGGATACTTGGTTGAAGGACGTTTTTGAGCGATGACGGTTTCCGTATCAATTATTCGTCACCCCGGCGAAGGCGGGGGGGGCCATCAACAACGGCTTAAATTTCAACAATAGGTGATGGATTCCCGCCTTCGCGGGAATGACGAAGTAAAATTTATAGACTTAGCCTAAACCGGTTCGGCCCGCCCGTTGCTCAACACATGCGTGCAGATTTGCGCCCCGGCGCTGTCATCCTCAGTCAGTTGCGCAACGGCAACCCAGCCCTCGGCGCGGAACGACGCGGCTTTGTTCGGCAATGTGCCAATCGGCAAAAACAACCGGCGGCGTTCGCCTTGTGCAAGGCCTGCATCGATCAACGGGTCGATATAGGCGGAAAAACCGACGGCGGGTTCTTTGCCAATCCGGTAGCTGCCGCCGCGCCCGATTTCGCCCGACGCGTGCGCGGAAAATATCGAAAAGCCAAACCAGCTTTGGTATTCAAAACCATGCCGCTCGGTCGGATCAAGCGTCAAGCGGACGTCAGAAGGCAGCGACGCAGCGATAGCTTCAATCGCATCCAGCCGCTCCTTTAGCTTCCCGTCAGTATCGAAAGCGCGCATCCGCTCCAACGCATCGGGCAGCGGCCCAGCGGCGGCAATCAAAGGTGCAAAGGCAACGGGCACAGCGCCTGCGTCCTTGGCATCCAGCGCAGTCTTTAACGCCGTAAGGTCGCCCTTTGGTTTCAGCGCATCGATGAGGTCTGGCATGGTCAGATCAACGGTGATGTCTTTTACACCCGCAGCTTTCAGACCCTCAATCGCAACCATCAATACTTCGGATGCAGCCGCAACGCTATCCAGCCCGATCAGCTCTGCGCCAACTTGCATCATTTCGCGTTCTGGCCGCAATTGTGTGGCGCGCAGTTTGACAACTGGGCCACCGTAAGAAAGCCGCACCGGTCGCGGGTGATGGCCCATGCGCGTTGAGGCAATCCGCCCGACTTGTCCGGTAATATCGCTGCGCACCGCCATTGTTTCGCCCGATACCGGGTCAACAAAGCGCAGCAAATCGCGCGCCGATGTGCCAAGGCTGCCCGTCAGGCTTGCCTCATATTCAGCCAGTGGCGCCTGCACACGTTCATAGCCGTAACTGGCGGCGGTATCGAGGATCGCGCGCACCAGCCGCGCCGAGGCATCAGCCTCTGGCGGCAAGCGGTCACGAAATCCGGTGGGGAGAAGGCTGTTGGTCATGACGCGCGGCTTAGCACATCAAAACCGCAACGCCATCGCGCGCTTTACGCCCGGCAGGTTGTGGATCGTCTCTAGCACAGCTGCAGGCACTGGCGTATCAACCGACAACAACACAACGGCAACGCCGCCAGCCTCTTGTCGGCCCAGATGGAATGTGCCGATGTTGATATCAGCCTCACCCAAGGTTGAACCCAAACGTCCGATAAATCCGGGCGCATCCTGGTTGACAATATAGAGCATATTGCCCTCGAGGTCCGCCTCCACTTTGACGCCGAAAAGTTCGACCAAGCGCGGCGTGCCGTGGCTAAACAAGGTTCCAGCGACCGAGCGTTCGCCCACATCGGTTTTCACCGATACGCGCAGCAAAGTTTGATAGTCGCCTTCGCGGTCGTGCCGCACTTCGCGCACTTCAAGACCGCGTTCCTTGGCGAGATAGGGCGCGTTGACCATGTTCACCGCATCCGAAAACCGGCGCATAAAGCCAGAGAGCACAGCGGCGGTAATCGGCTTGATATTCAGCTCTGCTGCTGCACCCTCAACTTCGATGCTGATCTGCGTCAGGTCACCGTGCGCCAGTTGCCCGATCAGTGAACCCAGCTGTTCCGCCAGCGCCATATAGGGGCGTAATTTCGGTGCTTCTTCGGCGGACAAAGAAGGCATATTCAGCGCGTTGGTCACGCCGCCATTGACCAGATAATCGGCCATTTGTTCGGCAACTTGCAACGCAACATTGACCTGTGCTTCGTTGGTCGATGCGCCCAGATGCGGGGTGCAGATGAAGTTTGGCGTGCCAAACAAAGGCGAATTCTTGGCAGGTTCAGTTTCGAACACATCAAGTGCGGCGCCGCCGACATGGCCGCTATCAAGTGCAGCTTTCAACGCAACCTCATCAACCAGACCGCCACGTGCGCAGTTGATAATCCGCACACCCTTTTTGCATTTCGCCATGTTAGCGGCGGACATAATGTTACGCGTCTGATCAGTCAGCGGTGTGTGCAACGTAATGAAATCCGCTTTACCGAGCAGCGTATCAAGGTCTGCCTTTTCCACACCCATTTCGATGGCGCGTTCGGGCGTCAAGAACGGATCGAACGCAACGACTTTCATCTTCAGGCCAAGCGCGCGACTGGCAACGATACTGCCGATATTGCCTGCACCGATCAATCCCAAGGTCTTGCCGGTCAGCTCGATACCCATAAAGCCATTTTTCGGCCAAGTACCAGCTTGGGTCTGCGCATTCGCCTCTGGCAGTTGCCGCGCCAGGGCAAACATCAACGCGATGGCGTGTTCGGCGGTGGTGATAGAATTACCGAACGGGGTGTTCATCACGACGACGCCTTGAGCCGACGCGGCGGGGATTTCGACATTATCCACGCCGATGCCAGCGCGGCCGATGACTTTCAAATTTGTCGCGGCATCCAATATCTCTTTCGTGACTTTAGTTGAGCTGCGGATGGCAAGGCCATCATATTGCCCGATAATAGCTTTCAACTCTTCGGGCGTTTGGCCAGTGATTTCATCAACTTCGCAGCCACGTTCGCGAAAGATCACTGCGGCATTGGGGTCCATTTTATCGGAAATTAATACGCGGGGTTTTGTCATAGTTTTGTCCTTGAAACGGAATAATAAGAATTCATAACCGTCATGCTGAACTTGTGTCAGCATCGATCGCGCAGAAAAGGCGGACCTCGAACGGATGGATTGACCCTAAACGAGTTCAGGGTGACGGCGTTTAGTTTAAGGTTTTAGCGTCTCATAAGCCCAATCGAGCCATGGGCCGAGCGCTTCGATATCGGCAGTATCCACAGTCGCGCCGCACCAGATACGCAGACCAGCAGGCGCATCGCGGTATCCGGCGATGTCGTACGCGGCATGTTCCGCCTCCAACAGGCCGGCAAACTTCTTAATGAAATCCGCATCCGCGCCTTTAACCGTCAAGCAAACCGAGGTCGTCGACCGCGTCGCTGCGTCCTGCGCCAAATGGCCCAGCCAGTCGCGTGATTGCACAATCGCATCGAGCGCCGCCGCGTTCGCATTGCTGCTTGCCATCAATCCTTGCAATCCACCTTCGCTCTTCGCCCATTCCAGTGCAAAGATCACGTCCTCGACAGCCAGCATCGACGGCGTATTGATCGTTTCGCCTTTGAAAATACCTTCGGCGAGCGCACCTTTGGACATCAACCGGAAAATTTTTGGCAGCGGCCATGCGGGCGTGTAATTTTCCAGCCGCTCGACAGCACGCGGGCCGAGAATGATAACGCCATGCGCCCCTTCGCCGCCCAGTACTTTTTGCCAGCTGAATGTTGTGACGTCCAATCTGTCCCACGGCATGTCATAGGCAAACACTGCGCTGGTCGCGTCGTTAAAGGTCAGGCCTTCGCGGCTATCGCTAATCCAATCACCATTCGGCACACGCGCGCCTGATGTTGTGCCATTCCACGTAAAGACAACGTCGTTGGAAAAATCGACTTGGCGCAAATCGGGGATTTCGCCATAGGGCGCGTTGAGCACCGTGGCGTTTAATTTCAGCTGTTTGTTGACATCAGTGACCCAACCTTCACCAAAGCTTTCCCACGCCATCATCGTCACCGGACGCGCGCCCAGCATCGTCCACATCGCCATTTCTATAGCGCCAGTGTCAGAGCCAGGGACGATACCGATGCGGTGCGTATCGGGCACTTGCAACACTTCGCGCATCAAATCGATGGCGAGTTGCAGACGCGACTTGCCGATCTTTGCACGGTGTGACCGGCCAAGGCATTCGGTTTGAAGTTTGGAAGCTTCCCAGCCCGGCGGCTTAGCGCAGGGGCCAGAGGAAAAAAACGGACGCGCCGGTTTACGGGCGGGTTTTACTATCGTCATGTAAGCTTCTCCTTGCAGAGAGCAGCGCGGCGTTGGGACCGCGTGGCCCGGAGCCGCGTTTAGTTGCGGCCCCGGTTTTGTCAATGACTATACG
>JAYVGQ010000109.1:0-2874 GCA_043771985.1 Sphingomonadales bacterium
GTCTATAGGAATTTATGAACTGTCGCTGTCAGCGGAGGCTCGTAATGCGCTTTCTAAGTGCATCGAAACACAGAAGGCACGTTTGAAGGCCGACCCCTTTCGCTAGATTCTAAAACGGCTTCACAATCACCAGCACCACGATCACTGCCGTTGCCACGCCTGGAACTTCGTTCAACAACCGCATCATTTTTGACGACACCTCCGCTTCGCCGTGGGCCAGTTTCTTGGCATAGCCTGCCATCCAGCCGTGGTAGCCTGACAGCGCGATCACCGCCGCGAATTTGGCGTAGAACCAGCCTTCGGCCCACGCGCCGATGTTAACTGTCAGGATCAGGCCCAGCGCCCAGACGACGATCATTGCGGGGTTGAGGATGATCTTGACCAGCCGCGCCTCACGCTCGATCCACGCGGCGATTTCGGGCGATCCGGGCGCCGTTTCCTGATGATAAGCGAAAAAGCGCGGCAGCATGAACAGCCCCGCCATCCAGAAAATGACGAAGATCAGATGCGCTGCCTTCACCCAGGGGTAAGCCGCGCCCAGAAACCCGACCATCATCCGCCGCGCACCTGCTTCAACGCAACCTCGACATGCGAAATCGGTGTGTCGGGCAGGATGCCATGGCCAAGATTGAAGATATGCGGGCGGTCCGCAAACGCTTCGAGGATATGCGCAATAGCTTTCGAGAGCGTCGCACCACCTGCGATGAGCGCCAGCGGATCAAGATTGCCCTGCACCGGCAATCCGGCGGGCAAATAGGTCGACGCCCACACGGGATCGACTGTTTCATCAATGCCGAGCGCATCGACGCCGGTCGCCTTGGCATAAGCAATGAGTTTGCCGCCCGCGCCCTTGGGGAAACCGATGATCGGCGTATCCGGATGCCGCTTGCGCAGTTGCGTGACGATCTTAACGGTCGGCGCGATGACCCAATCGTCGAACTGTGCAGGGCTGAGGCTCCCCGCCCAGCTATCAAACAATTGCACGGCATCCGCGCCGGCTTCGATCTGGCCCGACAGATAATCGACTGTCATCGCGATAATCGCATCGATGATTTCCCCAAACGCCGCCCGATCACGATAAGCATAGCGTCGCGCCTCGGCCTGTTCCTTGCTACCCTGCCCGGCGATCATATACGTCGCAACGGTCCACGGACTGCCCGCAAAACCGAGCAGCGTCGTTTCGGCAGGCATCGCGGCCTTCACCTTGGCGACTGTCCGATAGATTGCGGAAAGCCGCTCAGGTGCCGCTGTAAGGCCGCTCAGCGCATGATCGATCAGCTTGGGCGCCAGGCGTGGTCCTTCGCCTTCTTCGAACCACAGGTCCTGCCCCAGCGCATTGGGAATGACGAGAATATCGGAGAACAGGATCGCACCATCAAAACCGAACCGGCGGATCGGCTGCAACGTCACTTCGGCGGCGGCATCACTGTCATGCACCAACTCGAGAAAACCGCCTTTTTGCGCACGCAATTCGCGATATTCGGACAGATACCGCCCGGCCTGACGCATGAACCAGACAGGCGGACGATCCTGACGTTCCCCCCGGAGGACGCTAAGCAAAGGCTTGGTCAATTCTTATCCTTTAAGAGATATTAAGAAAGAGTCTGATGTAAGATGTAGTGCGGTGTTTGGCGGGGCTTATCGACGTTGCGCGATATTGCCAACAGGTTGACGGGCGCGGACTCGCGGATCCTGGCGGATTCGATTGCGTCGTCCCCATTATCCACAGGGTCAATGTGAATCGTAATCGATGTGGATAAGGCTGAGCGCGAAAACCGGGTCGGTGGGGATGCGTTGTTCCCCCTGATCCATCCGCGCGATTCGCCTAGTAAAACTCCCCGTGGTTATGCACAGGGCAGACATGGCGAAACTGCATCTTCATCTGTTGTCCGACTCGACCGGCGAAACGCTTGATATGATGGCAAAAGCCGCGCTTGCACAATATGATGGCGTCGAGACGATGAAGCATTTCTGGCCAATGGTTCGTGGTGAGGGGCATTTGAACCGGATCCTTGCCGAGATCGGCCAGAATCCTGGGCTTGTGCTCTTTACGCTTGTAAACCCGGAGACACGCAAGCGGCTGGAGTCAGCATGTCGCACGCTGGGCATTCCAGCCGTTGCGCCGCTCGATGCGGTTAATGACGCATTATCAGGGTTTCTCGGGCAAACAGCGCAAGCGCGACCGGGGCGTCAGCATGTTCTTGACGATGCCTATTTTGCGCGTGTCGAAGCGATCCAGTTCACGATTGCCCATGACGACGGGATCGCGTGGGAGAATTGGGAAGAAGCCGACATTGTGCTGGCGGGTGTCTCGCGGACGTCGAAAACACCAACATCAATCTATCTGGCCAATCGTGGTTACAAGACAGCAAACATCCCGATCGTTATTGAATCGCCGCCGCCGGAAACATTGTTTTCGTTGAAACATCCGCTGGTCGTCGGATTGATCACCAGTGCAGATCGTTTGATTCAGATCCGCCGCAACCGATTGTTATCGCTCAATCAAGCGCCCGAAACCGATTATGTCGATGCCGACGCGGTTGCGCGCGAAATAGCGTTCGCCCGCCGGATGTTTGCCGATAACGATTGGCCGGTGATCGATATGACGCGGCGATCGATCGAGGAAGCAGCAGCAGCAATTATTGGTTTCGTCCAAGCGCGTGAAACCGCCTGATGCTGGTGCTTGCATCAATGAGTGCTGCGCGGCGAACAATGCTCGAGGCAGCGGGCGTGCCCTTTGAAGCTGTTGCGCCGCGGGTTGATGAGGAAACCGCGAAAGAAGCGTTCCGGGCTCACGGATTGAGTGCGCGCGACCTTGCAGATGCTCTGGCCGAACTGAAAGCAGCGCGTGTTTCGGCATCAAGGCCTGGCGAT
>JAYVGQ010000110.1:0-22229 GCA_043771985.1 Sphingomonadales bacterium
ATTGACCTGCGCGTCCACCCGTGCAATCTCTAAGCAATAAGAACGGGAGAGGACAGCGCGATGGCGGAGAAAAAATCGGGCGAGAAGAAAGCCAAGAAAAGTTCGGCTTTTACCGGGATGGCGGGCGCATTTGATGCCGCGAACGACGCGACGATGGCTTTAGGGCCACTGACGGGGTTGGCGCGGGAAGATTTTATCGGTGCGATTGGTCTGATGCTGCGTCAGACCGGAGCGAACCCCGACAAGGCTTTCAAGGCAGCAGGGGCGTTCTCGGAAGACGTTATCCAAATCCTGACCGGCAAGTCCGATCTGGCACCCGATGCCAAGGACAAGCGCTTCATGGACCCCGCGTGGCAATTCAACCCGTTTTTCAAAGCAGGCGCACAATATTATCTCGCGGTGCAAAAGGGTGTCAAAAGCTATATCAACGACCTCGAACTGGACGCGCTGGAACGCGACCGCGCCAACTTCATTTCGCAGATTATCATTGACGCGCTGGCCCCGACGAATAGCTTGATTGGCAACCCGACCGCACAAAAACGGCTGGTCGACTCTGGCGGGCTGTCTCTCGTGAAGGGCCTTAAAAACGCCTATAATGACATGGTTCACAACGATATGATGGTGAGCCAGGTCAACAAAAAGCCGTTCAAACTGGGCGAAAATATCGCTACCGCGAAGGGTGCTGTCGTTTACCGCGATGAACGGTTCGAACTGGTCCAATATGCAGCCACGACGGATAAGGTCTACGCCATCCCGCAACTGACCATCCCGCCGCAAATCAACAAGATGTATATCAACGATCTGTCGCCCGAAAAATCGGTCATCAAATGGCAGACTGACCATGGCATCCAGCCGTTCATGATTTCGTGGCGCAACCCCACGCACGATCAAGGCGTGTGGGGCATGGCCGACTATATCGAAAGCTGCATCAAGGCGCTGGACGTTGTCTGCGACATTACCGGCAGTGAAAAGGTGAACGTGTCGGGCGGCTGTTCGGGCGGACAGACCATGTCAGTGCTGCTGTCAAAACTTGCCAGTATGGGCGACACCCGCGCGAATGCGATTACGATGATGGTCTGTGTGTTGGAGCCAAAAACCGGCGATACCGAGGCGTCATCGATGGTCAGTCACAACGGTATCGCGCTGGCCCGCCAACGCGCGGCGAAAAAAGGCGTGATCGAGGGCAGCAGCCTCGCACGCGGTTTTGCGTGGTTGCGGCCCAATGACCTGATCTGGAACTATGTGATCAACAATTACCTGATGGGCGATGACCCACCGGCGTTCGACATCCTGTTCTGGAATGCCGATACGACCAACCTGTCATCGACATTGATGGGTGATTTCCTCGAACTGTTTGAGGCGAACGCGTATGCCGCACCAGGAACCTACGACGTCGCGGGACACACGCTCGACCTGACCAAAGTGACCGGCGATATGTTTATCCTTGGCGGCACAACCGACCACATTACGCCGTGGAAAGCCTGTTATCGCTCAACCCAATTGTTCGGCAGCAAAAATGTCGAATTCATCCTCAGCCAAGCGGGTCATATGCAAGCCATCCTGAACCCTCCCGGAAACCCCAAAGCGAAATACTGGCGGCACAGCAAAAACAAGACGCCTGCTGATGTCGGCGAATGGATGAAAGGCACCGAGGAAACTCCCGGCAGCTGGTGGCCCTATTGGATGGAATGGCTCCACGCGCGGTCAGGCAAAGAGGTCGCTGCGCCGAATGCGATGGGTAGCAAGGCCAACCCCGCGATGGAAGCTGCGCCGGGATTGTATGTTTTGGAGTGAGGGGACGGCTGACGAGCGCGTCCTCGGTGTGCGGTTTGACGAACACAGCCTGATCGTGGATTTGATGGATGGGCGGAGTATTTCTGCGCCGCTGGCGTGGTATCCCCGCTTGGCTAGGGCTTCGATCGAACAACGCGCGCATTGGGAGAAATGCGGCGGCGGCTTCGGCATCCGCTGGCCCGATGTCGACGAGGATTTGAGCACGGAGGGGTTGTTGAGAGGCGCGCCGGCGGCGAAGGCGGCATAATGCTAATTGTCACAATTGCAGGAAGGTCGTGTTAGAACTCACTTGATATTATGCCTTTCTTTATCCATTGCTTGGTGACCGATACTTGACATCAAAAAGGTGAGCTAAGACAGATGGACGATGTTGACGAAAATTTCTTACCAGAAGCTCAGGATTTGCTTGTTGAGGACGAGGGTGATGGAGAAGATTCATTCGATCTTCCGAAAGCCACATTTACACCGGTTAATTTTTCTCACGGGACTCGCCGAATACTGGATTTATATCGCTCATATGCGGTCGACAAAGAACTCGACCCGAGACCTTCATTTCAGCGTGGTTATGTGTGGGATCGAAATCGTGCGACTAAGCTGATAGAGTCTATTTTGCTGCACGTCCCGATTCCACTCATTTATACTGCCGAAGAAGAAGATGGTCGAGAGGTCGTAATCGATGGTCAGCAACGACTAACCTCGTGCTTTTCTTTCATCGAAGGATTTTTTCCTCCAACGGCGAATGATTTGGAACGCAGCAAAGCCGGTCATGAAGTCAAAAAGCGTCCATTCCGTCTCGGAAAAATGAAAATTCTTAAAGAGCTTGAAGGTAAGAGCTACGAGCAACTCCCATCAGATTTGAAAAAAACACTTGATAGATATGGCCTCCAAGTAATTAAAATTTCAAAAGAATCTCACCCCGACGTAAAATTTGAAATTTTCGAAAGACTGAATACGGGCTCTGTAGCTCTTGCCGATCAAGAGATCCGTAATTGTATATATCGAGGGCCGTATAACGACCTAATCAACTCACTTTCGAATTTGGAAATGTTTCGCAAAGTTCTAGGGCTCAGCGCAGAAGCAAAACGGATGCAGGATGTAGAACTCGTTCTCCGTTTTCTGACCTTCAACGACAAAACGCATCTCAATTATAATCATAAAATGAAGGCATTTTTGAACGCGCATATGCGTGACAATCGCTATTTTTCGGTTGAAAAAGCCGATATGTTCAGGTCAAGATTTATAAATGCGTGTGATTTGGCCTACACAGTTTTTGGTGAAAAAGCTTTTCGACGCTATTCAGTTGGTACTGCGAAAAATCCCAATGGCGGCTGGGAAGGGAACGTTAATAAGGCATTGTATGATTGCGTGATGTTTTGGTTTGCTCGCTACGAAAAGCGGCAAGTCATCGAGCGTAAGGATGCCATACGCGAGGCGCTGATAAAACTCTGCGTCGAAGATACTGTTTTCATTGATGCAATAACGCTCGGAACAGGAGACGTTGGCCGTGTTAGAAGTCGCTTCGAAATCTGGGGTAACAAATTACGGGATATAATTGACCAGTCGCCAAACGAACGACGCCTCTTCAATTATGCGGAAAAACAGAAATTATTCGAAGACGATCAAACGTGTCAAATTTGCAAACAGCGGATTGAAGTCATTGACGATGCTGCGGTCGATCACAAAACTGCTTTTTCAAAGGGCGGGAACACTTTGATGGAAAACGCACAAATCACACATCGATATTGCAACAGGGTAAAATCAGATAGCTAGGTTCGTCTTCGAGCAAAGCACCCCACCAATTGACGCTTGCGTAAACCACTCTACCCGTTATCTTGCATTGCAACACGAACGAACCGCCCAAAGGCGGAATAACGGGAAGCAATTATGACCAAAGGGCGCGCGCCAGTTTATACGATGGAATCGGTTTATGGCCGCACGCTCCGCGTGGCCGTTTGGCGTTCCGACAAACCCAGCGACAAACTCCCCATCCTGTTCTTCAACGGCATTGGTGCGAATATCGAAGCTATGGCGCCGCTTGCGGAGCATCTTGCCGACCGCGACTTTATCACGTTTGATATGCCCGGGATTGGTGGATCGCCTGATCCGGTGGTGCCGTATAACGCGATCTTGATGGCGCGGATTGCGGCTTTGTTGCTTAAACGGTTTAAGATGCCCCTCGTCGATGTCATGGGCGTCAGCTGGGGCGGCGCAATGGCGCAGCAGTTTGCTTTGCAAAACGGCGCACAGACCAACAAGCTAATTCTGATTGCGACTAGCGCGGGGATGTTGATGGTCCCGGGCAATCCAAAGGCACTGATTAAAATGGCCGATCCGCGCCGCTATATCGACCCCGATTTCATGGCGAAGCATTTCAAGACGCTTTATGGCGGCATGGTTGGCAACAAATCCGAACATATCGGCCGCATCACGCCGCCGTCAAAGACCGGTTATTTCTATCAGCTGATGGCGATGATGGGCTGGACCAGCGCACCGTTTTTGCCGTTTATGAAAACCGAAACGCTGATCATGATGGGTGGCGATGACCAGATTGTGCCGGTTGCGAACGGCAAGTTTCTGGCGTTTTTGATTCCGAACAGCGAGTTACTGGTGATCGATAATGGCGGGCATCTGTTTCTGCTAAGCCATGTTGACCAAAGCATCGCCGCGATCCGCGGGTTTTTGGATCGATCGGTTGAGGGGATGCGGAAAGCAGCTTAGTGGCTGCCTCTGCGGAACTTGTAACCTGACCCACGCATCACTTCGTCACCCCCGCGTAGGCGGGGGTCCATCACCGGCACTGTAAATTTCAACAACGGGTGATGGATTCCCGCCTACGCGGGAATGACGAAATTTTGGAATTGGGTGGCTGGGCATAGAGCTCATTTGCTCACCCTATCCCGCCAGCGCGTTGGCCTTGCACGCCTTAATCGCCTCTGGCTTTGGTCGTTCGCCCGACAGCTCAAAGCGCGCGAAATAGGCGCTGACTTCGGGGCGCTCGACAAACTCTTTTAACTGATACCCGACCGAGGCAAATTCACAGAATAGTAGCTTTGGCGGGATGCCATGCTGGTTGGTTGGTCGGTCGCGGTCAACGACAATGACTTGCCCGCCAGTGGCCAGCGCAGGCCGCATCCGCCACAGAAACGCATATGGCTCGGCAATTTCGTGATACATATGTACCATGAAAATACGGTCGAAACTGCCGGGCGGAAGGCGCGGATCATCAAAGCCGCCTTCCTTGATCGCCACATTATCGAGCAGCCGTTCGCGCACCACGCGTTCGCCCAGCCGGTCAAGCGCATCGCGGTTAATGTCTTGCGCCAAGACGCGACCTTTAAGGCCGACGCGTTGCGACAGGCGGACGGTGTAATAGCCTTCGCCAGCGCCAATATCGGCGACTGTTGTACCCGGCTGAATATCCGCCCAGTTCATCAGCTTGGTCGCTTCGCCCGCCTCATCTCGCGCGGCTTCGGTGGAAAATTCGGTGCTCGATGCGTCGGAAACTGCCCGGTCAGGACGCGGAAAAGCGCGCAAGCTTTCGGCCCGATCATCGTTATCGGATACCGGTTGGCATGCGGAAAGCGCCGCGCCTGTTAAAGCAAAAAGAGCTGTTCGAAAAATCTGCACGCAATTTCCTTAAAGCCACTTTCCACCGGATAGAAGCGGATAAATGCAGCTCCCGAAAAATGCTCCAACGGCGAATTTACACCCTTCACCGCAAGTAACGCAGCGGAGCTAGGCATTAAATTGACATTAACCTTGTCTGGTTACAATCGAACGTTGGATGTCCGCGGCTCTCAGCCGCCGGTTCAAAAGGGTATTGCGTGTTCGAGGCCGGAAGCAGAAGTTTTGGCGGAGCAAATGGCGCTGGAGATGTGTCCATTGCAGACGCGATGGTTGCGCCTTTGCGCAGGTCGGAAAGGCCCGGCTGGCGTGCGCGATTGGCGGCGATTGATTGGGCACCCGATCTGGGTGAAGACATCGGATCAGGACGCTGGTTTCGCGGACTTGCGACTTTAACGTTATTCAGCGTTGCGGCATTATCGTTCTTGCCCGATTTTGGACCAGTTTACGGCGCGCAGCCGCCTATGCCGACACCGGTGCAGCTTGATATTGCGCGTACGCAAACGATTATGCCGATCGCGTTTGGCAGTGATACGGGCGGACGGATGGCCGCGAATGAGAATGTCGTTGCGCTATCGGGCAGTCCCGAGAGACCAAGCATCGAATTGACTGCAATCTTGGGCCAAGGCGATAGCTTCGCGCGCGTGTTACAGCGCGCAGGCGTTGGTGGCGGCGATGTGCAGCGGGCAGTATCTTTGGTCAGCGGAACCACCGCGCTATCCGACATTGCGCCGGGGACACCGATTGCGATTGTCCTAGGCCGCCGAACATCACGCGATGCACCGCGCCCTCTCGAATCACTCGATTTCCGTGCACGGTTTGACCTGCATCTGGCGGTCAATCGTGCGGGAGCCGGATTAGCTTTGACGCGTAAATCCATTGCGGTGGACGACACTCCGCTCCGCATACGCGGTGTCGTTGGCGCAAGCCTTTATCGTTCAGCCCGCGCCGCCGGAGCGCCCGCCGATGTCATTCAGGATTACCTGAAAATTATCGCAAGTCGCACCTCGCTGACCAACATCGGAGCAAACGACGAGTTCGACATTATTGTTGCGCACAAACGTGCCGAAACTGGCGAAGTGCAAACTGGCGGATTGCTGTATGCGGGCATTGAACGCGGCGGCAAACCAAAGATCCAGATGCTGAAATGGCAGAATGGCGACAGCACCCAATGGTTCGAAGCATCAGGCGTTGGCCAGACCAGTGGCCAAATGGCTAGCCCTGTCAACGGCCGGATGACATCAGGCTTTGGCTATCGCCGCCACCCGATCCTTGGCTATCGCAAAATGCATGTCGGCATCGATTTTGGAGCGCCGCATGGTGCGCCGATCTATGCGGCGACGGATGGCGTTGTCATGATGGCGGGGCGTGCAGGTGGTTGCGGCAATGCGGTGAAGATCAACCATAATGGCAATCTGGCTACACGGTATTGCCATATGAGCCGTATTGCGACCAGCAGCGGCGCACGTGTGCGCCAAGGGCAGATAATCGGTTATGTGGGCTCCACCGGCCTTTCGACTGGGCCACATTTACATTATGAACTGTATAAAAATGGTAGCATCGTCAATCCTTTATCGGTCAAATTTACGCAGCGCGCGCAACTAAGTGGAAGTGATCTTGCGCGGTTTAAGGCACAGCTGGCGCGGCTAAAATCGGTGAAGCCGGGTGCAGCGCTTGCGTCGACGGGCGGTTCGCGCAAAACGGTGGAAACGCCGCAGCGCGAAATTGACCGTATCTCAGCAGCGCAAAGCATCCGCCGCCAAAACGGCTGATACGCAACCGGCATTGAGCGTGGCCGAAAGCTTCGCTATGCCGCGTCTATGGTTACACAAAGCAGTTTTCCCAACACCCGCCTTCGCCGCACGCGTGCCACCGGATGGAGCCGCGCGATGGTGCGCGAAACTACGCTATCGCCAGCCGATCTGATCTGGCCGTTGTTCATCACAGACGGTGAAGGCGTCGAGGAACCGATTGCGTCCTTACCCGGTGTCGCACGCTGGTCAGTCGATGGTATTGTTGCGCGTGCGACAGAGGCAATTGCGTTAGGCATTCCGTGCATCGCGTTGTTCCCGAATACGCCCCCTGCGCTGCGCAGCGACGATGGTGCAGAGGCCGCAAACCCCGACAACCTGATGTGCCGAGCGATCCGCGCAGTCAAAGCCGCGCACAAAGACGCCATCGGCATCCTCACCGATGTCGCGCTCGACCCCTACACGAGGCATGGCCAGGACGGGATTGTCGATGATGCGGGCTATGTCCTGAATGATGAAACTGTGGCGGCCTTGGTCGATCAAGCGGTCAATCAAGCCAATGCAGGCGCAGACATCATCGCCCCGTCGGATATGATGGACGGACGCATCGGTGCCATCCGCCGCGCGCTGGAAATGAACGGCCATGTCAATGTCCAGATCATGTCCTATGCCGCCAAATATGCCAGCGCCTTTTACGGTCCGTTCCGCGATGCGGTTGGCTCCAGCGGCTTGTTAAAAGGCGATAAGAAAAGCTATCAGATGGATCCTGCCAACAGCGACGAGGCGATGCGCGAAGTTGCGATAGACATCGCCGAGGGCGCGGACAGCGTGATGGTAAAGCCGGGCCTGCCCTATCTTGATATCGTCCGCCGCGTGAAGGACAGCTTTGACGTGCCGGTGTTCGCGTATCAAGTGTCCGGTGAATATGCCATGATCGAGGCGGCAGTAGCGGCCGGTGCAGGTGACCGTGACGCATTGGTGCTGGAAACCCTGACTGCATTCAAACGTGCGGGCTGTTCCGGCGTGCTGACATACCACGCGGCGCATGCGGCGAAACTGCTGCGTGTCTGAATTTCAACTCGAGACCGAACGCCTGATCCTGCGCGATTGGCGCGATGCTGATATTGAACCGTTCCACGCCATCTGTTCCGACCCCATCGTCATGGCGACGCTTGGCTCGTTGATGACGCGTGACCAGGTTGCCGCTTCGGTCGCAAGAATGCAAAGGCTGCAACGCGCACTGGGCCATTGTTTTTGGGCGATGGAGCGCAAAGCGGACAGCCAACTTATCGGCTGGTGCGGGCTTATCCGCGGCGATGCCGATACACCGGTTGCGGGTAAGGTAGAGGCTGGCTGGCGAATGACGCCGTCTACATGGGGCAAAGGCTATGTAACCGAGGCGGCCATCGCGTCGGTGCAATGGGCGTTTAACACACTGCCCGATGATGCTGTTTGGGCAATCACCACCACTCAAAACCGGGCAAGCCGCGCGGTGATGCATCGACTGGGGATGGTACATCTGCCCGAACTGGATTTCGACCATCCAAAGGTCGAGGTAGATAGCCCGTTGTTAAGACATGTTACTTATAGCATTGATCGTTACACTTGGACGCAGCATCGGACTTAGTATGAACCAAAATGTCATCGCAAGGCGCAGCCGTAGCCTTTTTGTTCTGACCATTTTTACAGGCAGCTTTCTCCTCTTCCTTGTGCAGCCGATGGTTGCGCGCATGGCTTTGCCCAAATTGGGCGGCGCGCCAGCTGTATGGAACAGCGCGATGCTAGTCTATCAGGCGTTGTTGTTGGCGGGCTATGCCTATGCGCACCGGTTGACACGGCAATCCGCGCGCAAGCAATCGTTGATCCATCTTGCGGTGCTATTGCTTGCGGCGATCTGGCTACCGATCAGCTTAGCGACAATGCAAATACCTGCGGATGGCTCGCCCATATTCTGGGTGCCATGGTTGTTGGTGGCATCGATTGGCCCGCTATTTTTTGCAGTCGCAGCACAAGCCCCGTTGATGCAACGCTGGTTTGGTCTCGCAGGTAACACTGGGGAGCCCTATGCGCTGTATGCAGCATCCAATATCGGCAGCTTTTTGGGGCTCATCACTTATCCGCTGATCGTTGAACCATTCATGCCGATACAGCAGCAAAGCGGGCTTTGGTCAGCGCTATACGCGATACTGGTTGTGCTCGTTTTATCCTGTGCGTGGAGCCTATATCGCTATCAGGGTAATAATGACGCTGTCGCGCGCGTTGCGTCCGCACCCGCGTCAACAACGGGCTGGCGTAAACGGCTGTACTGGATTGCGTTGTCCGCTGTCCCATCCGGCTTAATGCTGTCGACAACGTCGCATCTCACCACCGATTTGGTGGCGATGCCGCTCATATGGGTCATTCCGCTCGGTCTATATCTGCTCAGTTTCTCAGTGGCTTTTTCTGACAACCGGCTGCTTTCCCGCGTTTTTACGCGCGTTACATCCACAGTATTGTTACTGGCCGCTGCAACGGCGTTTGCCTCGGCCGGCGGCAGTGTGATGTCCAGCCTGATGTCGGCGATTCTTTTGCTATTTGCAGTTGCAACGACACTTCATGCAGAAATGTACCGAACCCGCCCCGATGCCGAACAGCTGACCGAATTTTACCTGATGATGTCGATCGGCGGCGTTGTCGGCGGGCTGTTTTGTGCGATTGCCGCACCGTTATTGTTCGATTGGACGTGGGAGCATCCGCTGCTGATATTCGCCTCGGCCTTGCTGATCCCGCAAATTCGGTTGTTCACTTTAAGTGGCGGCGATTCGAGCGCGGATAGTGGCCGCAATAAAGCGACGATTGCCTTAGGTGTGATCGCCCTTGTCGTCGGTGTCATCGGGGGTATTATGGACCCTGCTGGAAATGGCTGGATAAAGCTTGCGATCACGGTGGTCATGATTGTTGTTGGCTTATTCGCCATTGGCAACCGTATCGCCTATGCGTTGATTGTCGCGGGGATCATGGCGGCGAGCGGCGGTATTTTTAATCTACAGCAAAGCTTTGATAACGTCCGGTGGCGTAGCTATTTCGGGATTTATACGGTGAAGGCAGACGACACCGGGCAATATCGCTGGCTGACGCACGGCACCACATTGCACGGCATGCAAAGTCTGACTCAACCGAAACTGCCGATCAGCTATTATGGCGCCGCCTCCGGTGTGGGCCTAGTTTTTGCCAAAGCAGAGGCGTTGTATGGCCCGAACGCAGCGGTTGGCGTGGTCGGTCTGGGGTCTGGTACACTTGCTTGCTATGCAAAGCCCGGGCAAGACTGGCAATTCTTTGAAATCGACCCGCTGATGGTAGAGATTGCCAAAGACAAAAAGATTTTTTCCTACCTCGACCGTTGCACACCTAACGCAGCGATCCACATCGGCGATGCGCGATTGACGGTGGCACAGCGGCCAAAAGCCAGCCTGGATCTGCTGGCCATTGATGCGTTTTCGTCTGATTCTATCCCGCTGCATCTGCTAACCAAAGAAGCGTTCGACGTGTATCGCCACGTGTTAAAGCCAAATGGCGTGCTGGTCGTCCATATCTCTAACCGGCATATTGACCTAAAGCCGGTCTTGGCCGCCGAGGCAAAAGCCGGCGGCTGGTCGCTAGCGTTGCGCAAGGATAGCCCACCAGCAAAGGATCTTGATCGCGGCATCCGGGCATCCATCTGGGTTGCAATGAGTATGGACGGCAAGATTTTGGCACAACTAACTGGGCCTTTGGCAGCAACAAAGGGCGCAAATTATGACCCGACATTATGGTTGAAAATGCCGCCAGCCGGAGAGACACGGCGGTGGAGCGATGATTACGCATCGGTGCTGCCGCATCTTTTGATGTGGGACACCGTAAAATGAAACTCCGGTCCGATGTTTCCATAATCTCCATCCACGGCAAAACGCCGCAAATTCATGACAGCGCCTTTATCGCCCCAGGTTGCCGGATCATCGGCGATGTGACCATCGGGCCAGACGCGAGTATTTGGTACAATTGCGTGTTGCGCGCGGACGTAAGCTGCATCGTGATCGGTGCACGCACCAACATTCAGGACGGCAGTGTCGTCCATTGTGACGGCGCTGTTCCGGGCGTGCGCGAAGAATGCCCGACGATCATCGGTGACGATGTGCTGATTGGTCATATGGCGATGATCCATGGCTGCACGATTAAGGACCGCGGCTTCATTGGCCTTGGCGCGATCATCATGAACGGCTGTGTGATCGACGAAGACGGTATGCTTGGCGCAGGCGCGTTACTGCCTGAGGGCAAACATGTTGGCCCCAAGGAGCTATGGGTCGGAAGGCCGGCTAAGTTGCTACGCGAACTGCCCGACGCCGCGCTGATCGGTATGCGCATGGGCGTCGCGCATTATGTCGAAAATGGCAAAGCCCATGCGTCTGCGATTGGCGAAGTCTAAAACTTCACCCGAACCGTCAAGCGACCGTTGACTGGAGCACCCGGCGTGATGTTGTTATTGTTGTGCGCATTGGCAAAATAATCGGTATCGAGCAGGTTTTCAACATTGGCCTGCAGCTGGATCGCGTCGTTGACATCAAAGTACAATGCAGCGTCGACGCGGGTAAAGCTTGGCAATTTGGTCGTTGTCGCGCTGCTGCGGATCGCAGCGAACTGGCTGCTTTGATGAACAACGCCGACGCCCAGACCGATCGCATCGCTGAAATCATAACGGTTCCACAACGACGCCTGGTGCTTAGGAACTTGGCTTAACCGTACAAAGTCGTTTCCGCGCAATGCAGCATCTTGATAGGTGTACCCAGCGCTGACTTGCCAATTCGGCAAAACCCGGCCGGTCGCAGCAAGCTCGACCCCTTTGGTCCGCGTCTTGCCGATGTTAATCGACGTCAGAGGGTTCGCTGGGTCGGGCGTTGTCGCGTTGCTACGATCAAGTTGAAACACAGCTGCGGTCACATTCAAATTGGGTGCGATATCCCATTTCGCGCCGATTTCAGCGTTAGTGAATTTCTCTGGCGCCAGATTTTGTTGCGTCGTGGACAGAGTGATAAACTGGTCACCCGAACGCGGCAGGAACGACTGGCTGTAGCTTGAATAGACCGAGATATTTTCCTGCGGTTTCCAAACCAGGCCGACACGCGGGCTGACTTTTTTATCGCTGCGGCCAAAGGGACGGTCAACAAGCGGAATGAAATCGGTACCCTTAATTTCAAAGCTGTCATAACGCAGGCCGACAACCACATCGAAATGTTCACCGATCGAAACCTGATCCTGTGCATAAGCGGAGAAGAATTTGACGTCCGAAACTGTGTCACGCGACGGCGTTGTAAAGGTTACTGTCGGATAGATAGGATTGACCAAGTTCAACACATTGCTCGGGCTAAACGTCCGGTTGAAACGCTTGTTGGCCGTATTCTGGTCACCATATTCGACCCCGAACAGCAGCTTATGGTCCAGCGCACCCGTTGCGACGTCCCAAATCAGATTTGCCTGTGCGATCAGGTTTTCACGCTTCGTCGGGTCAGAATAGGCGTCGAGGACTACAGTGCCGGTCTGCGACGTTGCAGCGCCGTTGGCGAATGCATTGATGTAAAGCTTGTCATAATCACCATACAATACCGTGCTGGTAAACTTCAAATTTTCGGCCAGTTGCCCATCGACACGCAGCTTTGCAATATGCGCCTCAAGCGTCGTTTGGTTCAACCCGGGAATGCCGAAAAACTGACGGTCATAGCCGCGAATGGGCGTATTCGGCAGGCCGATACCTGTTGCAATCGACGGCACACCGCGATCATTCACCCGGTCGTCGTTGACATATTCATACGAAAAACCAAGTTTCCAATCGTCACTGATGTCAACGCCAAGATAGGGGTTAATGGCAAAGCGGTGGCCGTCAACGAACTTGCGGTCGCCTTCAATCGCCTCATAGGTCGAGTTGATACGCAGCGACGTTTTGTCACTCATGGTGATGTTGATATCGCCTGACACATCCCAGCCCCCAAAGCTATTTATGCTTGCCCGCGCTGCACCAAATGTTTCGTCTGCGACCGGTGATTTCTGCACACGGTTGATAATTCCGCCGCCACCGCCGCGACCAAAGATTAGCGCATATGGGCCCTTCAAAATCTCGACACGGTCGATATTGTATAGTCCGCGATAATATTGCACGTCGTCGCGCACGCCATCGAGAAAGAAGTCAGCCGTGGTGTTTTGCCCGCGCAGGGTAATTTGGTCGCGGTTGCCCTCACCCTGCCCGACTGTCGTGCCAGGTACATAACGAAGGACATCGCCAAGGCTGTAGTGCGCCTGATCATCCATCTGCTCGCGGGTTACGACACTGATGGTTTGCGGCACATTAAGCAACGGCGTGTCTGTCTTGGTTGCCGTCACAATATCTTGCGCGACATAGCCGGTATTTGAGCCGGTGACGATAATCGCACGGCAATCCTCGCATTGATCCTCCGCAGCAGCGTCCATCGTCTCGGCCTGTGCCACAGATGCCAAAACCGCTGACAACGCCAACACCGAATAACCCGCAAACTTTTTCATGATCAAATTTCCTTATTGAGAAAGATTCTCAACCCTTGCAGCGCCCTCTATTGCGAACCATTATCATATGCAATTGCAAAATGGGCACTGTTGCACTTTTTTTCCGGAACCATAAAAGGTGCGCAAAAGGAGCAAAATATGAAAGCAACAATTTGGCACAACCCCGACTGCGGCACGTCGCGCAAAACGCTGGCTATTCTGCAAGAAGCGCGGGGTGTCGATGTGACTGTCATTGAGTATAAAAAGGTTCCATTTAGCAGGGAAAAGTTGGCGCAACTGTTCCGTGATGCCGGCCTTAGTGCGGGGGATGCTCTACGCACGCGCGGGTCACGCGCCGACGAACTTGGGCTAATCGATTGCGCAGATAGCGACCGGATCCTCGCTGAAATGGCGAAAGATGCGGTTCTTGTCGAAAGGCCATTTGTCGAAACCGAAAAGGGTGTGCGTTTGTGCCGCCCGCAAGATAGGGTGCACGAAATCTTATAAAATGACTGGTCGGGGATTAAGGCGATGCGCAAGTTTTTGAAATGGGCTGGGCTGGCTTTACTGGCGATGATCGTCGCCTTGTTCGCTTGGGGCTATGCAGCCGACATACCGGCCAGCGAACTGCGTGCCAAATATGCCAATGCTGAATCCGAATTCGTCGATTTAGGTAACGGCATGACTGTGCATCTGCGTGATGAAGGACCAAAGGATGCGCCTGCGATCATCCTGTTGCATGGCTCCAACGCATCACTCCATACGTGGCAACAATGGGTCGACCGGCTGGGCAAGGATTACCGCATCATACGCTATGACCAACCTGGCCACGGCCTTACTGGCCCGCATCCCAAAGACGATTATTTGGCTGGGGCATTTGTCGATGTGGTCGACCGAATTGCCAACAACCGGGGCTTGAGCAAATTTTATCTCGGCGGCAACAGCATGGGCGGCTGGGTGACGCATGAATATGCCAAAGCGCATCCTGAAAAACTACTGGGAATCATTCTTGTTGACGCAGCCGGCGCCCCAGATGCTAAGCCTAAAAGCCTGCCTATCGGTTTTCGCATTGCCCGGTTGCCCGTGTTGAACAAACTCGCACAAGTCATCACACCGCGCAGTGTGATCGAAACCTCGCTGAAACAAACCGTCAGCAACCAGGCGGTTGTGACCAAAGCCGAAATTGACGAATATTGGGAGCTGCTGCGCTATCCGGGAAATCGCGAGGCCACCGGTAAGCGCTTTGCGCAATATGGCACACGCCTGACTGTAACGCCGGTTTCAGCGGCCACGCACAACGTCCCCGCGCTGATCCTATGGGGCAATGAAGACAGCCTGATTCCTGTGAGTTCAGCCAAATGGTTCCAAACGCAATATACGGATAACGTGACGCACATCTATCCGCGCATAGGCCATTTACCGATGGAAGAGGCCGCGGAGGCAACGGCAAACGATGTTGACGACTGGCTTAAACGGTCGTCAGCGACCGCAACGCCGTAAGTTTAAGCGACGTTGCGCTGCGGCCCGTTAAACAAAGCGATACTGTCGGCAAAGACCATCGGGCGACCGAAATAATAGCCCTGGATTTTGGTGCAGCCCATTTGCTGGATCATCAGCATTTCAGCCTCCGTTTCAACGCCCTCGGCAGTGGTTGTGATGTCGAGTGCATCGGATAAAGCGACCACCGCGCGGATAATCGCGATGCTTTCCGCTTTTGCCTTTGCCGCGCCTTGAACAAAGCTGCGGTCGACTTTGATGGTGTCAAAACGGATGTTGCGCAGATATCCCAGTGACGAATAGCCTGTGCCAAAATCATCCAACGACAATTTGATCCCCATTTTGCGCAAACGGTCAAGAATTTGTACAGCATGCCCGCCGTCGCGCAGAAAGATACTCTCCGTCACTTCCAGTTCCAGCCGCCACGCTGGCAAGCCGCTGTCGTGCAAAGCAGACACCACCATGTCCATAAAATTCGGGCTGGTCAGTTGATCGACCGAAATATTGACAGCCACTTTGGCGGACTCGGGCCAGCTCATTGCGTCTTTACACGCCTGGCGCAGCACCCATGTTCCAATCGGAACAATTAGACGGGCATCCTCAGCGATCGGAATAAACTTTACAGGCGACACTAACCCAAACTTTGGATTGTTCCAACGCAGCAGCGCTTCAAAGCCGGTGATGCAATTGTCGCCGTTTGCCTCTACCACAGGTTGATATTCCAAATGGAGCTGGTTGCGCTCCAACGCGTGGCGCAGTTCGAATTCCAGCACACGTTTTTCCTCGGCGTTGGCGTGCAGCTTGTGCTGATAGCTGTGGTGCGTGTTGCCGCCTTCCTCCTTTGACCGGTAAAGCGCCAAGTCAGCGCTGCGCATCAGCAACTCGACCGTCCGCCCATCCATCGGGCCAACCGCACTGCCGATGGACGCGCCGATATACAGCGTATTTTGGTCGATCTCGTACGGCTTGGACAAGGAATCGATGATCGTTTTGGCCAGTTTTTCGACATAAGCGGTATCGTTTGCGTCCATCATCACAACGGCAAATTCGTCACCACCCAAACGCCCGCAAAGCTCGTTATCCGACATGATCATTTTCAGCCGCTTTGCAACTTGCGCTAGTAAGCGGTCACCGACGGGGTGACCCAATGTATCATTCACCGCCTTAAACCGATCAAGATCAATCATAAAAAAGCCGCAGCGGCGACGCCATTTTTCAGATTCCGTCAACGCGCGTCCAAGCGTTTCGGTCAGTTGCAGGCGGTTAGGTAATCCGGTCAGCGTATCAAAACGCGCAAGGTGCGAAATTTTATCAGCGGATTCGCGCTGTTCGGTCACATCAGAACCGACCCCGCGAAAACCCAAAAACGCGCCGTCTTCGGAAAGACGCGGCGATGCAGACAGTTCCCACCAACGGGTTTTCCCTTTGAACGTCACTGGCACGATCAGGTTGCTAAACGCTTCGCGCCGCTTAAGCCGCTCGGCAAGGTCGTGCAGCGCATCTGGATATACGCCGGTTTCCCAAGCATCCCCGGCGATGAGTTTCAGCAACGGCTGGCCATCGATTGATCGTGCCTCTGCGTCTAATGCATAGGCAAAACGCGGGCTTGTATGCGTGACCGCGCGCGCTGTATCCGTCTGCCATAACCAATCCGCGCCGCTGTCTTCAAATTCTTTAAGCAACAGACTGACGGTTTCGGTTTTCTCTTGCAGGACGTTGCTGGCCAGCTGGTACAGCACTTGGGATTGCGCAGTTCGCAGCACCCCTGTTATCAGCAACAATCCCAACGCCACTGCAGCAACAGCTAAATAGTATTGCCCGATCAACAACCACCCGGCCAATCCGCCCAACGTAACAGCACCGATAAACACCGTTGCGGCAACCGGCACGCTAGGCATCAGCATCGATGCATAAACCATCATCGCGACGCAAACCGACCAAGTCCCCAGCAGTTCAGCCATGCCACCGAACCAACCGAAAAGTGGCATGCTTGCCCCCCACACAGCGCCGCTTAAGCTCCAACGGCGCGCGATGCGTTGAAAGACGCTGGTATCGGACGTGAGCACGCCCGGCCCTGTCCGCCGGTTTCGTGGAAAAAATCCTGCCATGCTTAACAAAGCCAAAGGTACCGCCCATGCAGCAAGAACCCAATAAGGCACAACTGCCGTGCTGATCGCCACCACAAGAGCGCCGCACACCAAATTTGCCGCAAGCTGGATGACTGGCTGGTTCCGGATGGACCGCGCCTGAATGTTACGCAACTGTGCGCTGCTGAAGCCTGCAGGCTCTTTCAGACCCAATAGGGCCTTGGCCGAAATCTGCGTCGGCAGTTCAGTTATTGTCTTTTCGCTACTCACGTTCCCGCGATAGGCGACGAAACTTACTTAATCGTAAGCGTTCCGGTGGAAACCACAAAAATTTAAGATTTTACGTTTTGATACAATCACTTGTCTTAAGCAGCGATTGCGTACGGTTGAATCTCGCCGGAAAGATACAGATTACGTGCCTTTGCGCGGCTCATTTTGCCAGAGCTTGTTCGCGGCAATGTGCGCGGTGGGACCAATTCGACAACGCAATTCATGCCGGTAACCGAACGGACCTTATCCTTAATTTGTTCGCGCAATTTGGTGCGTTCGGCCTCGTCAGAAGTGCGGCACTGGACAAGAACCGCTGGCGCTTCTTCGCCACCCACGGTGGTGATCGAAAATGCGGCGATGTCGCCAGCCTTAAATCCGGGCAATTGCTCCACGGCCCATTCGATATCCTGTGGCCAGTGGTTTTTGCCATTGATGATAATCATGTCCTTGGCACGGCCGACGACGAAGATGTAACCGTCCGAAAGATAACCCATATCGCCGGTATCCAGCCAGCCATTCTGCATACAAGCAGCAGTCGATTCCTCGTCACGGAAATAGCCAGTCATGATTGACGGGCCAGTGCACCAGATTTTGCCGATGACGCGGTCAGGCAAGATACCGCCATCCTCTTCGCGGACTTCGATGGTCATATCTTTGACTGCCTTGCCGCAATTGACAATAGCGCGGAACCGCGTTGGGCGGTCTTTACTTCCCGCCATTCCCGTCAATTCGCTTTCCTCGACCAGTTCGACGTTGATGCCTTCGCCCGGGGGCATGATGGAAACTGCAAGCGTTGCCTCGGCCAAGCCATAGCTTGGCAAAAACGCGCTCGCCTTAAACCCTGCATCGCCAAAAGCATCGACAAATGACTGCATGACGTCAGGTCGGATCATATCTGCGCCGTTGCCTGCCAAGCGCCAGTGATCGAGCGTAAACCGTTCTGAAACATGGGTTTGGCTCGAAATACGCCGCGCGCAAATGTCATAGCCAAATGTGGGGGAATAGCTGATGACGGTGCCATCGGCGCGGCTGATGATATCGATCCAAGCCAAAGGACGGCGAGCGAAATCTTCCGTCTTCATGTAATCGGTCGAAACCTGATTAGCGACGACGGAGAGGAAACAGCCAACCAATCCCATGTCATGATACCAAGGCAGCCATGACACACACCGATCCGAGGCTTGCACCTGCATCCCATGCGAGTGCGCCGACAGATTATTCAGCAACGCCTTATGCGACACCGCAACACCATGCGGGAAACGGGTTGAGCCGCTGCTATATTGAAGATAGCAAATCTCGTCTGGCGTCGCCTGAGGCAGTTCGGTCCGCAACGCGATACGGTCGGTAAAGCTTTCCCAATCCAGCCCTTGCACCGTATTTAGCAGCGCGGCCTGCCCAGCTGTTTCTTTCAATTCCGCAGGGAAAAACAATAGGCTGGGGTCGCAACTTTGCAATTGCACTGAAATCTGGTCGATATAGCTTTCTTTGCCGCCAAAGGACGTGGGCAGCGGCAGTGGCACCGGCCACGCACCCGCGTAAATACAGCCAAAAAACAACGCAGCAAAATCGGGGCCAGTTTCGGCGATCAATGCGATGCGGTCTTTAGGCTTCACCCCGTGGCTGATCAGGCGATAGGCCATATCCAACGCGTCTTTGCGCAGTTCGCTAAACGGATAGCTGCGCGCCAGTTGCCCGCGCATATCGTGAAAGTTCAGGCCGCGCACACCATGCGCTGCATAATCCAGCGCCTCACCCAGCGTCTCAAAATCCGAAAAGCGCCGTTCGAGGCTATCCGTCGTTGGCGTGGGTAAAATGGCTGTCATATGCGATCCTGCTTTATCTTTTTTTACAAATCACTCTTAGCCGAGCTTTGGAGTTCAAAATCCGACCCGACTATGGCACAAATGCGGCGTGTCCCGAAGAAACGACTCTGATCGGCTGCCAAAACCGCTAAATCCCGCAAAATTACGGGACTTAGCGCTGCATTATGTCGGGCGGTACGCAACTAGTCGGGCAAAGCTGGCGGCCTATTTGACGCGCAAAATACGCGAGCGGGGATGGGTAGAGGGCGCGAAAGACCCCGACATCGATGCGATGATCGAGGATTTCAACCGATTGGGTTATGTCGATGACGCTGCCTACGCCGCGTCGCGCGGGCGGGCATTAACCTCCAGAGGCTTCGGCGCGCGCCGTGTAAACGAAGATCTGCGCGCCAAAGGCATCAGCGAGACTGATTCAAGCGAAGCGCGCGAAGAAAGCGAAAACGCCGGCTGGCAATCGGCGCAGCGCTTTGCCCAGCGCAAACGCATTGGTCCCTTTGCGACCGAGCAAGCGACGGCCGAATTACAGCACAAACAGTTCCAAGCATTCCTGCGCGCCGGGCACAGTTTTGATATTGCCAAAGCGTTTGTGCGCGCGGCACCTGGGGATGTTGTGGAATTTGCTGACTAAAGCTTCTCCGCCAGCACAAATTCGGGACTATCGGCAAAACCCATGAACTGCGCCATAATTGTCTGCACCGTGTCACCAGGCATATCTTGGCCAGTGAACGCATCAAAATCGCTAATCTCAAAAATTTCGAAATAGTCTTGCGACGGTGCGCCTTCACCCATCAACAAGCCAGTCGCGCGCCATGTCTCAAAGCTTTTCACACTTTTCAACGACCGCATCGTCGGCTGGTCAGTGTCCTTCACCCACGTCTCAAAATCTTCGCGCGAAACACCGTCTTTCAAACGATAGCGCAGCATCAAATAAGCCATGATATTTCCAATTCAGTTGCGCGGAGCCTGCCGACGATACGACAGTGCCTCCGCAATGTGGATGCGTCCTACATGCGCACTTCCTGCCAGATCGGCGATGGTGCGGGCAACCCGTAAAATCCGTGTATAGCCGCGCGCCGACAGTCGCATTGCCTCGGCAGCTTGCGCGAGCAACCGTTGGCCGGGTTCATCAGGGGTGGCATGGGCCTCCAACGCATCACCGTCCAGTTCGGCATTCGTCCGCATCTTTGTGCCGAATAGACGCTCAGTCTGCACAATCCGCGCCTGTTGCACACGCGCTGCAACTTCGGCGGAACCCTCCGCTGGCGGTGGCAACACAAGATCAGCGGCGCTGACGCTTTGTACCTCGACATGCAGGTCGATGCGATCAAGCAACGGCCCCGACACACGCGATTGATAGTCCGCAGCGCAACGCGGTGCACGACTGCACGCAAGCGCTGCATCGCCCAGATGACCGCAACGACAGGGGTTCATCGCCGCCACCAGCTGCACGCGGGCGGGAAAGGTGACATGGCTGTTCGCGCGCGCGACCGAAACAACGCCGGTTTCCAAGGGTTGTCGCAAGCTATCAAGGGCAACACGTTGAAATTCTGGTAATTCATCAAGAAATAATATGCCCAAATGCGCAAGGCTGACTTCGCCTGGCCGCACCTTCAACCCGCCACCGACCAAGGCAGGCATCGACGCACTGTGATGCGGCGACCGGAATGGCCGAGTGCGCGACATGCGCCCACCCTCCAGCGTGCCCGCAACTGACGCGACCATCGAAACCTCCAAAGCCTCAGCCGGTGTGAGGTCGGGCAATATCCCCGGCAAGCACGCGGCGAGCAAAGACTTGCCCGCGCCCGGCGGTCCGATCATCAACAGATTGTGCCCGCCCGCTGCGGCAATCTCCAGCGCGCGCTTGGCAGTTTCTTGACCCTTCACCTGTTTCAAATCCGGCCCGCCGGTGGCTTTGGCGATTTCGCCGGGCTTTGGTGGAGCGAGTATCCCTTGCCCTTTCAAATGATTGAGCAAGCCGATGAGGTCTGGCGCCGCGACAAGGTCGATATTGCCCGCCCACGCCGCCTCCGCGCCTTGAGTTGCGGGACAAATCAGCCCCATTTCCTGCGATGATGCGTGGAGTGCCGCGAGCAACACGCCGGGTGTAGCCGTAATCCGTCCATCAAGTCCCAATTCGCCCACAACGAAAAAATGCGAAAGCGCCTCCGCATCGGCCAATCCCATTGCCGCCAGCAGCGCCAGCGCAATCGGCAAATCGTAATGCGATCCTTCTTTTGGCAGATCGGCGGGCGAGAGATTTACGGTAATCCGTTTAGGCGGCAGCGACAGGCCCAGCGCGGCAATCGCAGCCCGCACGCGCTCACGGCTTTCCGCAACTGCCTTATCAGGCAAGCCCACCACAATGAACGCCGGAACCCCAGCTGCAACTTGGCACTGCACCTCCACTGTGCGCGCCTCTAAACCCAGATACGCAACCGTCGAAACCAACGCGACCATATTCACACCCTCAACATCTTCATTCGTCCGATGGAGCCGTGCTAGCGTGATGTCACTATAACGCAATTGCCTAGGTAATTAGTGCCTGCCCGCATTTATCCCCAATGCCGCATTAACCTTTGCCGATCATATCTTCGCAAGTCGCCGCCTTCATAGCGGCGGACATGAAGCACCTGCTGAAACCTTTATTGTTCTCATTCGCGGTGCTGTCGGCGCTCCCGGTGGTGGCTCAGACCACAACAACGATTGAAATCGAGGCGGATGTTGATGAGGACGCAGTTGGCGGCGCGGAACGCTTTGTCGCTGATCAGTTCGCCAATGCCGCGCCCAGCCGCACTTCGCTCGCCAGCTTTGGCCCATTCCACATGGTCGCCCCCGACCGCGCCGAACTGATCGGCAGC
>JAYVGQ010000111.1:0-38102 GCA_043771985.1 Sphingomonadales bacterium
ATCGGCGGTGAAGACGAAAGCATCGACTTCCCTGCACGCCACAAAATCGGTGCGCGCTATGCTGTGCGCTCCGATATCCAGCTGATCGGCAGTTACGAAATTGCCAAAGGTGAAAATATCGATGCCCGCACCGCACGGTTCGGCTTTGACATTGCACCTTGGGCTGGCGGTCGCATTCTTGCCAGCGCCAACAGCCAAGAAATAACTGAATATGGGCCGCGCACTTTTGCAGCCTATGGTTTGGCACAATCGTTCAAGCTGGACGACAAATGGTCAGTTGACTTTACAGTCGACGGCAACAAAACACTCGGCGGGTTCGCTCGTGCCGATGTCATCAATCCGCTGCAACCTGTCGCCTCTGGCGGGTTCCTGGGCAGCGATGGTACGTTGACGGAAGATTTCGTCGCGGTGACAGGTGGTGCAAGCTATCATGGGGAGCGTTGGAGCTGGACCGGTCGTGCCGAATGGCGCGATGGCGACACTACACAACGGTACGGCATCACTACTGCGGTCCTGCGCCAAATCGGCGAAGGTCGAGCCGTTGGCGGCGCGTTCAGCTGGTTCCGTGCAAAACAAGACGGCGGTGCAAGCACAACAACGGCACAGGCCGAAATCAGCTGGGCGCATCGCCCCGCCGACAGCCAATGGTCGTTCCTGAACAAAACCGAATTCCGCCATGATGCTGTGCAAAATGCCGTTGCTGGTCTGCCCGGCCCCATTGGTGGCGCACCATTGCTGGTGAGCGGAGACGTCAAATCAAGCCGCGTCATCAACAGCCTTTCGGTCAACTACACGCCGATCGACAATGACGATGGTGCCTTTATCGAGCGCGGCGAATACAGCCTCTTTTGGGGTACGCGCTACAACACCGACCGTTTTGGCCTCGACGATGTCAAAGGCTGGAGCAACGTGGTCGGTGCTGATCTGAAATTTGACTTATCCGACATTGCCGACATCGGCGCATCGGGAACGGCGCGCATCGGAACGTCAGGCAAGAACATCTCTTGGTCGGGCGGACCGACGCTGACGGTGACTCCGTTCGACAATGCTAACATCACATTGGGCTATAACATGGTCGGATTTGAAGACCGCGATTTTGAAGAAAGCCGCTACACACGCAGCGGACCTTTCTTGACCTTTAAGCTGAAATTCGACCAACAAAGCCTCAGCGGATTTAAGTTTTAATCCGCGAACAACAAAACTGGCGTTTCAACGAATTTCTTGACCGCCTGAACAAAATTCGCGGCGTCCCATCCGTCAACAACGCGGTGATCGCAGCTGATTGACAGATTCATCAGCTTGCGCGCCTCGATCGTGTCTCCGACGAAAACAGGACGCTCGACAATTTTGTTCGGGCCAATGATCGCGACTTCTGGCCGGTTAATAACCGGCGTTGTCGCGATGCCGCCAAGCGGCCCGAGCGAAGTCACTGTCAAAGTCGATCCCGAAAGCTCCTCGCTTTTCGCAGATCCATCGCTCGCAGCATTGGCCAATCGCGTAATTTCAAATGCCAATTGCCAGACATTCATATCCTGCGCGTTGCGCAACACTGGAACCATTAGCCCCGCATCAGTTTGCGTCGCCATGCCGAGATGGATCGCACCATGGCGCGTAACCACACCTGCCTCGTCATCATAACGCGCGTTTATCATCGGAAAATCGGGAACCGCTTTGCAGATCGCAACAATCAAAAATGGCAGCATGGTCAGCTTTGGCCGAGTGCCGCGATTGGCGTTTAGATCAGCGCGCATCGCCTCCATCGCGGTAACATCGAATTCCTCGACATAGCTGAAATGCGGAATGTTGCGTTTTGATGCGGCCATGTTTTCAGCAATGCGGCGGCGCATACCGATGACTTTGACCGCTTCGTCTTCGCGTTTTGCGGTCGCGCTGGACGGTCGATAGCCCTGCCCTGCACTGTAGCTAAGATACGCATCGAGGTCGGCGTGGCGCACATGGCCGCCCGATGTTTTTACTGAGGCAAGCTCAACGCCAAGCGTTTTAGCGCGAGCGCGGACTGCAGGGGATGCGGTAACATCCGACTTCGTAACGCCCAACTCCTGTTCACCTCGCGCGAAGTCGAGCGGCCCATCGGTTGGTGCGGTACTTATCGGTGCCTCGACTTCGCTCGACACTAACGGAGTTGAAGGTTGTTCGGCTTCGATAGCGGAAATCAACGGCAGAGGAGTTTTTGATATGGGAGCTACTTCCTCGCCAACCTCAACCTCAACCTCAATCTCAACTAGCATAGAACCGATCGAAATCACATCACCCGCTTCACCCGCAACAGCCGTCACGACCCCAGAAACCGGACTTTCCATTTCGACCGTCGCCTTATCGGTCATCATGTCGGCAATCGGCTGATCTTCTTCGATCCGGTCGCCGACTTTTACGTGCCACGCAACGATTTCGGCCTCGGCAATGCCTTCGCCTATGTCCGGGAGTTTGAAGGTAAATGTGCTCACAAAGTCAGTCCTTCATAATTTTATCGATGGCACGCGCGATGCGCACCGGGCCGGGGAAATAAGCCCATTCAAGGCTGTGCGGATAGGGTGTGTCGAACCCTGTTACGCGCGCAACGGGCGCTTCCAGATGATAAAAGCACCGCTCCTGCACCAATGCCGCCAATTCAGCACCAAAGCCGCTGGTTCGCGTTGCTTCATGCACCACCATACACCGTCCAGTCTTGGTTACCGACGCAACAATCGCGTCGATATCTAGTGGCATAAGCGTCCGTAAATCAACGATTTCGGCATCGACGCCGATTTCCTCAACCACCGCTTTAACCACATGCACCATCGTGCCGTAAACGAGGATCGTCAGCGCTTGCCCCTCACGGACCGTCGCTGCTTTACCCAATTCTATGCGGTAATAATCGGCGGGAACATCGCTGCCCTCATGCTTTGCCCATGGTTCAACGGGGCGATCATAATAGCCAGTGAACGGGCCGTTATAGATGCGTTTTGGCTCAAAAAAGATAACCGGATCATTGTCCTCAATCGCCGCAATCAACAGCCCCTTAGCATCATAAGGGTTGGACGGAATGACAGTCTTGATCCCGCAAATATGCGTGAACAGGCTTTCCGGCGATTGGCTATGCGTCTGTCCGCCAAAAATCCCGCCGCCAAAGGGCGAACGCACCGTCATCGGGCAGATATAGTCGTTGGCTGACCGATAGCGCATCCGCGCTGCTTCACTGACCAGCTGGTCAAGGCCGGGGTAAATATAATCGGCAAACTGGATTTCGGGCACCGGCCGCAGGCCGTAAGCCGCCATGCCAACACCAGCGCCAATAATTCCGCACTCGCTGATCGGTGTATCAAAAACCCGCGTGCTACCATGCTTTGCTTGCAAGCCTGCGGTCGCTCGAAATACGCCGCCGAAATAGCCGATATCCTCGCCCATCAATACAACATCCGGGTCACGTGATAGCATAACGTCAAGCGCGCTGTTAATCGCCTCAATCATATTCATGCGCCTGGGTTTCACCAGCGGATCAGTCATCAGCTCGGCTCCCATTCCGTGCCGAATTTGGCTTCTTGTTCTTCATGGAGTTCCGCCGCTTGCTCTTTCAGATGCCACGGCATTTCTTCAAAAACATCTTCGAACATGGTATCGAACGGCTGGTGCAAGCCATGGCCCAATATACCGTTGGCTTCTGCCTCCTTCTGAATCTTTTTGACGCTGTCAGTCAGCTCTGTGGCTTGCGCGACGTGCTGCTCTTCGCTCCATTCGCCCGACAAAATCAAATGCGCTTTCAGCCGGTTCACTGGATCACCCAACGGCCATTTGTCGAACTCTTTGGCAGCACGATACGCTTCGGGATCATCCGAGGTCGAATGCCCCTCGGCACGATAGGTGAAATACTCAATAAAGGTCGGGCCGTTGTTGGTGCGCGCACGGTCGGCTGCCCAACGCATCGCAGCATAAACCGCCAGCGGGTCGTTGCCATCCACGCGAAGCGAGGCGATGCCATAACCAACGCCACGCGCGGCAAAGGTCGTGCGTTCACCGCCTGCAATCCCCGAAAACGAAGAGATCGCCCATTGGTTGTTTACCACCTGCATGATCACCGGCGCGTTGTACACCGCCGCAAACGTCATCGCTGCGTGGAAATCGCCCTCGGCAGTTGAGCCCTCCCCGCACCAAACGGCTGAAATCCGGGTATCGCCGCGCGAAGCACTCGCCATAGCCCAGCCCACTGCTTGCGGATATTGCGTCGCCAGATTGCCCGACACGCTGAAAAAACTATGGCTGGGGGCCGAATACATGATCGGCAGCTGACGGCCTTTTAGATGGTCGGACCGGTTCGAATAAATCTGGTTCATCATCTGCACCAATGGATAGCCGCGCGTGATGAGTATGCCTTGCTGGCGATAGCTAGGGAAGGTCATGTCATCGCTCGCCAGCGCCATCGTCGTGGCAACCGACGTTGCTTCTTCACCTGTCGATTTCATGTAGAAACTGGTTTTGCCCTGACGTTGGGCGCGGAACATGCGGTCGTCAAAGGCGCGGACCATCATCATGTTGCGCAGCATAAGCCGCAGCTGATCGGCGTTAAGCCCGGGATTCCAGCTGCCCTTGGCTTGGCCGTCATCATCAAGCACCCGGATAAGACCATATGCCAATCGTTGCATATCAGCAGGTAGCGAAGCCTCATCCGGCTTTGCGATCCTATCGACCGGCGGCACCACAACATCGCTAAAGTCCGCCTGGTCACCGGGGCGGAATTTGGGTTCGGGTATATGCAGGCGCAGCGGCCCTGAATTGGACTTTGTATTTGTCATCGCTTCCTCTCCAGCCGGTCAAAGACCGACGGCGAATCACATGTCAATGTTGTCCGCTGTTGTTATTTTATTTCAACCTTTCATTTAGGTCAATAACGCTGTCCTAAACCGCAACCGGAGCCGAGATATGCGCTTGCGGCGCGTAATCAACGACCTCAAAATCCTCAATCTTATAGTCGAAAATGCTATCGGGTTTACGCAACACACTCAGCTTAGGCTCACCGTCAGGCGAACGCGATAATTGTTCTTCGACCAATTCGGCGTGATTCAAATACAGATGAACATCCCCGCCCTGCCAGATCAGTTCGCCGGGTTGATACCCCGTCTGCTGCGCCAACATGCGGATCAGCATTGCCGCCGAAAATACATTGAAGCCAAAGCCAAGCCCGAGGTCGCAGCTGCGCTGAAACAACAGCCCACTTAAAACACCATCTGCGACATGAAACTGATAGGTTTTGTGGCAAGGCGGCAGCGCCATTTGGTCAAGCTCTGCAACATTCCAGCCTTCAAAAATATGCCGCCGCGAACCGGGGTTGTTTGTCAGGCTTTCGACCAGCAATTCGATCTGGTTGATGCCCTTTGCGGCGCGCCGATACAGCCCGTGCCCTGCATCTTCATAACGGGGCCAGTTTACCCATTGCGCGCCATAAACCGGACCTAGGTCTCCCCATTTTTCGGCAAAGTCGCTGTCATCGATAATGCGCTGCTCAAAATCATCTTGCGCAATCTGGTCGCCCGTGTTTCGCCGATACCGTTCAAGCGGCCAGTCAGTCCAAATCCGCACCTTTTGCTGCAACAACGACCGGATATTAGTGTTGCCGGTCAAGAACCACAGCATCTCTCGCGCCGCCGTTTTCCAATAGATCCGTTTGGTGGTTAGCAACGGAATAGCAGTATCAGACAAATCAAACCGCATCTGCGCCCCGAACAGCGATTTCGTGCCGACGCCAGTCCGGTCATTTTGCACTGTTCCTTCGGTCCAAATTCGCTGCATCAGGTCAAGATATTGTTGCTCATAATGCATTAGGTATAGGGCTTTCTCGAAACGATTCTGTTGTCGATACGCTAGGCATGCAGGCTCCTAAGCGCAACCGTTACCCAAGGTATAGCTCCACGCCGATAGCCCCGTTCAAAATGTAAAAAATCTTACTAAAAATTGGCAATCGATTAACCATTCCTTGAGGTTAGATGCCTAGGCGAGACATATGCATGCGCGCATCATCATAGTTGACGATCGAGCCACGAACCTGCGGATTTACGCACAGTTCGTGGCCATGATGGGACCTGAGTTTAGCTCAAAATGCTTTCAAAGCGCTGTTGATGCGCTGACATGGTTGGAATCCGACAACGCTGACCTGTTAATTGTCGATTACCGGATGCCCGAAATGAACGGTGCAGAATTCATCCGGCGCGTGCGCGAACGTGGCGCTGGCGGCGGGGCACCAGCGATTGTAATCACTGCTAGGCAAGACCGCGAATGCCGGATCAGTGCACTTGACGCTGGCGCAACAGATTTTCTGCAAAGCCCGGTGACGCATACCGAGTTTCGCGAACGCGCATTGCTGCTTATCAACCAACATCGCAAAAGCCGGGAGTTGGAGGAAAGCGCTTCGGATCACAATAGAGGCGCTGGCCTGCCCGCCGCCAAATCGATGCTCGAACAGATCATCGATACAACTCCGATCATGATTAACGCGACGGACCGGAATGGCAAATTCCTGTTTATGAACAATTACCAGTCCGCATTATTCCAAACGGAACCGGATTTGTTAGTTGGAAAATCGGTTTACGATTCGCTTTCGCCGGCATTGGCTGCGCGAGAACAGCGCCGCAACACCATCATAATCGAAACGGGTAACTCAATCCCCAACTACGAAGAAGTGTATGTCAGCGACGGAGTTTCACTGACATTTCACTGTAATAAGTCGCCTTTGCGAAATATGGACCGCCAAGTCATTGGTGTCCTTACGTCTGCCGTCGATATAACTGCGCGCAAATTCGCCGAGGAACATCGCGCTCATCTGGCGTTGCACGACATGCTGACCGGTTTACCAAACCGCGCGCTCCTTTCAGAACATGTGCGTACAACCATAGACGATTGCCAAAAAAACGGCGAGCAGGCGGCACTTTTACTTGTGGACCTTGATAGGTTTAAAGTTATCAATGACACGCGCGGCCATCAGGCCGGCGACATGTTGTTACGGTCAGTTGCTGAACGGATCAGCACTCACTTGAACCCTTCTTGCTTTGCTTCGCGTATTGGCGGTGACGAATTCGCAATCATTTTACGCGGTATCTCTGGCGTGGACGATGCCGCGGCGGAGTGCATGCAATTGCTTCACCAAATCAGCCAGCCCTATCGCATAGACGATTCGGAACAGCTGATTGGCGCCAGTATCGGCGTAGCGATGATCCCGGGCGACGGCACGTCATCCGATGAATTGCTGCGCGTTGCAGATTTGTCGATGTACGAAGCGAAGGCGAACGGGCGGAACACGTTCTGTTTTTTCTCGTCCGAGCTCAATCGCATCGCGCAACAAAATGCTGAAGTCGAAGCCGACCTTCGCGATGCACTCGACAACAATCAGTTCGTCCTTGAATATCAACCAATTATCGATGCGGTCACGGCTGAGTATTGCGGGCTAGAGGCGTTGTTGCGGTGGAACCATCCAGCACGTGGTCGCCTGATGCCAAACGATTTTATCAAAGTTGCCAATGATTCCGGGTTGATAAACCGTATTGGTCTATGGGTCGTGAATGCTGTTTGCAAACAAATCGCGCAATGCCGCAGTGACGGCATCGCTTTGCCACATGTCGCGGTCAACGTTTCCCCCCGGCAGTTCCAATCCGCTACAATGTGTGATGAAATTCTGGCGTTTGCCGCATTACATTCGGTTGCGCCTGGGCAGCTGACGATCGAAATTACCGAAGAACTTTTGATTGACCAAAGCGCGGAGCTGCAAGCGCAGCTTGAAAAACTACGGTCTAACGGCGTGGATATTTCGATCGACGACTTTGGAACTGGCTACTCATCGCTGCAATATCTTCGCGATTTGCCGGCCAAACGATTGAAAATCGACCAAACGTTTATCGCCCGGATAGAGCATTCAACCGCTGACCGCGCGATTATCTCTACTATTGCGCATTTGGCACATGCGTTGGGAATGCGCGTAGTCGCAGAGGGTGTGGAGACAGAGGGCCAGCGCGCACTGCTGCACGCAGCGGGCTGTGATGAACTACAGGGCTTTTTGTTCGGGCGATCGCTGCCTATCGATCAAATCTATGCCCTGTTCGCCAATGGCCCTGTCCGGTTTGAAAAGGCCGGATCATGAAAATTCGCGCATTCAAAAAATCTGATCCGGCGGCAGAGCCCGCCGCGCCCGTGCATGAACTAGAGATGGCAAAGAACCGCCTCGTTCTCGGGCTATCTACATGGGCCGCTAGTTACATGCTAGGTGCCGATGAATTCATTTTTGTCGCCTTTGCATGTTTTTTATCCGTTCATTCGGCATTGTTTTTGGCGGTCCGTTCAAAAAGTCTGCGGAAGGAAGCTTATTTCCTGATCGGAATTATCGTCGATAGCGTCATGGCGTGTTCGATTTTGATGTATTCTCCTGAATCAACATCATTCGTCTACCCGCTGTTTATGTGGATGACGCTAGGAACAGGGTTTCGGCTCGGTTTGAGATGGTTGGCAATCGCTTCTATCTTTTCCACTGTTACGTTCGGTTTGCCGGTATTACTGACTGATTATTGGCAGCAGAACGCGGCATTGGGATACAGCTTAACTTTAGCGTTGCTTGTCATTCCTGCATATTGTTCAAAGTTGATTAGCAAATTATCACAAGCCAAGGACCAAGCCGAAAGCGCGAACCGCGCCAAAAGCTATTTCCTTGCCAGCGTCAGCCACGAGCTGCGCACTCCGCTGAATGCGATCATCGGATATGGCGACCATCTTAAACAACTTGATATGCCAAAAAATCAGCATGACATGATCGATGCCAGTGTGAAGGCAGGCGAACATTTACTGCATTTGATCGATCAGCTGATCCAGATTGCACGCAATGACAGCGAGTCAGCAGAAGTTCAGCAAAAACCTATGAAGGCAACTGACCTTCTGGCCGAAATTCGGGACATTATGCAAGTTAGGGCAGCGGAAAAGTCGCTGGTAATTCAGCTTCACGCCGAGCCGTTAAGCGACACGATAGTTAACGCGCCGGTCGATATTGTTCGCAACGTATTGCTTAACCTAGTTGGAAATGCGATCAAATTTACTGAATCTGGCGCGGTAACGGTTTCAAGCAAGTTACGCGATAAAGGCGACAAAACAACACTGTCGTTGATCATTTCAGACACGGGCATTGGTATCGCTGAAAGCGCGTTGAAGCGGATTTTTGAACCGTTCCAACAGGCCGATGAGACCGTCCTTAATCGCTTTGGCGGCACTGGTCTTGGCCTCGCGATCTGTCGCCAATCGCTTAATCAGATCGGCGGGTCCATCACCGTCGAAAGCGAGCTTGGACGCGGGACACAATTCTACGTTACGATTCCAGTTGACCGGATTGGCAGTGAATCGACAATGATCGAAACTGATCCAGCGCTTGAACCTGCGATCAAATTGTTAGCACTTGGCCAATTTGACAGCAGCCTGTTGTCCAAAGCGCAGGCGGCCGGGAACTATCATGTTCGCAGCGTGGCATGCGTTACGCGCGAAGATTTGTTCACCGCAATCAATCAGATCACGCTTAGCGATTTTAAGATTGCGATTGTTGACAAACATCTGGCTGACCTATTCACACCCGACGACCCGTTGTGGCAAAAGTTTATCTCGGCAGAAGTTGCACCGGTATTGGTTGCTAACGCCGAAGACGTTGACTTGGAAGACGTCGAACTGCGCGCCGCATTCGCAACCATCTTGCCGGCGGTTCCACAATTTGACGAGGTTCGTAGTGCGATACGGATCGGCTGCTCGTTTGCCGGTGGCCAAACAATTACAACGTCTGAGCGATCGGCAAAACCCAAATCCTACGCGGCACGTAAAGTACTCGTCGCCGATGATAACCGCACCAACCGAAACATTCTGGCCGCGATTTTGGAGGCGGCCGGGCACGAAGTTGCCCTCGTTTGTGATGGCGACGAAGCGATAGAGGCTCTTGAAAAAGACAATTACGACATTTTGCTTTTGGACGTTAACATGCCGCGGTTG
Organism: Sphingomonadales bacterium; assembly: GCA_043771985.1. Taxonomy (GTDB): domain Bacteria; phylum Pseudomonadota; class Alphaproteobacteria; order Sphingomonadales; family Sphingomonadaceae; genus Sphingorhabdus_B. The sequence continues at coordinate 9,994 of JAYVGQ010000111.1, forward strand.
GATGGAATTACAGCCTGCAAAATGTGGCGCCAGATCGAAGGCGGTCGTCAACACCTGCCTATCGTAGGTGTAACAGCAGATGCAACAATCGAGACCGAGGAACGGTGCCTGAACGCGGGCATGGACCTTCGATTGACCAAACCCGTCAATGCACCATTGCTGCTAGAGACGATCGATAGTTGCTGCGACGGTAGTGGCCAAAGCTACGACCTACCCTCACCTGTTCAAGATCCATTGGGCACCGTCGTCGCACTCAAGGGATCAAGCTCTGTCAGATTAGAAACGTCGATTGATCGTGCGCAAATCGAGTATTTGCTGACGATTGGCGACCAAAGCTTTGTCGATGAAATGATCGAAAGCTTTTTCACTGATGCGATAGAGTCGCTGGAAACACTAAACCAGTCTGTGATCCATCATGACCTTAACGAATTCCGCTTTGCGGCACATGCCATAAAAAGTTGCTCGAACAACATCGGCGCAAAAATGATGGCCGCGTTGTGCGGAAAGCTTGAAAAAATTACAGAAGCCGAGTTCAATGCCAAAGCAACGCAGCATCAATCAGCCGTGATAAATGCGTTCGCGGATGTGAAGACCGACCTTCAACCATTTTCGTCAAATGCTGTCACACAACCTGTTGCAAGCTCCGGCTGATACGTCTCTCTTGCGCGTCGGCAAGGCGTTCCATTTTGCGAACATCAGCTTCGGTGAGAGTCATTGCGGTTTCGGCCCAGATATTGGTAATCTTAAGCAGCTCATCAAGTTCAACCGGATCCGACGCACGACGTGCCAGATAGACCGCACGTTCAGCAGCGAACCTTTGTCGGTGCTTATTCACATATCCAACAATCGCTGCTTCACCTTCGCCGTCTTCGACTAGGATATCCACAATTCCCATCGCATACAGTTCTTCGGCTGTGTGGATTTTGCCTTCAAGGATGAACTTTTCTGCCATTTTGCGGCCAACACGGCGTGACAAAAAGCTGTAGGCGCCCATACCAGGGAACAGGTTGAAGATAATTTCAGGCAACCCCAAACGCGCACTTTTTTCCGCAACGAGCACGTCAAAAGCGAGCGCGTGTTCAAAACCACCGCCAAGCGCATCACCTTGAACCAGAGCAAATGTAATGATCGGCGCGCCAAATGCATTCCAATTGGCATGCTGCATCCGAACGCATGTCTCGGCATATTTGCGCATCGCTGGCAAATCGCGTTGTCGGATGCTTTCGGCGAAATGGCGCAGATCACCGCCAAGATTGTAAACGCCCGGGGTTTTTGACCCGCAGACGAAATAGCGCAAATCATCGGGCCCGCCATTAGCCGCAAACGCGTAATTATCGGTTACCCAATCCTGCACATCTTGCACCTCTGCGCCAAGGCTATAGGTGTAACTTGGACGGCCCTTTTGGTTCATGAAGCACCAGAATATCTGGTCCTGTTTATCATGACGGACGATGATTTCGTTATATTGGCGTCCTACGATTGGGACGCCCAATTGATTGACGCTGCCAAACTGGCCGCTTGGGCGGCGGGCATTAGTCGCAAACGTGTCGTTCAAAACGCGGGTATGGATAGCCATCGTGCCCTCTTAAAAAAGCAAAATTTCCTGGCCACCCCAACCGGAAAGTCAGACATAGCAGAAAACGTACGATATCAACGGAGAAAATACTGCACCGGCCGCTGCTGTTTCAAAATAGGCCATTTAAGGACTGATATCATTAGGTAAATTTTTACCATATACTACGGAAAATTGTGCGAAATTAAGGGTTTTGACAATCGATTTCCGCAACCGAGATAGTCAATCTGCTCTAGCCTCGTCGAGATCACCGTCCGCTGTTATCGCCGGAATTGCTGAAATCACAGGGGAATGATCCCAGAGTTTTAGCAACTGTATCAAGTTTGCTGGGGAAAGCCCTAAAGTTGCAGTGTTTCTAAGCGGATGAACATTGATCCGGTCGAAGCCGGATAAGCTAGCGTCGAGTACGATATTCACTTCGCCAGTGGTATCGTTAATGGCCGCAAGCGGCGTGACCGATCCCGGCGAAATATCAAGCAGCCGCTGCATGTCGCATTCTTTACCAAAGCTAACGCGCTTGGAACCGATAGAGTGCGGCAGTCTTTTCAAATCGACGCGCATGTCGGCGGGCACTGTTACCAGCCAGAATTGACCGCCTGCATCTTTGAGAAACAGGTTCTTTGTGTGCGCACCGGGGATATCGCGATCAAGCTTTGAACTTTCCTCAACCGTGAAGACGGCGGAGTGTTCGACAAGCTCAAACGCGATCCCCAACTGCGCGATATCTGCAAATAGTTGCGTCTCGCGCGGGTTTATCCCCGACACATTGCGCAAATCTTGTTACCTGATGGATCACGGAGATAAGCGAGATACAGCTTCATGCCATTGCCCTCGCGCCAGCCTGGAGGATCTTCAAGCGTCGTGCCGCCATTGGCCAGCCCCGCTGCATGCCATGCATCTGCCTCTTCAGGCGATTTCGCGGCAAATCCGATGGTACTTCCGTTGGCACATGTTGCCGGATTGCCGTCGATGGGAACGCTAATTGAAAAAATTCCTCCCGGGGTGAACCAGAACACCCGCCCTTTAGGATCTTTGCCGCCGGCCTTATGGCCCAGTGCGCCAAGTGTCGCATCGTAGAATGTTTTCGACGCATCAAGGTCGTCCGCGCCGAGCATAATATGGCTATACATCAATCAATCTCCTTGTTCGTTATTTATGAATTCTTGGCCTAATAAACCACAACGCTGCGTATGCTCTCACCCGCATGCATCAAATCAAAACCTTTGTTGATTTCGTCCAGCGTCAACACATGGGTGATCATCGGGTCAATCTCGATTGTGCCGTCCATATACAGATCGACAATCTTTGGCACGTCAGTCCGCCCCTTTGCCCCGCCAAATGCCGTTCCTCGCCAGTTGCGACCGGTAACCAGTTGAAACGGCCGTGTGCTTATTTCCTTACCAGCCTCAGCAACGCCGATAATGATGCTGGTTCCCCAACCGCGGTGGCAAGCCTCCAAAGCTTGCCGCATAACTGTCGTGTTGCCGGTGCAATCAAAGGTATACTCCGCCCCACCATCGGTTAGCGCGACCAGATGCGCGACGATATCGCCGTCAACGTCCTTTGGATTGACGAAGTGCGTCATCCCGAATTTCTTGCCCCATTCTTCGCGGTCGGGGTTGATATCGACGCCGATAATCATGCCTGCGCCCGCCATTCTGGCCCCTTGCAGAACGTTTAGGCCGATGCCGCCAAGACCAAATACGATCACATTGTCGCCCGGCTGAACCTTTGCGGTGTTAGTCACTGCGCCCACACCAGTGGTGACGCCGCAACCGATATAGCAGCTTGATTGAAACGGTGCATCTTCGCGGATCTTGGCAACTGCAATTTCGGGCAGAACTGTGAAGTTTGAGAAGGTTGAACAGCCCATATAATGATAGATCGGCTGACCCTTATACGAAAATCGAGTCGTCCCATCGGGCATAACGCCTTTGCCTTGGGTAGCGCGAATCGCCGTGCACAGGTTGGACTTTCCAGACAGGCACGTTTTGCATTTTCCGCATTCGGGGGTGTACAGCGGAATCACATGGTCACCGGGTTTCACCGAGGTCACGCCTGCGCCAACCTCTCGGACAATGCCTGCGCCTTCATGGCCCAAGACGCTGGGGAAAAGCCCCTCGCTATCAAAGCCGTCGAGCGTGTAGGCATCGGTGTGGCAAATTCCTGTTGCCATAATTTCGACCAGAACTTCGCCAGCCTTTGGCCCTTCAAGGTCAAGCTCGACAATCTCCAACGGCTTTTTGGCTTCAAAGGCTACGGCGGCGCGGGTCTTCATATTCTACGTCCCTTATTCAAAATTCGTTGCGTTGCGTTGACCGAAAATCGCAACGATTTTCAAGCGTTGATTCAATCTGCCAACCAAATCATCAGGGCATCATTACCTTTGCTAATACGCCCTTTGCTGCCAACTGGTTCTATCTGGCCATCAGTGAGAAACGCGATCATCGCCTCATCGCTGGCGGGTACACTTGCCAACACGCGCTTATCGTCCGGCGTTCGCGCAATCACAGTGCCGACACGCACCGAGCCATCGCGTTTATAGAACACGGTATACGTTTCAATCGTCGCCGGTCCGTCATAGTCGCCATCGACCTCCGGCACCTGCGCACGGCGCTTTTTCGCCTCATCATTGCAATCAAAATCATGCGGGAAGACAGCGTTTATCTGAGGCTCGCTCGAAATAACAATCGCGTGGCTATGCGTTGCATAACCGCCATTGGCAAACAACAACGCGGTCCCCTTATCGCAGCGCAGCTTGTCCACCATCGAGGCGACCGCGTGGCTCATATAGTTGCCAATCGGGCCGCCGCCAAAGGTCAACCCGCCAAAGGCTGTGATCGGACGACCCACTGGCCAATCAATCACCCTCCGCGCCATTTTGGGGATGCACGGGAAGCAGGAATATAGCTCGACATCTGTCACATTTGCGGTGGTCAAGCCGTTGCGTTTCAACGCCTGTTCCAGCGTCACGTCAATCGCCGCCGAGTGCGCATATTGATCGCGCTTAAGCAGATTGTGAGGCGTATGTGCCGCCGCCCCCATACCGACATGTATGATGCGGTTCTCGGGAACTCCCGCCGCCCTAGCACGCGCAAGGCTGGTCACAATGAATGCCGCGCCCTGGTTTACGCTTGAATTGGCGACCATGCGTTTTTGGTACGGAAATGTTATCGGGCGGTTGTCAGCATCCGGCGTAATAATCGCCTCGGCCTCAACCACAGCCTGTATCCACGCATTGGGATTTCCCGCCGCGACACGCGACATCCCAGCCCAAATTTCGCCGGACTCAGCTTGAGCCTCAGCAAAGCTTTGCCCCCATGCCGCCCGCGTTGCGTTTTCATACAGCGGATAGACATCGGTGGGAGCGACCAACCCATATTGCGCGAGATGCTCGGTCGACCCAGCCAACGCCGTAATATGTTCAAATGCCTTTGGCGAAGCAGCATCGCGCAAAAAATCGGGCTTGGCGCCATCAGTTCGCGCAGCCGCTTTTCGTTGCCCCGAAGTCCGCAACGCTTCGCCACCGACTATGGCTGCGACATTAATCTCGCCTGCCCCAATCCGGTTCGCCGCCTCGTTCAGTAGCTGAGTTGGACTTTCACCTGTCGGGTGGGGCGTTTGCTCGACACGCGATGGAGCGATACTAAAATGATCGGCAAGTAGCTGCGAACAATCGCCAAGTTCTTTGAAACTAAGCTGCGCGACCACCGCAATGCTATCCAGTTGCGCGATCCAGCCACCACCTGCGTCGGCATCCGCCTTTTCCAGAGCCTGAACCATCAATCCCAACGAGTCATGCACACATTCGCGGTCATTTACCTGACCGACACCAATAATAACTGGGATATGATTTTCGTTCGCCATAGGGTCATGTGGCTAAAATACAGCACAGGCGCAAGCCAATTTAATCGCGTGATTAAATGGCGGAGAGATAGGGATTCGAACCCTAGGTACCGTCACCGGCACGCCGCATTTCGAGTGCGGTGCTTTCGACCACTCAGCCATCTCTCCGCGTGTCAAAAGGGCTGGTCATTACCGGCGAGCCGGCGTGCCCGTTTGGCAGAGCGCGGCCATTAGCGAATGTTTTCAGCTTTGCCAAGCGCAAGGTTGAATGCAGCGGCAATCGCGCCGATATAGCGGTCATGCAAGTGATTCCCGACATGCCGCCAATTGCCGAATCCCGCTTTGCCATTGGCGAAGTGGTGCGCCACCGCATCTTTGATTTTCGCGGTGTGATCTTTGATATCGACCCCGTTTTTGCAAATAGCGAAGAATGGTATCAATCGATACCCGAACATGTCCGACCCAAAAAGGATCAGCCGTTTTATCATCTGTTCGCGGAAAATGCGGAGAGCAGCTATATCGCCTATGTCAGCCAGCAGAATTTGGTGGACGATGCCGAGCAAGGTCCGGTCAGCCATCCGGCGATCAAGGGCTACTTTGATGATTGGCAAGATAAACGCTATCGGTTGAAGCGCAATATGCGGCAGTGATGGGCTTTTAGGGCTTCATCTCTCTAATCCACTGCTCCAGCAACGCCGCGCCTTCGTTGTGTACAGTTGAACGCCCCAATTCGGGCATTGCAATCCCAGGATCGGTGCTTTGCAAACGATAGAGTAAAATCGATCGTTCGGGGTGCCCTGGCTCAATCACAAAATCGAGGTTACCGCTGCCCCTGCCCGCAGCGACAGGACGTTTGCCGATGCCGATTGCGGTTTCACCGCCGATCAAATCGTCGAAAAACAGGCCGGAGTTGCTCGCTGAACCCGACGGCCGGTGACAATGCCCGCAATTGATCCGCAGATAGGCCAAGGCCCGCTTTTCAACGCTACCCGTCTTTGGATCGCTCCAAACCGCTTCGGCAAACAGGCGATTTCTTGGGAAGCTTGCCCTTGCAGACAGACGTTCCTGTTCAACACCACTGTTGAAAATCATATTCGGCCAATTTGGGCCGATGGGTTCGATGACGCCATCGCGCGAATGGCATTGCTTGCATTGGTTTTTATTAGGGACAGCATAGCTGATTGCTTGATCCTTACCGCCGACGTGACGAATGGTCGCCGGAACCCGCGCGCCGCCCAGTTTGAGTTCGGCATCCGATCCATCCTCGCGCCAGACATAGGGCAACGCGACCCAGCCTTCGGCTTTGTGCAGCAACAGCCGAGTCTCTATAATGCTCACCGTGCCGCTCGCATCTGGATAGCCAAAGCTTTTGACCAGAGCTGTGCCAACAGGAAATTTCACACGCCCATCGGCCTCAATGGATAGCCTGCCGTCGGCGGGAAGATAAATGAACCGCTGTTTTTCCGAATAGTCGGAGAACAACGGAGTGCCCAATTTATACGCGGTCAGCGCCGCACTTGGCCGATCAGCAGCACCTTTGAAAAAGCCAAATGCCGATAACAATGGCGGATTTTCGCCCGCCAGTATCGCCGCATCCGACACCACGCCCGATGAAACCGCGCCCCCGCTTCGGGCAGATAAAGCTAGCACGAGGCAGGCAAAGGCTGCCAGTAACGCGCGCATTACCGGACTGCCGCTTCCATGCTGTCTGGCAACACCACTTTCGGCAGTTCGGTGACGGTATCGGTCGAGGCAAGCAGCATCCTTGGCTGTGCGGTTTCAGGCGAAGCGTTCAAATCGGTCAGACCCAATGAGAGCGCCTGAACCAGATCACCGATATAGGGCCGCGCCGCATCGCCGCCCGCGCCATCCCAAAATATCGGCGGGAACGAACCACCCAACATTGCCGCAAGTTCTTTGCCGCCCGCGATTTTCGGATCCCAGCCCGCTTTCTCATGCTGATTGCCCCAAATCGCCACGCGCTTTGCCACCGGATCATATTTCGGGTCAGTGTACGGATAGCGATAGCCTATCACCATCACATTGGCGGTTCCATTTTGCCCCAGCATATTGTCAAACACATGCACGTCACGGTTGGCCATCACCAACACGCCGGTGCCGGTCGGCACATTGGCGACGATATTGCCCTTTGGCGCAAAGTTGGGCGTCATGTTATCGACGATGACATTTTCAAATATGCGGACGTTGTGCCCACCCATTTGCGGCAAGTTGGGTAGATCAAATACAAGCACTCCACCGGTATTTTTGGTCGCAAGATTGTCGTGCACATCAGCGTTAAAGCTGTTTTCAATCTCTATCCCGGCAACATTTTCCAGCGCCAAAGAGTTGCGCACAATAATGTTATCGGATTGGCCGACATAGATGCCCGCGTCGGACGCGCCGCGCACCATGACATTGTCGATCAGCACATTTTTGCTTTCGACCGGATAGATGCCGTACGCACCGTTGGTTTCTTTTGGCCCGCCCGTCCATTCGACGCGCAGCTTGTAATAGACGATACGGTCGGCGCCCTTGGATTTGATACCGTCGCCTTTGCTGTTTTCAACCGCAAAATCGCGCAGGACAACGTCGTCCGATGTGACGAGCAACCCCTCTCCCGCGCCCAACTGTCCGCTAAAATCGAGAACGGTTTTGCCAGCACCTTTGCCCCTGACGGTCACTTTTGCAACATCCAGTGACAAGCCGTCAGTCAGCGCAAACCGTCCCTCACCCAGTTCGACAATGTCGCCCGGCTCTGCAAGGATCAAAGCCTCTTGCAGCTTTGCCTGCGCATCAGCGGTCGCCTCAACGGTAATCGTTTTTGCCGCAAGCGGCGCGGAAAGCGCGGCTATTGCCGCTGCTGTTGTTATCAGTCTCATCCTCATAGATTGGAGGATGCCCGATGAATGCGCGATTGCCAAGCCGGTTTACGGCGCGTCGTTCATAATCCACTCAACGCCTGCATCGGCGTGGATTTCCGCACTGTCGTAAATCGGCAGGATATTGGCTTTTGTATCAACAAGCATGCCCAATTCGGTGCAGCCCAATACCACTGCGTCGGCGCCGTCTTTATCGATTTCGGTAATCAGCGTTTTCAACGTGCGTTCGGAATTGCGCACAACCTGCCCGGCCATCAGTTCGTCGTAAATGATCCGATCGAGCTCATCGACGTCGTCAGCTTCCCAAGGCAGCAATGTGACGCCATGCTTTACGAGCCGTTGGCGATACCAGCTTTCGGCCATCACATTGCGTGTGCCGATTAACGCTGCGGATTTGACACCGTCTGCTTTCATTTTTTGTCCAACCGCATCGGCGATGTGGATGACCTGCACTGACACAGCGTCCGCAACCTGCGCGTGGACTTTGTGCATGCTGTTCGCACCGATCAGGATTGCGGTAGCGCCGCCGTCCTCCAGTCGCTTGGCCGATGTCACCAGCGCCTCTGCCACATGGTCCCAATCCTGTTCGCTGGTTGCTTTGGCCAGATCGCAGAAGTTCAGATTATCGATCATCATCGGCGCGCTGCATAGGCCATCGGAACGTCGCGCGACCTGTTTGTTGATCCGGCGGTAGTAAAATTCGGTGGAATACCAGCTCATTCCACCAATCAGCCCCAATTTACGCATAAATACCTCTCGTTGAGCCTCCCCCTACCGTTCGCCTCGAGCGAAGTCGAGAGGCCCATAGGTTGAGCTCAACTAAGTGGTGTCTCGACTTCGCTCGACACGAACGGGATTTGGGAAATTAGTGCTGCAAGGCCTTGACGATATCGTCGACCATCTTCTTGGCATCGGCCAGCAACATCATCGTCTGGTCCATATAGAACACATCATTATCGACCCCAGCATAGCCCACGCCACCCATGCTGCGTTTAATGAAAAAGACTGTCTTTGCCTTGTCCACATCGAACACCGGCATCCCGTAAATCGGCGAAGTCTTGTCGGTTTTTGCCGCCGGATTGACCACATCGTTCGCGCCGATGATGAAGGCAACATCGGTTTGTGCAAATTCGCTGTTGATGTCTTCCAGCTCGAACACTTCGTCATAGGGCACGTTTGCCTCGGCCAGCAGGACGTTCATATGGCCGGGCATACGGCCAGCAACGGGGTGGATGGCGTATTTGACCTTCACACCTTCGCGTTTCAATACATCGGCCATTTCGCGCAAAGCATGCTGCGCCTGCGCCACTGCCATACCGTAACCGGGGACGATGATCACGCTTTCGGCTTGCTTCATCATATAGGCGGCATCCTCGGCCGAGCCGCGCTTCCACGGACGCTGTTCTTTGGCTTCGCCACCCTCGGATGCCACCGCGCCAAATCCGCCCGCGATCACCGAAATAAAGCTGCGGTTCATCGCTTTGCACATGATGTACGACAGGATCGCGCCGGATGAGCCAACCAAAGCGCCAGTGATAATCATCGCGCTGTTGTGCAGCGTGAAGCCCATCGCGGCGGCAGCCCAGCCCGAATAGCTGTTCAGCATAGACACCACGACCGGCATGTCAGCACCGCCGATAGGGATGATGAGCAGAAAGCCTATGATGAAGGAAAGGACAACAATCGTCCAAAACGCCCATTCTGCGCCCGCCGTTGGCATGATCGCAAAATAGGCCGTCAGCCCGATGATCGCAGTCAGCGTGCCAAGGTTAAGCACATGCCGCCCCGGCAGCAGTATCGGCGAGCCCGACATTTTGCCCGCAAGTTTCAGAAACGCGATAACCGAGCCAGAAAAGGTGATGGCACCAATGGCAACGCCAAGGCCCAGTTCAACGCGACTGACGGTCAGGAATTCGCCATTGGCATCGAGAATGCCGAACGCCTCAGGATTCAGATAGGCTGCAACACCGACCAAAACCGCAGCCAAGCCGACCAGCGAGTGAAATGCTGCGACCAATTGCGGCATATCGGTCATCTTGATACGGCGGGCAGTGACGACACCAATCACCGCGCCGACGCCGATGGCAGCCAGAATTTGGACAAACACAACTTCGTCAAAACCAACCTTCAAACTAAATGCACTTGAATTCGGGACTGACACATCGAAACCCAGAACGCTGACCAGCAACGTCGTGACCACGGCAATCAACATCCCGGCCATACCGAAACGATTGCCGCGCTGTGATGATGCAGGCGAACTCAAGCCGCGCAAAGCCAGAATAAAGAAAACGCCAGAAATCAGGTAAGCCAGCATGGCCCATGCGGGAACGGCTGCATGTTCCATGTCTAAACTACTCCTGATGTTTTTGTTGCTGAGGCGGTAAATATTTCGCGCAAAGACGCAAAGGCGCGAAGGGCGCAAGCCTCCGCGCGAAGCGCTTCAAATTTCAAATCTCGAAAGTATAAAAACAAAGTCGTCGTGGCCGTAACGACCTCATCTTCTTTGCGTCTTTGCGTCTTTGCGCGAACAAAAAAAGAGGGCAGCATCACTTATCCTTCTTTTTATACATAGCGAGCATGCGCGCCGTCACGGCAAAGCCGCCAAAAATGTTGATACTGGCCAGCACCACACCCAGCAGACCCAGCCACTTTGCCCCGGGAGCACCAGAAGCCGCTGCTGCAATCAACGCGCCGACAATAATGACCGAGGAAATCGCATTGGTCACCGCCATCAACGGCGTGTGCAACGCGGGGGTGACGGACCAGACGACGTAATAGCCGACAAAGCACGCCAATACGAAGATGGATAGAATTGAGATGAAGTCCATTTGTTGTCCTAGCGATACTTATCAAGTCGAACATTTGCCGCCGCAACGACATGTGATTCAAATCTATCTGGGAACTGCGTGACCACAAATTCACCGGTCAGATCGAGCATTCCGCGATCGGAAAGCAATTTAAAAGCGTCAGACTCTTTTGAATCTAAAGCCCAGTCAATCAGGCAAGTCTCAATCCCACTTTTGGCCATTTTCTGTCGCGTACGTCCTGCGGGTTGGCGCCGCCCATGCTTTTCCAGAAGAAGACCCTCATAGGCCGCCAACACTTCCAGAAACCTGCCGTGAAGTGGATCGGATACGTCCGCACCTTCTATCTCGCATTTTCTCTTGAAAGCGTCATTATATACGGTTTCATCGCCCAATCGTTTCGCATTGACCATCAGTTTGGCAAGGTCACCTGCGTCGTTGTAAGAACTGACAGGCTTCTTCACCCCAACAGCCTATCATTCACAACCTTGCCATCCTTGGTCAGCCGAATTGCAGCAGTAATTTCATCATCATCGGGCAGTACGGGCCGTCCTGCATCCTTGTCCCAAAAGGCGGAGAGAAAGTTGAACAGGTTGCGCGAAAACAGCGCCGAGGTGTCCGCCGCAAGATGGGCGGGGGTGTTGGAATAGCCGATGATTTTGACGCCGTGTTTGATCACAACTTCGTCAGGCTTTGAACCCTCAACATTGCCGCCTTGCGCGACGGCCAAGTCAAAAATGACCGAACCGGGCTTCATGGTTTTAATCTGTGCATCCGTTACCAATCGCGGCGCAGCACGCCCCGGGATCAGCGCTGTGGTAATCACAATGTCTTGCTTGGCGATGTGCGATGAAACCAGTTCAGCCTGTGCGGCCTTATATTCGTCAGACATTTCGGTGGCATAACCACCCGCGCCTTCGCCTTCGATACCCGCGACATTCTCAACGAACACCGCTTTTGCACCAAGGCTTTCGATCTGTTCTTTGGTCGCTGAACGCACGTCAGTGGCCGAAACAACGCCGCCCAGACGCCGCGCCGTGGCGATGGCTTGCAACCCCGCAACACCAACGCCCATGATGAAGATCTTTGCCGCACTCACCGTGCCTGCAGCAGTCATCATCATCGGAAATGCGCGGCCAAAGGCCCCTGCGCTGTCGATCACAGCCTTATACCCCGAAAGGTTCGATTGCGACGACAGGATGTCAAAACCCTGCGCCCGCGTGACGCGCGGCATAAACTCCATCGCGAGCGCCTCAACGCCAGCGGCCGCGTATGCGTCAACGCGTTTGCGCTGTCCAAACGGGTCAAGCCCCGCCACAATCCAAGCGCCTTTAGTTACGCCCTTAAGAGTCTTAGGATCTGGCCCTTGGACGCTGAGCAGAATATCGGCGTCTTTGGCGACGGTCGCTGCTGTACCCAAAGCCGCACCCATTGCTTCATAGTCTGCATCAGAAATCGAAGCAGACAGCCCTGCGCCTTTTTCCACAAAAACGGTTGCGCCCAACGCAATGAATTTCTTCACCGTTTCAGGACTGGCAGCAACACGGGTCTCGCCAGCGGCGGTTTCCCTTAGGACAGCAATTTTTGTCACGTTATGCGGCGCGGCTGGCGATGATTAAAACCACGATCAGGGTGGAAAGCACCGCTGCTACTGTGCCCCATTTGAACATCTTGATGAATCCCGAATAGGAATCGTTTGCAGCGTTCATATCCTGTTTTTCAGCCATTTGTGCCTCCGTATAACTAGCTCTGATGTGTGGCTGTAACCGCAAGCCATCCATTGCTCAACCCTTTGGCGCAGTTTCCTGCAACGGTCTTACGATAGATTTTATGCGGTGTGCTTAATCGGGTCTTTACCACTTTTCGCTACCGCAATGTCTGACGTGCACTTTCATGGATGCTGAATGGCTGAAAAACTGATCCGTTCGCTGATGCTTGTCGATGACGAGCCAGCCCAATGCCGACTGGTTTCAGCGATTGCTGGCCGCGCAGGATGGCGCACGATTGTCGCACGCGACGCAGAAACCGCCATTGCGATGCTGGGCACGCAAGACGGGATGATGCTTGACGCGATCTTGATCGACCAATGGGTGCCGGGTGCAGACAGCGCCGCGTTGATCGCTGAACTGAAATCGCGCCGCCCCGCATTGCCGGTGCTTTTGCTGACCGCCGTTGGCTCCAACGACAGCGCGATAGAGGCGATGCGCGCGGGGGCCTCTGATTATATTATTAAGCCAGTTGCTGCCGAGCGCCTGATTGCGGCGCTGAGTATCGCGGCTGACCACGCCAAGGATTTTGGCGAATTACAGCCCCTGACCGAAAAAATCGCGCACCCATTGGGTTTTGAAGAAATCATCGGCAGTGCCCCTGCATTCCGCAGCGCGCTTGCCATCGCCGCCAAAGCGGCACGCAGCCGTGCGCCAGTGTTGATCGAAGGCGAAGGCGGCGTTGGCAAGGAGGTGGTGGCGGACGCCATCCACGCTGCATCGCCGCGCGCGCGGCAACCCTATTTGAAAATCAACTGCGGCGCCATTTCGCCTAACCTACTCGATTCGGTGCTGTTCGGGCATGAAAAGGACGCGTTTGCAGGAGCCTTTGACCGGCGCGTCGGAATTATTCAGCAGGCCGAGAACGGCACTGTGTTCCTTGATGAAGTTGACCAGCTACCCACCGAAACGCAAATCCGCTTAGTCCGCCTTTTAACCGAGAACGAGATTCAGCCTTTGGGTTCGCCGCACAGCTATCGCATTGATGTGCGCGTGTTGTCGGCCAGCAATAGTGATCTTGTGGCAAGACTGGAGAGCGGCGCGTTCCGGGAAGACCTGTATTACCGCATGAATGTGGTGCAGTTGCGCATTCCGCCTCTGCGTGAACGCACCAGCGATATCCCTGCTCTTGCCCGCCATTTTCTGGGCCGCATGGCGACACAGCCGGGCTTGCGCAGCCTTGGCATTACCGACGAAGCTTTATCGCTTCTAAAGGCGTATAACTGGCCGGGCAACGTCCGCCAGCTGCAAAGCGCTTTGTTCCGCGCCGCCGTGCTCTGCGACCGTGACGCGCTGACGCCTGATGAATTCAAACAAATCGCCAATGCTGTGGGTGTCCGCACCGCAGATGCTAGCACCAGCAACGACGGCAGTGGCATTGGCATCGATCTGTATGAAGACGACGGTAATCTACGCCCGCTTGAAGAAATCGAGGCCGATGTTATCCGCCTCGCAATCGGTCATTATCGCGGCCGCATGACCGAAGTGGCACGGCGATTAGGTATCGGGCGGTCAACGCTTTATCGCAAGCTTGCGGACCTCGGGATTGAAAGCAACGCTGCTTAAGCGCTCTTTCCGCTCAACAAAGTCGTCACCCAATAACCCGCGACGGACGCTGACCCCGTCAACACTGTGCCCCAGATGATGTCGAGCACGGTGACTTTAACACTCCATACTTTCAGCGTGGCAAAGTTGGTCAAATCATACGTCATATAGCAGAAAAAGCCGAACAATGCGCCCCAGACAATCGCCGTCTGCCACTTGCCGCTTTGTAAGGCGGGGCCAACGGCAAAGATCATCATGCCGAGAATATAGAGAAGGTAAAAGATCACAGCAGGCCATAAACGAAAGCCGCCTTCATACATCATGCTGCCGATTTCAGGCTTATACAGCCGCGCATACATCGTACGCAGCCATACACTGTCGATCAGTGCGAACGAAACTCCGGTGGCGACGTAAGCGATCAGATATTTAGCGATCATTGTTTTCTCCTGATGACACCCTAGCCCAACATACCCACACAGCGATACAGGCGAAGTGCGGTCAGGCGGGATCCGTCAATGCTGCATCACGCAACCCGCGCCAGACATGGATGGCCTGAACGGTTTCCGCAACATCGTGCACACGAACGATATGTGCGCCCTGTTCGATTGCTTTCATCGCGAGGAAAACGGACCCGCCAAGGCGTGCGTCAACTGCCACCTCGTTTGATAACGCGCCGATCATGCGTTTACGGCTTGCGCCAAACAATATGGGGCAACCAATGCCGTGGAATAGCGATAGGTTGTTGATGATCGTCAGATTGTCCGACAAAGATTTGCCAAAGCCTATGCCTGGATCGATAACAATGCGGCGGCGGTCCACACCTGCGGCCTCAACAGCGGCTACGCGCGCCACGAGCCAATCGTAAACATCAAACAACACATCATCATAATCACCGCCTTTGTGCGGGTCGCTTGATTGGCTGGGGGCGTGCATCAGAGCGACGGGGCCACTGCTGTTCACTGCGACCGACAACGAGCGGTCGTCGTAGAGCAAAGCGGACACATCGTTAATCATCGATGCTCCTGCACCAAGTGCCGCCTCCATCACCGCGGCCTTGCGGGTATCGACAGAGACAGCAGCACCCGTGTCCGCCAACCGTTGAATGGTCGACAAGATGCGTTTGATTTCATCACCTTCCCAGACCACCGAGGCGCCGGGGCGGGTGGACTCGCCCCCAATATCAAGGATCGCGGCACCCAACGCGGAAAGCGCAACGCCCGCCGCTGTTGCTGCTTCTGTGTCGTCTCCCAGCTTACCGCCGTCGGAGAAGCTATCAGGTGTCAGGTTCAAGATGCCCATGACTTGCGGTTGGTCAAGCCGGATGGTGCGCGCGCCCATTTGCAGCGGCGCGCGGGTGCTGGTCAGATTAGCGAAAATGGGTTGTGCGGCATCGGGCAGAGAATTGCATTCTGCCACCGGTATAATCGATCTCGTTTTGCTGGCGCCATTGCGTTGGATCAACTCAACCGCACAAAACCAAAGCATCGATCCCGCCAAACGCGCCGATAATCCATCATGCTGTTGCGGACTTTCGATGAAATGAACGGGGCGGAGGTAGCAACTATTGGGTTTCACCGGCGTTACGGCTCATTCGCAAGCAAATAGGTTTGCCGCAATTCATCGATGCTTTTCAGCTCACCTGTGCGCGTCTGATAATACCAAAACGCCCACCCATTACAGCTTGGCGCATTCTGCACCAGCGCACCGATTTTATGGATCGAGCCGTATTTATCAGTCCATTTCAGCGAACCATCCGCGCGGATGATCGCCCCGAAACGGCGTTTCTTATCGGTCAGTTGCGAACCCGGTCGGATATAGCCATTTTCGACCAGCTGGCCAAACGACACGCGCGGTTGCGATTTGGGTGACTGCATCGTGGACAGCGAAGATTCATCGAGCGGCAACGCCATCTGGATACGCTCTTCAGCGACCTTGCAATAGGTGGCATCGCGCTCACAGCCGATCCAGCGGCGGTTCAGACGTTTGGCAACCGCGCCGGTTGTACCGGTTCCAAAAAATGGATCGAGGACAACATCGCCCGGGTTGGTGCAGGCCAATAGGATGCGATACAGTAAAGCCTCAGGCTTTTGCGTCGGATGCGCTTTGGTGCCGTTCAGTTTCAATCGTTCCTTGCCACCACAAATCGGGATCGTCCAATCGGACCGCATTTGCAATTCGTCATTCAATGTCTTCATCGACCGATAATGGAACGTGTATTTCGCCTTTTCGCCAGTCGACGCCCAGATCAGGGTTTCATGCGCGTTGGTAAACCGTGTGCCTTTGAAATTGGGCATCGGGTTCGATTTGCGCCAGATGATGTCGTTAAGAATCCAGAACCCTTCGTCTTGCAACGCCGCGCCCACGCGGAAGATGTTGTGATAGCTGCCAATGACCCACAACGTGCCGTCGGGCTTTAAGATACGCCGCGCCTCAGCCAGCCATTCCGCTGTAAATTTGTCATAGGCGGCAAAGCTGTCAAACTTGTCCCAGTCATCTGTGACGGCATCGACCTGACTGCCATCGGGCCGGTGGAGTTCACCACCAAGTTGCAGATTATACGGCGGGTCAGCAAACACCATATCAATGCACGCGTCGGGCAGCGAACGCATTGCGTCGATGCAATCCATGCGCATGATGCTGTCAAGCGGGAGCTTTGCTGCGGGCGCGATTGCTTTTTTCGCAATAGTCTTTGCGGCCACCTTCGCAGCCGGTTCAATCTTCTCTAAAACGCCCATCTTGCCCTGCTCCGTACCCAAGCAGTCGGGAATGAGTCAGATTTGACTCGCCGTCAAGAAAGTTTTCCACAGGTGAAGTGACTGGATTCGCAACATTTTGAGAGAACGAAACGAGTCCGGCACAACATGTAGAGTCTTGGGATTCCAGTAGGACTCAACCCCTTGTGGTGTCACCCGAAAGACTCACCAGCAACAATTTACAGTCAGTTACAGAAATTCCAGCTGTGCGACAGGGGCAAAGCTGCGCCGGTGGTGCGGCGTGGCCCCCAATACGCGCAAAGCTTGCAGGTGCTGCGCCGAACCATAGCCTTTGTTCGATGCCCAGCCATAGCCGGGGAAGGCCAGATCATAACCGCGCATCAACCGGTCACGATGTTCTTTGGCGATGATGCTGGCGGCGGAAATGCACGGATGGATCGCGTCTCCGCCGATGATAGCCTGCGCCGTGAAACGCCATTTGGGCAAGCGGTTGCCATCGACCATTACGAGGCTTGGCTCCAAACCCAGCGCATCAACCGCGCGCGTCATCGCCAGCATCGTCGCCTGCAAGATATTGATGGTGTCAATCTCCGCGACATCGGCCAAGCCAACCGCCCAGCGACAGCGCGCCTTGATTTCGATCTCCAGCACCGCACGACGCTTAGCGCATAGCTTTTTGCTGTCATCCAACCCGTCAATCCCGCCGTCGCACAGCACTACAGCCGCAGCAACAACCGGCCCCGCCAGTGGCCCGCGCCCGGCTTCATCAACGCCGATAATCATATCCAGAAATTTAGACGTTCGTGCAGGATGTGCTCCTGATATTCCTCGGCAATGGCCTCAATCATTAGCTGGTAGTTCGCGGGGTCAGCCCGGTTTGCAGAGCTAGCTTGGCGTGTTTCGATGTCGGGCCAGCGGGCGATGGCGAATACCGTACCATCAGGTCCGTCAAACAATGCCGAGCCGAGCGCACCTTGCAGTTTCAGCTGTGCGGTAATGATGGTCCAAGCATCAGCAAACTGTGCCTCTTTGCCCGGAACCAACCGCCATTGATACAGGACGGCAATCATTGCGTTATCCTCCACTCTGGATACCGCCGATTGTCGCCCGCGTAATACAGACACAGCACATTCCCATGCGGATCGCGCAACCGCGCCTCGCGCCAGCCCCAGTCTTCGTCCTTTGGTAATTGGTCGAATGTCAGCCCTGCATTTTGCAACTCCCCGACCCAGCCATCGAGATTGAAGCTTTCAAAATAGACGACTGCGCCGTTGGGAGGCGTTTGGTCGGCATGGACAGAAAATGTTGTACCATTGGCGGTTTCAAAACGTGCGTAACCGTTGCTCGGGCTGTCGACGATTTGCCGCAAGCCTAGCAACCGATAAAATACAACCGACGCTGCATAGTCCGACGCGCCAACCGTCACTTGATTCATCGAAGCACCGGGCGAGACTATATCATCCTCCCAAAAATCGCGCACATCTTGTTGGCCGATGGGACCATGTCCCTGCCCCAGATGGGGCGCGCTTAAAATCGCGATACGAACGAAGCGGACAGCATCAGCGAACGCGTCACTGATGTTCATTCCCTGCCCCAACCGGCAGGCCAAGACACTCGCCATTGTGCAGCCAGTACCATGCGTGTCAACGGTGTCGAATTTCTTACCTTCCAATTCGCGCACCAAACCTGTGGGCGACCAAAGCTGGTCATGCACTCTTGTACCCTCGGCATGACCGCCCTTTTCCAGCACATGACAGCCAAACCCAAGCACAGCATCGCGCCCGCCGAGAGCCGCTAATTCTGGCAGATTGGGTGTAACCACAGACGCAATCGTCATTAGCCTTTCAAACGCAGCGATAGTCGCTGCATCGGCCAATACAGACCCGCTGGTCGCCACCATCACTGGATCAAACACAAGCGGGACATCAACATTTTGCAGCCTGTCAGCCACCGCGTTTGCAGTATGCGCGCTGCCGATCATCCCGATCTTGATCGCATCAACGCCTATGTCCGACAACACGCTGTCAATCTGCGCAATCACCATCTCGGTCGGCACCGCATGGACCGCCTGAACCCCCATAGTATTCTGCGCCGTGATCGCCGTCACTGCCGTCATCGCATGGCCGCCCAGCATCGTGACGGTTTTGATATCAGCCTGAATTCCGGCCCCGCCGCCGCTATCAGAGCCCGCAATAATGAGGATTCGTGCCGTCATACGCCTTTATACTTGCGAACGGTCGAGGCTGGAAATTTCTCCATCAATTTTTTTGATCGCGTCGGGCGGTCAAGCAATTCGCCGCCGCAATTCGGACAGCGTTCGTCCATCGCATCGCTACATTCGGCGCAAAACGTGCATTCAAACGAGCAGATGAACGCGCCGCCAGCATGGGCGGGCAAATCAGTTCCGCAACGTTCGCAATCGGGGCGCATTTCAAGCATCGGGGTATTTTTTTGTTAACGCTTCCCAACCGAGGCGAACCGCTCCAAACAACAAAAAACCTCGTGCAAAAGCAATAAAGATATCACCTTTCCCACCAGATGAGGTCGCAACGAGCGCGAATAAAAATGCGACGGTCGCACCGATACACGCTGCGCGCAGTGCCAAGTAAAATGCTCGCCCCCAGTTGAACATCACACAGCCCCCCGCACCGCATCACAAATGCGATCAACCACAGCCTCAACCTGTGCGGCATCATCGCCCTCGGCCATCACGCGGATAACAGGTTCAGTCCCGGATGGACGGATAACCAACCGACCACAGCCTGCCAATTCGGCTTCGGCCTCGGCAATTACGCTTTTGACATTTTCGTTCTCCAACGCCTTGCCGCCGGCGAAACGGACGTTTTTCAACAGCTGCGGAACAGGCTCAAACAAATGCAGCAACTCGCTCGCCGGCTTCCCCTGCTCCACCAATTCCGCCATCACTTGCAGCGCGGCGACAAGTCCGTCCCCGGTTGTTCCATGATCGAGCAAAATCATATGCCCTGATTGCTCGCCGCCCACATTCATTCCGCGAGCGCGCATTTCTTCCAGCACATAGCGGTCACCGACTTTGGCGCGGACCAACTCCAGATGCTGCGTCGCCAAAAAGCGTTCCAGCCCCAGGTTGGACATCACTGTCGCCACGATACCGTCTCCGCAGAGCAATCCGTTTCGGCTCATCGATACAGCCAGCAAAGCCATCAGCTGATCGCCATCAACAACGCAGCCTTTTTCATCAACAACGATTAAGCGATCCGCGTCGCCATCCAGCGCGATACCAAGGTCGGCACCTGCGGCCACCACTGTTTCCTGCAACGTCGCAACATGGGTGGAGCCGACCTTGTCGTTGATATTCTTGCCATTGGGACTAACGCCAATTGAGGTGACTCTAGCCCCCAATTCCCAAATCGCGGTGGGTGCTGTTTGATACGCCGCACCATTGGCGCAATCGAGCACAACGTGCAGGCCGTCAAAGCGGATATGGTCGGGGACCGAAAGCTTGGCGGCATAAATGTAACGCCCGCGCGCATCCTCAATCCGCCGCGCACGGCCGATGTCGTGCGATGGGGCAAGCTGCGCGGGCAGTTCGATTAACGCCTCAATCGCCAACTCATCCTCGTCGGATAATTTGTAACCATCGGGGCCAAACAGCTTGATCCCGTTATCTTCATATGGGTTGTGGCTAGCGGAAATCATAACACCCAGATCGGCACGCATCGACCGCGTTAGCATTGCAACCGCAGGCGTTGGGATCGGACCAAACTGGACCACATCCATGCCGACGCTGGTGAATCCAGCCACTAAAGCATTCTCGATCATATAGCCCGAAAGCCGTGTGTCTTTGCCAATGACCACGCGGTGTTTGTGGTCGCCGCGCAAGAAATGCGTGCCCGCCGCTTGTCCGACTTTCATCGCCATTTCTGCGGTCATTGACCCTGCATTGGTGCGACCGCGAATGCCATCGGTCCCGAAAAATTTACGACCCATATTTTGTCCCTCAACTGGCCCTTCGTGTCCGTAGCGCAGCGCGTTGGAACCTTCAAAGACTGAATTGTGTTCTAGGTAAAGTCTTCGCACTTGTCAGCCCGCGTCGGCGGTGTAACGGTGGCGCAAACAAAGGAACGATTTGGAATGAAAAAAGCTTGGCTGATCTTGGCGGCACTGGTGGCTGGATTGTCTTTAGGGGCGTTCACCGGAGATAGTGTGCCGTTTCTGACGCAATCGGCGGATTTGATCGGTACATGGTGGCTGAATGGATTGCGCATGACGGTTATCCCGTTAGTTGTGGCCTTGCTGGTCACTGGCATTGTCCAAACCGCCGATGCCGCAAGTTCTGGGCGGACGGCAACACGGTCGGTTGTTACGATGCTATCGATCCTGATGCTGGTCACTATCATGGCTGCGATTGTTACGCCGCTGCTGCTGGAAATGTTCCCGACGCCCAATGGTTCAAGCTATCCGGGCGCGACCAGCGCAGTCGATAACCCGCCGCCATTTATTGAGTATTTGAAGGCAATAATTTCGCCCAATGTCTTTGCCTCAGCAGCGAATGACGCGTTGCTACCATTGATCATTTTCACCATCGCTCTTGCCTTTGCCATTACGCGATTGGAGCCTGCCAAAAAGGAGGTCCTTGCGCGATTTTTCGAGGCGATGGGCGAAGCGATGATTGTGGTGATCGGCTGGGTTTTGTGGCTAGCCCCGCTCGGCGTTTTCGCGTTGGGCATTACCCTGGGTATTGCCGCAGGCATCGCATCCTTTGCTAATCTGGCGCACTACGTGGTGATCGTCACCACCATCGGCACAATCATCATGCTGTCGGCCTATCCTGTCGCGTTCTTCTGGGCACGGTTTAAGCCGATGGCGTTCATTCGCGCCGCTATCCCTGCGCAGTCCGTCGCGATTTCCACGCAAAGTTCACTCGCGTCTTTACCGACGATGGTCGAGGGAGCTAAGCAGCTGGGCGTTGGCGCGCGTAGCACCGACATCGTTTTACCGATGGCCGTTGCGATTTTTCGCGCCACCAGCCCGGCGATGAATCTGGCCGTCGCGATCTATGTCGCGCATTGGCTGGGCATAGAGCTTTCCGCTCAACAATTGGCGCTGGGTGTCGCGGTTGCCTTCATCACAACTCTGGGCTCGGTCAGCCTGCCCGGCACCATCAGCTTTATTGCAGCAGTTGCGCCAATCTGCATGGTCATGGGCATCCCGATTGAACCATTGGGGTTACTCGTCGCGATTGAGACATTCCCCGATATCATGCGCACTTTGGGCAACGTTACCATGGACATAGCCGTCACAGGAACCGTCGCGCGCGGCGAAGGAGATATGAAATGAAGCACCGTAACCTCGGCCAATCGTTAAAAGTTTCCGCCATCGGTGTCGGATGTATGCCGATGATCAAGGCTGGCAACATCGTGTACGGCGAAGAGGCCGACCTTGGCGAAGCAACCAAAACGATCCACCGTGCCATTGACCTTGGCATCAATTTTTTCGACACCGCGCAAATCTATGGCCCGTTTCAAAACGAGCAGCTGTTGAGCGAAGCGATCAAAGGCCGACGCGATGGCTTAGTTATCGCGACCAAGTTTGGTTTCAAATTTGACGGTAATAAAATCATCGGCGTCGATGGTTCACCTTCAAATGCGCGTAGCTCTGTTGAAGGTTGCTTAAAGCGCCTTGGCATCGATTGCATCGACCTGTTTTACCAACACCGTGTCGATCCCGGCATTCCTATCGAGGAAACAGTAGGCGCGATGGCGGAGCTGATTACCGAGGGCAAAATCAAACATATCGGCCTGTCCGAAGCTGGCCCCGAAACGCTGCGCCGCGCCGCTGCCGTTGCTCCGATTAGCGCCCTACAAAGCGAGTATTCATTGTGGGAACGCGAAGTAGAGGAAGAAATCCTGCCTGTTTGCCGTGAATTAAGCATCGGCTTTGTGCCTTATTCGCCGCTGGGTCGCGGTTTCCTCACGGGCTCCATCCGCAGCTTGGAAGATCTGCCCGCCAATGACTGGCGGCGTAACGATCCCCGTTATCAGGGGGATAACTTCGCCGCTAACCTGAAAGTCGTCGATATTGTCGGCGAAGTGGCTGCTAAGCACGATGTGTCCCACGCGCAAATTGCGCTGGCTTGGTTGCTTGCACAAGGCGACGACATCGTCCCAATCCCCGGTTTCAAACGCCGGGTTACAATGGAAGACAGCGCCGGTGCGCCCGATGTAAAGTTGGATGCAGATGATCTGGCCAAGCTAAATGCTGCCGCGCCAGTTGGCGCCACAGCAGGCCCACGTTATAGCGAAGCGGGCATGCGGATGGTGCGGCTGTAGCGTTCTAAAACCAGCGAAACAGCCCTGCACCATAAGCACCAAAAAAATTGTGTGCCCAGGTTGCGACCAGCCACAGCGCAATCCCGACAAGCCAAAGCCGCCAGCCTATTCGCCCGAGTTGCGACAATCGCGGCCAATAGCTGGTGCGTGCTTGCCAACTGCGCCAGGCGTCGCCAAGCGCCGCGATCTTTTTACGCTCCTGCGCCCAAGCCCCGACCAAAGCCAAAAAGATAATGCTGCCGACAAAGATGAAGCTATCAGTGCGCGGAGCGATTAATATGTGCGCCACTCCCCAAAGCGCAAAACCCCACATCATGGGATGGCGGGTCACCAAAAACATGCCACTAGGCGATTGCGCCGCCAAAGCTTTGCCCGCATCGGGATTGGGGTTTGGCAACGCCGGATTGCGGATCAACGACCCGCAGAAAAATGTCGCCGCCAACAAAGTTAGCACCGATGAAACACCCCAGATAACGTCGCTAGGTAGCCAAAGATATTCACCCTTTGGTGCTTGCTGAAAAGCCCAAATCATCCAACCAAATGTGGCAAACGATATAAGCGAGTAGAATCCTAAAAAGCCGCTGTTGCCAAGGCGTGCAACTAGGCGGGGGCGCAAGGAATGCGACAACTGAAAATGACTGCCAACAAACACAGCAGACGCGCTGATCAGCGATATATAGCCTTCCATCTTCCCCCTCCCAAGGCGCTCTATCTCCTACCGATCATACGCCTTTGGCAATGCCCCTTCAACCGGGTTGCGATAGCGATCTCGCAGACGATCCTGACGGTTGGCAAGCGGCTGCTGAACGCCATCGATAAACACTGTTGTTGCCGCCGCATAAAGCTCAAGCGGATCGCCATCCCATATCACGACGTCGCCGGCACGACCGGCTTTCAAACTGCCATAACGATCGCCGACACCCATGATATCGGCGGGAACAGAGCTGATTGTGGCAAAGGCTTCGTCCCAGCTGAGCCCCGTTGCCCCCGGCACTTTTTGCAGGGACACCAGATTGCCCGCATATTGCGGTGTATAGCGCAACTGATGCGAATCGCGGTCGTTAATCATGCCGATCGCGACTTTGACGCCCGCATCTTTCATCCGGCCAATGTTCGATTGCGTAGCGCCCAGCATTTCAAATGTTACGGGCAAATCGTTTAGCGCCGATGCGATTACCGGCACGCCTGCGCTGACGAGCTTATCGGCTACGCGCCAACCTTCACTAGCGCCAACGAACACCATTTTAATCACCGGATAATCGCGCTTCAAATCGAGCAGGCGCAGCATATCATTTGCGCCCTCGACATGAATCAATAGCCGCGTTTCGCCGCGCAATACCGATTGCAACGCTTTTGCATCTTCAACCTTTAACAGATCATCGTCAAACGCGTCATTGCCCGTTGCATGGGCTTGCGCTTCACGCAACATTGCACGGAAATGCAGATGGTTGCCCGCACGGCTACCGCCCGAATTGCCTGCGCCCGCTTCGCCGAATTCGACGAACTGGAACGCTTTGGCTTTAGTGACAGGTTCGCTGTCCACGCCCAGATCGGCAATCGCGCCTTGGCCTGCAAAGATGCTGCTCGCCGCCTCTGGAGCGACCACCGCACGGGTGACGCCTGCAGAGCGATTGACTGCAATTGGTGAGCGGAACGGATCAATGGCGGGCGCGATATCGATGGCTGCAGAAAAACCGCTGTTGCCGCCGCTTTTATCGTTAGTGCCATTGACCGCGTCTACCTCGGCCAAGCCGATACGGCTGAACCCGGCAAAAATTCCGGGCGTCACCCATTTGCCGGTCGCGTCGATCATCCGCGCGCCAGCGGGAACAGCGATGTCTTTGCCCGCAGCAACGATGCTACCATCGCGGATAACGACAGTGCCACCGTCGATCGGGGCAGAGCCGTCACCGATTATGACTTTGCCGCCAGTAATGGCGACTGTTTCGGCATATGCTGGGGCGGAGAACGCGACCAATGCCGCGGCGGTGAGAAGAAGATGCTTCATTTCACATCTCCTTCGCCGGGTTGACCCAACTCAAAGTCGCTGACGGGCCGTCGTTTCGGATCGCTTGCATCAAACAGCAACGCGCCATCGACCCACACTTTTTCGGGCCTTGAATAAACGCTCAATGGATTGCCATTCCAAAGCACCAAATCAGCCATTTTGCCCGGTTTCAAACTGCCGGTCATCGCCTCAATCCCCAGCGCCTGAGCGGGATTATAGGTCATCCAACGGATCGCATCAGCATCGGAAATAGTAAAGCCCATACGTCGTCCATTCGACAGTGCCTTTGCCGCCTCCTGGTTCAAGCGCTGGATCTGGTTTTCATCATCCGAATGGATAATCACGCACGCGCCCGCATTCTGCAGAATCGCGGCATTTTCTGGAATCGCGTCATAGGCTTCCATTTTGAAACCCCACCAATCGGCCCACACCGCCGAACAGACGCCATTGTCGCGCAGCAAATCGCCAATTTTATAGCTCTCTACCGCGTGATGGAATGTGGAGACTTTATAGCCAAATTCCTTGGCCATATCGAGGACAAGCGCCATCTCATCGGCGCGATAGCAGTGGTTGTGAATTTTGATGTCGCCATCGAGCACACCCGCCAACGTTTCCATGCCCAGATCGCGGGTAAAATCTTTGCCGCTGTCGCGCTTTTTCCGATATTCTTGCGCTTTGATCCATGTCTGGCGATTAACCGCCAGATTGCCCATGCGCGTGGAGGGCATCCGTCCTTTACCGCCATAAACACGCTTTGGATTTTCGCCGCATGCCATTTTTAGGCCGTATGGCGCGCCGGGAAACTTCATCCCCTGCACTGTGCGCGCATAGACGTTTTTCAGTACCACGGAACGCCCGCCCATTAGGTTTGCGGAACCCGGAAGAATTTGCAGCGACGTTACGCCGCCATTGGCAAGCGCGCGGCTGAACCCCGGGTCTTGTGGCCAGACGCTGTGTTCGGCCCACACTTCTGGTGTGGTTGGCGATGTCGCTTCGTTGCCATCGCTGTGCGCCTCAACCGATGGTGTCGGATAATCGCCCAGATGTGAGTGGATATCTATGATGCCCGGGGTGACGAACTTACCAGTGCCGTCGAATACTGCAATATCGGCGGGGATTGGCGTGTCGGGGCCACCGACCGAGCTGATCTTGCTGCCTGCAAAGAACACTACGCCATTGTTGATCTGACCACCCTCACCATCAAAAATCGTGACATTGCGGATTGCGGTCGCTGTTCCCGGATAGGCCTTATACGTCGATGCAAACGGCGCATCGACCTTTTTAGGGGAATTTGTCTTTTCCGCTGGCTCGGCAGAAGCGCTATTCGGCGCCTCTGTGGTATTGGAGCAAGCAACCAGCATTAAGGGGGCCGCCGCCAGCGACCAAGCATTCCGCAACGTCATATTCAAACCGCCTTGTCTATTTCGGGTGTTGCATCGTCGAGTGTGTCGAGATGCATGAGTTTCTTAATCAAAGGTGAGATAAGCACCACCGCTATGCCAACGCCGATGGCGATCCAGCCAATTTGCGAATACACTGCCATCACGACTTCTGGCCCAACGTTTTCGCCACCAGCTTTTTCGGAACCAGTTGCACCAGCGATTAGCCCCGCGACAAAATTTCCGGTTGCCGAGGCAAAAAACCATGTCCCCATAATCAACGAAGCCATATGCGCAGGCGCAAGACGGTTCATCGCGCTTAATCCGACCGGAGAAAGGCAAAGCTCACCTGTGGTGTGGAGCAAATAGATCAGGAAAATAAACAACACTGGGATCATAGCGCCACTGCCCACCGATGCAGCACCGGCAACAAGTACCAGAAAGCCCAAACCAAGTTGCACAATCGCCAAACCAAATTTTGCTGGTGCTGATGGTTCAATGCCGCGGCGACCCATGCTTGTCCAAAGCCAAGCGAAAAGAGGCGCGAGCAACACGATGTAAATCGCGTTTAGCGACTGAAATTGTGACGCCTTTGGTTCCCATCCAAAAATAGACCGGTCGACATGCCTGTCCGTCAGCAAGTTCAGCGAAGACCCCGCCTGTTCGAACAATGCCCAAAACAAAATTGATCCGATGATAAGGAACATCGCAGCAAAAATGCGGTCGCGATCATGGTTCGGTTTCCCGAAACATTGCCAGATCACGACAATAAGCGACAATCCAAAGCCCGAAAGTGCCAGCGTTTGCGCGCCAGATTCCGACATCAGCTTCGCAAACATGCCGACAAACGCGACAATTGCCAAAACTCCGCCAAGGCTGAACAGATACAATGGTGCCTTAGGTGCCGCGTCAAATGAGCCATACACAAACTTAAACGTTGCGATGCCAAGGACATAAAGGACCAATATCGTTCCGGCGATACCCAACAGAGTGCCTACGACATCCTGATTTTGTACAAGCCACCAACAGACGACGACTGCGATGAGGCCCGTTAGATAAATCAACCACTCCAGCTTTATGCCGCCGACAGTCGATAATAGCTTCGCCGGATCGGATGGTTCACCACGACCCAAAAGTAGCGGTTTTCCCCAGATGAAAACAATCAACCCCAGCAACATGCCAACGCCCGCTGCGCCAAATCCGTACGACCAGCCATAGGTTTCACCCAAATAGCCGCACAACAACGCACCAATAGCCGCGCCCAAATTGATGCCCATATAGAAT
>JAYVGQ010000112.1:0-2824 GCA_043771985.1 Sphingomonadales bacterium
CACGTGTATAACGCGCTTGCCGCAAGACTTGGACTGCCAGCGCAGATTGTGATCGAACTGGCCCGCGATTTGCCACTATCCGCCAAGGGCAAGGCAGAATTGGACAAGAAGCAGAAGGAAAATCGCCAGGCCAACGAAGCGCGCAGCAAAGAACTGGAGGCGTTTGGCGTTGCCAACACCTATGAAAACCGGATGCGCTTGCGCATTTGGGAGGAACTGGAGGCGACCGGCAAACGCTGCCCCTATTCCGGCAACCAGATCAGTCGCTCCATCCTGTTTTCCAGCGAGATAGAGATAGACCATATCTTGCCATTCTCGCGCACATTGGATGATAGTTTCGGTAACAAGATCCTGGCTTTCCGCGAGCGCAATCGAGTCAAGGGCAACCGTTCGCCTTGGGAAGCGGTTGAAGCCGGAATATTTGCCCGCGAAACCATCGAAGCCTCCATGCGGGATTTGCCCAAGAACAAGGCTTGGCGTTTTGGCCCCGATGCGATGGAGCGTTTTGAAAATGAAGAACGCGGCTTCCTTGACCGGCAACTGAATGACACGCGCTATATCTCACGCCTTGCCAAACAGTTTCTGGATGCGACGGGCGCGCAAACATGGGTCGTCAATGGCCGTCTGACTGCTGATTTGCGGCATGTCTGGGGACTAAACGCTGTCCTCAGCAGCCACAACATTGCGCCGCCATCATCAGAATCGGATGCCGTCAAAAAGAACCGTAACGATCATCGCCATCATGCGATTGATGCCTTTGTGGTGGCCTGTACAGATCGGTCGATGGTTAAGGCTGCGTCGGATGCAGCAAAGATCGTAGAGGACGAATTTGCCGCCGGTCGCCGCGAAACCATGCGGCTGATGGAAAATGTGCCCGATCCATTTGATGGCTATTTGCAGGCAGTTAGGGATACGGCGGCGCGCATCATCATCAGCCACAAGCCCGATCACGGCGCGCAGGGGGAACTGCATGAAGGCACAAATTACGGCGTCGTCAAAACGCAGGACGGTAGCCAGCGCCTTGCCACGCGAAAGGCCATTACGAGTCTGTCAGCGAATGAAATCAAGAACATCGGCGATGACCGGATCAGGCGTGAACTGTTGCCATTGGTCGATCTCAGCGATGCAGAACGCAAGGCGGCCTTACTGAAATACACGCAGGATACCGGCCATCTGCGCGTCCGCATCCATAAGGTTCAGGCCGCTTTTGAAACTATCCTCCATGGCCCAGACAGCAAGGGCGAGAGCCATTACCGCGCCGTTATCCCCGGCGAGAATTACTGCATGGATGTTGTCGAGACGCCCGATGGCAAATGGCAAGGTATCGGTGTCACCCGCTTTGAAGCCCACCAGCCGGGGTGGAAGAAGAAATGGCAGCAGGCTTTTCCCGACGGGAAATTGGTTATGCGAGTCCGTAAAGGTGATTTGATTAAGCTGCTTCACAGCGACCAAGAAAAGGTAATGGCCGTTGTAAGATTGGCACCGTCGAACAACCGCTTTTATCTTGCTCCACATAATGAATCGGGAAAATTTCAGGATAGGCACGAGGATAAGAATGATTTTTTTGAGTGGGACTTGGCTACAGTTTCCAGACTTAAGTCCCGCTCAGCTCGCCTTGTCCGCATTACCCCTGACGGCCAGTTGATTGATCCCGGCCCTCCAGCTTAAACCGGCTTTAACCATAGTGTGCGACAATTGGGTTCTTCTTTATTGAAGGCGAACCGTTATGCAGCAGCATATTGTGGAAATCACCAGCGATGCTGTGCACCTGTCTGCGCATCGCGGCTTTATGAAAATCGAGCAAAAGGGCGCTGAAATCGGTCGGGTTCCGTTTTCCGATATTGGCGCGGTCATTGTGCGCGGCCATGGCTCAACTTTCTCGGTAAATCTGTGCACCCGCCTTTCAGAGGTTGGTGCTCCCATGGTCATCTGCGGATCAAACCAGTCACCTGCCGCCCTACTATGGCCGGTGCAGGGCCACTATGAACAGGGGCGGCGCATGGAAGCGCAGGCCGCTTTGACAAGGCCGCAGCGAAAAAGACTCTGGCGTGATCTGGTGATCGCTAAAATCACGGCGCAAGCATCAATTCTCGCCGTTACTGTTGGCCAGGATGCGCGGTTGGAGCGCATGACAAAGGAAGTTTTATCAGGGGATACCTCCAACCTCGAAGCGCAGGCGGCAAGACGATACTGGCCATTGCTGATGGGTGATGATTTTCAAAGGGACCGCGACCAAAGTGGTTTGAATGCTGCACTCAATTATGGCTATGCCGTTCTGCGGGCCGGGACAGCACGTTCTATTCTGGGGGCTGGCCTGCACCCTTCACTCTCCATCCATCACGAAAGCAGAGGTGACGCGCTGCGCCTTGCTGATGACATGATGGAACCATTCCGTCCCTTTGTTGATGTCATGGTCTGGCAGTTGCAGCGCAAGGGAAATTTGGGCGAACTTGCACCCGAGGACAAGCGGCAGCTTGCCTCCGTTCTTACTCTCGATCTACCCGGACGGGACGGCGTCAGCCCTATCCAGCTATGGCTGGACCGGGTGGCACTGTCTTTTGCAAAAATCTGTATGGGTGAAGCCACAGCACTTGATTTACCATTGCGGCCATCGGCACTCGATCTTCAGCCATGCGCCATCTGAGCGGGTATCGCATCGTGTGGTTAATGGTCCTTTTTGACTTGC
Organism: Sphingomonadales bacterium; assembly: GCA_043771985.1. GTDB lineage: Bacteria > Pseudomonadota > Alphaproteobacteria > Sphingomonadales > Sphingomonadaceae > Sphingorhabdus_B. Next base: position 2,687 of record JAYVGQ010000112.1, read on the forward strand.
CGGTAATGACACCGGAAGAGCGGAAAGCCGCAACAGGATTTCGCAATTATTTGCTCGATGAAGGTTTCCAAATGGCGCAATTTTCAGTATATTTACGCTGCACCCCAAGCAAGGAAGCCGCAAGTGCCTATGTCCGTA
>JAYVGQ010000113.1:0-2346 GCA_043771985.1 Sphingomonadales bacterium
ACCGGCTTCGAGATTTTCAGCGGCGATGCCCGACAGCGAAGCGCCGCGCACATTATAGCCCTCACGCTCCCAGGCATCGCGCGCGACGCCCAGCATCGCCGATTTGCCGCTCCCGGCATAACCCACGACCGAGGAAAGGTCGCGCTGCCAAGAGGATTAGTTGGCTGGACTGCGGCTCATAAATGCCGAGCCTCGTGACAATCGAGCAGCAAGGCTATCGGCAATAAATTCCGCAAGCTTCTCAGCATCCTTCCATTTTGCCGTTCGACGGGTAGGGTCAATATCTTCGCTACTGATTACGGCGCGCAACGATGGGATTGATTGATCGCGTAGCCACAATCGAAATTCGGCCTCGCCTCGGCTGTGCCATTCGGTGTGAACATCGAGAGCGGCAGGTTTTTGTGATTTTCTTGATTGTGTCGACGGCTTTTTCTTATCTGGCAATGCCGAAAGCAACGATTCAACCTTGATCGCAAAATCAGGATTGCGAGCCGACTCTTCAGCCAGAAGTGCAACGAGGCGGCCAAGGAGTTCGATCAATTGCTTTTCTTTTCGCATATCTGTTTGATTTCCTGAGTTAGGTTATGAAACGGATCATAGGCGTCACCATATTTTCCTTTGAGCGTTCGAATATCTGCATCGACATCCGCGCCCCTAGCGACAGCAACTGTCTGGGGTATCTGACTAGCAAAAAGTGGTGGCTGTGAAAGCCCGTCGCCCTCACCAAATTTACCAAGTCGCCGAGATTTCAAATCGCTGATAACACGCCGGTGCAAGTTGTTGCTTTGCACTTTCGTTGCGACGATACCCAAGGGAGGGAGCGCACGATCCAGTTCATCGGCAAATCGTTTTACGTTATCAACGATTTGATAAATTCCCCACGTCGAAACAACGTCAGGTATTGTAGGGATGACGTAACCAGTCGAAATGCGCAATCCATTCTTTGTGACGGTGCCCAAGCTAGGCGGACAATCAATTATTATATAATCGTATCGCTCGATAACCGGCAGCAATGCTGTGCGCAAAATATCGAGGGGGTTTGCCGTGAAATTGCCTGTCAAGGCAATCATTGGGATCCGATCTTGAAGGTCGATAAGCTGGATACTTGATGGAAGCAAATCGAGCCGCGCTATGCCGTCATTGATTGTTGACACGCCACGCACGATGGCCGTTTCAATATCAAATTTTGGAGTGTGTTGTGGATTGAGGCGATCATCGAAAAGCTGTGCAATCGTGCGCCCACACTTATCGAGTTCTTCCCATTTTTCTTCTGAAATTAGCGTAACAGTAGCATTCGTTTGCGGGTCAAGATCGATTAGGAGGACTCGCTTGCGTTCTTCATGTGCAAGCATTTCTGCCACGGCAACTGCCGTTGTGGTTTTGCCAACACCACCCTTCAAGTTTATAAAACTCAGAACATGCGTGGTTTCGCCTTTGAAGTTTTTTATCCACGAATCAACCTTCTCTTTTTCCCAGACTGGGCCGCTTTGAAGGTTCTGTATCGGACGTGGAAAATTGTCGTAACGCACGCGCCAATTACCAACGGCCTGCTTCGTCACGCCTGCAAGCAAGGCAATTTCCGCAACTCCAAGAAGGGTATCCGACATCCGAAAGTCCTTTTTATTCAAGAATCACAAAATATCGTTTTTGTGTATGATGTCAACAGATATCTCAAGTTGTGTAAACTTTATCGCGGCGGGCTGAATCAGGCCAGCGCCGCCACGATACAAGGGAGTGGGTGGTGGAGCGACGCGAGCGGACAAGACACCTGATCGAACTGGGCGGACTTGTCCAGAAATCGGGCCTGGTCGAACTGGCGAGCGATGACCGCGCCACCCTTTACGGAGCGATGCTCGATCTTGCGGGTCGCGCCGGGGATGGTGACGGCGCGAACGCGCTGGCGCTGTGGAAGCGGCGCGGCAAGCGGGCGTTCGATGCCGAAGCTGCGGATACCGGCTTGTCGGCTGACACACCGGCCAAGAAGGATTGATCGGTGAGGGGTCGGCTCCTTGGCTGCGCGTTGATGCTGTTCGCCGGGGTGCTGCTCATCGCATGGTGGCTGCCAAAGACTCACACGGCATTCTGGCTCATTTTGATTGGTGGCTTCGCGGCGTGGATCGGGGGCATCTACCTCAAGGTCAGGTTCGCCCGCCCTGACGCCACGCTTGGCTCGGCGAAGTTCGGATCGCGCGCCGATGTGAACGCGCTGGCAAAGAACAAAGGCGATCTGCTGATCGGGCGCGATACCTTCGGTCGGTTGCTTCGGTATGACGGCCCTGCCCATCTCATCACCATCGCCCCGACGCGCTCGGGCAAGGGTGTCGGCACGATCATTCCCAATCTGCT
>JAYVGQ010000114.1:0-155553 GCA_043771985.1 Sphingomonadales bacterium
CCTACGCTTTACGGCAGATACGCGGCGCTGGCAAGCAAAGCCAGAATCGGCATCAAGAACGCAAAGCTGCGGATGAAGGGGCGCTAATAGCTATTTTTCTCCGCTTTGCAAGCCTTTGGATGACTGATACCCGGGGCAAATCACACATGAGGGAAATATATGTTAAGCTTACCCATTACACTGACAATTGCCGCAGGGGCAGCGCTGGTCAACATCTGGCTGATGATCCGTTGCGGCCAAGCGCGGACCAAAGGCAAAGTTTCCATCGGCGACGGCGGCGACGACTTCCTGATCCGCCGCATGCGCGCTCACGCCAATTTCATCGAAAGCAGCCCGTTCGTGCTGATCCTGATCGCGGCGCTGGAGCTGACCGGCCATGGCGGCAACTGGCTGTGGTATGTGGGCATCGTGTTTATCTTTGGACGCCTCGCACATGGCCTGGGAATGGATGGCGGCGCGTTGGGTAAAGGCCGGATGGTCGGGACGTTGATTACGATGCTGACGCTGCTCGGGCTGGCGGGATATGCGCTGTTTACGGTGTATTCGACGTTGGGATAGCAAGACAGCGGCGGTGTAAATCTCAAAACTCGTCATTCCCGCGAAGGCGGGAATCCAACACCGGCACTCTAAATTTCAACGTTAGGTGATGGACCCCCGCCTTCGCGGGGGTGACGAAGTTTTAAGGGGCAGCGGTTGAGTGAACCGCCGGATCGAGCTCACGTAATTTGGCCATCGCAGCGCGAAAGGTCACACTAAGGACTCACCTTAATCGGGTGGCAGATGGGGCTATAACTCTCCCGAAGTTTACCATGAAGCGCCCAAATGTGTAAACTTAGCGGCTTTGGACGCACAAGCCTCGACACAGATTTTCTGTAAATGAATGGCACGGACAATGTCAAAGAGCTTTAGAACATTACAGGAACAATTGGCAGTTGTCAAGAAGGCCAATGGTCAGTATGTAAGTTTAGAGGATTATCATGGCACTTAAAATGCACCCATCACTTGCCGTGCATGTCGGCGACTGGTTGAAGACTGAAATCGTTCAGCCTGCCGGCGTCAATGTAACCGCATTGGCCGCGCATTTCGGCGTGTCGCATCAGGCGCTCAGCACGTTGCTAAACGGCAACGCCAGCCTATCCGCCGATATGGCGATCCGGTTTGAAAAAGCCTTTGGCGTGAAAGCCGACACTCTGCTGCGCATGCAAACGGCGTATGATCTGGCGCAAGCACGCGCGCATGAAGCCGAGATTAGAGTGGGAAAGTTGGCACTGGCGGCGTGATTGAGGAAGGCCCTGAACGCATGGCGTCGCAGCGAAAGGCGCTTTCGCAAGCACTAGCACCTGCGCAACCGCAAGATTTTGACTGGGAACCACAGCGGTCGGTCATGACCGCGCTTGTGCCCGGCTTTGCGAATGTGGGTGTTGGGTTGGTCAATCCCTTTGAACGCAAGGTTGATTGACGTAATACGACTTCTTGTTGGTCTGAAGCGCACCATTTCACGATCAAGCCGCGAGCGTTAATGTCATCGTTGCTACAATTCCGTAATCTTCCCAATGCATGACCATGCTTCCGTTTCGTGCGCGCATGATCTGGTCCATCAATTTTAGGCCCTGCCCGCCCTCTCGCGCATTTTGCTGCACAGGCACATCGCAACGCTCGCGCCAGACAACCGAAAGGATGTCGTATTCATCGATTGTAGCTGAGACACGAACCGCTCCTCCGTGGCGAAATGCGCCGTGTTTTGAGGAATTGACCGCTAGTTCACCGACGACCAAGGCGATAGCGTCTGCCTGCGATTGCTGCAACGCAATGGAAGGCAACGTATCGAACGTAACCTCTGCGGTATCGTTTCTAAACGGCGTGACGAGGGCAGGAATGAGCTGGTCAAGGTCACATGGCGCATCATCATCCGTAAACAGTGCCTGCGCCCTGCCAAGCGCGCCTAACCGATCTGCCATCTGCCTAGCGAACTTTTCATGACCGGCATCGCCGCGTGCAGTCAAAACGATGAGGCTGCTGATTGTCTGATAGGTATTACTCAACCGGTGTTTCATTTCGGCAGCCGCAATTTTCAGAGCCTCGCGACCTTGGTGATTAAACGTCACATCGCGCGATATCGACAGAAACCCGACGATCACTCCGTCACTATCAGCCAGCGGAGAAACCGAAATATCCCACCAACGCGGGCTGTTTTTTAACGTGGGTATAAAAGCCCGGAATTGAACGATATGACCAGCGGCGGCCTCACGGTAAGAATCGATAACCTTTTGTCGAGCGGGCTCAGGCAACAAGTCAGACCATAGCTTGCCCTCAATAGTGGTCAGGTTTTCGATCTCCATCGCACAGAGACCGTTGGCGTTCATATACTGGATCTTACCGTCAACGGTGAGGAGCTTGAAACAGTCGCCACTTTGATCGAGCACACTCACCAAACTCAAAGCTGAAAGCGGGCTTACCACCTTTGCTAGTATAGCATTGCTGTCGTTCACATGAGACGCCTTTACTCGCCAATGCACAAAATGTCACAGTCGGCCTTCTGTAAGCGCACTTACTAAAGCGTCCCTAAGGTATTCGCTAAAGGTACACTATCGCGGCAATGCCGCAAGGAATTACGCTCACCAAAACTAATCGGGTTTAAGGTCGCGATATTAGCCAGTAATTTTGGCAGTGTGGTTTCAACTCAAAGCATAATCCGACACATACCCATTCGTCTTCCGCTCATGCCCGAACTGGCTCGTCGGGCCATGCCCTGGAATAAATGTCACATCATTGCCCAGCGGCCACAGTTTCTGCGTGATCGAATCAATCAGATCCTGATGATTGCCGCGCGGGAAATCGGTGCGGCCGATGCTGCCTTGAAATATCACATCGCCGACAATCGCCAGCTTTGACGCGGCGTGGTGGAATACGACATGGCCGGGGGTGTGGCCGGGGCAGTGGATGACGTCGAGGGTCAGATTGCCGACGGTCACAGTGTCGCCATCGACCAGCCAGCGGTCAGGCTCAAAACTTTCGGCGTGCATGCCCCAGCGCGGACCGTCTTCATCCAGCTGTTCGATCCAGAACCGGTCGTCCTCATGCGGGCCTTCGATCTTAAGCCCCAATTCCTTGGCCAGCATCCCCGCTTGCCCGCAATGATCGAGATGTCCGTGCGTGACGAGCAGCTTTTCCAGCGTAACGCCGGTCTTTGCCACCGCATCCTTCAACTTATCCAGATCGCCACCGGGATCAACCAACGTGCCGAGCATCGTTTCGGTACACCAAAACAACGTGCAATTCTGCGACAGCGGGGTGACGGGGATGATGACAGCCTTCAACGGCGGCTCAGTTGGCTTTTGCGCGTTCAGGTTTGACGTGATGATCGACATGCTGGCTATGTGGCTGTGTCAGCGCTGCGGCGCAAGTCCTAGTCTTCGTCGTCCAGCGACCAAAGAGGCGCATCCAGAGCCTTAGCCAAAGCCTTACGCATTTTGGGCGTGCCATGCCCCGCACCAGCCTCAATCCGGCTAAGCCAGACCTGACTGCATCCGGCGGCCTTTGCGAGTGCGACTTGGGTCATTCCGCGATAACGCCGCCATGCCGCGATGGCCGTCAAGCCGTGATCGAGGATCAAATCCAGCACGGGTGCTGGCATCGTGCCTTCACCATTTGAGAGCCGATCCAACTGATCCCGTGCTGCAAGCGTATCTTCACTATCCTGTGCGAGCAACTTCAGCCGCGCATAATCGGCAGCGGGCAGAACCACCATTTCAGTGCCATCAGGGGCGGTAAATTTCTGCGGTTCGTGTCCCATATCTACCTCAATCATAAGCTCCACCTCGCGGCGCAACGCGGATAACCAGCACTACGACCAAATCCTCGGTGAAAATCACCCGCCAGTCGCCAACCCGCATCCGCCGCAAATCATCGCCACCCTTCATCATGATGACATTGTTTGCCAGCGACGCCGGGTCCTCGGCATATTGCCGAACCTTGTCCCTGATCCGCCGGGCCGTTGCGCGGTCGATCCGTTGCAGCACCTTTGCGGCATCGCGGGTATATTTTACCTGCTTCATTGACGACATGAATATAACATATAGTTATAATTGTCCAGAGGAAAAACTACAATTTACGCCCGACCCAGACAACCCGGCCGATCACGGTCACCTCCGCTGCGGCTACATCCTCAATGGCGGGATAGGCCCGATTGTCGGACAGGATCGACAGCCTGCCGCCTTTGCCCGGCAACAGGCGTTTGACCATCAACGTACCGTCAAGGCGCAGGACGTGGATGCCCTTTTTGGGGGCGCGTAGGGCAGCGGCGGAATCGACCATGATGTCGTCGCCGTCGTTCAGCGTGGGCTGCATCGAATCGCCAACTACGCGGATGAGGGACAGCTCGGCGGGGTCCAACCCCATTTGCCGCAACCAGCTTTCGTCAAAACCGACTTTTCCCGCCAGCGCCTCGACATCAGTCAACGCGCCGCCGCCCGCCGATGCGCCCACCGCCAGTTTCGGCACCAGCCGCAGGCCAGCGCCTCTGAGCGTATCGGGTGCACCAAGCACGCGTTCGTCGACACCAAAATAGCGCGCGAGGATTTGCCGCTCGCGTTCGGGCAACCGCTTTGGCGAGCCGCGCTTGATATACTGCTGCACATAGGCCGCGTTGCGCCCGATAAGCCGCGACAGGGTCACATAGTCGTCCCCGTTGTCACGGATCAGGCGGTCAAGTGCTGCCCGATGTTCTGGGCGTGTCTCCGCGTGAGATTCGGTTTCATCCATATTCTTTCCATAGCGATAGGATTTTTCCTAGACAAGTAGGATTTGTCCTATCACTAATGTTCTTGTTACGTTCCTTTCGATTCGTAAGCCAGCCCTAGGGCCAGTTTGCGGATCAAGTCTTCGGGTGTGGGGGCAATGGGGCGGACGCGAAAGGACAACGAAACAGGAGACCCCCAATGCACTCGAATGGCCACATCAACCGGAAAATTGAATGCTTTTTGATACAATACGACATGCCAGCAACCAAGTTTGGGCGGCTGGCCGCGCGAGACCCCCGGCTGGTGCTGGACATGCGGAACGGGCGCGAATTGCGCGGGCCGATGGTTGCAAAAGCCGAAGCCTTTATGACGGCGTATGCGATCGTCATCGCGCATGATTTGGCACAAGCCGCATGAGAGGTTGTGCATTGTCCAGGGCTTTGTGCGCGCTGGTTCCGGGCGCGGTGATTGCACGGCGCAAAGAACGTGGCTGGCACAGCGCGACCTTTGCCGGAAAGCGCGTGACACTGGATCTTATATGGGATGCGCCGGTTGCCGAGGCGAAGGCGTTTGAGGCGATGCTGAGCGAGCACGAGTTTGCTGACGCTGATTTGTTGGTGGCGGACATAAGTGTTGCGCGGCAAACCTGTGCAGCGGACGGCGCGGTAGTGCTGACTATCGAGGCGTTATTGCTCGACGATGAGGCCTAGCGCGGCCGGGCGTTCATGCGGTGAAGTGTTTGCAGCGCAGAACGCAGTGCGGCATCCATGTCGTCCTCAACCAATTCGGTGGCGGGTTCGGAGGGGACCGCCTCCAAGATCGTTTGGCGCTGTGGTTCCATAACGATGGCGGGTTCGGTTTCGGCCACAGCGGCTGGCGCAACCAATTCTGGCTTAGCGATTTCTGCACTGGCCAGTGCTTCCAACTTAGCAATTTGGTCTTGCCGTTGTGCCACAGCCAGTTCCAGCCTGTCGACCATGTTGGTCACGGTCGCTGGATCAGATATGGTCCCGGTGGCTAAATCGGCTACTCGTTCGACAACGGGGGTTTCAGCGCCGTCCTCGATCGGAACAATGACTGACTCTTCAACCGCTGGCTCGGCCACAACTTCACCAAAATCGCGGTGCGCCGAGATCGGGCGGCGCGGTGGTGCGTCGGGATGTGCATCCCCTGCCCGCAGCTTTGGCAAGTCGGCGAGTTCTGTGACGGCATCGGCATAGTTACTGCGGGTTGTCAGCGACGTAAACTTAGCGCGCATCTTGGCGATAAAGGACGAACCTTCACTGACTTCCGCCGCTGTCGCGACCGAAGGCCGGCGCAGTAAAAACATCGCCAGCGCCGCAAAGGTGAGCGCACCAAAGCCGAATGCAATTATTGCACGCGCGGTATCGCCCAAGGGCGCCCCTGTCGCAGGGACCAGTTCAGAAAAGCCCGTCGCGCCGGTTATTGATTCAAACGCCGACACCGGAATGAACATAGCGATCACCGACGTCAGGACTGCGGCGCCCAGCGCAATCACCAGTGCGCGTATTGTTCCGTCGATTTTTAAGCCCTTTTGCATGTACGCCCTTGCAAATTCGGTAGCCATTAATTGTCTATTTAGCACGGTTTAACAGCGAATGGTAAACAGGATCGTAACGTACTATGTTCCTTTGCCAATTACGTTCTTTGGCGACGAAGTCCCGCGCGTTCGCTTTGCGGACGGGCCAGCTTTCGGTATCACCCAGCAGCGCATCAAGCGATTTTGCCGCAGCCGCCGGATCATCGGGCGCAAAAAGCGTTCCAGTAAACCCATCTTCAATTAACTCGCGGTGGCCCCCAACGCTGGACGCCGCAACTAGCCGCCCCTGCGCCATTGCCTCCAATGGTTTCAGCGGCGTCACCAAATCGGTCAACCGCATTTTTTTGCGGGGATAAGCGAGGATATCGACCAGACTATAATAACGCTTCACCTCTTCATGCGGTACGCGGCCCACAAAATGGATGCGGCCTTTGGCGGGCGAATGTTCTGCCTGCGCGCGCAACGCCGCCTCCATCGGCCCACCGCCAACCAGCAAAAGATGCGCATCGCTCTGCATCAACGGCATTGCCGCGATCAGATCGTCGATCCCCTCATAATCATAAAAGCTGCCGATATACCCGATGACTTTTTTCTCGGTTAGGCCAAGTTCCGCCGCCAGCACTGAATCGGGCGGCGGCGGATTGCCGAACAGCTCCATATCCACTCCATTGGGCGAGACGAAAATCTTCTCCGCTGCAACGCCGCGCGATACCAAATCATTGCGCAACCCTTCGCAAATTACAGCAATCCGGTCAGCACGCTTTACCACATAGTTCTCCAACGCGCGTGTCAGCCGATAGCGTGCTGAACCCTCGCGCCCTGTGCCATTTCCAACTGCTGCATCCTCCCAAAATGCCCGGATTTCATACACAAACGGCAGCCCCAGTTTTTTAGCGGCCCTTGCCCCTGCCAGTCCGTTAAGCGCAGGCGAATGCGCGTGGATCAAATCAAACGGCCACTCGCGGTGAAGTGCCACAATCCGATCCGAAAGCGCCCTCACCTCTCCCCATTCGCGCAATAACGGTGGTCCAGATGGCAGGCTTTGTGTGCGGAAAAAGCGCAGGCCTTCGACCGTCTCGTCGGCAACATCAGGCACTATGCCGTGCTGGTAATGCCGCTTTCCGGTTAACCCAGCAACATCCCAGCCGCCCCCCGCCTGCGCCTTCATAATCGCGCGCGTGCGAAAGGTGTAGCCGCTGTGCAGCGGCAGGCTGTGGTCAAGGACGTGGAGAATACGGGACATCACAGCTGCATAGGCGCAATATATTTAACGACGCGTCAACCCTATCCCGCTATTGCGCGTCAAGATTTTTCATTTCGCTTTATGCCGTTTGAACGCGGCGCGCGCAGGAACCAAGGCAATATGATCGACAATTTATCGATATTGCTAAGCCATGTGCTGATTGCGCTTGCGTTTTGGTATCTATCTTTGCGCGACGATTTGAACCACGAAGAGCCACCCGCACCCGATACCGAACCCGAAGGTTTCGGCCATGTCGCGCGCAAGCGTCCGCCGACCAAAACCGGGGTTGCGCCCGATGCGTGATCTGTTCTTTGTCGGCTATCTGGGTTTGCTACTTCTGCTCGCGTTTAAGCGACCGTTTTTGTTTACGCTCGTCTATGCATATGTCGATATTATTGCACCGCAACGGCTAAGCTATTTTTTGCTGAATTCGATACCATTGTCGCTAATCCTGTTCGGCCTAGCGTTCGCCGGGTTCATGTTAAGCGATGATAAAAAGGACGTGCGCATGTCGCCGCGATGGGCCTTGCTTATCGTCCTATTGGTCTATTGTGGGTACACGACGCTTCATGCTGTTGAGCCACTGGCGGCGCAAGAAAAATGGGCTTGGGTTTGGAAGGCACTGGTATTTGCGGCCTTTCTGCCGTTGACGCTCCGCACGCGTTTACGGATCGAGGCTTTAGCGCTCACCCTTGTTTTATGTGCATCGGCGTTGGTCGTGACGGGTGGGCTTAAAACAATCGCCGGCGGTGGCGGCTATGGGGTGATGGTCTTGCTGGTCGATATCGACAGCGGCCTGTACGAAAGCAGCATCATATCGTGCGTGGCCATTGCCATCATCCCGATAATCCTCTGGCTGGCCAATCACGGGACGATTTTCAAACCTGATTGGCGCGTGAAGCTGTATGCCGCTGCATTGATTTTCGCCTGTATGTTGATCCCCATCGGCGTGCAGGCGCGCACCGGTTTGATCTGTGTCGCAGTGCTGGCGATACTCTTTCTGCGCACCGCAAAGCGACGGATGCTCTATATTTTTGGCGCTGTCGTATTGGGTCTGGTCACTGTCCCCTTCCTGCCAACCGCCTTTGCCGAACGCATGGGGACGATCAAAAACTATAAAACCGACGAAAGCGCATCGACGCGTATAGCCGTGTGGAAATGGACGTGGGAGTTCGTCAAGGAACGCCCAATGGGTGGCGGGTTCAACGCCTATATCCAGAACAAGATCCGCTATACGATGCCCGTGATCGACGACAATGGTATGGATACCGGCGAAATCGACAGCGGCGAAGTCATCGACCAGGGCCGCGCGTATCACAGCAGCTATTTTGAGATGCTGGGCGAACAGGGTTGGCCGGGCCTTATCATCTGGTTGATTATTCATGTTGGCGGTGTTTGGCGGATGGAGGCGATTATGCGCATCTACAAACGGCGCAATCGAGACGATGAAGCCTGGGTCATCCCGCTCGCCCGTGCGTTGCAAAACTCGCAGATCGTTTATCTGGTCGGGTCGCTGTTCGTTGGCATCGCGTTCCAGCCATTTGTATACATGATGATCGCGATGCAGATCGGCCTTGATACCTATCTGACACGGCGGCGTCAGGAATCGGCGTGGCGCCCGATCAAGGATTTGCGGTTAAATACCGCAGAGACAGCGTAAGGGGATTTCTTGCCAGCGCGCCTTTGCGCCGATAATAACGCCGCATGAGCACGCCAGCCCGCATCCCTGAGCCAAAGCTAATCAACCCGGACATGGTGGCTGCCATGACTGATCGGCTTCGCGGCTATTGGGATGTTTTTGCTGATTGGATTGGCACCAACGCCCCTGAATTGGTGATCGCGATTGTGATCGGCTGTGCGTTGTATGTTGTGCTTAGCTGGATCAAACGCAAAGCGGCTAGCAAAGCTGCATCGCGCGGAGACGATGGCCGCTTTGCAACGGTGGCTTGGCGAGCATTGTCGCGCACCAAACGTTTTTTCCGGATCATCTTGGCGGTGGAATTGGTCAACAGCGTGGCCAACGCGCCGGAGCCGCTATCGCGCATTATCTTCGTCGTCTTCACCGTTGCTGCCGTTATTCAATTGGCCATCTGGCTGCGCGAGATCATCCTCGCGTTAATTGAACGCCGCGCCTATCAAAACGGCACAGAACACGACACGCTGCAAAGTGCGATGACGCTGATAAAGCTGGGTGTCAGCTTTGCGGTGTTCGCGATTGCCTCGATTGTTATCCTCGATAATCTGGGCGTGAATGTCACTGGCTTGATTGCTGGACTTGGCGTTGGCGGCATCGCCATTGGTCTTGCCGCGCAGGGGATATTCTCTGATCTGTTCGCCGCAATCTCGATCATCTTTGACCGGCCATTCAAACGCGGCGACACGATTACCTACGGCACCACCACGGCGCGTGTCGAAAAAATCGGGATGAAAAGTACGCGGTTGCGTGCGTTGTCGGGGGAGGAGAAAATCATCTCCAACAGCAAGCTGCTCGACCTTGAAATCACAAACAACACCCAAACGATTTACCGCCGCATCACATTTATTTTCAACTTGGTCCAGCACACCGCGCCCGCACTCGCCGCCAAAATCCCGGGCGTCTTGCAGGAAATCGTCGAGGCGCATGACGGCGAATTTATCCGTGCTGGCTTTACCACCTTCGCGCCAAGCTCACTCGATTTCCAGCTGGTGTTTGATGTGCCAAGCGAAGACATCGATGTGATGTTTGCCAGCCGCCACTCGGTCGGCATCGCCATTGCAGAGCGCTTTGCCAGCGAAGGCATAGAGTTCGCATATCCCACGCAGACCACTTACACAGCCGCTCCTGATGGAACTTTAGTAATGCCTTATGCCGCGCCTGCGTCAGCGCCCGCAAAACCCGCCACAAAGAAGTGATTCGCATCCCGGCCCAGCAACTGACGTAGGGTCAGCGCGGATCTTGGGGATAGGCTTGTCAATCGCGCAAAATGGGCGCAAAACTGCGGCCAATTGCATAAATAAGGAGCAGGATATGAGCGGAATTACACCGGCTGAACTCGCCAGCCGAGTCGGCGAATCCATCGGCACATCCGAATGGATTTTGATCGATCAAGATATGATCAACAAATTTGCCGATGCAACCGGCGACCATCAATTCATCCATGTGAACGAAGAAATGGCGAAAATGACGCCGTTCGGCGGCACAATTGCGCATGGTTTTTTGACGCTGTCACTGTTCCCGGTGATGAGTGCAAAGTCCGATTGCCCCAAAGTCGAAGGCGTCAAAATGGGCGTCAATTACGGCGGCAACAAAACGCGGTTTCTATCCCCCGTGCGTTCGGGCAAGCGCGTTCGCGGCCATTTCAAACTGCTCGAACTCATCGAAAAGCGCCCCGGCCAGTGGCAGCAGAGATTGGAATTTTCGGTCGAGATCGAAGGCGAAGACAAGCCTGCGCTGACCGCCGAATGGATTAGCCAGTTTTTCGTTTGAACTAATCCCTCTCCCATTGCGGGAGAGGAACACTATTAAGGAACCTCACATCATGCGTGACGCAGTAATCGTATCCACCGCCCGTACCGCCATCGGCAAAGCCTATCGCGGCGGGTTTAACGCCACATCAGGCGCCACCTTGGGCAGCTACTCGCTCGCTGCCGCAGTTGCGCGTGCAGGTATCGAAGGCGGCGAAGTTGACGACGTTCTTTGGGGCAGCGCGCTGCAACAAGGCACACAGGCTGGCAATCTTGCTCGCCAAGTCGCACTGCGCGCAGGCCTTCCCATCACCACATCTGGCATGACGATGGATCGTCAATGCTCATCGGGCCTGATGACGATTGCGACTGCCGCCAAAACAATTATCGTCGACAATGTCGATGTGATGGCCGCCGGCGGTCAAGAATCGATCAGCATGGTGCAAACCCCCGAAATGCGCGTCGCCCCCGACCGCGCGCTCATGGAAATGCACGGCAACATCTATATGCCGATGCTGCAAACCGCCGAAGTTGTCGCCAAGCGGTATAACATCAGCCGCGATGCGATGGACGAATATGCGCTGCAATCACAGCAACGCACCGCTGCTGCGCAAGCCGCGGGATTGTTCGACGCCGAAATCGTTCCTGTCACCACAATTATGAATGTGATGAATAAGGAAACCAAAGAAGTCAGTCAGCACGAAGTCACCATTGCTAAGGATGAAGGCAACCGTGCCGACACGCAATTGGCGGGGCTTCAGGCGCTTAACGCGGTACTACCCGACGGCACAATCACAGCCGGTAACGCCAGCCAGCTCTCCGACGGTTCGTCCGCCAGCATCTTGATGGAAGCCAAAGTTGCCGAGAAAAAGGGCCTTAGCCCGCTTGGCCGCTATGTCGGCATGGCCGTTGCAGGCACAGAGCCAGACGAAATGGGCATTGGCCCAGTCTTCGCGATCCCTAAATTGCTAGAGCGTAACGGCCTGACGATGAGTGACATTGGCCTGTGGGAACTGAACGAAGCGTTCGCTGTGCAAGTTCTCTATTGCCGCGACACTTTGGGCATCCCCAATGGATTGCTGAACGTCAACGGCGGCGCAATCTCCATCGGTCATCCATACGGCATGACGGGCGCACGCTGCGTCGGCCACGCACTGCTCGAAGGCAAACGCCGGGGCGCGAAACACGTCGTCGTCACGATGTGCGTCGGCGGCGGCATGGGTGCGGCGGGATTGTTTGAGGTATTTTAACGGAACTCTGACGGCATTGGATAGTTTCCTGCTTTCAACACAGGAGACTATCCATGCAAAATGATCTGGCCATGCAAAACGATCCGGCCGCGCACAACGATCAGGCCATACACAATGATCCCGAAATCAAAGAGAAATTCTGGAAAGCCGTAAAATCCGACATGACGATGTTTCTGGGTTTGGGCGCTGGCGAGAATTGTCATTCCCGGCCAATGACAGCGCAGCTGGATGAGCGGCATTGGACCGACGACAGCTACCACGGCCCAATCTGGTTCTTCACATCGACCGATAGCGAACTGTATCAGAAAATCGGCAGCGGCGACCGCGCGGTCGCGCACTTTACATCAAAGGGCCATGATTTATGGGCAACGCTTCACGGCGGACTGTCGCAATCGCACGATAAGGAAATGATCGACCGGTTGTGGAATCGTTTTGTTGCTGCGTGGTATGAAGGCGGCCGGGATGATCCAAAACTGGCGCTGATCCGGCTTGACCCTGATGCCGCCGAAATCTGGCTCGATTCATCCAGCGTGATTGCGGGAATCAAGATGCTGTTGGGTATCGACCCCAAGGACGACTACAAAAACAAGGTGGCTAAGATCAGCCTGTAATCTGACCATCTGCGAACCGAAAACCGCCATCGCGGTCTTCGGCGAGCAGTATCGGTCCGTCCAGATCAACCCAATCCGCGCCTTGCGCCGCCAAAAAGGCAGGCGCTATGCCCAAGCTGGTGGAGAGCATGCAGCCAACCATGACTTTCAGCCCGCGCTTCTCGGCTTCGCGGCGCATGGCCAGCGCCTCGGTCAGCCCGCCTGCTTTGTCGAGTTTAATGTTGATGCCGTCATAATATCGCGCGCACATTTCGATATCAGCGGCGGACTGGCAGCTTTCGTCGGCGAGGAACGGCACTGGTGATTGCAGGCCTTCCAACAGCGCGTCTTGGCCGATGGGTACAGGCTGCTCGATCATTTCCACACCCAAAGCAGCAAGAGCAGCCGCCTCTGCCGCGATGTCCAATCCGCTCCAGCTTTCATTCGCATCGACGATCAGCTGAGCATCCGGCGCGCCTTTGCGTACTGCGGCAACGCGTTCTCGGTCGCCTCCGCCTGTAAGTTTAAGCTTTAACAAGCCAAAGCCGCGCGCAGCAGCTTTGGCCGCATCAGCCTCCATCATCGCGGGGTCTCCCAGCGAGATTGTGAACGCAGTTTGAAGTGGCCTAGGCGCTTCGCTCGGTCCCACCAACTGCCACAATGGCAACCCCGCCGTCTTCGCTTCCAGATCCCACAACGCGCAATCCAGCGCGTTGCGAGCCGCGCCCGGCGGTAGTGCAGTCTGCGCCGCCTCTCGCGCCGCCTGAACGGTCATATCGCCCAACGCGCCGATCACAGCCTCGATCTGCGCCAAACAGCTTTCGGCACTTTCGCCGTGATAATAGATCGCTGTCCCCTCGCCCATGCCAATATGCGCGCCGTCGCTGACCGCAACAACCAGCACATCGACATAGATTTTTGCACCGCGCGCGATGATGAACTGGCCCGCAACAGGCCAGCGTTCGACTATAGCTGTAATCCCCAATCCCATTTATGGAGCATGCCATGAAATTCCTGCGCGCAATAGTGCATAATATCAAAGTGCAAGCCCATGCGGTCTGGCTTTGTGCGCGCGATCAGTCGCTAGGCTGGGGGCCAAGGCTGCTCGCGTTTGCAATCGCTGGCTATGCGTTATCACCGCTGGACCTCATCCCGGATTTCATTCCGGTGCTGGGATTGCTAGATGATGCTATCCTGATTCCGTTTGGTATCTGGCTGTTTATCAAGATTACGCCGCCCGAGGTTTTCGCACGCAACTTTGCTATTGCCAAGGCGTCGGACAGCTTGCCCATCAGTCGCGTTGGCGCTGCCGTCGTGATTAGCCTATGGCTCAGTCTGTTGTTTTCGATGGCCTGTTACTTCGGCGCAACATTCTGGACCTAGTTATGCGCGAGGATCCAGTCCTCGACCACGGGCGCAATTTTGTCGCGCCATTTGCTGCCGTTGAAAATGCCGTAATGGCCGACTTCCGGGGCGAGGTGGTATTTCTTCATTGTGTCGGGCAGACCGGTTGAAATCTTCAGCGCCGCTTTGGTTTGACCAACGCCGCTGATGTCATCACGCTCGCCCTCAATCGCCAAAATCGCGATGTCGTGGATCGCGCCGGGATCGACCAACTTACCGCGATAGTTAAACTCGCCTTTGGGCAGCAGGTGCCGTTGGAACACGACATCGATGGTTTGCAAATAAAACTCGGCAGTCATATCGCAAACGCTGCGATACTCGTCGTAAAACTCCTTGTTCCGGTCCGCGCTTTCGCCGTCGCCTTTGACGAGATCCTGAAACATCGTCCAGTGGCTGACCATGTGGTTGCCAAGGTTCATCGTCATAAAGCCCGATAGCTGCAAAAAGCCCGGATAGACTCGGCGACCCGCACCTTTGTAATAACGCGGGACAGTGGCGATCACGTTCTGGATAAACCATTCGTGCGGACGCTGCGTGGCCGTGTCGTTGACCGCTGTCGGCGCTTCACGCGTATCAACAGGGCCGCCCATCATCGTCAGCGTGCGCGGACGCAGCGGGTGGTCCGTCGCACTCATCACCGCAGCGGCGGCATAAGCCGGAACCGATGGCTGGCATACCGCGAGCATATGCGCACCCCTTCCAGGTTTATTGGGCCCGCCAGCGTCTGGACCGATGAATTCCAGCCATTCGATGATGTAGTCCATATAGGATTCAAGGTCGAAACCGCCGCCGGTCAACGGCACATCGCGGGCGTCTTTCCAGTCGGTGATATAGACATCATGCGTCGGCAACATCCGCTCGACTGTACCGCGTAGTAGCGTAGCGTAATGGCCCGACATCGGGGCAACGATTAGCAAACGCGGCTTGGCTTCGCTGCCTTCATAGGTAAAATGCTTCAGCTGACCGAATGGTTTGCGCGCAACGTCAGTTTCAGCAACCGGCAATTTTTTGCCGTCGACCTCGACGAGCTTCAGGCCAAATTCGGGCTTTCCGCGCGGCTGGACGGTATGCGCAAACACATCAAGCGCTGACCCCGCAATCGAAGTCAGCCCGCCCATTGCAAACGGGCCCGAAAAATTCTTTAGAAAATCAGCCTGAACCTGCGCAATTTTGCCTATGCCAGCCATCATGTTCCGCTGAATATCGTAACCGGTGTAGAGCATATGCGATCCTTGTTTTCCTATTTACAGCGGACATAAGCGGTTATTGTGCATTGCACCATAGGAAAAGCGCGGGCGCGAACTATGCCGCATTGTTACCGCTTTGGCGCGCTGCTAAGTGGAGCAGATGAGCAACGACATCCTCGAAATTTCGCCCGCCCCTGTAGCAGACACCCCAGAAACCGTCGAAGCAAAGCCCAAAGCAAATTTTGGCAGCTTGCGGATGATCGGGCATTTCACGATCAAATATCCGCGCCAGATTGCATTCGCACTTTTGGCGTTGATCGCAGCGGCTTCGTCTACGTTGGCTATCCCCTATGGTCTGCGCCTGATAATCGATGAAGGCTTCGTCAAAAACGGCGGCGATCCTGCACCCTATTTCTATCTGTTGCTGGGCATCGTGGTGATTATCGGCATTTCGACCGCATTCCGGTTTTACTTCGTCAGCTGGCTTGGTGAGCGCGTTGTCGGCGATATCCGCGTCGCCGTGCAAAGCAATCTGTTGCGGCTGGCCCCACGTTTCTTTGAAGAAAACCGGCCTGCGGAAATTGCGAGCCGGATGACAGCAGATACCGCGATCATAGAACAGATTGTTGGCACCACCGTATCGGTTGCGTTGCGCAATATCTTTATCGGTATTGGTGGGGTGATTCTCCTTTTCGGGCTAGCCCCGACACTGACTGTTTGGCTGCTTGCGGGCATTCCGATTGTCGTACTGCCAATAGTGTTTCTGGGACGGCGGCTGGAAAAGGCTTCGCGCACCAGCCAGGATAATGTGGCAGGCGTTGGCACAATTATTTCCGAGGCTTTGGGAGCGATTAAGATCGTCCAAGCCTTTGGACAGGAAACCCGCGAAGGCACGCGCTTTGCCGACGCTGTTGAGGGCACATTTGCGGCGGCCAAAAAGCGTATACGGATAAGGGCTTTTCTGACAGCTTTGGTGATGGCGTTGATTTTCGGCGGTATCACGATGCTGGTTTGGGAAGGCACCGATCAGGTTAAAGAAAATGTGATCTCGTCGGGAACCTTGTTTGCCGTGGTGCTGTACGGTGCACTGGTCGCGGGCTCGTTTGGCGCACTTACCGAGGTGTATGGCGACCTTGTGCGCGCATCTGGCGCGTCGTCGCGGTTGGCCGAGTTGCTTAACGAAGTGCCTGAAATTGCACCACCAGCTAACCCTGTGAACATGCCGCCAGCGCGTGGGCAACTGGAGTTTCAGAACGTCCACTTCCGTTACCCCACTCGCCCCGAAGTCGCGGCGCTTGAGGATTTCAGCCTGAAAGTATCACCCGGCGAAACCGTTGCGGTTGTCGGGCCGTCGGGCGCTGGCAAATCGACGTTGTTTCAACTGGCCGAACGGTTTTACGATCCCGAAGGCGGCACAGTCCGCATCGATGGCGTCGCCCTAACCAGCGCCGATCCGGCGGAATTCCGGCAACGTATCGCGCTTGTGCCGCAAGACACGGTGTTGTTTGCCGCGTCCGCACGCGACAATCTGCGTTATGGCCATTGGTTGGCGGATGATGCCGCAATCTGGGCGGCGGCGGAACAGGCCAATGCTGCCGATTTCCTGCAAGCTTTACCGCAGGGGCTCGACACGTTTTTGGGCGAAAGCGGGGCGCGGCTGTCGGGCGGACAGCGGCAACGCATCGCTATCGCGCGTGCCTTGCTGCGGGATGCGCCGATCCTGTTACTCGACGAAGCGACCAGCGCGCTGGACGCCGAAAGCGAACGGCTGGTGCAGGACGCATTGGAACACCTGATGGAGGGGCGTACAACTGTTGTTATCGCGCACCGCCTAGCCACAGTGCGCAAAGCCGACCGCATCATCGTGATGGATCAGGGGCGGATTGTCGAACAGGGCGATCATGACAGCTTGTCAAAAGCAGGCGGACTCTATGCGCGGCTGGCCAGTCTACAATTTGATGTTTAACTAAAAAGACCGTTGCTTGAGCGTCGTGCCTAATCGCATTAACGTGCGGAATAATAGCCGTTTCCGCCAAGTTGCAGCGGTTGGCGGGGTGTCACAGCGCCGCCAATTTCACCGTAAGGACATATCCGGTATTGGGCATTTGCTGCTTTAGGCCCATTTTCTAGGGGCAGATCAGTCCCCTTTTCTGCACCTGTCTCCGGCGGTGCCACCTCCCTCAATAACGCGCACCGTCGGAGCAGCACAACGCCGCCATCCCCGGCGGCTGATAGCAATGACGAAACGCTGCCTAGGCCGCCAGCCATGTTACGCTGGCGGTATTTTTATCCCATCTGAATGCACCAACCAAATCCGGATGGCCCCTGCAAGTCCGGGTGGTGTGCGACTTTTGATCCGTTCGGCATCAATCAACGCGACCAGCGCATTCACCGCGATACTCCGCTGTTCCGCCGCCGCGCGCAGACTGTCCCAGAAAAAGGGCTCCAGACTGATCGATGTTTGATGGCCATTGATCGTGACCGAGTATTTGACCGGTGGGTGATAGGGGATGTCCATCTGGTCAGTACATATGCTGCCCGCCGTTGATCGACAAAGTCGACCCTGTAACGAAACTGGCGTTGTCGCTGGTCAAAAATTCAACGCCGCGCGCGATTTCCTCGGGCTGACCCAGACGGCCCACCGGAATTTGCGCGACGATTTTTTCCATGACGTTTTCGGGGATCGAGGACAGCATATCAGTGGCGATATAGCCCGGAGCAATCGCGTTCGCGGTCACGCCGTACTTGGCGCCTTCCATCGCCAGCGATTTGGTAAAGCCATGGATGCCCGATTTTGCCGCTGCGTAATTCACCTGACCGATTTGTCCGCCCTGCCCGTTGACTGACCCGACATTGACGATCCGGCCCCAGCCGCGCGTGCGCATATTGGGGAATACAGCCTTTGCCATGTTGAAACAGCCGGTCAGGTCGATGCGGATAACCTCGTCCCATTGTTCAAACGTCATGCGCATCATTGTAGCGTCGCGGGTGATGCCGGCATTGTTGACCATGATGTCGATGGGGCCAAATTCGTCCTCAATCGCTGTGCACGCATCAAGACAGGCGGTGTGGTCGCCCACGTCCCAGCGGCGCACTTCGATACCGGTGCGGCCTGAAAATGCTTTGGCGGCAACATCATTACCACCGTAATTTGCGATAACGCGGCGACCCTTTTCCTGAAGCTTAAGGCTGATTGCTTCCCCGATACCGCGGGTTCCGCCCGTCACCACTGCAATACGCGTCATGCTCACTCTCCTATGATGCCGACAGATTTGATTTATCTGTCCGATTTATCACAGGCATAACCAAGGTCACGCAAGGCGACAAGTTGACGCAAACGTCAGTGGCGCGGTGTTTATTGCCAGCCGGAAAGTTCGTTGCGGATAAGGTTTTCCAGCATGTCCATGCCGACGTCGCTATCGTTCAGGCACGGGATGTAGGCAAAATCAGTTCCGCCTGCCTCCACAAACAGTTCGCGGCCCTCCATTTGCAATTCTTCGAGCGTTTCGAGGCAGTCAGAGGAGAAACCCGGCGCGAAAATGGCGACTTTGCGGATACCCTCATGCGCCAATCGCTCCAGCGTTTTATCGGTTGCAGGATCCAGCCACTTTGCCGGTCCAAAGCGTGATTGGAACGCAACAGTAAGTTCAACGCCCATCGCCTCTGACAACAAACGCGCGGTTTTGCGGCAATGGCAATGATAGGGATCGCCAAGGTCCAGCGTGCGTTGCGGCATCCCGTGAAAGCTGGCGATGATCGCGTCGGGCGTGAAATCGAGTTTTGCGAGGCCTGCCTCAACTGACGATTTCAGCGCCTGAATATAGGTTGCGTCATCATAATAAGGCGGCAGCGTGCGGATCGCGGGTTGCCAGCGCATTGCGGCGAATGAACGGAATGCCTCATCCTGCACCGTTGCGGTCGTTGCGCCTGAGTATTGCGGATAGAGCGGAGCGATCAAAATGCGCGTGCAACCCGCGTCTTTCATTTTGGCCAGCACATCGCCAATCGCGGGCGCGCCATAGCGCATGGCATAGCGCACATTGGCTTGATTCCCCATGCGCGCGGCAAGCGCCTCTGTCTGTGCGATAGTATGAAACGCCAGCGGTGAGCCTTTATCCGTCCACACCTTCGCATAGTTCGCAGCCGACTTTTTGGGTCGCGTATTAAGGATAATCCCGCGCAGGATCGGCTGCCACAGCAACGGCGGTATCTCCACCACGCGGCGGTCGGACAAAAACTGCTTGAGATATCGGCGCACCGCCCCAGTTGTCGGCGCCTCGGGCGTGCCGAGGTTGACCAGCAACACGCCAATCTTTGGCTGCGCGACTGGTGGATGGTCAGTAGGTAAAAGCATCAAAATCCACTTGATAATAACGGCAACTCGCGAAGCCGTAACCCGGCCGCTGAAAACAACGCGTTGGCGACCGCCGGGGCGACCGCTGCAACGCCCAATTCGCTGACACCACCGGGCGCTTCGCTGCTGCGGACAAATTCGACTTCGATGTCTGGCATATCGCCAAGCAGCGGCAGGTCAATATCGCGAAAACGCCGTGCTGACGGCAGGCCGTTTTCGTAAGTCGTGCTAGACCCTAGGGCTTGGGCCAGGCCAAAGACGATCCCGCCCTCTATCTGTTGCCGCGCCAATTCGGGATTTATCAGGCGCCCGCAATCGACCATCGCCGAAATCCGGTCAACGCGCACGCCGCTTTCGTTGGTGCGCGCTGTCGCGACGACCGCAATGTGGCTGCCGTACATGCTGTGACAGGCGATGCCTCGGCCACTGCCGCCCATGCCGCCATCCCAGCCGGATAGTGCAGCGACGCCCGTTAAGCAACGTGCCAGCCGCGTTTGCCCGACCAGCATCTGCATCCGATACGACAATGGCTCAACACCCGCTGCATGGGCAAGTTCATCGACGAACGATTCGATGAAAAATGTCGTGTAGCTATGGGCATTCCCGCGCCACAGGCCGGTTGGCAGCGATAGGTTTACCGGAAAATGCGCAACGGCTAAGTTCGGGATTGCATAAGGCGGAACCGCCCCGTCGAGCGCCAGCGGATCAGCATCGCCGCGCACCGAGGCGATGGCTGCATGGGGTGTTGCGCCACTCAATCGTTTCATCTGCTGTCGCGTTGTGGCTGGAACCGCAATTTTGACCGCCATCCCCTGCACGCGGCCCGCTACGTCGATGGTTCCCGTCAGCCGCGCAAGCGCCGGTGGCCGCACCATATCGCGCATGAACTCTTCTGGCCGCGACCAGACCAATTGCACCGGACGTTCAGCTTCTTTAGCCAGCACAGCGACTTGCGCCGCGATCAGCGAGTCTAGGTTACGCCCAAAGCTGCCACCTGCCTGCATAGGGATCAACGTCACGTCGTCGGTTGAAATCCCGATGGCATTCGCTGCGGCTTGGCGAGCGGCTTCCGGCGCTTGACTGGCGAGCCATAACGTCAACTTGCCATTGCTGTATTGCGCCGTCGCGCTGCGCGTTTCGATGGGAGCGTGCAGCGCAGGAGCGACAGCATATTGGCTTTTGAACACCCGCGTTCCGGCCGCCTTATCGAGCGTGGCCTCGAACGAGCCTTCGCTGTGAATGCTAAAGCCTTTGCCTGTGCTAAGCATCCGGTCGAGCGCCGCGTTCATCACTGCGCTGTCGGGCATCCGGCCGGTCGTTTCAAACACTGGCGTTATAGCATCGAGCGCACGGTTTGCCGCCCACCAGTTCGTACCCAGTGCCGCAACCCAGCGTTCGGTTTTGATCAGCTTTACAAAGCCTTTGATCTGCGCCGCACCTTTGACGTTCACCGATTTCAGCCGCGTGTCGCCTATCGGTCCGCCCCTGACCGAGGCGAACAGCATATCGGGCAAGCGGATGTCCCCTGCAAAATTGGCGCTGCCGTCAACCTTTGCGGCGACATCCAGCCGCACTGCTTCTTTGCCCGATAGGCCGTTCAGCGGCGATGCACGCAGTGGCACAGGATTGGGCACATCAAAATCCGCAGCCTCGGCGACCAAATCGGCAAAGGCGATTTTCTTTTTGCCAAAAGTCACAAAGCCGTTGGACGCTTCGCATGCTTCCCAGTTGGTGTCCCAGCGCGCAGCGGCGGCTTGGCATAATAACACCCGCGCGGCGGCCCCGGCCATTCGGCACGGCATTTCAAACTGGCGGATTGAGGTCGATCCGGCGGTAATCATAAACGCGTTACGCTCGGCCCAGTCGTTGCTGATGCCGTCAGCTAACTCGCCGCCAACCGACGCAGCGATGCTGGTCGGCAGCATCGCCGCACGCCATTCGCGGACAAAAGTCCGGTTAGCAAATACGGGGCTGGCAAGCGCTGGCTGGACCGCAACCGTTCTCCAGTCCGCTCCCAATTCGCCCGCAACCATTTGCGCAAAGGCCGTATAAACGCCTTGGCCCATTTCGCTTTGCGGCACCGCGATGGTGATCGTCCCGTTCTCGGCGATTTTCAGCCAGCTACCGAAACCATGCTCACCTTTGCCCACAGGCATATTGGCGCGATATTCGCGCGGCCATGTCTGCCATGCAACGAGAAGCCCGATGCCGATGCCACCACCGATCAGCAAATTGCGCCGGGACAGGCCTTCACTCATGCGGCGTGTCCAGCCATGCGCTGACCTTTTGCGCGATGTCGGCATAGGCCTTAGCAATCGGTCCATCACCCAATGCTGGCGGCACGCCTTCGTCACTTGCAATGCGGATCGATATATCAAGCGGAATGCGGCCCAAAAACGGAATGCCTAGCTCTTTGGCCGCCGCCTCTGCCCCGCCGCTACCAAACGGATCGCTTACTTCGCTACAATGCGGGCAGATATAGCCCGCCATATTTTCGACTAACCCTATAATCGGTACCTGCGCCTGATTGAAAAAGCCAATCGCCCGCGCCGCATCCATCAACGCCAAATCTTGTGGGGTTGAGATGATCACCGCCCCCACAGGCTTATGCTTTTGCACCATCGACAGCTGGATATCCCCAGTCCCCGGCGGCATATCGACGATAACTTCGCGGACACTGCCCCAATGCGCATCGACCAGTTGCGCCAAAGCCTGCCCCGCCATCGGTCCGCGCCACGCAATCGCTTGTCCTGGCTTTGCCAATTGCCCCATCGACAGAAAAGGAACATCGCCCTGGCCGGTTACGGGATAGAGTTTTTTACCCTCGGACACAGGCTTGTCATCTTCGCGGCCAAATAGGCGCGGTTGCGACGGGCCATAGATATCGGCATCAACAAGGCCAACGGCGCGTCCCTGCCGCTTCATCGCAACCGCCAGATTAGTGGAAAGCGTCGATTTGCCAACGCCACCTTTGCCGCTGGCGATAGCAATCAGGCGTTGTGACACGCGCTCGGCGGTCTGCATGATTTTAACCGGTGCATCAGGCGCAATCTGCAAAATCGCTGTCCGCACATCTACCTCGAGGTCCGCCCGCGTATTTGGCTCTAATCCCGTCACATCCAACAGCAACGAAATCGCACCGTCTTTCACCCGGATTGCGCCTGCGCGATTGCCCGCAATTGGGGATAAAATGGCTTCAATCTGTTCCGCTTCGATCATGGCCAATGCGAATAGATTCAGATTTCAGGGAATGACACTGTTTTTATGCAAATACCCTTCCTATATGTCGTGACATGATGGAAAAAGACGATAACGGTGTACCCCGTCCGCTAAACAATGATGGTCCAAAAGAACCGAAAAGTCCGTGGGATTTTTCAGGCTCTGGTGGCAGCGAACCCAAAAGGACGCGCGGTCCATCCGCAGGTCCGGTCGAGGAACCTAAGCGACCTGTGAACCCGTGGGAGCAGCAAAAGTCCGACGAAGTAAAAAAACCGCGTGGACCATCGCTGGAGGATTTGTTCCGCGGCGGCGGTGGTGGCGGCAAAAAGGGCGGCGGCTTTAGCGGATTGCCGCAGCGTGCTGATGGAAAAAGTTGGTGGCCGATTATCGTGGTTGGCTTTGCGTTGCTTTGGATCAGCTGGACCAGCGTCCACCGCCTGGATTCGCAAGAGCAAGGCGTTGTCACATTTTTTGGCAAGTATCAGCGCACCGTCGGGTCTGGTATTGCGCTGACTTTGCCCGCGCCGCTTGAACAAATGACTAAAATCGACACGCAGGGCATCCGGCGGACCACAATCGGCTCGCCAAAAGCTAGCAACGACAACCTTGTGCTGACCAAGGACGGCAGTTTGATCGATATGTCCTATGAAATTGGCTGGTCAATCCGCGATCCGGAACGGTTTTTGTTCCAACTCGACAGGCCCGAGACAACGGTCCAAGAAGTTGCCGAAAGCGCGATGCGCGCAGCGGTTGCAACGTTTGATTTGAACCAAGCATTTGGCAGCAGCCGCGGCGAGATCGAAACACAAGTCCAAACGCGTATGCAAGCGATCCTGACGGAATATAATTCAGGTGTAAACGTTCAGCGCGTGACAATCTTGCAATCCGACCCACCTGCCGAGGTCAATGACGCCTTCCGCGCGGTCAACGCGGCGCAGCAACGGCGTGAGAGCTATCTGAACGATGCGCGTGGTTACGCCAGCCGTGCGACCGAAACCGCGCTTGGTGAAACCGCTGAGTTCGACAAGATTTACGAGCAATATAAAACTGCGCCGAATGTGACTAAGCGCCGGCTGTATTATGAAACCATGGAGCAAGTGTTGAGCAAAGTGGACAAAACCATTGTCGAAAGCGGCGGTGTTACGCCGTATCTGCCATTGCCTGAAATTCGTCGTCGTGTCGAAAAGGCGCCTGAAGAAGGCTTGACTGTGACGGGGAAGAAATGATGGAACGCGCAGTATTACGCAACCCGATCGTCCTTAGCCTGATCGGCCTTGGCTTGATTGTGCTGTTAATGCAGACGGTATCAATTGTGCCAGAAACTAAACAGGCGATTATCAGCAATTATGGTACGCCGTTGCGTGTCGTCAACGGCTACACGCCCAAGCAACGTTTTGGCGACCGCGTCACCGGCCTTGCCTTTCGCGTGCCGTTTGTTGAACAGATCAATCTGATTGATAAACGTATATTGAGCGTGGAGATGGAGCGGCAAGAGGTGCTGTCGACCGATCAATTACGGTTACAAGTCGATGCTTTCGCCCGTTTTCGGATCACCCGACCGATTTTGATGTACAAAACCAGCCGCACCGAAGAACGGCTGCGCGACCAATTGAAAACCATCCTTGGCTCGCGGCTGCGTAACGAACTTGGCAAACGGTCATTTGCGACTTTGTTAAGCCCCGAACGCGGCGAAGTGATGGAGAATATCCAGCGATCCTTGAACGCCGAAGCCGGCCGCTATGGTGCAGAGATCATCGACGTGCGCATCAAGCGCGCCGATCTGCCCGATGGCACACCGTTGACCGAAGCGTTCAACCGCATGGCCAGCGCACGTCGTCAGGAAGCGGTCGCAATTGATGCCGAGGGCCAAAAGGAGGCGCAAATCATTCGCGCTACTGCCGAAGCCGAAGCCGCACGCATCTATGCCGAAAGCTTTAATAAAGACCCGGAATTCTATGATTTTTACCGTGCGATGCAATCCTATCGTAAGACCTTCCGCGAGGATGGCGAAAACGGTAAAACCAATGTGATCCTGTCGCCGAATAGCGACTACCTGCGCAAATTCCGCGACGGGGGTTAGGATCAGTTTTGGCTGTGACGCGTTGTTCATCGAAGTGAGTTGACCGTTTGCCGACGACGTTGTGGATAGGTCAGCCATTCAATTGGTGTTCACCTTGCCAGCGTCAGGCATCAATAAATTTTTCGGCAGGAACCTCTGCCAACCAGTTTGTAATCTGAAGGGACGTTTATAGTGCGTTATGCTTATGGAGTGACAGCTCTGCTTCTGCTTTCGGGCAGCGCGTTCGCCTTATCGACAGGCGACCCCGGCGGCCCCAGCGGCCTTGTTCCCTCAACCGTCGCACTGGTGCAAACAGGGATCGCCCCGAAGGGTTCGCCAGACAGTTTTGCCGATCTGGTCGAGCAGCTACAGCCCGCTGTCGTAAACATCGCGACAAAGCAAAAGGTCGAAGTTGTTGCTGGCATCAACCCGTTTACCGGCGAAAAAGTGACGCAAAAGCAGGAACAGCAAAGCGGCGGCTCTGGCTTTATCATTTCAAACGATGGCTTTATCGTCACAAACAACCACGTTGTTGCTGGTGGCCCTGATGGTAAAGCCGTTGACCGTGTCACGGTGACTTTGTTTGACGGCAAAGAATATACCGCGAAGATCATCGGCCGCGATCCGACCTCGGACGTTGCCTTACTTAAAATTGACGCAACGAATTTGCCGTACGTCGAAATGGAATCGTCTGCCAAAAACCGTGTCGGTGACTGGGTCATCGCGATCGGTAATCCGTTGGGATTAAGCAGCACTGTAACTGCAGGCATTATCTCTGCGTTGCAGCGTAATATCGGCGCAGGCGGTGCTTATGACCGATTTATCCAAACGGATACTGCGATTAATCCGGGCAATAGCGGCGGGCCATTGTTCAACCTTCAGGGTAAAGTTATCGGCATCAATAACCGTCTGATTTCTCCCATTGGTGCAAACATCGGCGTCGGCTTTGCCATCCCTGCCGAGGAGGCAGTTCCAGTTATCGAATCGTTGAAAAAAGGTGTCCGTCCGGAACGCGGCTATCTGGGGATCGCGATCCAAGCGGTGAATGAGCGTTTGGCTGACTCGCTTGGCATCGCCAAAAACCGAGGTGAAGAAGTCACTAATGTGATCGCTGGCCAGCCCGGTGAAAAAGCGGGACTAAAAGAAGGCGATATCGTCCTGAAGGTCAATGGCCGCGAAGTAACACCCGACCTGACCTTGTCACGCATCGTTGCTAACATCAAACCGGGCAGCAAAATCCCGCTAGAGATATTGCGTGAAGGCAAAGCGACGACGATCAACGCAACCGTTGGCGCACGCCCAACCGAGGAAGAAATGGCGCAGAGCAATTTCGATCCCGAGGCGCAAAAGGAATTCGAAGGCGATGTCGCCGAGGGTGATGCGAAACTCTTGCGCGACGCGCTTGGTATCAGCGTCATTCCGATGGACGCCAGCATCGCCCGCCGCCTTGGCCTGCCCGCCGATACGCGCGGATTGGTTGTAGATATTGCCGGAACGGGCAGTGCTGCACAGGTTGGCGTGCAACGCGTCGACATCATCGTTGCCGCCAATTATCAACCTGTGAACTCGGTATCTGACCTTGTCACTGCATTGAAAAAAGCAAAGGCTGAAAATAAGAGCAACATTCTGCTTGGTATCCGTCGTCGCGGCGGCCCTGCACAAAATGTTGCTGTTGGAATTGATGACTAAGCGAACTTGTTGATTGCGCCGCGGGCGTGTTAGACAGCGATAATGACACTGACTGACACGCCCCCGTTTGCTAATATATGGCGCGATGACGCCGAAAGCCTGCTCCCAGACCTAGTCGCGCTGCGCCGCGACATTCATCGCGAGCCAGAGCTAGGTCTGCAAAACCCAAAAACGCTAGCGAAAATCAAGGCGGCGCTGGCGGGTTTGCCGCTTGAATTTCGCGAAGGAGCGTCAACGACTGGCTTAATCGCAATTTTGCGCGGTCCCGCCAATGGCCGGACAGTGTTGTTGCGCGGCGATATGGATGCGCTGCCGCTACATGAAGACACCGGCCTTGATTATGGCTCAACCATCGAAGGCGCGATGCATGCCTGCGGTCACGACACGCATGTTGCGATGTTGGTGGGTGCTGCAAAAATGCTGTGCGCGCGGCGGGATAAATTATCCGGCACTGTCGTTTTCATGTTCCAGCCGGGCGAAGAGGGCCATCACGGGGCGCGCTTTATGCTCGACGATGGACTAATTGATCCGCTGCCCGATGCCGCCTTTGCGCTGCACATCATGCCGAATGCGCCGCATGGTATTTTCACCGGACGCGCCGGAGCGCTGCTGGCTTCATCGGACGTATTGTCGATCACTGTAAAAGGCGCTGGCGGCCATGCCTCTATGCCCCACGATACCATCGACCCAATCCCGGTGGCCTGTGCGATTGTGTCCGCCATCCAGACGATGGTGACGCGGACCGTGTCTGTGTTTGATCCAGCCGTAGTTACCATTGCGAAAATCAGCGCCGGGACAACCAACAACATCATTCCCGAAACGGCCCATATGCTCGGCACGATCCGCACGCTCAGCCCGTATCAGCGCGCGCATGTGGCGGAGGAACTCCACCGCCTCGCGCCGGGTATCGCCGCCGCACATAATTGCACCGCCGATGTGCATATCGAACAAGGCTTCCCCGTTACGCTGTGCGATGCTGCCGCAGTCGCGTTCGGACAACGCGTCGTGACGGACGTCTTTGGCCCCGAAAGCTGGAGGACTCTTGAAACCCCGATCATGGGAGCCGAGGATTTCGCCTATATCCTTGAAAAAGTTCCCGGCGCGATGTTCTTTTTGGGTGCCAGCCATGAAGGTGACGATTGGCGCAGCTGTTGCGGCCTGCATTCCAACCGTATGGTGCTCGACGACAGCGTCATGGCGCGCGGCGCAGCACTCCACGCCGCGATAGCCGAACGGTTTTTGTCGGAAGGGTTTGAAGCAACAGCTGTTTCAAATTAAGACGGTAGCCCTGAGCCTGTCGAAGGGCGTGCCGATGCGTGGCGCAACATCTATGAAACGCTCTTCGACAGGCTCAGAGCTAACGGTAATTTTCATTCTCATTCGAAAACTTAAGGACCTTCCATGCCATCCGGTCTCGCCGCACTTCTTGACGACATTGCCACCATCACCAAAGTCGCCGCCGCATCGATTGACGATGTCGCCGCTGCTGCGGGCAAGGCCAGCACGAAAGCAGCGGGCGTGGTCATCGATGATACAGCAGTGACGCCGCAATATGTCACCGGCTTTACCCCCGACCGGGAGCTGCCGATTATCTGGCGGATCGCCAAAGGGTCTTTGGTTAACAAGCTGGTGTTTATTTTGCCTGCGGCGTTGCTGCTCAGCTATTTTGCGCCGTGGCTGATCACGCCGATCTTGATGATCGGCGGCGCGTATCTGTGTTTTGAAGGTGCCGAAAAAGTCATCGAAAAATTCCGCGACGCGACCGATGATGATGAAGAAACATTGGCGGAAGAAGTTGCTGAGTTAAGCAGTGCGGAGCATGAAAAGATCATGGTCTCTGGTGCCGTACGCACCGATTTCATCCTATCTGCCGAAATCATGGCAATCGCGCTGAAGGAAGTCGCGGACACCTATCCGGCCATCGGCATGCAGGCCGCCGCGTTGTTCATTGTCGCGATTGGCATCACCATCGCGGTTTATGGCGTCGTCGGGTTGATCGTCAAAATGGACGATATCGGGCTGCACATGGCGCAGGGTAGTAATAAAGGAGCAAAGGCGTTCGGCCGCGCGCTGGTACGCAGTATGCCCAAATTGCTGTCCTTCCTGTCCATCGTCGGCACCGCCGCAATGCTATGGGTTGGCGGGCAGATTATCGTCCATGGTTTTGGTTACCATCCCGCCGAATGGTTCAACCTGCACGAAGGCGCGTTGGCTTGGCTGGTTGATGCCGGGATTTCGGGTGTAGCGGGCTTAGCGGTGGGAGGCGTTATCGTTGCAGTTCACCACGCCTGGATGCATCGAAAACAAGGCTGAAACGAAACGCTAATTGAACCCGCTCAATCCTCGATCATTGCTTGGACTGTGCCTTCAGGGTCCATGAAAAATTCTCGGTAAAGCCGGAAGTGTGCAGTTTCGCGAAAACTCGTTTCATTCAGTCCGCCTCGGTCCAGTTGCAGTAAACGCGCGCCCGGCAAAGCCATCAAGATCGGAGAATGGGTTGCAATAATTGCCTGGACATTGCCCAACGACACCTGCTCCAACAAATGCTTGATGAATTCAAATTGCCGATGCGGCGAAAGTGCCGATTCAGGCTCGTCAAAAATAAACAGTCCTTTTCGACTCCCACGTTCCCGAAAAAATCGCATGAAACCTTCGCCATGTGAATGGGACAAATAGTCTGGGCCTAGTGCGTTAACGTCATGCGCTGCCTGCTCGAGAAAATTTGACAGACCAAAGAAGCTCTCGGCGCGAAAAAACCAGCCGCTCGTCATTTTAGGAAGCCAGCTAGCGCCCATAAACTGTGCCAATGAATGCCCAGATTCTTCTTCCCATGGATCAGAATCAAAAACTTGGTGGTCTTTGCCCCCACCAAGCTTTCCAAATCCCGCAAGTTCCGCAATGGCTTCGAGCAATGTCGATTTGCCTGATCCGTTGTCACCGATGATGATTGTTAACGGGTTTTCAAATTCCAGTTCAAAGCCTTCGGAGCGAAATAATGGGATATGAAACGGATACCCCCGCCGCTCGGGTACGAGTTCATCCTTGATCCAAATTCGTTTTAGCCAAGGAGGCGGGAGTTTGGTTTCGAACTTTTTGGCCATACATTAAGGCACCAAGACCGTATCGACCGCTTTTGGCAGCATCGTGGGATAATCTAGCGTATAATGCAGCCCCCGGCTTTCGTGGCGCGACAGTGCCGACCGGATAATCAGATCAGCGACCTCGACCAGATTGCGCAGTTCGATCAGGTCGGGGGTGACGCGGAAGTGGCTGTAGTAATCCTCAACCTCGCGGCGCAGCAAATCGATGCGGTGCTTGGCCCGTTCCAGCCTTTTGGTAGTGCGGACGATACCGACGAAATTCCACATGAACTGCCGAATTTCGCGCCAGCATTGCGCGATGACGACTTCTTCGTCGCTGTCCGTCACGCGGCTTTCGTCCCATGCACGGATTGGCGGTGGCGGCGGCAGCGTGTCCCAGTTGGCATCAATATGCGCCGCACACGCATCGCCGAAAACAAAGCATTCTAGCAGCGAGTTTGACGCAAGCCGGTTCGCGCCGTGCAGTCCGGATTGCGTCACTTCGCCCGCTGCATACAGCCCCGGTGCGTCAGTTTGCCCGTCAAGATCAACCAGCACCCCGCCACAGGTATAATGCTGCGCCGGAACCACCGGGATTGGTTCTTTGGTAATATCAATCCCCAGCCCGATTAGCTTTTCGTAAATGTTGGGGAAATGCCCCTTCACAAATTCTTGCGGCTTGTGACTGATATCGAGATGGACGAAATCAAGGCCATCGCGCTTGATCTCCGCATCATTGGCGCGAGCGACGATATCACGCGGGGCAAGCTCGGCACGTTCATCATAATCGGGCATATAGCGGTGCCCGGTTTTGGGGTTTTTCAAGATGCCGCCCTCACCGCGCACCGCCTCGGTAATCAGGAAATTCTTGACCGAAAGATTATACAGGCAGGTCGGGTGGAACTGCATCATTTCCATGTTAGAGACGCGGCAGCCGGCACGCCAAGCCATCGCGATACCGTCGCCAGTCGCGCCGCGCGGCGCGGTGGAATACAAATACGTCCGACCTGCTCCGCCCGTTGCCAAGATCGTAGCGCGCGCCGTGAACGCCTCCACTTTACCGCTAATCCGGTTCAACGCATAGACGCCGTGGACGCGGCCATCGGTTGAAAACCGTTCCTGATGCCGCCCGCCGATCAGGTCGATGGCGACCATATCGGGCACAAGCGTGATGTTGGGATTGGCCTTTGCCGCAATCTCCAGCGCTTGTTGCACCGCCCATCCCGTCGCGTCATCGACATGGACAATACGCCGGTGGCTATGCCCGCCTTCGCGCGTCAAATGCCAATCGCCATCGTCAGGGCCGTCCAGATTAAATGGTACGCCCAGCTCGGCCAGCCGCTGGATCGCGGCTGGCGCATTTTCAACGACGAACTCGACTGTCTCGCGGTTGTTCAGGCCACCGCCCGCGACCATCGTGTCTTCGATATGGCTTTCAAAGGTGTCGCCGGGCTCAAGCACCGCTGCGATCCCGCCCTGCGCCCATGCCGTTGCGCCATCGGACAGCGCGCCTTTGGCCAACACAGTCACATTATACTTTTGCGCCAGTTGCAGCGCCGCAGTAAGCCCGGCTGCGCCTGAACCGATAATTAGAATGTCGGTGTTCACTCAACGCTCCCGCTTGTCAGGCTGAGGAACACATCCTCAAGGTCAGCCTCTTTGGTTGTCACATCAATAATGCCCAATCCCAGCCCTTGCACTACCGCCAAAACCTGCCCTGCATTCATCCGATCTTTGTTGTACGTAATTTCGATGATCCGATCGGATATTTTTTCTGCTTTTTCGAACGCCTTGTGCGCTGGAGCTTCGACGATATCGCGGTCCAGCGTCAAGACAACCGCCTTTTCGCGCGCCATTCCGACGAGTTCCTTGGTCGGCTTATTCGCAATCAGCCTGCCATGGTTGATAATCGCGATCCGGTCGCACAGCTGCTCGGCTTCCTCCAGATAATGCGTGGTCAGCACAACTGTGGTCCCCGCCTTGTTCAACTCAACCACGTAATCCCACAATTGCTGGCGCAGCTCGATATCCACGCCCGCTGTCGGCTCATCGAGAATAATCACCGGCGGCGAATGCACCAACGCTTTGGCGACCAGCAACCGCCGCTTCATTCCGCCAGACAATGTCCGCGCATAGGCATCGGCCTTGTCCTCCAGCCGGACAGCGCGCAGCAGATCCATGGTTTTGCGTTGCGCTTTGGGAACGCCATATAACCCCGCCTGCAACTCCAGTGCCTCACGCGGGGTAAAAAACGGGTCAAACATAATCTCTTGCGGCACGATACCAATCGACGCCTTTGCATTGCGCGGGTTGGCATCGATATCAAAACCGCAAATATGTGCACTGCCCGATGTTTTACGAACTAGCCCCGCCAAGATGTTGATAAGGGTAGATTTACCTGCACCATTTGGGCCGAGTAGTCCGAATATCGAGCCGCGTTCCACCTGGAAACTGACATCATCCAGCGCGCGTTTGCCGGTGTCATAGGTTTTGCAGATAGCATCGATGGATATGGCGGGGTGGGTCATATGCAATCCGATAGCGAAGCGGTCGCAAAGGCGCAATCCTGACGCCGATGCGTCAATCGGATATTAACCATCTGCGTAAAGGGGAATTTGCAGGATATCGTGTCAAAGAGTGTGAATGATAGGGGCAGTCCGCTTAATGCAGCGCACGCAGTTCGCGTGCATCATAGCCATGGCAACATGCGCTATGTCGTCCGCTGCGCATGCGGAAACAGACGCCGTTGACGCGCAAGTCGCGATTGTGACACGCGGTGAATTCTTCAAAGTCGAGGACCTTCATTTCGGCGTTGTTATTCCAAGCGCTCTGCCGGGCATCATTACCGTCGCGCCCTCGGACGCACGCACCGCAACGGGCGGCGTAACATTGGTCGGTAATCTACACCACGCCGCAGAGTTTGCCGGGCGTAAGCCTACGGGCGGAAACGCACCGGTGCAAATTTCGATAGGCAGTGCAACGATCCAACTAACGGGGCCCGGCGCACCAATGACGGTCAGCCTGTTTCGCGGCAACACCAGTCCGGGGCAAGTGTTGACAATTCTACCGAGAAATTTTCAGGTTCAGGGCCAATCAAACGGTGCGTTCGAATTAAAAGTCGGCGCGACATTGGCTGTGAACGGAAATCAGGCCCCTGGAACCTACACTGGCAATTGGACAATCACGTTGAATTTTCAATAATTTACGAATTAGCGGCGTATTAACCATCTCCGCCTACCAACACGTTTATAAGTTGGGTGCGAAGGCGAGTGAGTGAACGGGGCGAAATCAAATCAGTTTTGGGGCATTTTCTTTGCGAGTGCGGTTGCCGCGATCGTGACTAGCACTCCTGCCCTTGCCGACCAAAGGGCCACTGACGCACAGATCGCCATCGTCCGCCCGCTGGAATTTATTCGCGTTGAAAACCTAGACTTTGGACAGGTAATCCGAGCGCCAACTGCGGGCACAGTGACAATCGCGCCAAATGGCACGAGGACGAAAACTGGCAATGTCATTTTGATTGGCACAGGTTTCCAATCGGCCAAATTTGCTGGCATGGGCACTAATAACCAACGCGTCGATATCTCTCTGGGCGCTGCCAGTATCTTAGTGACAGGGCCGGGTGCGCCCATGCGTGTGCGGACCTTCATTATGGGCAGTACGCCGACAGCTGTTCTGACGACCTCGCCGCAACGGTTCAGAATTAACTCGGCGACCGGGATATTTACATTTCCCGTTGGTGCGACGCTGGAAGTTGGCGCAAACCAGGCTCCGGGGACATATACCGGCACTTGGACGATCACGCTGAATTATCAATAAAGCGCATCGTTGCACGCGCGACTGGCATTTGCTAATCGCCCAACATGATCGATACGCCAGAAACCATCCTTGTCCGCACCAACCGCATTGCTTGTGATGGCAGCGGCGCCGATGTGCCACCTGCCCTTGGCCATCCCAGAGTTTGGCTAGAGATTGACGAGAGCGGCGCTGTCGATTGCGGCTATTGCGACCGGCGTTTTATTTTGGTCGGTGGACCTGCCGATTTGGGCAAAGTGAAAAAGGACAGATGATCGCCCTTTTGTTCGGCGCACGATTGCCTATATCGATGCAATGAACAACACAGATCCGCGCAGCTATCTTTACCAACCCGGCTTACTCGATCCCGATGCCGCTGTTCGCATTACGCGCGACGCGCTGAAAAATTGCGACGATGGGGAGCTGTATTTGCAATATAGCGCCAGCGAGAGTTTCGGCTTCGACGATGGCCGGTTGAAGCTGGCGGATTATTCGACAGGGTCTGGCTTTGGATTGCGCGGGGTATCCGGCGAAATGACGGGGTTCAGCCACGCAAACGATTTAAGCGAAGCGGCCATCCGGCGTGCGGCTGAGACGCTGCAATTGCTTGATCCGACAAAGGGCGACCAAACTGCGCCACCGCGTCAGAACAACCGCCACCTTTACACCGACGGCAACCCGCTCGATCTGGTTCCTTTCGCCAAGAAGGTTGAGCTGTGCCAACAAATCGACGCCGCTGCGCGGGCTCGTGATCCCCGCGTAGCGCAGGTTTCTGCGACTTTGGCCGGCAGCTGGACAGTCGTTGAAATTGTCCGTGCCGATGGGTTTGTCGCCACCGATATCCGCCCGCTCGTGCGGCTGAGCGTCAGTATAGTAGTCGAAGAAAACGGTCGCCGCGAAACCGGTAGTTATGGTTTTGGTGGCCGTTATTTGTATGACAAGCTGTTCGAAGACGCTGAGTGGAACCATGCGATTGATGAAGCGCTGGCGCAGGCGTTGGTCAACCTACGTTCGGTGGATGCCCCGGCGGGTGAAATGACAGTGCTACTCGGCCCTGGCTGGCCCGGCGTGTTGCTGCACGAAGCTGTCGGCCACGGCCTTGAAGGCGATTTCAACCGTAAAGGTACATCAGCGTTTAGTGGGAAAATCGGACAACGCGTTGCCGCCCCTGGCGTGACTATTGTTGACGATGGCACGATGGCCAGCCGTCGCGGCTCGCTATCGATAGACGATGAAGGCACGCCGACGCGCGAGAATGTCCTGATCGAAGACGGCATCCTTAAAGGCTATATGCAGGATAGGCTGAATGCGCGGCTGATGGGAGTTGAACCTACTGGTAATGGTCGCCGGCAAAGCTACGCACATGTCCCAATGCCCCGCATGACCAATACGTTTATGCGCAGCGGCAATGATGACCCCGCCGAATTATTAAGCCGTGTCAAAGACGGTATTTTTGCCAAAAGCTTTGGCGGCGGACAGGTTGATATCGTTTCGGGCAAGTTCGTGTTTAGCTGTACAGAGGCTTACCGCGTTAAAAATGGTAAGCTTGGCGACCCGATCAAAGGGGCCACGCTGATTGGTGATGGCCCGGCCGCGATGCAGAAAGTCATCGGCCTTGGTAACGACATGGCACTGGATGAAGGCATAGGCGTTTGCGGGAAAGCCGGCCAAAGCATCCCCGCAGGTGTTGGCCAGCCTACAACCTTAGTCAGCGCACTGACGGTGGGTGGCACAGCGGGATAGCTTGCGTGAACTATCGTCGGGCGGTAACGTGTCGTCATAATAAGGCCGCGTCACATTCCGGGAACAACGTTTCCCACTAAAGGGGAAATTCTGTGCGTCCAACCATCCGCTATTCATCGTTTGCAATTCTGACCATCGCGTTAGCCGTTGGGCCTAGTGCTGCGCAGAAATCCACTGGGCCAAAGGCACGCTATGAGATGGATGTGCGAACCACATCCGGCATGGGCATGGGTGCAATGATGGGCGGCGGGCTCGGCGCGCTTATGGGTGGCGGCGGTGATAACCAGATGCTTGATCTTCGACTGGAATCGACAATTGCTGCGCCGGTGCACCCCGAAAAAGGCGACCATTTCTTTTTGGCTGCTGCGAAGATGGGCAAATCTGTGCCTTTGCTGGGCGATGTTCCCGGCACTGCAACTACGCAGCCGACCGAGCGCGATTACGATAGAAATGATAAGATGGACAAGCCCAAAGGGCGGATCCTGATATTTTGGGGCTGCAATGAAAAGGCACCAAAGGGACAGCCATTCGTCATCGATTTTTCCAAAATGCCGACAGCGAAAATGCCGCCTATGGCGATGCCGCCTGGTGCAATGGAGAAATATGCCGCAGCAGCAAAGGCGCGCGACGCAAACGCCGCATGGTGGCCCAATGGCAAAAGCGGCAAGCAGCCAAAATCCGGCTCGTCGATCATTGGCGAACACCGCATCACCAGCAACTTCACGCCCGAAATCAAGTTTAGCCTCACGAACAACTATATGGGCGCGCTGAACGTCGACGCGTCAGATTCCGGTGCTGCGATTCAGCTTGGTTGGAACAGCGTTCCAACCGCCACCGGATATGCCGCATGGGCGATGGGCGGGATGGAGCGCACAGGTCCTAATAGCAGCGGGGGCGGGGACATGGTGATGTGGACATCCGCCAGCAACCGTGATTTCAGCGACGGCATGGGCTATCTGTCGCCTGCTGAAGTGCAAAAGCAGATCGGCCTGAAAAACGTGATGCCGCCATCACAAACCAGTTGCGCGATCCCCGCTGAAGCCAAAACAGCGGCGGGCGGCATGATGTTCGGCAGCATGAACGCCTTTGGCCCCGAGGAAAATTTCGCGTTCCCGCCGAGGCCCGCTGATCCCAAAGCAGTCTGGAATATCGAATGGACCGCCAAGGCACGCTTTCAATCCTTCGCCAGTTTCATGACCGGAATGGGCGAACGCGGTATGAATGGTGGACAGTCCGAACCACGACCCAAAAAGCCATGTAAAGGCCCGTTCGGCGTGCCGATTCCGGGAACAATCTGCTGAGGTTGCCTTGCACAGCCTTATCCGCCAAAGATAATTGATGGCCGAATTCTTCGATACGTTGAACGACAAGCATGTGGAAATGATTGGCCGCCAGCCGATGTTTTTCACAGCGACAGCCACTGCCGATGGACGCATCAACCTGTCGCCAAAGGGCTATGACTCGTTTCGGGTACTGTCGCCTTCGCAGGTTGCCTATCTCGATCTCGCTGGGTCAGGCAATGAAACGCATGCGCATCTGTCGGTAGATGGACGTATCACGTTGATGTTCTCCAATTTTGATCAGCCTGCTTTGATCCTGCGCATCTACGGGCGCGGGCGTGTCGTGCTGCCGCAGGATGATGGATGGGATGATCTGGCCAAGCATTTCGCAATCTTCCCCGGAACGCGCCAAATCTTCGTCATCGATGTTGAAAGTGTCCAAACCAGTTGCGGCTGGGGCATTCCCTTTATGGCGTTTGACCGTGAACGCGAGACTCTGAAAAAGGCGCATGCCGGGATGCCCGAGGCTGATTGGCTGGAAAAGACAGCAGGCCGCAACACCAGCATCGATGGCATCGCGACACGCACCACCACCCGCTATTTCGGACCAGAAAGCTAATCAATGTCTGGCGTTGACCTTTCCAAATTGCCGATGCCGGGCGGTTTTGACCCCGCGTTGATCATGCGGATGATTAGCCAATTCGGACATGGTGGGCATCTTGGCATGGAATATGCGGCGCATAGCCCGGAATGGGTCGAGCTGTCGCTGAATTGGCGTGAGGATTTGGTCGGAGACCCAGAAAGCGGCGTGCTCGCATCGTCCGCGATTATTAGCTTGATGGATAATGCAACATCGCTTTCGATCTGGAACCGGCTTGGCGAGTTTCGCCCGCAAGTGACAATGGACCTACGGCTCGATTATCTGCGCCCATCACCTAAAGGGGCAAAGGTATTTGGACGGGGCATGTGCTATCATCTGACGCACAGCATGGCCTTTGTCCGCGGCTTTGCGCATAATGGTGATATCGATGAACCGCTCGCTTATGCCACCGGAACATTCATCCGCATCGGCGACCGCATATCATGACCGAGACGCTTAGCGATTTACAGCTGCCACCTTATGCGCAGAGTTTGGATATGACAGTATCCGGGCTGCACGATGGATCACCCCTGATCGTGATGCCCTTTGAGCAAAAAGTGCAAGGCCGTCCTGGATTTCTGCACGGCGGCGCAATATCGGGACTATTGGAAATGGCAGCCGTCGCAGCCATCGCCTATGCTTTGCGCGAACGCGGCGATGAGGCGCGGTTCAAACAGGTCAATGTCACCGTCGATTTCATGCGCGGCGGCACGCCACAGATCAGCTATGCGGTTGGGACCATCACGCGCCTTGGTCGGACGATGGCAAATGTGCAATCAACTGCTTGGCAAGATGATCCCGCCAAGCCAATGGCGATTGCGACTTTGCATTATTTGCTGAAGCGGGGGTGAGGCTTTACGCCTCGCCGTGCGTCTCAATCAACGCTGCTGCCAACGCATCCTCGGGGCTCTTTTCACCCCAGATTATGAACTGAAACACCGGATAAAACCGTTCGCATTCATCGAGCGCGACGTCGATAATCGTCTGCGCCTGATCGACGCCCAACATACCGTTGGGGGCAAGCAGGCTGCCGTGGCGGAACAGGATGATGCCGTTTTGCGACCATAGATCAAAATGGCCTAGCCAGAGTTGTTCGTTGATGAGGCCCAGCGCCTTATAAATCGTCTCGTGCTTTTCTGTCGGCGCGGTGACATCGGGAAATACCAACAATTGCAGCGCATTATCCTCTTCGCGCCAGATTGCGCGGAGTTGATAGCTGGTCCAGCTGCCTTTGAATTCAGCGGTGACTTCTTCGTCGCTTATAACATCATATTCCCAGCCGCGCGCATCGAAAAGGGCGGCAAGCATATCAAGCGGCGCGGATTCCTCGCGCTCCATCTCGGTAAATTCTTCTTCCTGATCGCGCATTGCGGCCCTGCTTTGCTGTTGGACCGGTGAATGCGCCTTTCACGAATCGCGCGCAACCCGCCTTGCGCAGGCAAGCGCACAAGTCTGTGGGCGGGTTGTGGATAAGGTCACAAACCCTCCATGAAAGGGCGTGAGCGCGCAGCGCTATTTAGTAGCGCGTGGCTTAGCTGCGGCCTTTGCTTTTGGTGCAGCTTTTGCACCCAAAGCCGCTTCCAGTGCAGCAACACGAACCTTCAGTGCATCGGCCTCGGCCCGCGCCGTGGCCGCCATGGCCTTCACCGCGTCAAACTCTTCGCGCGATACGCCGTCAAGCCCCGATACCCATTCGCGCGCGCGGTCTTTGACATTTGCTTCGGCTTCGCGGCCCATGCCCGCAACCGTTCCGGCGATGCCGGTGATGACCTTTGACAGATCGTCGAAAATGCGTTTTTCACTCTGCACGGCCTCGGCCTCCGATTTGTTCATTTGATGCGGGAACATATAAGCGTTCGGCACCGGGGTTCAATTGGTCGATCTGGTAATTCAGGATCGTCGCAAAACTCAGCCAAGCCAGATAGGGCACCATTAGCCACGCCGCTGCCTTGCGAATGCGGCCAAAAACTAATGTCGTGGCAACTGCCGTGAGGAGAATCAGGATGATGAGATAAAACGCATTTGTTACCTGATGCTGTCCAAAAAATAACGGCGACCAAAACAGATTCAATACCAATTGCGTCAGAAAGAGGCCAATTGCCAGCCCGCGTTGCGGCGCGCCGCGGGCGTTAAGGATAATCGCAAAGGCCAAACCAGTCATGAAATACAATATCGGCCAGACAACACCGAATACCCAGCCCGGAGGCTGTGACTCCGGCCTGATCAGTTCCTGAAACCAGCGGTTATCCTCACCAGAGCCAGATATCGTGCCTGAGATAAATCCCAGAAACATGATCGTTGGGATGACAAATAAAGCCCATCGGATCAACGACATGCGAAGCTGGCCGGGAGATGCGAGCTGGCTCATGCGAATGTGTCTTTCTGTTAGGAGAATCCGTTAGAGATATTCATACGCATAGCGCACCAATACGACAAGGCCGCTTCCCTTTTCAGGAAAGCGGCCCGGTTTATTTTACAAGGGAAGCGCCAAGCGCACCCGGTAGCTTATGCTTTACGGCAGCCGCTCATCGCCATCGAACCAAAGGCACCGGCCTTTACTTCGCCGCTGATGTTGTCACCATCGACAGTTGCGGTTCCATCCAATGTCATTGGCATTGGAACGGTCATGTCCATTTTCCAGGTCAACGTGTTGCCATCGACGGTGCCATCTTTGACGTCCATTGATCCAAGCGCGCCTGCGACTTTACCCGAAAAGCTGCCGCCGTCACTGGTAATGGTGAAGACCGATTTCTGGTCGCCCATTGGGCTTTTAATTGTGACGTCCCAATCGCCATCTACTGCTGCCATGTCTGAATTCCTCTCTTTAGTGGAGCATTTGCTAGTAACATCGTTGTTAGCAGTGGCCTTGGTAGCATCATCAGCGGCCAT
Organism: Sphingomonadales bacterium; assembly: GCA_043771985.1. Classification (GTDB taxonomy): domain Bacteria; phylum Pseudomonadota; class Alphaproteobacteria; order Sphingomonadales; family Sphingomonadaceae; genus Sphingorhabdus_B. Next base: position 40,167 of record JAYVGQ010000114.1, read on the forward strand.
TTCAATCGGCAAACCGAGTGGTTCAAGCTGTGATTTTACCTTTGCCGCGTCGCCAACGACAACCCACGTAAATTTGCGCGGATCTACTTTCGCTTTGAACGCCGCTGTCATCTCCGACGGGGTCAGCTTGCTGTAGCGTCCCGACAAGGTTTCGACGTAGTTGAACGGCCGTTTGTTCAACCGGTCAGACTGCATCTGGCCCATCACCGCGCCCGACACTTCATAGCTACCGGGCAGTTCGAGAATATTGCCGTTGACGGTCAGATCACGCTCGTCACTGGTCACGCCTTTATCGCCGGTGAAATCGTTCAAATGGCCCATCAATGCCGCAAGCGAAGGCCCTGTCTGGTTGGTCTGCACCGGTGCAGAGATACCGAAAGCGATGCGATCGGCACGACTTGGGATTTGCGAGTAAGTGCCATAGGACCAGCCTTTGGTCTCGCGCAGATCCATGTTCAGCCGCGCCGTAAAGTCACCGCCAAACACATCATTGGCCGCACGGAAAGTCAGCAGATCGTCGCTTCCCTTTACGTTCATTACCTGCCCCGCCATAATCATCGACTGCGGTGAATTGGGCCGGTCAAACAGTATAATACGTCCCTTTTGTTCAGGGATCGCGGCGGTAAAGGCCTTCGCAGGGGCCGGCTTTGCTTTGGGTTTCCAGCTGCCAAATTCCTTGTTCAACAGCTTAGTCACGTCCTTCAACGTTATATCACCAACGACGAAAATCTCCGCCTTTGACGGATGCATCCATGACGCGTGAAACGCTGCAAAGTCTGCGCGGGTCAGTGATTGCACAGCGTTCGCATCACCGCTGCCTGACATCGGGCCACCATAAGGATGCGCTTTGCCATAGATGATTGCAGGCAGATTACGCGAGGCGATGCCCTGCGGCTGTGCTTTTTCGCCAGCAATGCGAGTCAGTTGCTGAACGCGCACACGTTCGATTTCTTTGTCAGCAAGCGCGGGATTTTTAACTACGTCTGCCAACAGCGCCAGCGACGCCTGTAGGTTCGGCTTAATCGCACGAAGGCTGGCGACGGTCCGATCTTGCGAGCTGTTGACGTTGACGTCCGCACCAAGCCGCTCCTCGGTTTCCGCCACTTGCGTTGCGGTCAGTGTCGTTGTTCCTTCAGACAGCAGGCTGTTTAACATCGAGGCCATACCGCGCTTATCCACTGGATCGGCAGCATAGCCTGCATCAAAGCTGACTGCGATGCGCACCGATGGCACAGCGTTACGCTTAGCGAAAAACACTTTGATGCCGTTCTTTAACTTGCCTTCTTCGACAGTTGGGAAATCGACATTGGGCGTAGTTCCCGGATCGGGCATTTTGCTGCGGTCGGTGCCCTGAAACGCGGTCAATCCCGCGAAGCGTTCATCACCCGGTGGTGAATAGTATGCAGGGGATGACAGACCGCCGGTGCGGATGCCGCCTGTGCCGCTTGCCACTTCGGTATAAGCTTCGCGTTCACCGGGCTCGACAACAATTTCCAGCACTGGCCGCGACAGCCATTTCTGCATCGCCGCTTTGATTGTTTCGGGCTTCAGCGCCGCAAGCCGCTCCAACTCTTTTTTGTAATACTCAGGGTCGCCAGTATACAGCTGCCCCTCGGCCAGCGCGACCGCTTTGCCGCCAAATCCGCCAATCTGTTCCAACCCGTCAATCCGTTGTGCCGCTTCGCTAGAGGCGACACGCTGCACTTCGTCAGCAGTCGGTCCATTTTTGATGAAGTCCGCCATCAACGTATCGAGCCGCTTCCCGACTGCATCGGCGCTACCGCCTGGCTTCACATCTGCTGTCACCGCAAACATGCTGGCGTGCATGAAAGGCAACACATACGCCGACACGGCAACTGCGACCTGTTCTTCACGAACGAGGATGTTATCCATCCGCGAACTGGCCAAGCCGCCAAGCACTGATGCCCCGGCACGCAACGCCGTGAATTCCGGGTCGGCTAGGCCGGGAACGACCCATTGCCGATAGACGCGAGTGACCGGAACCTTATCTTTCAGCACAATTTTTTTGGCCACATCCAAGGTTGGGATTGGAGCATTGACAGGCGGCACATCGCGGCCGCGCGCAATATCGCCAAACCATTTTTCAACCAGCGGCTTTGCCTGTGCCGCATTAATGTCGCCTGCCAGCACGAGCACCGAATTGTTCGGGCCGTAATAATCTTTGAACCACTTTTTGAAGTCATCAAGTTTAGCCGCGGCCAAATCTTCGAGGCTGCCGATGGTGCTGTGGTGATACGGGTGGCCAACGGGAAACAAATTTTCCGACTGCGCATATTCGACTAAGCCGTATGGCTGATTGTCACCTTGCCGCTTTTCATTGGAGACCACACCGATTTGGTTATCGATGTTTTCTTTCGTCATCCCGCCAAGCAAATGTCCCATGCGGTCGCTTTCCAAGAACAAAGCCGATTCCAGCGCATTGGTCGGCACAGTTTGAAAATAGTTTGTGCGGTCCAACCACGTCGTGCCGTTAAGGTCGGTCGCGCCGATTTTCTTGGTATATGCGAAATAATCACCCGGCGCATTTTCGCTGCCGTTGAACATGATGTGTTCAAACAAATGGGCAAAGCCAGTCTGGCCCTTGGGCTCGTTCTTTGATCCCACGCCGTACCAGATTGAAACTGCCACAATCGGCGCCTTGCGGTCTTCATTGACAAGGACTGTCAAGCCATTGGGAAGCGTGAACTTTTCATATGGAATGTTTACTTGTTTAACAAGGTCGGCAACCGGAGCAGGCTTGCTTTGCGCCATCGCGCTGCCAGCAACGGCAATGCTAGAAACAGCCATCGCCAACGTAAACTTGCGGATCATACTATCGCTCCCAAAGACTATAAATGCAGCGCCAAGCTTTAGCTTAGGTCACAACAAACACAAACGGTTGCGACTTTGTACACTGACCTATTCGACAAACGGGCGATGAACGCCGATTGAAAGGGGTTTAACTGCCCACCAGCTTGAGCAGCTTGCGCTCCACTGGAGCCAGCACTGGGCCCAAATCGGTGCCGCGTTTGAGCACCGCACCGCCCTCGCCCATCAACGCCCATATTCCTTGTTTCTGGCGCAACGCGGGGTTTTTGACGATGCGGTATTCGGGACGTTCGGCGCTTCGGCGGAATGCCGAAAACACCGCCATGTCACGGCCAAGGTCGATGGCGTAATCGCGCCATTTTCCGGCGGCAACCATACGGCCATACAAATCCAGAATACGGGTCAGTTCGGCACGGTCAAACCCGACCTGAAGAGGCCGAGTCGCGTGCAACGGAAAAGGTGTAATGATCGCGCTCAAGCGGATTTCCGCGTGGCCTTTCTGCGGGTTGGGCTTTTTATAGTCTCAGCAGCGGCGCGCTCTTCAAGCAATTGCGTCAGGCGCTTTTGCATTGTCTCCATTTCGCATTGGAGGATTTCCAGCTTCTGCGTCGATGGGTCAAAGCGTTCGTTGCATGGCGTGCCGTACGGCGTGAACGTCTGCGTCGCAGGCTTCACCTCAACCAACGTCGACCTCGCCGGAATGCCAACCATTGTCGCGCCTTCGGGAACGTCTTTGGTGACGACAGCATTTGCCCCGACGCGGCTGTTTGCACCGACCATAATGGGACCCAGGACAGCCGCACCCAGGCTGATAATCACATTGTCGCCAATGGTCGGATGGCGCTTGCCGCCCTGTCCGCTGGTTGGATTAGTGCCGCCCAGAGTCGCACCCTGATAAATCGTAACATTATCGCCGATCAAGGACGTTTCACCAATGACGACAAAGCCATGGTCGATAAAGAAATAGCGGCCGATCTTTGCGCCGGGATGAATGTCGATAGCAGTCAGAAAACGCGCGAAGTGGTTTACAAACCGCGCAAGGAAAAACATCTCGCCGCGAAACAACCAATGTGCAACGCGGTGCAAGCCCAGCGCCCACACGCCGGGGTAAAACAATATCTCCCAACGCGAACGTGGCGCGGGATCGCGTTCTTTGATCGAATCCAGATAGTCGATAAAATTGCTAAACATCGACTTATAATCTCCTGCGGCAGCCGCACTTGATAGGTGACGGCCTGACTTCACCATTAATTTGGGCCATATTGCAAAAGTTACAATGCCAATTGCGCTTTAGCCAGAGTTTTGGTTGCAATATCGAACGGTTTTGATGGTAAATATCGCTGAAATCGATTAGTAGGTGATTATAAATCGAAAGACGCACGTTATGAGCACCTATCTTCCCACTCTTAAACAGCTGCAATATCTAGTCGCACTCGAACAGCACGGCCATTTCGGCAAAGCAGCAGAGGCTAGCTATGTCACGCAATCAACGCTGTCGGCGGGGATCAGGGAGCTGGAATCGCTGCTTGGCTTAATGCTGGTGGAACGCACCCGCCGCGTAGTGCGCTTTACGCCCTTGGGCCTGCGCATTGTCGGCAAAGCGCACCGGATATTGCGTGAGGCCGAAGAGTTAGCCGACATGGCACGCGCAGCGGGCACGCCCTTGGCGGACGAATTGCGGATGAGTGTTATCCCCACGATTGCGCCGTTCTTGCTTCCTAAGCTACTCCCTCAACTACGGCAGAAATATCCCGACCTGAAACTGTTTTTGCGCGAAGAAACCAGCACTGCGGCGGTTGAGGCGCTACACAAGGGACAAGTTGACTGCGTCCTGATGGCGCTGCCCTATGCAGCGGGCGATGTTGAACATGCGGTTTTGTTCAGCGACCGGCTGTATGTTGCATTCCCCAAAGGCGAACCGGACAACCCGCCTGCAACTGTGACGCCAGATGACGTCGATGAGGGCCGCTTGCTGCTACTCGTGGACGGACATTGTCTAAAGGACCATGCGCTCGCTGCCTGCAACAGGCCGGAACTGCGCGCGTCGGCCACAATGCTCGGCACATCGCTGCACACGCTGATCCTGATGGTAGACAATGGCCTTGGTCAGACGTTGATCCCGGAAATGGCGGTAAAGGCGGGGTTGCTGAACAACACCGAGGTGCAAGCAAGACCGCTTGATGCTCCGCATGCTTCGCGGGATATTGCGTTGGTCTGGCGTACCAACAGCCCGCGCCATTCAGAATTTGAATTGCTGGCCGAGACAATGCGGCAGTTGTACCCGGGCTAATTCCAGTCCGCCGCCCGCGCGTCGTCGCTGGCCTTGGCCTCGACCCAAGCTGACTGTTCACCGCGATATTCTTTTTTCCAAAACGGCGCGTCAGTTTTCAGGCGGTCGATCAGGAACGCACACGCGGCCAACGCTTCGGCCCGATGTGCCGATGCAGCGGCAACAAAGACTATGGGTTCGCCAACTGCCATCTTACCGACGCGGTGAACAATCACAGCGCTCGATAAGTTCCAACGGCTTTGTGCTTCAACAGCCACCGCGTGAAGGCTTGCCTCAGTCATCGCCGGATAATGTTCTAGCTCGATCGCTGTGACACCATCGTCACTACGGACAAGTCCGGCGAAGCTAGAAATCGCGCCAACTCCATCTGTCTGCAAAGAGGCAAGCAATGCCGCGCTATCGAACGCCTCGGTCTGAATGCGGATTTCAATCATCCACCTGTAACCGGCGGGAAAATGGCGAGTTCGTTCGCGCCGTCCAATATCGCATTCGCTCGAACCATTTTCTGATCGAGGGCAAAACGCAATTTTGCGCAGTCAAAAAATGCAGCAGCGTGGCGTTCACTTTGCCGGGACATCCGGTCAATCAATTCGGCAATTTGCGTTCCAGTCTCGACCTCGACCGGCTCGCCATCAATACCAACGGCCTCGCGCACCGCCGCAAAATAGACGATCTGTAACAGCATCAGTCCATATGCTTCACGCCAACGCGCAGATAATCCCATCCGGTGATCAGCGTCAGAATGGCCGCAATCCAAAGCAGCGCCAGCGCCGCTTGTTTCAACAACACCCATTCGGGTAGCGCCCCCGCAAGGATTAACCCGCCAAAGGCAACCAGCTGCGCCGCCGTTTTCCACTTCGCCATTTGTGACACGGGAATTGACACCTGCAAACCAGCCAGAAATTCGCGTAGCCCAGACACAATAATCTCACGCAATAAAATTATCAGTGCGGCAATCACATGCCAGCCATCAACGTCGCGGGTAAAAACAAGCAGCAATATGACCGCCGCAATCATAATCTTGTCAGCAATCGGATCGAGAAAAATGCCAAGCTTTGACACCGTCCCCTGCGTCCGCGCGACATAGCCATCGAAATAATCGGTAAGGCCCATCATGCAATAAAGCGCAAAGGCCAGCCAATAATCCAGCACGGCGGGCTGATGGCCGCCCATGGCAAAGCTTGGCCACAAAAGGAACACGAGTATCGGCACTGCAAAGATGCGCGAGAGCGTCAGTATGTTGGGCAAACTAAGCATAGCTTAAGCCCTAGCGCCTGTTTTCCGCAAAATCACGAGCCGATTTGATTGCTGACAAGAAAAGCGCTTTGCCGTTCATCACGCCACCGCTAGGGCATGGCAAAATTAGGGAACGAGATACCGGCTATGCAGACATCAATGTCTTTGTTGAACAAACGCCGGTTTTTGCCGCTTTTTGTGACTCAGCTTTTAGGTGCATTCAACGACAATCTGTTCAAAAACGCGATGGTCTTGTTTGTCGTGTATGGCGTTTATACTGACGAGAAAGCCGAGGCACTATTCAGCGCGGTCGCGACCGCTGTATTCATCCTGCCCTTCTTTTTGTTCTCGGCCTTAGCGGGCCAATTGGCAGATACGCGTGATAAAGCGGCCATTATCCGCATCGTAAAGCTGTGCGAAATCGTTATCATGATCGTTGGCGGAGCCGGGCTTGTGATGGCTTGGCTCGACATAGCGGTTTCAGTTGTCGCCATTCCGTTAATGATGGTCGCGTTGTTCGCGATGGGTGTACATTCAACCTTTTTTGGGCCGATTAAATACGCGATCCTGCCACAGCATTTGCACGCAGACGAAGTGCTTGGCGGCACAGGGCTGGTCGAGGCGGGCACCTATATCGCCATCCTGATCGGGACAATCCTTGCCGGCATCATTGCTGTTGAATGGGCGGCACTTGGCGTCGTTTTGACGGCAATCATCGGTTATCTATCCGGCAGACAAGTTCCGCCTGCACCGCCAGAGCAAGCCGAAACGGGCATCGACTGGCACATATTGCGATCATCGATAGCGCTAGTGAAAGGCACGATGCACATCCGCAAACTGTTTCTGGCCATCGCCTCGATCAGCTTTTTCTGGACCATTGGCGCGGTGCTTTTCATCCAGTTTCCGCCGCTTGCGAAAAACGTCCTGTATGCTGATAAAGAAGTCGCCAGTCTGTTCCTCGCGATATTTTCTATCGGCATCGCCATCGGCTCGGTGGCGATAAACTGGCTGCTAAAAGGTCAGGTATCGGCAAAATATGCGCCTGCTAGCGTGATTGTCATGGGCATGTTCGTTGTGGCTTTCCACTTCATCTGTCTGAACTGGGATGCCACCGGTGATGGCGCGCTTTACACAATCAGCAGCTTTGTCGTTCATGATGATGCGTGGCTCTTGCTCGGTTCGTTGCTTGGCATCGCAGTTGCAGGCGGCATGTTTGTCGTCCCGCTTTATGCATTTTTGACAACGACGGTTCCACGCGATCAAACGGCACGAACCGTCGCTGCAAACAATATTGTCAACTCAGGGGCTATGGTTGTCGGCTCACTAATCGCTCTCGGGCTAAGTGCCGCCGGGGTCACTATCGTTAATCAGCTGCTACTGGGCGCCGCCATGTGCCTGATATCAGCATGGTTGGCGCAACAGCTGCACAAGGCCTGTGATTAGTCGGGCGGATGTGCCGTTCAAGCGATGAACGTGTAGAACACCGTAAAGAACGCACCAAAGCTGATCATGAACAAATGCATGTCTTCTTGCTGCCACCATTTCAGCGACTTTCCCTGAAACAGATCATTGGCGATTAACGCCTCTGGTGCCATAATCCGGCGCATGTGATGGCCGGCACCTTCGCTTGTTGTAACCAGTCTACGACGCATGTTCTCAACCCTTTTTTATTGTTGAGGACAGCATTAACGTTTTGTTAGGGATTATAGCGAGGGGCAAATAGGGTTAATGCCCGAACCGAAACGCGCTGTGCCAATTTGCGACGTTTTACGTGTCCAACTTTGGTTTCGATGCCCGCAAAATCACGCCGAATTCGGGTACCGGATGCTGCGCCCAACAGGTCGGAGGAGGGGAACGCAGCATCCGATTTCGTGGTCGGTCAGTTGCGTCCGTCGCCCTCGGCAAAGGCGATGCGCAATTGGCCGCTTAACCGGTCGAGCCGAGCGTTGATCGCGGCTTCATCCCGAACAGACAGCATTCCGTCGCGGTTGCGGCGCATGGCGCGCTCGCTGCGGCGGATGGCGTTCAGGTCGCGCATTGCCCGGTTGCTCCGTGCACGGTTCAGTGTTCCGTCTTGGCTTGCTGCACGAATATAGTTTTCCAGCCATGCTTGGCGCGCGCGGATTTCGCGCGGCATAATCATATTCTGGCCAGTATTGTCCGATGGTCTTGCGATCCAGCGGCCCTGATTGTCATAATAGCCAGAAGCTGCGCCTGCATGCCAACGTCCGCGGTCGTCATAATAGCCGGGCTGTTCGTCCGACATCCAGGTGCCGTCGCTGTTCGTGTGACCATTTGCCGATCCGGGCATCCATCGGCCATTTGAATCGTAATGACCCGTCGTGGGCCCGGCTACCCAACGACCACGGCTGTCGTAATAGCCGCTCGCAGTGCCTGCGACCCAACGTCCGTCGCGGTTGTAGTAACCGTTCGCCGCGGCGGGAACCCAATGCCCTTGCGCGTCATAATAGCCCGCAGCCGAACTTGCGTTGTTCGATGCCACCCAGCGGCCTTGCGCATCATAATAGCCGTTTGGTGCGCCCTCGACCCATTGACCGTTGCGATCATAATAGCCTCTGGCGGTATTGCGGTCCGATGTGCCGACGTGCCAGCGACCTTGATCGTCATAATAGCCATAGGCGTCGTTGCGGCGCTCTTGTGCTACGCTGGTCGAAACCCAGCGGCCACGTGTGTCGTAATAGCCATTGGCAACGCCCGCATTCCAGCGACCGTTGCTATCGTAATAGCCACGTTGCGGTTCGCTGACCCAATTGCCGTCTGAATCCATCCGGCCGTTAGCTGTACCGGCGACCCAGCGGCCATTGTCGTTGTAATAGCCCGTGGTGTTACCCGGGTTCCAGCGGCCACGGTCGTCGTAATAGCCAGCGCTTGAACCAGCGATCCAGCGATCATCACGGTCGTAATACCCGTTGGCCGATGCCGGAACCCAATGTCCGTCAGCACCATAATAGCCATTGTCCTCTGCTGTGCCAGCATTCTGCACCCAGCGGTTATTGCGGTCATAATAGCCGTTTGGCGCGCCATCGATCCATTTGCCATCGCGATCATAATAGCCAGCGGCGTCGGTGGATTTTATGCCGGTGGCGTGCCAGCGGTTGTTTTCGTCGTAATAGCCATAGGCACGGCTGCAATTGGCATCGGGCTTTGCAACCTGATTGCCAATCACGGCGCCGACAACAGCGCCAATCACTGTGCCGATAGTCTTATCACCGCGCCCGGCGATCACATTGCCGCCAACTCCGCCCGCTACAGCGCCGCCTACGGTTGCAATATTGCGGTTAGACCGCTGACGTTCGCAGCTTTGTTGCGCGCTCGCGCTAACAGGGATCATCGCAGTGGCGGCCAGACAGGCCGTAAGGATAAATTTTCCCATGACAGGTTACTCCAAAAAAAGGGGCATTTGCCCGATGTATGGAGAGTAAACTTTTGAAAGGGCGGAATGTTCCGTTTTCGCCAACTGCGGCGGGTTTTCACGCGCCGCTATTGCAGCAACCGCCGGATCGCCTGGATCAGCGTTTTCGGCTTCACCGGCTTATTCAACTGCTCACACGCGTGGCCTGCGATGTTGCGTAATGCCGTGGTTGAAATGTCGCCGGTCAGTATGATGACGGGAACGGGACGCTTTATTTGATGCCGCAGCTTTGCCGTCGCGTCTACGCCGTTCATTCCGCCAGGAAGATTGTAATCTGACAGGATCAGATCAGGTTTGATCTTTGCGCGCTCTACCAGCGCGAGGGCGGCAATACCGTCAGGTGCAAACTGGACATAATGGCCCTCGTCCCGCACAAGCAATTCAAGCAAATCGCGCACTTCGGGGTCGTCTTCAATGATGAGGATACGGCCTTTCAGCTTTTTGGCAGGCTGGTTTTTCGCCGACTTCGCCATGGCACGATTGGGCTCACGCGGCGCCGCCTTAACGTTGACAGAAAAGACTGACCCTTTGCCAACAACTGACCGGACAAGTACCGTATGCCCCAACAGGTCGCCAAGGCGTTTTACGATGGAAAGGCCCAACCCCAACCCGCGGATTCGTTCGCGCGCGGCATTATCAACCTGATGATATTCGTCGAAAATAGAATCGATGTCGGCGCTGTCGATGCCTACGCCATTGTCCCACACCTCGATGCGCAACTGATCGCCGTGTCTGCGACAGCCGATCAAAATCTTTCCGTTTTTGGTATATTTGATCGCGTTGGAAATCAGGTTGCGCAGGATTTGTTCCAGCAATCGCGAGTCGCTGGCGATGGACAGGCTGCACGGCACCATCCGCAATGACAGGCGCTTGGCCTCGGCATGATAGACAAATTCGTCGCGCAATCTTTCCAGCAAATCGCCGACGGGGAATGTGCTGATTTCCCCGCGCACAGTGCCCGCCTCGATCTGGTTGATATCCAGCAACGTGTTCAGCATGCCCGACATCGCGCCCAGCGTATCGTCCACGCGCTGCACCAGTTGCTGCGCCTTTGGGTTTTGCACGGTTTTGGCGAGCAGCCCCTGAAGCAATGCCAGCGTTTGCAACGGTTGGCGCAGATCATGGCTGGCGGCGGCAAGGAAGCGCGATTTTGCGGCATTGGCGCGGTCTGCCTGTTGCATCGCGGCTTCCAACGCTTGCTTAATCTGTTTACGCTCACTGATGTTGGTGAAGGTGATAACTACGCCTTCAACTTTGCCGTCATCGGCCAGATAGGGCAAGATGCGGCGGACAAACCACAGGCCGGGTGTGGTTTCAATTTCGCGGTCAATAGCTTCCAGATTTTTTAGAACACTGCGTGCATCCGAGCTTAAAGCCTGATCTGCCGAAAGCGACTTCAGGTCCTCCAACGGGCGGCCGATGTCTCCGGCGATCAAGTTGAACAGCGCTGTCGTTGCTGGCGTGAAAAAGCGGATGTTTAACGCAGTGTCCAGAAACAGCGTCGCGACATCGGTGCTGTACAGGACATTCTGCAAATCGTTCGAGGTAATCCGCTGCCGGTCGAGCGTTTCCTGCAACTGACTGTTCAGCGCAGTCAGTTCCTCGTTCAGCGACTGCAGCTCTTCCTTGGATGTCAGCAGCTCCTCATTGGTCGATTGAAACTCCTCGTTGACTGACAGCGCTTCCTCATTCACCGCGCGCTGATCTTCGCCAGACATCTCAAGGTTGTGGATCGCGCCTTGCAATTCGGTGCGTGTGGTCTCCAGTTCATGTTCCAATTCGGATACACGGGCGGCGTTTGTTGGCGATGCGCCGCGGCCTTTTTTGATTTGTGAAACCGGCACATCGACGAAGCAGATCAGCAACAACGGCTCGCGTTCGTTCTCAACGGGGCTGACGTGAATGTCGAAGCTGACAGTCTTTCCGTTATGCTCGCTGCGCCCGCCAGTGACAATAATCGGCCCGCCCGCAACGATTGCTTGTTGGATCGCCGAACGCAATTTGGTGCGCAAAGATTGCGGCGCCATGGCGAGGATATCGTGGCTTGGATGGCCCGGGGCAACGCGCAGGTAACGTTCCGTAGGCCCGCTGGAATACAGCAATTCCTGTTTGCGATTTATCAACACAGCCGCTGGGCAGTGCGCGGAAATGACTAGCCGCTGGACCATTTCGGCAAGCTTGTTCTGATGCGCAGCCTGACCTTGGCCGCCGCGTTCCAATGTGCGCGACGGCTCGCTTTGACCGGGCCGAAACCCGATAGCGCCCGCCTTGCTGTTTCCGATATGCTGGTAAAGCCGTTCCGCTTTTGAGATAATATTAAACCGGTTTTCGTTGCTGCCAATTGTCTCTGCATTGCCCAGCAACAGTGTGCCACCTTCGCGCAGAGCAAAATGAAACAAGGCAATAACCTTTGCCTGTGCCTCTGGCCCCAGATAGATCAATAGATTGCGGCACGAAATCATGTCGAGTTTGGAGAAAGGCGGGTCAGCAAGAACGTCCTGCACCGTAAACACCACTGCCGCACGCAATTCCGGCGAAACGCGGTAGCTATGGTCGCCTTTTACAAAAAACCGCGCGAGCCGTTCGGGTGTGATTTGCTGTGCAATTGCATCGGGATAAACGCCGTCACGCGCGGTGCCGATGGCATCGCTATCAACGTCCGATGCAAAGACTTGCAGCTTAATATCGCGCTTGCTGGCGATAATCGCTTCGCGGAACAACATCGCCAGCGAATAGGCCTCTTCGCCGGTGCTGCATCCCGCAACCCATATGCGTATGGGCAGCCCCTCTGGCTGGTCGCGCACCATATCGGGCAAAGTGGTTTTGGTCAGCATGTCGAACACCGCCGCATCCCGGAAAAAACTGGTCACGTTGATCAGCAAATCCTTCGCCAGCAATTCCAACTCAACCGCATTGGATCTCAATCGGTCCAGATACTCTGGCATTTTATCCAACCCCGCTAGCCCCATACGCCGCTCGACACGGCGTTGCAGCGTCCCCATTTTATACAGCGTGAAATCATGGTTGGATGCAGTGCGCAAAAGCTCGACAATCTCGGGCAGACATTGCGCGTCCGCCGCCGGGGCTTCGTCCGCAGTCACAATCCGTCGTTTTGGATCAGTCAGCGCAGCGGCAATTTCAGCAACCGGTAGAATCAGATTGATTGTACCTGCACCAATCGCCGCACTCGGCATTCCGTTGTATTCGGCCTCATCGGGGGCCTGTGCAATCGTCAAGCCACCCGCATCGTGCAGCGCCTTTAGCCCCAACGAGCCATCCGCCCCCGTGCCCGAAAGGATCACGCCGATGGTGCGGTCCGGGCAATCCTCGGCCAGCGATTGGAGCAAGAAGTCAAACGGCAACCGCGCGCCGTGCCGCGCATTGGGTTTGGAAATGTGCAGCTTGCCATCGGCTACCGACAGATAACTGCCGGGTGGGATGATGTAGAGATGGTCGGCGGCAATCACCGCGCCGTTCACCGCTTGCTCCACCGTCATTGCCGTATGTCCGCCAAGCAGCTCAGCCATCATGCTGTTATGGTCAGGATCAAGGTGTTGTACCAGAATAAACGCCATGCCTGTGTGGTCCGGTAACGCTGTGACCAGCTTTGTTGCGGCATCCAGCCCACCCGCCGAAGCGCCAATGGCGACAATCATCAGGTCAGGCTTTTGTCGCTTATCCGGCATAGAGCCTTGTCCCTTAAAAACAGGTTCTCAAAGAACCCAAACACCACAGCATAAGGCATGTTCCACGCAGGCGGTGAGCGGACGCGATAAGTAGCGGCGCTTTGACGGGACAAGTCAATCACGCATGTCATGGAACCTTTTGCAATGTGGCGAGTTACAGATACTAACCCTCGCAAAGATCGGTCCTTTTCGGATTGTATTTGCCCGAACCCGGAGTGTTCCCCCATGCAAAAAACCCACAATACCCTATCCGAAGAAATCCGCGTTCAATCAGTTGAGCTGCTTAACCTGCATCTGGCGGCGGCTATCGATTTGCATGCGCAGATGAAGCAAGCGCATTGGAATGTGCGCGGCCCCGGTTTTATCGCGATCCACGAACTGTTCGACCGCGTATCGACAGAGGTCGAAAACTTCTCCGATCTGCTCGCCGAGCGTGCCGCCGGATTGGGCGGAACTGCGGATGGCACGATCCAAGAGGCGGTCAAATCATCGTTTTTGGTTCGCTATCCCCTTGGCGTTGCTGACGAAACGAAGCATCTGTTCGCTGTGGCTGCTGTGCTTGCTGCCTTTGGTAGTTCCGTGATCGACGCAATTGCCAAATGCACCGAAATCGAAGATCCAACGACCGCTGACCTGTTCACCGAAATCTCGCGCGGCATTGATCAACAGCTGTATTTCGTTGAATCGCATTTCTCGCCAAAAACGGTTAAACCGTCTTAATGTCTGCCTTAAAAATCCTCATCATCGAAGACGAAGCGATCATCGGAATGCTGCTGTCCGAAGTTTTAATCGGCATGGGGCATTCGGTGATCGGGGTGGTGGGGACGGAAAGCGCAGCGGTTACATTAGCCGCCGAGTATCTGCCTGATTTCCTGATCGTTGACGCTGGTTTAACAACGGGTAACGGGATTTCAGCGGTGGATAATATCCTAGCTAACCGCTTCGTCCCGCATATTTTTACCACCGGCAATGTGCTGAAAGTCAGGCTGGTAAAGCCCCACGCGATCATCCTTGAAAAGCCGTTTCACGAGGCTGAGTTGGCCGAGGCTATTGATCTGGCGCTAGCCCAGGCTGCGCCACTCACTTCATAATTAGACGGCTAAGTTGCCGGCGCAAAGCTGACCCATTTTATTGGGCCAGCTTTGTCCGTCATGCAATTTAGCGGCTCAATTGACCGCGGATCGCGCCATTTGGAAACTCTGTTGTAGACACCTGGACGTAATAATTGCCGGGTTGAAACTCCAGCTTGTCCTCAAGCCATTCCGAACGCTTTACGCAGCCTTTCCAACCGCCTTCATTCGGCTTTTCAAAGCGAAGAACGCTGGGGCCGGTCTGTCCGCGCATGCCCCGGTTAATCGATACCGAAGTGATCGTCGCAAGGTTGCGGATATCGTTGACGTCATAGCAAATCTGGTCAAGCTCGTTCGCGATGCTGACTTCGGCGTTGGCATAGCCGTCTGTATCGCCGGATGACGAGACGATTTCTGACCCCAACAATGTTGCGCGCTGAGTGTCGGCCACGGCCTCAGCAATCGCTTCTTCGGCGGTTGCGCAGCCGGAAAGGATTACAGGCGTCGCAAAGGCGAATGCTAGTAATGCTGTTTTGGAACTCATTTTCATCGGATTATCCTTTTTTTGGTCCAATGAACAAACGCCCGCACAGTGATTTTGTTCCGCGCCATCATACCATGTGCGACAGGATATCGCTGATCGCGACAAAGGCGAAACATACCGAAGAATCCGCAACACCATAAGGCAGGAACAGATCGTCGCCTGCGCGGATCGCGCCGCAAGTATACACAACATTGGGCACATAGCCTTCACGGTCTTCATCAGCCGCGGACAGGACGGGGCTTGCGGACCGGCCAATGACTTTTAAGGGGTCATCTTTATCAAGCAACGCCGCACCAATGGCATATTTGCGCATTGCGCCAACACCGTGCGTTAGCACCAGCCAGCCTTCATCAAGCTCAATCGGTGCGCCGCAATTGCCGATCTGCACCAACTCCCACGGGAATTTGGGTTCAAGCAGCAATTCGCCGCCCTCCCATTCGTCCAGATTGTCTGACCGTAACAGATACAGGTTTTTGCCGTCCTGCCGCCCGATCATCATATATTGGCCGTCGATTTTGCGCGGAAATAGGGCCATGCCCTTGTTGCGACCCGCGCCGCCTTTGATCGGCGTTAGTGTAAAGTCGCGAAAGTCGCGGGTGCGCAACAATTCTGACCGGATGTCGCGCCCGCTATAGGCCGTGTAGGTACCAATCCATTCCTCTTTGCCATTGTCATGCGCGAATTTGACGAGGCGCAGATCCTCAAGCCCATTGCGCTGCGCCTCGGTCATGGGAAAGATCACAGTGCCGGAAATGCTGCTTTCGCGGTGGCGGTATAACGATACTGACCCCGCCTCTACGGTCGGCTTTGCTTTGCCAAGCATCGCGGCAGTAGCAAAGGGTGGCGCAGGCAACAAGCTAAGCTGGCGTCCAGCGGAGACAATCCCCTCCCGGAATGCGATAGTCGAGATATGCCCTTCGCCGACCGCGCGCAGCGATAGCAATATCCGCACACTGCCGAGTTGCAAGCCCGACTGGTCAGGATGCCGAACTACGCTGGGGTTCATTAACGCAGCGGCGGCATAGCTATATTCGTGGCAGAAATATGCGCCAATCAGCCGCTTGGTCTGCCTTCGCAGCGCACTACCATCCAGTTGAAGTGCTGCTTCGATCTGGACATAACGATCATCGAAAACGCGCTCAATCTGCCAATGTCGGTCAGCGAAATCGTTAAGCACAATCCCCATTTCGCTACGCACCGTGCGCGGGTCGAGCGCTATGATATCATCGACAAGCTTGCGGACACGCTCAATATCCGGCCCCGATGCTTGCCATGCAAGATGGAACGGCCGCACAACGACGCGGCTGGGGTCGGCGTGTAGCCGCAGTTCATGTTGGACGAGATCAACCATGTGGCGCTACTCCTGAAATGCGCCAACCTTGGCGATCAGTTGCCGGATCGAGCAATGCGCCAAATGATAGGCCAGCACCGATTCCGCGCCCTCGTTCATATTCAACCCGCGCGGATTGATGCCATCGCGGCATGATCCAGTGCCTGGATCAGCAACCGCCACGCCGCGATCATTGACGCCGGCGAACCAATCATAAGCGCGGCTTGCATAGCGCAACCATATGGTATCGGCGGTTGCATCATAGGCTGCACTCGCGCCATCGATTGCCGCCCATGCCTCGACCGGCTGTTGATCAAACGGACGAGGCGGGGCATATTCATGGCCGAAGCTATCCGAACCCACCGGGCGAAAATTCCCCGACGGGCTAATCTGCAAGTCCAAAACCCAGCCCAGCGTTTCGATACCGCATTGGGTAAGATCAGGTCGCCCAAGCCGCATACCGGCTCGGATAAGCGCTTCGGGCATACGGCAATTGTCATAGGCCAGAACGCTTTCAAACCATGGCCAATCCGCGCGACGTGAAGCCGCCAATCGGGCCATCAGGAAATCTGCGCCGCTGGAGAGCATTTCGCGCGCCGCATCATCGTCAGGGTCTGCCGCCAACACATAATCCGCGCCCAGCATGGCAAAGGCCGTTGCGCGTGGTGAGCCAAAATCCCGCGCACTGAATGCTGTCTGAGCAAACAATTTGCGCGCCCATGTTTGCATCGAAGGCGTCAGCCCCTCATGCGCCGTTGCACCCAGCGCCCATAATGTGCGACCGCAGCTGTCTTCTGACCCTGCAGCCTCAAGCCAGTTGCGCGCATAGCCCATGAAGTTGCGGAATTCGCCGCTGTCGCTGTTCCATGCGCTCTGCACGAAACCTGCGAATATAGCTGCCAATTGCGAACGATGCGGTTCGGCCTGATCGCCAATCCGGTTCATCAGCATCAGCGCGCGGGCATTGTCATCGACGCAATAGCCATGCGCACGGTCGGGCACGCAGAAAATCGAATGTTGCAACATGCCTGTGCCGTCGCACATCCTTATCAGGCTGTCGACATTAGGGCGCTGTGTCAGGGAAAGTGCGGGCGCTGCCATTAGCTTGATGCCGGTTTTAACCAAGTCATGGCAGCGCGCCGCAAATGTAGGCCAAATCATGGCCCTACCTCGTTCGTAGCCGCGTGCTTGCAGCTGCGTTAATCTGTCTGGTTGCGCGATCAGTATACTGATTTCATGTGCCAATGCCGCGCTGTCCCTGAACGGTACCAAAACGCCGTGGTCATCTGACAGCAATTCCACTGCATGAGCATAAGGCGTTGAGACAACAGCTTTTCCAAGCGCCAGTGCATAGGATAACGTCCCCGACGTCGCCTGGTTCGCGCCAAGATACGGCGTGACATAAATGTCTGCTGCTTCGATCAAGTCGAACAGCTCTTCGGCCTCCAAAAAGCTGTCGATCCAGCGGATATGATTTTCAACGCCCAAATCGTGAGCAAGCGATTGCAGCCGGTCACGATACGCTTCGCCTTCGCGCGCCAGCAAATTGGGGTGCGTCGCGCCAACGACGCAATAAAGCGTGTCGGGATGCGCCGTGACAATATCCGGCAACGCCGAAATCACCGTTTCGATCCCTTTGCCCGACGACAACAGCCCAAATGTCATCAGGACATGGCGACCCGCAAAGCCGAATTTCGCTTTGAATTGTTCAGTCCGGCCAAAGGGACGGTCTGGTACGCCGTGCGGAATAACTGCAACTTGATCCGCATCCGCGCCAAAGATTTGACGCATCAGAATCGCTGCACGTTCCGACATCACAATCAGCTTTGATGCGCGCGCAACCAGTCGCTGCATCACGCGCAATTGGTCCAGGTCTGGATCGGGCATAACTGTGTGCAACGTTACAATCAACGGCGCTGCAACACGGTCAATTAGTTCCAGAATTTTGTCGCCAGCATTACCGCCAAACAATCCAAATTCGTGCTGCAACCAAACCGCGTCAGCGTCGCTTGCCTCGATAGCGGCGGCAGCCTCGATAAAGCTGGCGGCATCGCTTTCCACAATGACGCCGCAAACGGGGGCAGCAAAATCGATATCATTCGCGACAGGGGCCATCGCGTACACGTCGACCACCATATCGGGATATGCAGCAGCCATTGATGCGTAAACATCGGCAGTAAAGGTAGCAATCCCGCAACGCCGGGGCGTAAAACCGCCGATAAGCGCGATGCGTTTTATGGTAAGATCCACAATAGCCACAGGCTCGATTTCAGCGGACAGCGGCCGGTTCACCAGCACGAAATTGGGCACCAAATGCTGATCGACATGAATG
This sequence comes from Sphingomonadales bacterium, assembly GCA_043771985.1. Lineage (GTDB taxonomy): Bacteria > Pseudomonadota > Alphaproteobacteria > Sphingomonadales > Sphingomonadaceae > Sphingorhabdus_B. Next base: position 58,917 of record JAYVGQ010000114.1, read on the forward strand.
GGCGGAACACGCGATTCAAAGAAAATGCGCCCCGGCCGGGGGGTTGGCCGGGGCGCGCTGGCAAAGGGAGGGGGCGCCAGCATACTCATGACGTTATCGGCCTGCGCCGTAATAGCTGTCGATCTTCATGCCAAAGGCGGGAGCTTGATTGCACATGAAGTATCTCCAACAGAGTATATCATGGAGTAAACGCCCAACGCCGAACAATGTTCCACAGCGACAAAGCGAATTCAGCAAAAACCGCTAAACGTTTGATATTTCGTGTTCTACTCCGTCGTGCCCGCTACCTGTGTCAACGCGGTTTTCACTGTGCGGGCTTCATCGGCCAGTCGGGCTTCACGCTTTGCACTGATCGGATCGGACGCGCTCATACCTTCGGATTCAGCGTTTAGCCTTCCATCCAGCTCGGATTCCCAGTCAGTCAGCAATGCTTGCTTTTCGCTATCGTCTAAGTCCGGGTCAGCGAGCAAATCTGCAGGCGTGTCAAAATGCTTGCGCGGATTGGGTGTCGCATCATCCATCGCCAAAATCGCGGGCGCAGCCGCTGCGATTTGCTCGCGGTGGACAAGCAGTGCTTGCCCGATCGTGGCGATCACCGTTTCGGGTTCAAATGGCTTTGTGATTAGGTACGTAGGCTCGGGCCGTTCGCCAGTCAGCAAGCGCTCGGGAAAGGCTGTGATGAAAATCACAGGTACGCTCATCTCGTTCAGTATGTCTTTCACCGCGTCGATCCCGCTGGATCCGTCGGCAAGGCTGATATCGGCAAGCACCAGTTCGGGCGGGTTGCGCTCGGCAAGCGAGACGGCCTCTGCGCGGGTGCGCGCCACACCAGTTACACTGTGACCCAAACTTTCGACAATGGATCGGATGTGAAGTGCGATAATGGCTTCATCTTCGATAATCATGACCGAGGATTGCAGGCTATCAGTGATCGATTGCCGCGCAGCCGCAACATCAGCGGCAACGGTTTCGACGTCGCTTCCGAGTATCTCTGCAGTTTCCTGAAGACTAAATCCTTCAACCGCCGTTAGCAGTAAAGCCTGACGGTTTAGCAACGGAAGGCTAGCAACTGTGCCGTCCACCGAACTAGCATCGGCTAATCCGGGTTGCCATAACTGGTGGAATAGCCGGTACATCTCCAGACGCGGCGGCTTTGCAGCATCAAAGCCGTCAGGGGCGGCCAGCATTGCCTCAAGCACTCCACGGACGGCGGAATCACCCAGTCTTTGCGACCCCGTGAGCGCGCGCGCATAGCGGCGCAAAAAGGGAAGTTCGGGGGCAACCGCTGCTTTTAGTGACATAGTTATTCCTCGTTGAAACAGCGAAAACCGCACAAAACAGTTTTTGTTCCGCCAGATGGAACTTTTTTCCTCAGTGCGTGGTTTACCTTAGCATGGATGGCCAATCGTCACCCTGTTTTTAGTAAGGATAAGGAATTCGGTGACAAACCAACACACATCACCCACAGTTGCTGATCCAAACTTAGAACACGTGCTGGCGGAGCAACTTGCGATGGCGAAGGCAAAGAAGCCTGAAAATCAGGAACTGGACATTGGCAATGATCCAATCGCAGCGGCGCTGAAGCAGCTGCACGACGCGGTTGCCAGTGAAGCTCTGCCCGATGATTTCCTTCGCCTGCTTGACGAGATTGATACCAAAATTGCCAATAAGAACGAGGCACATTGATGGGAGCGGTAGCAGCTATCGACCCTGATAAGATTTTCAGGGACCAGTTGGTAGCGTTGTTACCATCGCTGCGTGCCTTTGCGCGCGGGCTGTGCGGACATCGCGAAATGGCCGATGATTTGGCGCAAGATACCATGATGCGCGCCTGGGCAGCACGCGAAAGCTATACGCAGGGGACGAATTTCCGCGCGTGGATGTTTATGATCATGCGGAATCAGTTTTATACAACGATCCGCAAAAATTCGCGGATGACTTCGCTTGACCCCGAGGTAGCGGAACGTGTGCTAGTGGTCGCACCGGCCCAACAAAATGGCATCAATGTTGATGACGTAGCCAAAGCGCTGCAGAAACTACCCGCCGAACAGCGCGAGGTATTATTGCTCATTGGGGCGAACGGCCTTTCTTATGAAGAAGCAGCTGAGGTCGTTGGTTGCGCGATGGGAACGGTCAAAAGCCGTCTTGCCCGCGGGCGGACTGCGCTGGCCGCGATGATTGACGGGCCGACCGACGATGCGTTGTTTAATTCGCCGCCCAAGCAAGCTAAGATTGGACAAGGGCAGGACGCGGCGCGTATTATCGGCGAAATCCTGCAAGAACAACCGACGACCAAGCTGGCATCCGCCACTCGCTAACAACGGATAGGTTCGGGAAAAGGGAGTACGTGCGATGCGGCGACCGATAACCTTGCGGAACGGCTTGGTGATTATTGTTGTTGCGGCTTTGTTACCCATTGGCACGTTAAGCGTTATTCAAGCGCTTTCCACGTTAAATTATTCTCGTTCGTTGATCGGTACTACACTTGTCACCAGCGCCTTAGCGACAGCCGGTCGCGAGCGCGATCCGTTTACAATCACTAAGCAAACGTTGTTACAGCTGAGGACTCGGCCTGAAATTTTGACGTCAAATTCCAGGTGCCGTGACGCACTGGCAGCAGAGATTGGCGATAATCCAGCGTTGTTAAATCTCGCACGATCTGATGCTAAAGGCCGCGTGCAATGTTCGGTATTGCCGTTCGATCCTTTGACCGATTTTTCAACAGAGGCGTGGTGGCAGCGCGGCATCAAAGCACGAGGCTTTACCGTTAGTGCGCCAGTATTGGGATCTATTTCAAAAAAACGCATTCTAGTCGCGATGTTGCCGATCAAAGGCATAAGCGGAAAAAACGAAGGAGCCGTCTCGGCAGCGATCGATACTTCATGGCTTGAACGCTCGATGGCGAATTCTGAATTATCCGATGGCGCAGCGGTCGCGATTATCGACCGAAGCGGGCGGGTCATTCTGACCAGTGATATGCGTTCTTTACCGCGCTTTGATGTAACCCTGGGGAATGCAAAAGTTGCGCAAGCGACTGCGAGTGATCGTGTCAGTTGGATGTATTCAGTAGCGCCTCTGTACGACCAGGATTTATATGTCGTGTATGCAGAACCCACTAAACATTTGATGGCAACGGCCCTTGCTCAAGTACGCATCAACTTGCTATTGCCTATAGGTGCGCTGTTGCTAGCAAGTCTCGCAATCTGGCTAGGGACCACTCGGCTTGTGTTGCGTTGGCTGGCATCGCTTGGATCGTTGGCGGATCAGTTTGCCAAAGGCGATTTTTCCGGCGACGCGGAAAAATTCGCCACAGCGCCACGTGAATTGGGGCAGCTCAGCGGGCAGATGCATGACATGGCGCGCGATATTGAAAGCCGCGACCAAGAATTGCAATCTGCACTCAACGCCAAAACAGCGTTGACGCACGACATTCATCACCGCGTGAAAAACAACCTTCAAATTGTAAGCAGCCTCTTGACGCTTCAGGCCGGAAAGATCAGCGATCCGGCCGCACGCGAAGCTTTGGGTCAAACCCGTGCACGCATCGGCGCTCTCGCGCAGATCCATCGGCTATTATACGAAGAAAGCCACGACAGCGATCACGGAAACGTCAACATTGCCAGCCTGCTAAATGCTTTATGTACGCAACTTCGCGCACTCCACCGCGGGCAAAACCGTGTTCAGCTGGCTTGCAATGCCGCGCCTCAAATCGTGCCGATCAACAATGCCGTGCCATTGACGTTACTGGCGGTTGAGGCGGTGACTAATGCCTATCGACATGGTTTTGTTGCTGGACAGAATGGAACGATAACAATCGATTTTGATGTGGTCGGTGACCACGCGACGCTGTCGATTGCCGATAACGGCTCTGGCTTTGCGCCGTCCGAAAGTACTGCGTCTATGGGCGGGCAGTTAATGGAGGCGTTCGCGCAACAGCTGGGCGGTGTCCTTGAAATCGCGTCACAAATCACGTCTGGCACCGTTGTTACGCTAAAATATCCATTGCAGTTTGAGACCGGACAAAGCGAATTTCGCGAGAGGCAGTAGATTAAGCTGCGTCACACTTGTGGCTGCGCTATGCTTTTTGCGCCGCGCAAAAATATAGCCGCGCGGGCCAGTTATGAGCCACGCGGCTTTAATAGTCGCAGACTCAGGCGGCTGGTTTCTTCGCCGCCTTTGTTGTTTTCTTGGAGGGCGAATCGCTGTTTAGCATTGCGCTACCGATTGCAGCTGCCGCCGCGCCGACGACGACGCCGAGCGCTGCTGCGCCTGCAATTTTTTCGTTAGTTGTGACATTGCTTAGTTGGTCAGCAGCTGCGGCCGTCAGATCCTTGATCTTGTTCTTTGCTGTGTCGGATGTAATCATCTCAGTCCCTTTCAAATTTACGTTGGTCGAACTGAACTCTGCAAGCGGATGCTGATTATTTACCGTCAGCGGCTTTGCGGACCGCGTCGGCTTTATCTTCCATCGCATCGGCTTTCACGTCGGCTTTGTCACGAACGGTCTGTGCCTTGTTTTCCATTGCATTTTCGGTTGCGGTATCTTGGCCGTCCAATTTAGTGTCCACAGCATCAGCGCGGTTTTCCATATTATCCGCAGCTTTATCCGCGTTATCGCGGACGACGTCAGCGTTTTCTTCGATGTTGTCCGCTGAATTTTCAGCCGATTCCTCGGCCGGGCTATTGCAGGCGGATACCATGAGTCCAAGGGCGCTAACGCCAGCCAATACGGACATATTTTTCAGTACAATTTTCATATCAGTTTCCTTTATAGTTCACGATGAGCTGACCGTAGTTTAACGGATTGAGCCGCGACGGATAAGGTTGACGATACCGAGCAGGACAATCGCGCCCAAAAGCGAAACCGCCAAAGACTTAATATCTAATGCGCCTGTCGTGATCGACGCTCCGCCCAAAAACGGGGTCAACAGATAGCCCGCAAGAATAGCGCCGACGATGCCGACAACAACATTAAGCAGAATTCCCTGCTGGCCGTCGGTGCGCATAATCATTGAGGCAAGCCAACCAAGGACACCGCCCACGATAAGCATGATGATGAGGTTCATATTATTTCTCCTATTAACGATGCACAGAAAACCAATGGATCGCGATTTGGTTCCGTCTCGACCGAAACATCGTCAACGCGCTTCGCCGTCGCAGTCCAGATCGCGTTGTAATTTATAACTTATCGCCCAGCTTGCCTTTGACAGTGCCCATGGCATTTTGGGCTTTACCCTTGGTTTCTTGCGCAAGGCCTTTGGCAACCAATTTTGGCTCGTCGGTAGTTTTTCCAACCGAAACTTTGGCTTTGCCAACGGCTTCATTCGCCGCGCCCTTAACTTTGTCTACAAATTCACCCATCGGGAATATCCTTCAAAAGATCGCCGAACTATTCCGACAAACTAAGTAACTCGCAAAGCGGGTGTTGGGTCCATTAAGCGAGATTTTTGCCAGTGCGCGTCCGCCAAGCCAAGCGCACCTAGCGGATCAGATTGGAAATCGCCGCGACTGCTGGTGCGACAAGCGACCGGGCGACGTCTGCGGCGGTTTGCGGAGGTACGGGCGCTGTATCAGTGCCAGCCGCAACGGGTGTAAGCGGCGTTGCTGGCTGCGTTGCCGGTAAGACTGGCGGCGGTACGACAACAGTTGCTTCAGGCGTTGAAGCGTTCGGCGTTATCGGCGGTGTAACTGGCGGAACCGTCGGCGGAGCAACCACCGCCACCTCTGGCGCCACTGTTCCACCCGACGCTAGCCTGCTGGTGTCGATCGTCGCGGCTGGTAATGCTGCAGGCGTATGCGACGCTGCATCCATGCGGGTTGCGCGCTCATTACTCCGCGCCGCTGTTGCTGCTGTCCGCGCGTTCGCCTCAGCGGTCAGCCGCTGCGCCTCGGCTTCAGGATTAATGGTATTCACCATGATCCGCGCAACATCGCCGCCGTTCGCCAAACGGTTCAGCGGCACATAGTCGGTCTTGAACACCAGCTCGACGCCGCTGTCGAGATCAACCGAGGTGTTGATACCCTCGGTTGTTTGCGTCCGGTCAGTCGAGACATAGCCGATGGTGTTCTGCATTTTTGCCTCGACACCCCAGGGGCCAACCTTCGCCCCCACCCCAGCCTCGGTTGTGTTGCGCATGTCGAATTGTGAACCGCGATCATTTTCTGCTGCACTATTGGCGTCAACGTGCAGCCGCATCGACGCATTGATCCGGCCACTTTCGATGACGATTCGCTGCAACCCCATCTGCACCATCGTCGCAAGCAATTGCTGCCGATTTCTTGCCAAAACCTGTCTTGCAAGCGGCACCAATGCTTCAGGATCGGATGCCGGTAGCGCGCTTCCCTCGGGCGCTCTCAAAGCGGTGCGTAACGCACCCTCGGTGGGTGGCGCAGCACCAGCGCGCATGACGATCCGGGTCGCAGCATCCTGTTCGGCCTGTATCTCAGCGCGTCGTTCGCGGGCCTCAGCGGGTTCAAGCCCCTCAAGCTCTGCCACCATATCGACCGCGTCCCCGCCTTCGATCACATAGCTTCCGGGGAAATGTTCGGAGAGCCAGCCACGCGCACCAGATATCCCGACATTGCCGTCGGCAAAGCCTTCGGTGGTCTGCGCTACATTCCGGATCAGATCGACAAAGGCAGTCAATTGCTGCTGATTTGAATCGTTCATCGCCTTGAACACACCCGTTATCAACTCATTGACAAATCTCGGAAAACTGACGGCGTTCATGATGTTTTGCGTTGTTCCTGCAACGCGGTCGACGGCCACACCAGAAAACTCGTCGCCCGCGTTTTGCGCGCGCGCAGTCGCCCGCTCAGGCGCCCGTTCAGGCACCCGCTGTGCGTCGTGCATATCAAGCGCGGTTGAACCAATGCGTGCCAGTGATCCCGCAATTGTCTGCTTTGTACTACCGTCTAGGGCCGAATAATCATCGGATTGGCTTAATAAATGACGCACCGCTTGGCGGGCATCCCGGCGGGGTGCGACCACCGCTGCCGGTCGAGACGCCGCGACCTGCGCTGCGGGGACCATCTCAACCAGCCAAAGCGGACCAGACCGAAGCGGTCCGGTCAGGCGGTGCGGCTAAGGCCATATCGGATGGTTGCGGGACAAAGGCCTCGGCAAGCGAAAGCGTGGCTTCTAGCCAGTCTATTGCCGCAACGATCACCGGATCCCCCAAGCTGACAATCTGTCCGCTGCCAAGCGCCGACTCAAGTGAATCGGCAAGCCAGGCAAGCAAAATCATTCCTGCTTTGCCGCGCCTTACATAGCGATGAACGTCGGCAACAGAGACATGCCCGTGGCGGGCGATGGCCCGCACAACGTCCCAGATATCACGGGCTTGGAAAGCGCCGCGCACATCAGGATGGCCTAGAATGGCAAAAGCTTCTTTCAAGGTTTTCATGACTTCATCGGCGATAAAGGCTGTCATTCCGCTGCTGGCATCGCCCAGATTCTGCGAAAGAGCGCGCGCTGCATTACGTACTCTGACTTGCCCCATATTGGTCCCGCGTTCGCTGGGTCCGCCCTGTTCTTCAAATTTGGTCAACGCTTCGCAAAGTTCAAACATGCGATCTTCAAAACGGGCGTTTCGTCCTGCTTCGGCAGAAACTGGTCCGCTTGATGTACCAAATAGCCTTGCAAAAAATGCGCTTCGTTCCTCGGTTGCCATGCGGTCGCGGCGATGTCGCCAGTATTGCTCAATCAACGGGGCTGCCCCGCCCAGATCAAAGTTGACGACGCCTGTTGCGACCAGCGCTGCCAATTGTTCGGCGCTGGCGATAATCCCGGCAGGTTCAAGGTCAGCCGCCAAATAGATTGATGCCAAAGCACGCAGCTGCGCACGGTCGATCCGCGACGCGGCACCGTCGGGCAAGTCCAAGCCATCTAGTCCGCCGAGTTCATCAAGTGCGAACGTAAGCCCGGGAGCGGTCGCGCGATCCACCAGCCACTGGCCCAGCGCCAATGCGCTGACCAAATTCGCATCGGCGACCGGCGCAATGTGTGCCGAATATCCCGGCGGTGGCGGGATGAAACGCCCCATTGGTTTACTCCCCTGCCCTTGCAGGCGCAGCGTTTGCGGCATCGTTGGGGTTATACGGTGTGCTGTTGCCTTGAATAACCGACATCATCCCCGGCGTCGCCATCTTGTCCAGCGGCAGATAGTCACTCTTGAAATTAACTTTCACCTCGCCCGTCAGTTGCGCCTTCACTTCCGCCTTGGACTCGCTGGTTTCATCCAGCGCCGAGCCGACCGTTGCGACGTGTTCTTGCGACGCTTCAAAACCTGCCTCGGCATTCACGGGGGAGAACCAGCTACCATAGCTGGCATTGGCGTATTCGCGTGATTTCTGCGTCGAGGTATCGCTCATTTGTGCTGTGTAATTCCGCTTGGCTTTATCGCTAGCCCGCATGCTGAATATCACTTTGGCGTTTATGGACCCGTCAGTGATCACGATCCTGTTGATCCCCAGCATAACCATCGATGACAATAGTTGCTGGCGGGATTTTGCCATTTGTAATCGCGCGGCTGTGACCAGACGCAGTTCGGCATTAGCGTCACTGATCTCGCTGACTGGCGGCGTCAAATTAAGGTTACGGCTAATTTCGGCCAACCGCACCGCTGCATCATCGCCATTAGCAACGACTTTGGCTTGAGGAGCCGTTGCCCCTGCTTCGGTCGCTCCGTCTCCCTCCGCAAAGCTTTCACTATTTCCGCCAGATTCGATGGACAGAACATCAGGATAGCTTTCGGCAAGGAAGTCTCGTCCGGCACTTTCGCTGATATTGTCTCGCATGAATTGATCGGTCGTTTTGGCCACGTTGGATATCAACTCACCATAGGCACGCATCTGTTCGATTGAACTTTCGACGATTGCTTGAAAGACGTTTTTGATTAGCCCGCCGACAAATTTTGGGAAATCAACTTTTTGGACCATGTCACCGAACGCTTGGACGCCTTGCTTTACAGCCCCTGCCTCAAAATCCTTTCCAGCAAATCCGGGGCTTGCCGAAAGGTTGCGCTTTGTGGCTTCCACGGGATCTTCGGCGAGAGTCTGCGCAGGTACGGACGACGGCATACCCACCTCTGCGGGCAGCGTCCCAATCGGCAAATCGCCTTTCGCCTCACGCGCGGCAATCTCGGAATAGACGCCGTTGGGATCGGCCATGAATGCCAGCACCTGCACCGTGGCCCGCGCCATCCGGTCGCGTTCGTCTTGCGACAGGTCGGGAAAACTTTGGCTGGCCATCAGCAGCCCTTGAACCGCCCTACGGGTGGCCTCCATGGCGGGGCCAGCGCTGGATGTATTCGCCGGGGCGGATGGTGGTGAGGTAATCAGGCGCAACATAGCCTAGACTCCCACCCGAGCCGGGGGCGCAGCCGGGATAGCGGCAACAGGCGGCGGTGCAGCGCCAGGCGCAGCCCGCACGCTGGGCATCACATTGGGGTCAACGGGCGATGAATTGCCCTGAATTGCCGCAATCATCCCCGGCGTCGCCATTTTGTCGAGCGGCAGATAGTCGCTTTTGAAGTTGACATCGACTATGCCCGAAAGCTGAATTTTGGTCTGTAACGATGCGTCGTTGACTTCTGATGCTGATGTTTGTGCGGTGATAATCGGTTTGTTTTCGTATTTATATTTGCCCTTGGCATAATAATCCGCGCTGTAGTCTTCGGTGCGCCCGCCGTCTTTATCGCGCGAAGAATTGCCTTCGCGATTACTGCCGCTGTCATATTCGCCTTCGCCTGCATAGGTTGTCTGGATAGAGCCATCCTTGTTACGTGCCATATCGACGGCACTGGCCGAGCGCCGTTTGGACATCCGGTCGTTGGCTTTGACATCATAAATGATTTTCGCCGATATTTTGCCGTCAGTAACAACGATCCGGTTGATGCCCATCAAAACAATCGAAGCCATCAACTGCTGGCGTTGTCTGGCCAATTGCAGCCGGCTGTTTTCAACCAATGCCTTTTCGACATTCTCGTCGGACAGATCGAGACTTTTGAGCGCGCCGTTTTCAAATTCGAGTTTGTTATTGACCTTTTTTAGGGCCTCCGCTTCGTCGATACCTTCGCGTAGCACGAGCCTAGGTGAGGGATTATCGTCGGAATCGTCCATACCGATATCGAACAGGTCGGGGAACTGATCGACCATATGATCACGTCCCTGATTTTCATCGACGTGATCATCCATGAATTGTTTCAGCGACGTTGCAACAGACGCGATCATTTTTTGATAGGCTTCCATCTGTTCGATGGAGCTACGCGTAATCGATTGAAATACCCCGCTTATCAAGCCAGCGACAAAGGTTGGAAACTGAACCTCGTTCAGCAGCATTCCGGCGACTTTGGCGCCTTCACGCGCGGCACTTGCTTCAAAACCGCCTTTGCCGATGGCGTCTACTGCAGCCTGTTTTTGATCCCAGCTCGCCTCACTACCTGAATGATCGGTATTGCCGGCCAGCGCCAATTCTTGCGTTCGTGCCTGTGGCTCAAGCGTGTTGCCGGCGATCCCCTCTGGCCGCGCAATATAGTCAGCGACTAACGCAGTGTTGCGGGCAATTTCTGCCTGATCATTCGCAGACATTGCGTGAAAGGCGGGGGTTTGCGTCAACAGACCCGCGACGCTGCGTCGCACATCGACATGAGGGACCGGCATCTGAGTGACCGGCGGCGAGGCAATTTGGACGGCAGTCATGCGACGAAACTCCAAAAAATGGGCAGGATTGCGATGCTAGGCTGCGCGCTGCATTGCGTCGGCGGTGATTTCAAACTCCACCGGACGCAAATACAGGCTGATGCGGGGTGGCGAGACCATGTCAGTTCGCAGGCTGACAATGGAGAAATGCCCCGGCCAATGTTCGTCCTCGGGCGTAAATGCACCCATCCAGCGTTCAAGCGCTGCCAACCCGCGCGGCCGTTCGGCCAGCCCTAACGTCAACAGACTTAAAAAACTTGGCGGCACATCAGGGATGGAACCGAGCAGCACATAAATTTCGAAATCCGGACCGTTCGGGCCGTTACCAAATGCCAATAATGCCGAATTGGCCGGCAGATCGAAACGGCCACCCAAAATCAGCCCGATCATCTGCATAATCCCGGGCAAGCGGTGCCCCAGACCCAGTGCATCAAGCACCGGCTGCAGGTCCGCCAAGCGCAGCGGCTGCGTCGCTGAAAAGGTCATACGCTGACCCACCGCATCGCGCTGCGCGGCAACGGTGGTGAACATCGGTTGCATCCCCGGCACCATCGCCAGCGCAGTCTGAACGATCCGCGAAAGCCCCATCGGCAAAGCGTCGATGTTGACCTTACCGCCCGGCGCTTCGTAGTACACTTTGCTTGAATACAGCCCGCCTCGATCGAAACTGTTGCCAAAAAAGGCACCGAAACCAAGGCCGCCGTTACTGCCACCAAAACCGCGATATGGCTCGCTCGCCTGATCAAACCAATACAGCTTGTCTGGTCCCATAAAGTTGTGAACCAGTCGGCGCATTTCGCGGGTCGATTCATCGCGCCTGTCAATCGGGCTTGCCTCTGGCGGCAGCGGCTCGATTGTGTAGCGCAGTGCGTTGGGCTGGCTCTCCGAAAAGCTTGGTTCAAACGGCGGCGCCATCGGCATCAACGCGTTGCTGCGATAGCGCGGATCATCCTCTGGATAGGGGAAGGTCCGCATCAACAAATCGCGCAAAGGTGTATAGGCATCGGACGAACCCAACGCATTGGCAACGCGCGCCAATTTGCCTTGTAACGTCACGCCGAGCGGGCGGGGACTGTGAAACATAGCATCATTCCTTATCTAGGTTGCGTGGCACGAAACGGGGCGTGGCTAATGCCACGCACCATTCCGACTGCCGTTGCTACCGCCGCTACGGCCACCAAATGCCATGCCAAGCCCGACATCGCCGATTTCGTTCAGCATCTGCCGCGCCATTGCGGGTATCTGGATCGGCTTTGAGGTCATTTGCGGCGCTTCACGCGGTTGCGACAGTTCCTCGACCTGATTGTCGCTGGTTGCGGTATCTGCCAGCCACAGCTCGCATGCGTTGACCAGATCATAGTCATTCGGGTTCGACGTCGCCTTGTGATCGCGCGACGTATCGGGGAACCGCACCTGCGAGATGTCGATGATTGGCCCAGCCGACGTCGTTATCCGATCAACGTTCTTGGCAAGCCACGCGGTGATAATTGTCCCGCAAGTCGCAAGCGTGCGATACCGGCTGCTGGTTCGTGCGCCGCCCAATTCGTACGTTGCGACCTGATCGACGACCTGCCACATATCCTTAGCGCCAAAGCAACCGCGGATTTCTGCATCGCCCAAAAGGTCGATGATCCCTTGCATTTGCGACTTCAGCTCTCGTCCGGCATAATGCGCCATGCCATAGCCGTGAAGCGACAGATTCCCGGCAAGGTCGCGCGCCGCTTTGCGCACCTGTTGCTGGCTTATCGCACTGGCAGTGCGGGCCCGCAGCATGTTATCGACCTCAGTCTGGCGAATGAAATTGGACACAGAAGAGACAAACCGCAGCCATAGATCGTTAAACTCGCGGTTGATCATTCCGCCTGGTTCGCCGCCTGGAACGCCCAGCGTGATTGACGCGAAATTCTTGCGTTCTTGTTCGCTCATCCGGTTGGGGGCTTCGCGCCAGTATTTATAAAGCAATTTGCCCGCAGGACCCGATCCGATTGGCAGCATACCGTGCTGAAACTGCTCAACGATCCGGTCGACCACTTGAAAGACTTTCAGTTCCTCGAACATGGCCGACACAATCATTGGTCCCATAACTTTGACGTTTTCGGCAACGATGTTGTTATCAACCAGGTCGTTCAGGTCAGGTAGGTCAAATTCCAGATCGGCAATGTCATCTTCGCTGCCAATTTTTTGCACCTTGTTGAGGACTTCGTTGACGCGGCGGCGCAGTTGCGGTTCGTCGTGCGCGACTTTGCGCGCAGCTAACCCGCGCATAACCCTTGCGAATTCATCTGTGTCCACGCGCGGACGCACACCACCTTTGCCGTCCGGATCGCCTTCTACGGCAAGGATTACCAACACGCGGTCGGCAAATTCGCCATAGCTGCGCGCTTCGCCCAGGGCGGCAAAGAACGACTTTGTGAATTGGCGATACTGCGGATGATCGACGTCGGGGTAAATCGTTTTGCCGTTCGCATTGCCAGCAGCGCGTTCACCGGTGTGCTTTCCTTCTTGCGCAACGACGGTCAACGGCGGTGGATTGGCGTTGTCGATTGCCAGCAACCCAATCGTCAATGCAACCAGCGTTGTTTCAACATCGGGCTGATCCTTGGACTTCAGCGTTGCCTCAAGCGTGTTCATTGACACCACATCGCCGAACATCAGCACGCCGTTGTAATGGCCGCGTAAGTGGACCTCTAGTCCGCCCTGTTCATTGAGCAGGGTTCGCGTCGCAACGAACAACGGATCGCAAATCTCGTCAGCTTTGCCGGTGTCGCGACGCGCAGTTTCGACTTCGTTGATAATCGCTTTGACGTGCGCGAGATCGCGTTCTTCCTCATCGCTTAATGATCGTTTTTGTTTGGACACGATGTCTTCAAAACGACGGCGTTCGTAATCCAGCCGATCAAATGCCTTTTTGTCGCGTTCGGCAAGGTCGGCAAAGCGGATTTTAGGGTTTACGATAGTCATGATATTTCTCCTGAAATTCTGTGGGACTTTTCCTTGTGTTTTGGAAATGAGCGGGGCGTTATTGGCTAGCCATCATCGGCGCCTCCATTGGCGTCTGGTTCGGTTGAATAGCCGGGGATCTGATCGATTTCGCGGTCAAGTGCGGCCAGGGCAGCGGCGGCATCAAGGATACCCGCGCCGTGCCCAGTCGTGTCCACATTCGCTGCAAATGGTTGTGCAGTGGCGACTAGGATGCGTTGTACTGCGGCGGCATCAATAGGTCTTGCCCGGCGGTGGCTGCGCGCGACTAACAGTGCCGCGGCGGCAGCGACAAAGGGTGCGGCAAAGCTTGTTCCCGATGCCGATTGATAGCCATCGACGGCGGCCGTTAGTATCTTTTGCCCAGGCGCGCAAAGCGAGACATGGTCGCCCTTGGTTGAAAAACTTGCAGGCATCCGGCTATCGTTGACAGCACCGACCGCGATCACTTCGGGAAATGCGGCTGGCCAATAGCGGGTTTCGCGACCATTATTGCCGCTCGCTGCGATTAAAATGCAGCCACGCGCAATGGCATAGGCGATGGTATCAGCGTGCGGTTTTGGACTGTTCGGCAGGATCGCACTGTCGTCAGTGCCAAAGCTCATGTTAATAATTTTTGCGCCCAGATCGACCGCGAGCTTTAACGCAAGGTCAAGGTCGCTGATCGCACCAATGCCGACCACTTTGGCATTGGGCAGCTTAGCCGCCGCGAGTGCGCGCATCGGCAATATCCGGCAAGCACCGCCCAATCCGCGCGGCATTCCCAATCCGCGCGCAGCGATTATCCCGGCACAGCCCATACCGTGTCCGACAAACACGTCACGCGGGCGCATGTCCACGGCGGTGTGATCGCCCAGTAATTCAATACCAGCGGCAACGTCGTTGCTTTCCAACCGCACCGTATCAAATCCTGGACGAAATGTTTGGGCGAGTTCTGGATGTTTGCCGTTCACACCGCTATCGATCAGGCCAACGATCACGCCATCATCGCCCGGCTCTATCGCTAGCGCCTCTTGTAGCCTGACCATCCTGCGCGCGTTCCAACCGTCGTCATCGCTGCGGGGCAAATGCGGCGGATCGCCGGCATCGAACGGAGTTTGTGAGACGTAATTCAAACTAACGCTTTGCACCGTGCTGATTTGCGCCAACGCATCGCAAAGATCAGCGACCGGCGTTCCTACAGGAACGCGCAGCATCAACGTTCCTGCCATGCCGGTGCTATGTTCAATCCCGTCATAGCCAAGATGCGTTGCACCCCGCGACGGAGGATGGGCCGCTGCGGGGAACAGGCGCGCGGCACGAAACTGTCCGGCCAAACAATTGGTGATCCGGTCAATTGGACCCTCGCCATCGATACTGAATGCAGCAGGCTGGGCGCGCCGCGAAACATCGCGAACGGTGGGGATTGTATCCGGTGCCTCGCCAAGCGCTAGCCGTAACAATATGCTGGTCGGTGACGCTTGCTGGCTATAGATGTTGGCGGCGACGGTCATTGCAGCCACTCCCGCTCTATGGGCGCTTCATCGCCTAGTGGCGGTTGCGCAATAGCTACGCTGGGCGGAATTGGCGTAGGAACAGCGACCGGTGCAAACGCCGATAAATCAAAGCTCATCGCCGTCGCCCGTTGCGGGCTTGGCTCTATCGTCAACTCACCCGACCATTGCCCGTCGGCTGGCGCAATCAGCAATTCGTTGGCGCTGGATTTCAGAATTGAAACCGGCCGGTTGCCGATCCGCACCTGCGGGAACTGACCAGCACGGATCAGATTGCGTCCGGTCACGCGAAGCAATGGCGGCGCGTCCGTGGTTTCGACATCGGAACCATGAACCGGTTCAATCCGCTGAACACTCGGCGCAGACGCGCGGGTCAGTGCTTTGCGCAGGCGATCAAGCGGCAGGTTTGTGACCCGTCCGATCGCACCGACATGGTTGTTGTCTTCGACACGTTGCAATTGGCGGACGGTGCGCACGCCCGCCCATTCCAACCGCTTACGATCCTCGATGCTCAATTCTTCGATATCGTCGAGCGAGCCGTCATCAAGTTCGTCATCGGCAAACGCACGCGCGTTTTCCTCAATCGCTGGGCGGGTGATCGTTGTGAAGACCAGATGGAACATGCTCGCTTCGCCCTCGCCCGCCGCTGCTGGACGGATGCGGATCTCGCTGTCAGCAAATTCCACATGGGCGCGCAAATCAAGGTTGATATCCTTGATAGCGAACGTCAGCGGCAAATTGGCATTGCGCGCTTTCAGTGCCATCGCCGCTTGCGCATTGTCTAGCTGGCTTTGAACGGCCTGAATAAAATCTTCGAGGCGCAAAGTGGCATTGGTGTTCATGACAGCACCGCCAGCGCTTGTGCTTCAAACCGGATCGTCAGTCGTGCAGGCTCGGTGTCAAACGCGGTGCGCATTCGGAACAAGGGCAGGTCACCGACCAAAACCGGCCCGGCCGTATCTTCGCCCAGCCGCAGATCGATCGGCAGATCCAGGTCTATCGAGGTTATTTTAACTAAGGCGCTTTCGCCTATTCCAAGCGCACTTCCGGCGATTTCGGCCAGCGTCTCGCCAAGCGGGCGGCGGCCGTTCATGTTTGTGGTCCAGCCACGGGCGCAACGGATGGTTGAGCGGCAACTGCAACAGGTGCTGCTGGCGTTGCAGGAGCAATCGCTGGCGCGCGGTTTACGCTTGCTGGGGCGGCACTGCGGCGGCTGTGCCGTTCAAGCAAAGTCCGCTGCGCGTCATCAACAAACCGGTCGAGCGGAAGTGTTTCCGAGGCGAAGTTGATGCGCACGTTCCCCGTCAATTCGGCGCGCAATTCGCTGTCTGACTGGGCATTGACCGACACAGTTGAGACGGTCGTAATCGCGCCTTCGTTGCCGCGCGCGCCCCATTGCGAACCGCCGGTTTGCGGATCGTTCGAGGTTGCATATTGCACCGCTGCACGGTCGGCTGCGGCAGCGCGGAATTTTAGGCCCGCACTGATCGTTCCATCTTTTACGACAACTCGTTGCATACCAAGCAAAACCATCGTTGAAAGTGTCGAGAGGCGGTTCTGCGCTACCTTTAGCCGTGCAGCGGGGAGTATTTTTTCTTCCAACAACGCCGCCGAAAAATCTTCGCCTTCTGCGCCAAAATCCGCGAGCCAAACCGGCGCATCATTTTCGTCGTCAGGGCCGCGCAAAGGCGCCATGGTATAGCTCCCGCGATCTTCGATCAGTGTTACATCTTGCGGATATTGTTCGACCAGCCAGGCACGGACTTGGCCCGGAGTTACATTCTCTCCGGAAAATTGCTCAAGCGGTTTAGAGACCGCTGCGACCAGCTCGGCAAATCCCTCTACCTGCTTGATGGCGCTGTCGACGATCGCATCATAGGTTCCGTGAACTAGACTGGCGACAAATGTCGGAAATGCGATTTCATCCATTAGCGCCCCGACCCTGCGGCCTAAGGCGTCGGTCGCCTTCTCTTTAGGCGCAGTTGGCGGCGCGTTTGGATCGACGGGAAAACCGGCCGGTTCGGCGGATGACCTGCTGTCACCAGCCGCCGCAATCTCGCGGCCAAAGGCATCGCGTGCCAGTGCAGCGGCCAACGCAGCAGGACCAGTTCTGGCAGGTGGCGGAGGAATCCGTCCGGTCATAGCAGCGTTCCGCCCCGGCCCGATTACGCAGCCACCGGCTCAGGTGCCGTGGTCGGCACAAGAACGGGAGCAGAGGCGGCGGGTAATGATGACGCGGCAGGTACAGCTTGATCGCTACCGTGTTCTCCGCAATGCCGCACAGTCGCGCGGCCATCTCCTGACAGCAATACTTCGCTGACACCGGTTTGATTGGTCTCGCCATCGTGGCTAAAGGTCGTCGTGACACGGACCAGCAATGTCGTCCTGTTAGGATCAGTTGGTCCTGCAACGATATCAGCGCGGACCGCTGCTTGCCAACCATCCGCAACGGACCCGCCCTCACCCGGCGCGATAATGATATCGCCGACCGCAGCGCCATCGAATTTCCAGCCAATCGCAATGTTGGCGCAGGTTCGGCCGCTGGGCGTGTCGATATACGGCCAGTCATTCAGTCTCACCTGCTCGCCGCTTATCGCAGGCATTCCGGCACCGCCTGCCAGCGTATTCGTTGGGCGCACAATACCGGTCAGCTGGGCAAGGTCGTAACTGCGGCCAGCTTCGCTTGATACCGTGCGGGTAACACCGGTTGCAAGATCCACAGTTGGCGCGGCTCCGGGTTCGGTCGCGGGAGCGGCTACAATAGCCGGCGCCGGCAGTTTTTCCGCGACGGCATCACCAAGGCTTTGGGCATAGCCCGCCCCGCTGGCGCTGCCGCGATTAGGTTGTCGTCCAAGTGGAACGCCTGCAAACGCGATCTGGTTATCGCCAAATCCCGCTTCCGCCTCATATTCCGCCGCAAACATATCATAGCCCATGATATAGCGGCTTCCGGTTACAAAGGTCGGCGGCGATGCATATCCACCGGGTGATCCGGGGGTTCCCACGACACGATCCAGTGGATCGGTTATACGGACATAGTATTGACCGCCGTCGTAATACATGCCGGTAATCACAACAGCATGGATGCCAGGGTTTTGTTTTAATACGAACAGCGGACCATGGCGTTCCAGCAAGCCGCGCATACCGTCGGCGGAATAGCAAGCGGCCGGAGCAAAATGCAAGCCAACGGCCGAGATGAATTTGGCAGCATCCGCTGCTGTTATTCCGGTGACCATCGATGGTTCTTGTCCATGGCATGATGCCAGCAGAGTTGGGCTGATCGACTGGCCTTTCTTCCATCCAAGGATCATTGCCGAAGACGTAGCCCAGCATCCCATACCGGTTGGCTGCGGAATAGATTCGACAGCATCCCAGTTGATTGACCAGTCCTCGGCGGACAAGCCAACCGCGCCGCGCACAGCATCGACAGCTCCGCTAACGGCACCGACCACAGCCTGCGCCGCGTATGCAGCGGCAACGAGCGCCATGTAGCGGTCCCAATCCCAAGCGCCGTTCGGGCACGAGCTATGCGTTGTTGTCGGGTTGGCTTCACTATGCCCGATAATCGTATCGCGGTCCGGCGTCAGATTATATTTGCGGCACAGATGTGCGACTAATCCCGCAGAGGTCGCATATTCAACGTCGCTGGGCGGGGTGTAGGGCAGACGCGTTGTGCCATACACGGCGCCGCCCTGTTCCACTGCAACATGTTCAATACCGATGCTACGCCGGTTCATCGCGCGGTTGCCCGCATGCCATGATGTATCAGCCTCGGATACGAACTGGCGGATCGCGCCCAACTGATCGACCATGTAATGTGCGCTGCTATTGGCATCAGCCCGCGTGAACCACGTGCCCAGATGCGGCGACTGGCGCGAACTTGTAATATGAATCACAATCCGGTCGATTGTCTGACCGGAACGTCCCCGCGTAAAAGCAGGCGACGGCATCACAATTGCGCCGGGGTAATCCGCAGCCGTCAACGCCATTGCGGCTGCGGTTTGGGATGCCGCGGCGGGTTCAATTTCATGAACCGGGCCAGAGATTTCTCCATCTTCTGGCGAAAGATTGGCAACCGGAGCTGCACTGCGTTCGTTTCCAAGCGCCAATGCAGAGGTCGCCGACGCTATCCTGACCCAGTGCGTACTTTCGTCAATATCTTCTGGTGGCATCAACGCGGTCGGATCTTTACCTGCCGCTACCGGATCATACGTCAACAGAGCGTGTTGATTGACATAGAGTTCGTGCGCAGGGAATCCGTCGTGGCTTCCATAAGCCTTAGCTTCAATCCCTCCGTCGCTGGTCCGGCGTAACAAAACGGACATGTCAGCATCGATGGCGGGTGACCCCGGAATAATCGGGTTATTGCCGGACATATAGATGCTGACAATCGACGCATTTTCAGCCACGGCAAGTACGTTACGCGTCGTACCAGGAGCTCCGATATAGGCACGCAACGTATCGTCGTTTGTTGGGCAAGACGCGGTGGCCGTTGGCGTTGCTCCTGCCGCAAGGTTGAGCCACCAAACCGGCTTGCCTGCCACTGCCGAGGTATCGGATGACCGGTACGAATGGCTGGGCGACCAATCGCGGTGGGTATAGCGCAGATTGGTGACAGCCCCGCCCGCTCCAACATCAACAAGGAACGTCAATTCCCCTCGACTTGAGCCAGAGGAATAGCTGAAACTGCGCCCATCGCCGTGATAATTGTCAAAGAATGGACCGCTTAATGCGGGCGACGGAATAAACGCACGGTATTTGATCTCTACCGTTTCGGTTCCGCCGTCCATGGCCCGTGCTGCACCCAACCCCTGCGCCGCCGGCTGCGAGGCACAGACTTGTTCTGTCACTAGCCGCATGAAATGGTCCCAGTTCCAGTTTCCGGTTGGGCAGACTGGATGGTTGGTGGCGACTTCATTGTGGCCAACGATAGTCGTGCGGCTGGGGACAAGGTTGTATTTGGTGCAAAGATAACTGACCAGCGCTGCGGACTCGCAGTATTGGGTGTCGGTTGGCGCGAGAGCATCGAAATGTTGTATCGTGCCGTCGCGGCGCGGATAGTCGGCACCGCCAACCTTTATCGCGACATGCTCAATCCCGATTGAGTTGCTATTGCCCCCGCGTGCATGCCAAGCAGTGTCGGTCTCGGCCACAAACTGCACGACCTCGCCATCTTGGCCGACCAGATAATGTGCGCTCGCCTGCGCGCCTGCATTGGTAAAGGTGTTGACGGCGCTCGCCGTGCTTGGCCCGTCAGTGATGTGGATAACGATCCGTTCGACGGTGCGGCCATTGCGGCCAGCGGTAAACGCTGGTGATGGCGCAATCCTAGCTGTGCGTGGATAGTCTGCCGCTGTTAAGGTCAACGCGCTAGCTATCGCCGGCGCAGGCGCCGCATCGATCGGCTCGGAATGCAAACCCGAACAATCAATCCCGCGCGTTTCGGGATCATCATTGCTTAGACCTTGGGCCACAGTCGAGTTCACCGCTGCTTCAACTGGAATGATCGGCGCGACAGCGTCTGGCGTTGGCGATGCTGATGCCAGTGGTGGCAAAGGTCCAAAGCCGTCATTATAGGGCGCAGGTTCTGCGGGTGCAGACGCTGCAGTGTTTGGTGCAGGCTGTGGTGCGGCATTGACCGGTGTCGGCGGAGCCACATTGTCGCCTGCCCATTGCATCAGCGGTTGAGCAGCACCCATTTTGCTGTGCGGAGAAGCCGGAAACATCCGCACCCGGCGTAACGCGCGATCTGACAGACCAAGTAAAGACACATACGGGCTTGCCACTCCTGGCATCACATCAATACGCCAATCCTGACCGCCCGGCGAACTGGCTGTTGCCAGTGCAAAGTACAACCGATCTGCCGTAATGAACCGCGCCAAAATCTGCGGCGGAACGCTGAAAACCGCGCCACCATTTGAAATCGTCAACACGCCAAGTTCACGACTGGAAAAGAAATTATCTGATCGGCGTCCCTCGATCTTTGAAAACAGCAACAGATCACTTGCCAGCACAACCTCTGCGGTGCGCGGCCCGTCGGCACTTTGCAGCGTAAACGACAGCATCGGATAACGGTCAGTCACATCAAGCCGGCTAGGGCGAAGTTGCGCGGTCATAAGGATCACCTTTCAAGTGAAAAGATTTGTTCAAGTGAAGTAGTTTGGTCACAAACAGGTTCTTGGAATTTGGCAGACGGTTGTGCCGCGATCATGCCGACCGCCGCTGCGCGGCGCACATCCAACGCTCTGCGCTCAAATTCCTCAAGGAATGCAACGTCCGACAGCTCGGCCTCATCGTCGCTCATATCCGGGATCGGGTGATGCGTTGCTTCGAATTGCGCGACCGCCGCTGACAGCATTGCGCTTAACAATTTGGCATGGACCGGGCTGATTGCGACGCGATTGGTAAAGCGGACGTCGCCAGATTGCGGTTCGACCTGTCCAACATCCAGCAGAAATTCAAAGGCATTATGACCGACTTCGAAATAATTGGCGTAACACGCAAGCGGCGGCATCGCCCCGCACAGTCGCGAACTGCCCGCTTTGTGGTCTGCCTGTTGATTGGATTGGTTCACGCCAGTTCCCAACCCGCCTGATTGCGGGTATCTGGCTATCCACTTCGCACGCTTCGTGCCAGTTGTTGGACCCGGCGCTACAGATCTGTACTAGTTGATTATTATGGAAAGCGACCGAGTCATTCTTTGTATAAATACTGTAACGTGGGACGCACAAAGTGTAACATGTGTAACGACCAAATCGCGCGAGTGGAGCGCCGGATTAGCTGTGCTGACCAAGATTATATTTTTCCAACTTTCGGTATAAAGTCATCCGCGACCAATTCATCTCGCGTGCGGCAGCCATCTTGTTCCAGTTTGTATCTTGCAACACCGCGACCAACCGCTCTCGCTCTTGAATTCCGGGACGTTCCGATTCTGCAAACAGGCGGCGGAAATTGGGCGGTAAATCGGCAAGCTGAACATTGCGATCTTGCGGCG
Source organism: Sphingomonadales bacterium (assembly GCA_043771985.1). Classification (GTDB taxonomy): domain Bacteria; phylum Pseudomonadota; class Alphaproteobacteria; order Sphingomonadales; family Sphingomonadaceae; genus Sphingorhabdus_B. Next base: position 81,084 of record JAYVGQ010000114.1, read on the forward strand.
GATCAACGAACATCGCCTCCACCATGTTGCGCAGCTCTCGGATATTTCCAGGCCACTCGTACCGGTACATGCACGCCATCAAATTGCTGTCAGGACATCCGACCCGCATCGTCAATCGCCGATTTTCCTGTTGGATAAAGTGGTCAAAAATCGGACCAATATCTTCTGGCCGTTCGCGGAGTGGCGGCAGTTCAATGCGCACGACATTCAGCCGATAATATAGATCGGCGCGAAAAGCGCGGCGATCGACAAGCTCTTCCAGTTCCGCGTTGGTGGCCGCCACAAGCCGGACATCGATTTTGCGCCGCTGCATCGAACCGATAGGCACAACTTCCCGTTCTTCGAGCACACGCAGCAATTTGACTTGGCCTGAAAGCGACAGCTCTCCAATCTCATCCAGAAACAATGTGCCGTGGTCCGCCTCGGCAAAGCGCCCGGGGAAATCGTGCGTCGCGCCAGTAAAGGATCCTTTGCGATGTCCAAAAAGCTCGCTCTCCAGCAAAGCTTCGGGGATCGCAGCGCAATTGACGGAAACAAATGGTGCTGTGTTTCGCCGACCAAGGCTGTGTACGGCCGCGGCCACACGCTCTTTGCCAGTGCCAGTTTCTCCCGTTACCAACACTGTCGCGTCACTCAACGCCACTTTGGCGAGATAGGACCGAAGCTCGCACATGGCCTTGCTGGAGCCGTGCAGGCCATCGTGTGTCTTGGTCGCCAGCAACGCCAAATCCTTCCACCGCCAGCAACGTAATGTTGTGGCCTGTTGGCTGTCAGCAGAGCACGCGAGGTGTCGGCAGGTTCAACCGGAATTTCGATGCGCCCGAAAATGCCTTTGCGCGGAAGCCATTACAGTTACCGGCGACTCGCGTTTGGTGAGCGAAGGTTACGTCGGTTCTGCTCGCCAAAGCAACTGTTGCTGCAGGTTTTGGCCGGAAGTGTGGTCTTTGATCTTAACCGGTTAAGTAAATGCGTAAACTGATAAAACGCTCATGCAACACGTGCTTTACGATGGTTGCAAAATCGCTTCAAAAGCCGCGCGGGTCTCAAATAGATGATAGGTCTGTTGCGAAAATGCCGCAGCAATGGATGTTTCGTGTGGGTAGGTCTCGTCAAAGCACGCACCATAAAAAAATCGGACATGCCCCCGAAGCTGCGCGTCGATAGCGCTTTCTGGTTATCCCATATGCTTAAGCAAGGCACTGCTGAACCGCAATCCAACTCCGCCCGATTTTCACGACAGAGTTCAAATCATGACCACGTATCGTGCACCGGTGCGAAAGGCTCAATCATCAGAGGTGCTGCCACTCGTCGCGAAAGACACGGGTGCCTTGCCTCAGACAATGTCTACGCAAGGTATAATGCCTCAACAAGCACTGAGCACCGGCTTTTCAAAAAGTAGCTTGAGATTACGCTTGGAGTAAACAGCAAAAATCGATAACACATTGGTTGTGCCTGAAACTCCATCATAATCGTCAATTAACCAAGTAAATCCCATTCTCGGACAGGATGTACGCGGGCCGAATGTTAGAGTAGTTGATTTTTCGTTAAAATTGTAGGAGTGGGGACACGCTGATTCGTCCGAAGTCGTGGTCGTGGAGTTCGCCGACAGCAATCTGCTATCTCTCAATTGGGGAATTTACTATGACTAAAGTTGCTTACACAAAGCCAGAGCTCGAAGAAATCGGTAGCTTTGAAGAAATCACTCAGGGTGCCTCGACAGGCAGCGCGCTTGACGCCGTATTCCCTGTTGGCACACCAGCAGGTCGCTTGACCTTCTCGTAAGGCTTCTTACTGCGAAAATCAGAAGGGTGCCTGCATGTGCAGTCACCCTTCTTTTTTTATATTAAACATGGCGACTTAGGATTATTGTGAAATCGATGCTGTCTCTCGATCAGATTTTTCGGCCAAGCGCAGACGTTGTGGCCTGCGACCTTAGCGATGGCAAAGCGTTGTTGAGCCTTGAGACAAGCAAGTATTTCAAATTAAATGATTCAGCCGCTGTCGTCTGGGCTTCAGTCGAAACGGGTGCTAAGCTTGACCAAATCGTTGACGCGATGCTTCAACGGTTCGACGTTGATAAAGCGACCTGCACCGATGATGTCCTTGCGATTCTTGAAATCTTCAATAAGGCCGGGCTCATTGAAACAAGCGACTTGGCGCCTAGCTAGAAAAATTGCGCTTTTGCGTCGGCACTGGTGGCTTCTGATTCACTCGTTTGCCGTGTTAGTCATAGTGCGTATCGCATTGTACCTGACCACATACCGCCGCATAGCTACACATATTGTGCTTCGTCCGCATGATGGCGTTGAGCGCGACCCCGTTTATCTTTTGCAGTGGTCGGTGCAACACGCATCGCGCATTGTGCCGCAAGCAAATTGCCTAACTCGAGCGCTTGCGCTTCAATATATGCTGGCGCGCGCCAGCCATAGCTCAATCATGCGGGTCGGGGTGGCGCAATCTTTGGATAAGGGTTTCGAAGCCCATGCCTGGATATTACGCGGCGGCAAAGTGCTGATCGGTGGTAATGAGGAAGATATTACACGCTTCACCCCAATCGCCGATTTTCCGCTGGGCGACAATCCGGTGGTTGATCCACAGGTAGCCGAGCGTTGACCGCATTTTCGATGATGATCCGAACGCCGACTGGGGGGGGAAACACAGTCGAGTGGTCGAATGGCAGCACCATTGCAGTGGCGAACGAAAGCGGAGTGACCGTTGGTATCGCAGGACGCATCACCAATGTAACGGAACTCGCGAACGCGTTGGGCCATCCTGCGGCGATGCCCTTGGCAGCGCTGTTGCGAGAGGGGTGGCATCGCTGGGGGCGCGGACTTGCGGATCGTCTGCGTGGGTCATTTTTGCTCGTTGTCCATAACAGCCGGGACAGGCGCACTTTTGTGGCACGCGATGCCCTGGGCGTCACGCCGGCATTCTACGCTGCTTCTTCAGAATTTTTCATTGTCGGCACGTCGAGTCGCCAAGTGCGAGCTTTGACTGGCATTAACCATCAACCCGACCGCGCGCCACTTGCAGACTTCCTGATTGGTGGCATCGGCGATTTCACGCATAGTTTCTTCAAAGGGATCCATCGCCTACCGCCCGCTAGCACGCTCGATTATGCCGCTGGAGATTTAAGCATCAGCCGTTATTGGACACCCTCAGCCGCGCCAGACGTAAAAGGTTCGCTCAGCGCATTGGCCGAACAGTTTACGGAATTGACCGACCGGGCGTTGGCGCACTGTCATGTGCCAGGACAAACGGGGTTGTTGTTGAGCGGTGGCCTAGATTCCAGCTATATTGCAGGTTCGCTGCTTCATTCGGAAAAAGCGTCCAAAGAAGTGCTTGCACTGTCGATGACCTTTGAACGCGACCCAAATTGGCATGACAAAAAACATCTTGAGGCTCTGCGCAAATATCTGCCATTTACCTTTGCCGAACTGCCCTCTGATACGCATAATCCGCTGGCTGGCCTAGATGAACATTTGGTTGCGCTTGACGGCCCTTGGTTCTGGCTAGGCCATTCCATCACCTTTGCAGCGACACAGAAATTGGCCGATGCCGGATTTCCGTTCATCCTTAGTGGCCATGGCGGCGATGAGGTTATAGGATACGGCAGAGGTAGGCTTAACGAGCTTGCCAGAGCGGGCAACTGGATCGACTTTCTGCGCGAGGCGCCGGTTACGGCCAGTTTGCAGCATAACCGCCGATGGGAAGTGATTTCACCCTATTTGGATCACATTCGTCTCGTCAGAGCTGTACGGAACCGTTTGCGTGGCGCAGCGAAATCGCCCCCTCCAATGGCTGGAATAATCAACGACGACGCCATGGAGTTGATGGAAAACGCATATGGCCCGCCGCCATCCGACCCGATAACGCGATTTGACCATAGTGAACGATCCGTTCACGAATATGCACTATCGTCGCCGATGCAGGCACGAGCGTTTGAAGTGATGGATGGAGCAAGCGATGCAATCGGAGTTGAAACAAGGATGCCGTTTTGCGACCGTGACTTGGTCGAGTTCTCTTTGGGCTTACCATCTGAAATGAAGCTGGGTGGTGGATTTACGCGGCGCATCATGCGCGAAGCGATGCGCGGTCGCGTTCCTGAAACGGTGCGAACGCGCAGCGACAAGTTTGAATTTTCCGGAGCGTTCGTCGCCGGGCTTACCTCGAACGGCAAACAATTAAGGGGGATGCTTGATGTGCAGAACGCGTCGCTGCGCGAACTTATCAATCATAAAGAACTTAAACGTTTACAGGATGCGATGTCACAAACAGGGACGCAGCTAAAAAGGGAGGATGCATTTGCCATTTGGCGTGTAATAGTTGCCTCGAAATGGATCGACATGGAACGTAATCTCCTCCCCAACGTTAAATTACAGAATTCGATAGGTTAATGACAGTGTCACCCCCATTTTTATATCGTGTCTTTGGCCTAATAGTGTGCAGCGACTTTGCGCTCGACGAACTTGCGCCCTGCGATGATCCGGGAAAACCCGATGTGATCGTTAAGCGGGTGAGGTTTGGCAGCCCACTACCAGACGCTGACTCGGCGCCAAGTTTTGATTATAACGCTCCTGCGGGCGTTGAGATGATCTGGCCAGGCGTTGCCGCATTTCGGATCGTGAATAACGGGCTTATCGAATGCGAACCCTATCCCGACACTCCGCCAAATTTCATCGCGTTTCCTCTCCTTGGACCCATTTTTGGCTGGTTGCTTGATCAGATCGGCTATCTTGTCCTGCATGCCAGCGCGGTCACGTACAATGATCGATGCGTCGCATTTTTAGGCGACAAGATGGCCGGAAAGTCGACGACGGCGGCTGCGTTTTTGCGTAGCGGCGCAAAGCTTGTGACGGACGATTTGCTGGTAATTGATCTTGAGACATCGACCAAACCGGTCGTGCACCCGGCGTTTGCCCAATTAAAACTCGCCGATGATGCCGCAGCCTCAATTGAATTGGCCGGGGCACAGCCATTGCCTTTGGTGTTTGAAGATTTTCCCAAACGCCAACATCGGCTTGACAGCATGCACTCGGCCGCAACGACAATCGACCGGCTGTATATCCTCGAACGCGGCAGTGGCGCGGCACGAATAGAGCCGCTGGCGCCGACTGAGGCGCTCAAAGCCGTTATGCGGTATAGCTATGCAATCCGGTTTGCCCGCGCGCCGCTTGATCCAGCGCAGAGGTCGCGGCATTTTCGGCACTGTGCCGCACTTGCAGCGACCGGTGGTGTCGCCATTTTACATGTAACGCACGATTTGGATGCAATGGACACCATTGTGTCGACGGTTGCTGCGGATCTGGCAGCGGCCTTAGCCCGTGACTAAAATTCGGGGTTTCCTTGAGTATTTGTGGAAAGCCACGGACGGCAGAATTCTAAACGGAACTTTGCTGTTGCTTGCGGCGAGCCTTACCGAGGGGCTCTCGCTCATTTTGCTTGTCCCGATCCTTGCGGTTGCGGGGCCGGACGGCCTGGTGGGTCTTGGCAGCATTCCCGTTATCGGTTCCTGGTTCGCCAATTCCACGCCCAGCTTAACATTTCTGCTGGTTTGCCTTGTGATCGTGGTGACGCTGCAATCACTGTTTTTGCGGTATAAGCTTATTTACAACGCACGAATATTTCAGATCGCAACGGACCGAACACGGCTTGCGCTGTTTCGGACGTTGGGCATGGCTCGGTGGGAGTGTTTCAGCACCAGCCGCATGTCAGATTTGAACAATGTTCTGACCGGTGAAGTTGATCGTATTCTGGGTGCCGCAAATAGCTTGCAAGTGCTTGTGCAGGCGCTGTTTCTCATCGTCATCTATGCGGCGCTGGCGCTGTTGATATCATGGCAAATGACGCTGTTTGCCTTAATTGCCGGAACGTTGCTTTTTGCGGTTCTGTATCCTGTTCGCCAACACTCGGCTAATTATGGCGATGAGCTGACCGGGTTGTTTGAAACGCGTGCAGCAACGATCCTAGAGTTTTTGAGCGGAATGCGAGAAGCAAAGTCGTACACCGCTGAAGAAGCCTATGCCGAGCGCTTTAGACAACACCTGACCGAAAACCGGGTGAAAGCGTTGAAATATGCGCGACTGTCATCAAACGGAACGTTGCTGTTTCAAGTGGGTTCAGCCGTCATAGGCGTGGTCTTCGTCTGGCTAGCTATCTCGGTGCTAAAGCTCGACTTGGCCCGCATTGCCTTTTTAATTGTTATTTTTCTCAGGCTAGTCCCCCGTTTTTTGCTGTTGCAGCAATATGTGCAACAGTTTCTGACTAATTTACCGGCGTATGAAAATTTTCGTTCGACAATTGACCGTTTTGCCAAGCACGCTGAGCCACCAACAAAAGTTGGCGCCAACGCACCGCGGCTAGCAAGCGAGATAACTGTTACAGGCTTGTCAAAAAGCCACGTTGGCAATGCGGAGACGACTTTGTCGATTGAACGTCTGGCAATCCGCGCCGGTGCTATCACAGCGCTGATCGGGCCGTCGGGTAGCGGCAAAAGCACATTGGCAGATATGTTGATGGGGCTTACTACACCATCAAGTGGCACTATCCACATAGACGGCGTGCCGCTGACTGATGAAAATCGCCGGCTGTGGCGCAAAAGCGTTGCGTTTGTTCAGCAAGACCCTTTTCTGTTTCACGATAGCATCGCTGTCAATTTGAGGCTGGCAAAGGCGGACGCAAGCGTGGCCGAAATCTGGGATGCACTGGATAGCGCCAATATAGCGGCGTTAGTGCGGTCTCTGCCCGATGGCATAGAAACAATTGTCGGCGATCGCGGGATGCGTTTTTCGGGTGGTGAGCGGCAACGGTTAGTATTGGCGCGCGCACTCATCCGCGAACCACAGCTGTTGATACTTGACGAGGCAACCAGCGCGCTGGATTGGGAGAACGAGGCGATCATTGCCGCAACCATTGAAAAGCTGCGTGGATCGATGACTATAATCACGATTGCGCATCGGTCATCGATGATACAGCTAGCCGATGATGTTGTCGCTTTAGCCTCTGGAAAGGTCGTCGAGGCCGGTCGCTATGATTGGTTGTCGTCCGATCCCGAAAGCTATGTAGCTTCGATAACTGGGCAGCGATCTTCGACAAAGTGAGGACGGTGTTGTGACGATTACCGCAGCGACTGATGCACGAGACGATGCGACCTGCGTTCATCGGCCAACTGCTGTGATCGTCAGCCGCCAACGTATAATTGGCGCAACCAACGGCAGTTCGGCTTACTTACTCGCGGTCGCCCGCACCCTGACGGCAAGCGGCTTTAATGTGGATCTGGTTCAGCCATCGCCGTTAATCGCCGGCCGCACGCCGATCATGCGGCTGCTACCCGATTTGGCGCTTTTTCGCCATCACCGTATTCGGGGTGGTTGGCGCGCAGGATCGACAGTAATTTTCTCTCAACCGATGATTTGGTGGTCCGGCCTTATTGGCGCATGCCGCAGCATATTACGCCGGATGGGTATCTGCGGCGCATGGGTGGCGGACAGGCCCGCACCCTATGCTGTGGCGACCCCTTGGACAGACGCAGACTTGCGTTTCGCGGCCAAACATATTCCGGGCGATACAGCGCTGGTTATCGCGGATTATGTTTTTGTGACGCCGGTATTTGCCGTCATACCCGCTGGCGCTCGCACAGCGATTTTGATGCATGATCTGTTCCATGCCCGCGACGGCAAAGGCGCAGACAGCGTCGCAATGATCACTCGAGATCAGGAGATTGCGCTGCTTGGCACCGCAGATGCGGTCTTGGCGATTCAGGCAGAAGAGTGCGAGTTTATACAGCAGCACGTGCCATCAACAAACGCTGTGCTGGTTCCAATGCCTGCGACGCCAGTTGACAAGCCGCAGCCAGGTGACGCCGAGATGGTCCTTTTTGTCGGCAGCATGACTGCACCAAATTCTGTGGGTCTGCAGTGGTTCCTTGACGGGATTTGGCCGACAATCCGGGCGGCGCGACCGTCCGTCACATTGTGCGTCACAGGAACGGTTTGCCGGGCGTTTTCTGATCCCGTCGAGGGCGTAGAATTTGCCGGTTTAGTCCCCGAGCTTGAAAGCTATTATCGCCGTGCCGCCGTTGTAATCTCGCCACTGACCTTTGGTTCGGGGTTAAAAATCAAATTGATCGAGGCGATGGCGGCAGGCAAAGCGATCGTCGCAACCAGCATTAGCTTGCAAGGCGTAGAGGCAATTTGCGAGCCAGCATTACGGCGCGCCGACGAACCCGCCCAATTTGCGGACGCAGTTGTCGAATTACTGGATGATGCTGGATCGCGCTTACACCTTGGGCAGGCCGCGCTGGACGTAGTCGCCAACCATTTCGCCGTCGGCCCTTGTCATCAGGATTTGCGCGAATGGCTGGCGAGCGAATGGGTAGCGGATGCCACATGAATAGCTGTGAGACGCGTAAATAGACATATTGTTACGGCGAGAATTTGCTGATTCGGCATCGACCCGATCCCGTAGATGACTACATTTTCTTTTCGTTCGTTGTCCAAATCTCGCTCTTGGTGTCATAACCTTGTCACTATACAACTATCAACAACGTCGTTACGTTTGCGAAGTTTCTTGATGGGGTAATTGGAATTCACATATATTTTTAACAAAGCCAAAAGTGTTGATGCCGGTCAAATCATTAGGGGGAAAATGATGCTGAGTTTTGCGAAGAAGCACGCGTTTCGATTGATTTCGATGAACCGAAAGTCCGTTGCGGTCAAAGCACTGCATAAAGCCTTTAGTTTCGTTGACGACGCTTTTCACAACAGGGGTAGCAACTTTTTTCTGAATGGTGAGGCCAACCTCCTAAAACGAATGGCTAAGACGGATATGCGGGTGGCTTTTGATGTGGGCGCCAATGTTGGACACTGGAGTGAAGCTGCGCTTGCCGCGTGGCCAAATTGTAAGGTTCATGCGTTTGAAATCGCCCCTCCTACCGCCGAACGTTTCAAAACCCGTCTTGCAGCTGACATTAGCAACAATCGAGTGATTTTTAATGATATAGGTCTTTCTGACTGCTCAGATGAAATTGATATGTATTATTACCCAGGCAATGACGAACTCACGTCACATGAACGCCGACACGCCCAACATCCTGCGGAAAAGTTTGTGGGTATCGTCGGGACACTGAACAAATACACTTCAGACAATAATATCGATCACATCGACTTTCTGAAAATTGATATCGAAGGTCATGAATTCAAAGTGATGCAAGGCGGTTCAGATTTAATCGCAAACGGAAAAGTTTCCTGCATCCAATTTGAATATGGCGCATTCTCAACCGAGTCGCGTTTTTTTGTGAAGGATTATTATGAATTGCTCCCCGATTTTTGGCTAGGAAAGCTATTTCCGGATGGGGTGCATTTTGCCGAGTATGACTGGACGATGGAGAATTTTCAATTTTGCAATTACGTTGCCGTGCACAAGGCACATCCCAACCTAAAGAATTTGCTATCGGTGTAGGCACGGCGCAACTCGGCTGGACAGCGTATATGACGTAGGTCTTTTGATTCTACAGGAGGCTTACTCGTGAAAATCGTTATTTTGCTTCTGATCGGTTGTTGCACTTTGGTTGCTATGTCATTTGGCTTTGCAAAGCCGGCTGCGTGGACGGCGCAAACGGTGCAGGCGCAACCTTATCTGCCGGGTCCCGCTCCATTTGTTGATACATTTGACGCAATCTCGTCAACGGTGTGGAACGTATCCGATGGTTGGCGTAATGGTAGCTGGACAATCAATGATTGGCGCCGATCAACAGTGCGCGTGCAAGATGGATTGCTCATTTCCCTTAATCGTAACAAGACCAATCTTGCCGAATTTTCCGGTGGTGAGGTCCAGAGCCGAGAAAAGTTTGGCCATGGCTATTATGAAATACGCATGCGTGCAGCTCCAGCCAGCGGCACGGTGACTGGTTTTTTCACGTACACAGGTCCACCATTCGGCGATCCTTGGGATGAGATCGACATCGAAATACTTGGTGCAAAGCCGAAAGAAGCATTGCTTTCCTATTACCGCGCTGGCGAAAAAGTTTCCAAAGTCCACCAGCTGGGCTTTGACGCGACCACTGGTACAAACACCTATGGTTTTGATTGGCAGCCAAATTATATTCGCTGGTATGTTAATCGACGCCTTGTTCACGAAGCGATCGGCGACGCGTTACCTCTGCCTGTCGTTAAGCAGAAACTGATAGTCTCGTTATGGGGTTCGCGGGAACTGGAATCCTGGGTCGGCCCATTTAACGCAGCTGATATGCCGACAACAATGGCCGTCGCATGCATTAGCTTTTCGGAAAGCTTTATGACCGGTCAAAAATGTCCGCAGCCTAAACGAAAGTCATAAACGGTATCGCGTTGTTGATCGACTATACAACGGCCCGAAGACCGGTCGACGGCTGGCGTTTGACGAGCTCTGCTGAGTAGCCATAAGCGAGCGCCGCAAAGATAATAATCGTGGCAAAATGCATAGTTCCAAAACCGACGACTTCGAATTGCAATTTCGGCAGAAAAAACACAATTAACGTACACATTAGGATCGACGAAAATCTACTGTCGATTATAGTATGAATCAACAGGCGGGCGACGCCAGCAGCGGCGACGATACCAAAAAGAGTTAGCCCAACGTAACCCAGATGCACCACAATTTCGAGGACCGTGTTATGGAAATTAAAGCCCATACGGTTGCCGATACCCATCATTCGCCAAAGATATTCGGCATCCAGATTGCCGTGCCGCCAAAAACTTTCATATCCCATCCCCAACCAAGGGCGGCTGGTAATCAGTGAATCGGCTTTCCGCCAAAGGTCCACGCGCCCGGTTAAGTCAGCGTCTTTTCCGGCCCCTTCCAACATCGCTTCAAATAGCGCTGGAAGCCATAGACTGGACGACAATATGGCGACAAAAAGCAACAGAGTCGCAACAATAGCGATTGATACTCGTATTTGTGCGGTCAACGAACGTGAAAATATGAGTATCAACAGCCACGCGCTCGCACCTACCGTAGCCATCAGTGCGGAGGTAGCTTTGCTGAACCACAACGCAAACAATGCAAATGGCACTACAGCAAGCGCGGCTGCAACATAGCCCCAGCTGCGATTGTAAATTGCCCATGCCAGCATAGCCAATGTCACGATGATCGTCAGGCCCGCTGTGTCCCCCGCCGAATTCTTTGAGCTGGCGATACCCCTAAACGCTAGACCGCCTGGTCCGTTCCACGCCGTAAATTGGCCATTGACTACAGTTAGCACCGCGTAAATGGCAAAGCCAATGAACAACCCTTTCAAAAGCGCTACACGCCGCGTCAAGCCGCCAATCGCCATGCCAACCAGCACAGTCACGAGAAAAATGAACGAGTAGCGTGCTGTCGCTGACGGCATATCTGACCACGCTGTCGATGCCATTGCAAACGCCGGCAAAAGCAGCAGAGGCCAGCATTTGCCCAGCCACTGCGGAACATGTTTAATACGCAAGAGCAAGAACGCTGGTAGAGTTGCAAATATAATCAGCGGGGTCAGCGGACCAACAATCGGATTGAACAATATGGCCGCAACGACGGTAGCTATCCAAGCCGATTCAAGCCATTGAGCGTTGCGATCAACGCCGAATTGCGCCCGACTGCCAGGAATACGCTGCGCTCGCATCGCTATGCGTTCCACAAAGCAGCCCCTTTGTTACTTAGCATCACGTTTAGAAATAACGTTCGCCAACCCGGATGGTATCGCCTGGTTGAATATAGACAGTTCGACCACTGGCCAGATCATAAGTGGATTCCTGATCGGACCCGGCGCGCCGAATAAATACCCGTCGCTGATCTGCACGATATGTATAGCCACCGGCCAACGCGACGGCCTGAAGTACAGACATGTCCGTTGCGTAAGGAAACTCCCCTGCCCTGGTGACTTCGCCAAGGATGTAGAAAGGGCGATAGTTCAGCACTTCGACATTAACGCGCGGGTCGTTAAGATAGCCGTTGGATAGACCATCGCTAATCATTTTTTGCAGCTCCGACGGCGTCCGCCCGGCGGCAACAAGATCACCCAGCAACGGAAAAGATATATCACCTGCTGACGTTACAATATATTCGCGGCTTAACGCCTCTTCACCAAACACCTGGACTTTAAGGCGATCACCGCCCGCCAACCGATAGGCGGGCGCCTCGAACCCGTCAGTTGCAACTGGCGGCGTCGTTGTCGCGCAGGCAGATGCCAACAATGCCATGCCCACCAACAAGAATTGCAAAACGCGTTGTATCATCACTTAATCCTTTTTGTCCTTGAACTGGTTGATAGCGACAGAAGCCATCAACTGCAATCATCTAGGCTTGACCGCCGCATCGTATTTAGCTGCGCGGGGAAAGCCGTTTTAGCCGTGCAGTTACCGGCATACGATAGAGCCCAACTGCCGACGGCCGCCGAAGCAATGTCGCAACGGCGCCCGCAAAGTTCCGGTTCTTAATTTGGTCTATCGAGGTCACGAAACTTTGGGCGTTTAGAAGTGCGTCCCAACGGCGCTGATAGCCCCTAGGTAACGGCCCAGCGAGCATCAACCTGTCACGCAGCGCCATTTCGGACGTTACCATTTGATCGCAATTTGCAACCGAAAGCCGATGAGAAATGGATTCAGAATGCTTGCGGTAGCGATATCCTGCGGTCGGAACAACGAGATAGCGTTTTCCCACGCGGAGCAATTGCATGATCAATTCATCATCTTCGGCGATGCGCAGTTGGGCATTATATCGAAGCGGCGGATCGTTTAGCGTGCGCCGCCGGAACATCGGTTTGAGAAAGCCGGGATTGGGGGCACGTCCGAACATGACTGCGTCGCCAACATAGCGTTCAAGCGTCATCCAATCGCCGCCAGTGGCCAATGGTGGCGAGAGAAAAGGTTGATCAACCAATCCTTCGCCAAACACGATCAAGTTGTCCGCGACCATGTCTGCATCGGCCGCAATCGCCGCGTCGATTAACAATCGGCTGCGGTCAGGCAGCAGGACATCGTCAGCGTCAAGGACAGCGAGCCATTCCCCCTTCATCGCCTCTATCGCCATATTACGCGCACCGCCCGGCCCCATGTTATGCGGGGTTTCAAGCAAACGTACTCGGCTATCGTGCTTGGCAAGATTGCGGACGAAGTCGCAGCTGTCGTCACGGCTGCCATCGTCGACAACAATCACCTCAACGCTAGTATCTTTTTGACTTAAGGCGCTTTGGATCGCTTCCTCAAGGTAGGGCATCGCGTTATAGCAAGCGATTGCAAAGCTGACTTCAACCGCCGGCACGCGGGATCCGCCATCAGCTAGCGTGTCATTTAATACTGACATCTGGTGTTATTTGAACCATAGCATAAGAATGTTCCGGCGAAACCGAAGTGTTCCATTACAAGCCAAACCGTCAAAAGGCCAGCGGATCTATGCCGTTGGCGATGTGCATGGCTGTTACGACCTGCTGGTTTCTTTGTTGGGCCAGATTAGGGACCATTGGACCAATACTGGCGGACGCAAAGAACAAACCAGTTTGTTATTTCTGGGCGATATTATCGACCGCGGTCCTGACAGCAAAACCTGTTTGGAACTGATTTCGAAATTGTGGAGCGCAAATCAGGTCATTGTTCTGCGCGGCAATCACGAAGACATGATGATAGAGGCGGCGCAGGGCAATGCCGCGGCGCAAGCAGTTTGGCTGGCCAATGGCGGCATCGAAACGCTGGCCAGTTTTGATATCGACCCGCCGCGTACCGGTGAAGATGCCTTTGATTTTGCCGAACGACTGGTCGCAGGCGTCGCAGCCCCGATTTGGGACATGCTGCACAACACAGTGCACAGCTGGCGCAGCGGGGATTACCTGTTTGCCCATGCCGGGGTTGATCCTAGCGTACCGCTGGATAAACAGGATAATTTGACTTTGCTGTCTATTCGCGAGGAATTTACGCAAAGCGACAAATGGCATGGCGCCGTCATTGTTCATGGCCATTCAATCGTTGATCGCGTCGAAATACGTACCAACCGAATTGCTTGCGATACAGGGGCCTATCGGACAGGCGTGTTGTCGTGTATTTGCGTTTACGACGACACCCGAACTGTCGTCAGCTCGCGATGATTGATTTGCGCGGCGGCAACGCTGCACGAACCGCGCAATTAACGACTGTCAGCCAGCCCCAAAGCAGCAAGCGTATCGCGAGCACTGCCAAGGCAGCGCGCAGACCCGCCGCGCGGCCATACGCCACAATCCCAATAGGCTTGATGCACGCGGTTTCGGGATAGCTGGATAAACATTAAATCGGGTGGCGACTGAAGTATAGACGCAGCGTTGATAGCGCCGGGCACGCGCCCCGCATCGCTCCAACCGACAATACGGCATTCAGCTTTGCCACTGCAATTTTGCAACGCATCGATAATCCACCGTCCTGGTTGCGAACCTTGCTTCCACGCCATTGTGGAGACAACCACTGTAGGCTCCATGGGCGCTGTAGACGGCGCTGCACTTGCTGCACCGGCAACGACGGCAGCTGCGTCAGTTGCAGCGGACAATTCGGCAGCCGCAGCAGCGTCGGTTGCTAATGCTCCAGCATAATGCGCGGGTTCGTACGTAGCCATGGCCGCAATGGCTGGTTCTGATCCAGGATGCCGGCCAACAAACGCGCGCGGAGTTCCCCAAAAACCTTGCCAACGAAAAAAGATGTGCGTTTGTACCGATGTCACTTTGTCCAGCTTGGGGCTCCAATATGGCAGCACCCAGTTGGTATGATAGTGGGTGGCATGGCCAACACGCGGATCAACTCTGTAGTCAATCATCGCAGAACCAAGCGTCTTGGCCCGTTGAAAAACGACAGATGAAATCTGCCGTCGCTGCATCGATCCATCACACGTAAAGCTAAATTGACAGCCAGTCGTGCGTTCGGACCCTTGAAATACAACGCCGCAAATCGTTTTTGGAAACGCCGGATGGCGCGCACGGTTCAGGATGACTTGCATAACCGCTTGCTGATCACTTTGCCCCCCGCCCGCTTCATAGACCGCAGCGACGGCCAAGCACGATACAGCCCGCGCTCGGCTATCGGGCGACAGCGAGAGACCAAAGGCTCTTGCCGCCGGATTTGGACCAGACGAAATCGGACGCGCGGCGTTCATCGCGATGGCGTCTGTAGGCGTGGCCTCTGTCAAAGGAGCGCCAGCGATTTCCTCAGGCAACCCGACCAGCGGCAATGGAGGCAGGTTCGCGATGTCTTTTGCACTCAGATCTTTTGGAGCCGTATCGCCGACATACCGCCAAAACGCGGCTGCGCCTGCTGCACACATA
Organism: Sphingomonadales bacterium; assembly: GCA_043771985.1. Taxonomy (GTDB): domain Bacteria; phylum Pseudomonadota; class Alphaproteobacteria; order Sphingomonadales; family Sphingomonadaceae; genus Sphingorhabdus_B. The sequence goes on from JAYVGQ010000114.1 coordinate 96,370, forward strand.
GCGAGCACCAGTACCGAAACGAGCAAAAATTGTCGATATTTAACCAAAACGGTAAAAAATCCTTTCCTACATCATGCCATTCAGGTTTAACAGTTGCGATTTACCAGTTAAAGGAGAAGCAAAATGGATCGATTCAATAGTTATTCCGACAACGTAACGGCTCCGGCAATGCGGGCACAGGCTATACTGCCCAGTGACACAGTTACATTGGCCGAAATTCCGAAGGCCCTATACATAGGAACAGGCGGAAATCTCAACCTTATTGCGGTGGGCGACACCGCAATCGTTGCATTTCGGAACATTCAGCCAGGTACAATATTGCCTGTTCGTGTCGCAAAAGTGATGCAGACTGGCACCACTGCCGCCGATATCGTGGCACTGTCATGACCGGATTTGCGTTAGGCGTGGGGATAGATAGCGGCTTGTGCCGCGTGTCGGGCGCTGTTGTTGACCCAATAGGTCCAGCGCCAACAACCGATTGGCGCAACATGATCCGCGCGTACGGTCCGGGCAACAACGGAGCTTTGCTCTCAGACGGCACGGCGGGAACGCAGGCGCAGATTGATGCCTACCAGAATGAGAGCGGCGCGACGGCGGCGGCTGTGCGCCCTGTGCTTGTAGGCTGGCGACCCGTTGTGAACGCCGCCGATGAATTGACGCCTAGCGATTATACCGCAATGGTTGAAATCGAGTATCCTACAGGGTCGGGATATCAAATGGCAGCGGCGGCTATGGTGGTCGCGCCGGGGGCGTCCGTCGTCGCGCCAAGCTTTACACTGGCAACAGCAATTCCGGCAGGCGCTACATTCAACCTGCGCACCACCGCAGTTCTGGCGACTGGGCAAAAAGTGCCAAGGGCTGGCGACAGCAGCGGCGGCAATTTCTTCCGCGTTGCTGGCCTATTGTCGCAACACGCGCGGCGCAACGTCATGGCGCTTGGTGACAGCATCTTTAACAACAATGGCCAACCATCGCGGGCGGCGGCGCAGGGCAAGTTGCCGGTGTGTCAGATCGCGATTATTTCGTCGACCGGATACCAGAACGCGGCCAACATCGCGCGGCGGGTCGCTCTTGCCAAAGCACTGGGTGTCACGCATCTGCTGGCGAACTATCAGGCCAACGATCAAGAAGCGGGGCGGACGTTGGCACAGCTTCAGGCCGCCGTCACAAGCATCGCAGACGCCTTTGCAGTTGAGGGTATTCGCACGATTTGGACAACTGCGACGCCGCGTTCATCGGCGGTCAACCAGACGGGTAGCGCAGTCACAGTCAGCGGATCGACAACGGTAACGCTGGTGAATGCAGGCGTCGCGAACCGCTATGCTGTGGGCGAGATTTACAACATCACTGGCGCGGCAACGCCGTCGCGCAATGGCTTTCACAAGATCACAGCCGTGACCACCGGCACGAACAGCATCACATTCTTTGACGGCACTACGCCCGACGGCACGGATGCCAACACTGTCACGGTCAACAGTAACTATGGGTATCTGAGCCACCAGACAGTTTCGGGCAACCGCATCGGCGGCGCAGCATCGATCTGGGCGCAATATAATGCGTGGATTAAAACGCGCCCCGGCAACGTCACTGACTTTATCGCAATTGACGAAGCGATGGCAGTCAGCGTCACCGACCCGCGTTACAAAGTCGCGCCGTTGCCGCCATTCTTGCGCAGAGCAAAACCGCTTTTAGCGGTGTCGGCTATCCCGTTCACCAACATCATCGCATTCACGACCGATGGCGACACATACGTGACGCAATGGGCAACGGGCGGGCGGCTGATCTGGTTGACGGGCGCAAACGCGGGGCAAGTCGTGTCCATCAACGACTCTGCCAATCCGGGGCAAGGCAATCTGACGATAGCACTTGCATCAAGTGCGGGCGTTGTTGTGGGCGATACCTTTGCTGTGCAGCCACCCGACGCGCAATTTGGCCAATCGATTGATGGCTTGCACCCGTCAGCTTTTTATACCGGTTTCGGTGGCACGCCGCATATGCAATCGATTATCGCGGCGAAGTATCAAGCGATGGTGTCGTGACGAAAAAACATCAGGTCGAACAATTGCATTCTTATTCAATGGCTTTTGGGCAAGTGCTAGCAGGCATTCGTGCCTGCTAGCATCGGGCGTAGATTATTTATCTTGCAAGGGCATTCGTTCTATGATTCTCTATCCCTCGAGCCCCGAAAAGAGGGCCAACGGTCGGCGAGGAGCAATAGAATGGGAACGCGTTATTCCAATTACAACGGTATTTCTTCCAGAAGTCCGTTGATCATAAAAGCGACGTTTTTAATCGTTTTGGCCATCACAGTTTGGGCAATGCTGGCCGCATTCTTCATCTAGAGCACGACGTCGATGCCATTAATGGAAGAAACACACCGGGGCCCGTCGGTAATGAGCGCTGGTGTCGTGTTCAGACTATTTCTGGTTATCGGCAGGTTGCGCTTTGCGCCCTGCCAAAAACGTTAACTGCGTATCCAATCATCGCTGGCGACCACGTCGCGCAGTTTACGAGCTGGTACTCCGGCGATGAGGGTCTTGGCCGGGAACGAGCGAGACACCACCGCTCTGGCTGCGACAACACAATGGTCGCCAAGCGTCACTCCCGGCAGAATCGTAGCGCCATTGGCTATCCACACATTGCGACCGATTGAAATTGGCGACTGTTGCGCCGCTACGTGTTCATCCACCGAATGATGCGCGCTGTCGTCGATCCGCACGTCTTCACCAATGTGACAATGATCGCCAATAGTCACGTCTATACTCGCGTGGATTATCGTATTGCCGTTGATGAAACATTTCCTTCCTATCAACAAGTTAGCACCGCGACTAACACTAAGCCGCGTCAATCCGGATAATGTGCGGAATGAAATTCGTGAGCCGAGCACTGCATTACCGGCACAGCTGAAATGGGGACTGCGGCCCTGCACCACTACGCGGTCGGCGCAGCGAACGCCGCGCATACGCCAGATTTGCGTCACTAGCAGGCCTTTTATATAGCGGGCTGGGCGGGTCCATATAGCCATCGCCACCTATCCACCATAGTTAAAGGCAATGCGCAAGTGCTGCAATCTTGGTTCCGCCGCAGGATCGGGTGCTATAGAAACCTATCCGGTTATATTTTTGGACGTGAAACCGCCTGTTCGTCTTTGTCCGCGTTATGCACAACAAATCCAAAGGCCGGGTCCGGCGGTGGCGACAAGCGAAACCATTCGCGCAGAAAACCACAGCCCCAGCCAAAATGCATGATGGCCGCCGCCACCCCGCTGAGCATGGCCCAGCGGCTTTTGGCGCGAAGCCCGATGAACACACCTGCGACGATCGTTGCGATGCTCCAGATCATCAGCGGCAGTGCAAACACAGGATGCCAAACAGCAAGGATCGCCAGCATTGCTGCCGCCGGAACAAGTAGCGGAATTAGCTGTCGCATCGCGGGGCGCAAACTATGGCGGCGGATATTTCTGGCGCGGCCAACGCCATAGCGAAAATATTGCCGTGCCAGCGCGATTGGATCGCGACGCGGAAAATAGTCAATCGCTGCGCGCGGATCTAGCCAGATCAACGCACCGGCAGCGACCAAGCGATGGTCAAGTTCAGCATCTTCGTTACAGGGCATTGCCTCGCAATAGCCACCAACGGCGCGAAAGCGTATGATATCCATCAACGCGTGATGGCCATGATTGACGAATTGTCCGTTTTTCAAATGCCGATGCGGGGAACCACCTGTGCCAATGACGCTGTTTTGCGCAGTGGCCGCCGCCGTTTGGAAACCACCATTGGATCGCGTCACCATAGGCACAACGACCGATTGCGCGCCGCTTTCCGCAGCCGCGGCAAGCAAAGTTGACGCGTACAGATCGGGATAAAGGCAATGCGCATCAACCCGCAACAGCCAGTCATAGTCGTCGCCAAACTGATGCACAGCACAGTTGACCCCCGCGCTTTGGATTCGGGCTGTATTGTGCATCAGGCGCAGCCGAGGCTCGCCGGCCAACCGCGTTTCCACTAGCTCGCGGCTGCCATCAGTGCTGCCGCCGTCTGCAACCACAATCAGATCGATAATCGGATCCGCCAAAAGCTGATCGAGCAGACCGGGCAGATGCGCTTTTTCGTTAAGGCATGGAATAACCGCCAGCACCGCCATCATTGTGCCACCCCGCCAATTGCAGCGACCATTTCGCGGCAATCGCAATCATCAGCGACGACGCGGCGCGAATCGATTTGCGAAACGGGCGTGATCAGCATGTCGTAATGGTCAGCGTCCATCGCCAGCAACGCGGCGCGGGCATCATCCGGTGTTTGAACCAACAATCCGGCCCCTTGTTCGCGCAACCAGCGCCCGGCCTCTACCCCAGCCAACGCAATCGGGATGGTGCGATGGGCGATTGCCTCGTAAATACGGTTGGGAAGCAGCCAGCTGCTGTTCAATCCTTCCTCAAACCAATCAATTGTCCAAGCGAAATGCACCGCACCGTACAGATCAGCCAAGTCTTCGTACCGATACGGGCCGGTATAGGTCAGCCCGGGGCTAGCGGCGACGCGCGCCTCAAAATCGGGAAGCTCAACAGGCGATGGCTTTCCGCTGATCACCACTTCGATCCGGCCATCAGCCTTTGCCGCCAACTCTGTAAGAAAATCCAAAGTGCGGTGGCAACGCAGCATTCCGAACCAACCGATTCGCCATGGCGGCCCCGGAGGTGAAGGTTGTGCAAAACGCGCAGATCCATCCATCAACAGCTTATTTTCCACCAAAAGCGTCGCGGCGGATAACGGACGGCGGGAAAAATGTTCGCGCAGGAACGCCGGTGAAGATGTGATCAGCAGCCGAACGTGCGGCAACAACGCAGCCTCAGCCGCGCGAACCACTTTCGCAGGCAGTGAGCGGCCGACCAACAAGCGGTGGATATCAAGACATTCGTACACAATGGGGCGGCCACGGGCGATGACGCGCGCAATGGCCAGCTGTTCAAGATTGCGGGCCATGATAACGTCGCAATCGCGGAAATGGTGGCGAAGTTGTTTGCTAAACATCGCAACCTTTACCGCGCCCGTTATCCGGCCGATGAAGTTAGCATCACTGGTGTGACCAACGACTAAAGGCGACCGCATCGCAATATCAGGCCGCAATTGCGGATCCCGGGTAAATCCAGCAACGGCAAGCAAAGCACCGCCGCGTGTCAGCATAGAGCAACGGCGTTCAACCGAAGGATCGTTGAGGTTGTGAACGAAATAGCCAATTTTCAACATGTGCACTTTCTGAAATCTTGACCGTGATTATTTTGCGTCATTGACCAGTTCCGCGATCCGCGTGTCGACATGGCGTTGCGAAAAGCGGCTAAAGGCGTGGTCATAGGCTGTCTTTGCCAGCATCAGGCGCCGGTCCCGATCGTCCGCCAGCGACGCGATTGCGTTGGCAAAAGCTGGCGCATCGTTCGCATCAACATAATGTTGCCCTTTGACGAGCCCCAATCCTTCGCAGCCGACCGTTGTCGATACCACCGCCCGCATTTTGGCCATCGCTTCAATCACTTTAATCCGCGTACCGCTGCCTGAAAATATCGGTGCAGCAATGATATTGGCTTTCGCGTAAATCGGATCGAGGTCAGGCGGGCTATCAAGCACCTCGATATTGTCGCAGCCATCAAACGCTTTGATTTCTGATGACGGATTGTACCCCGCAAGCGTCAGCGAAAAGCGCCCTGCGTCTTGGCTTTGCAACAAAGGCCAAACCTCGCGAACCAACCATAATACGCCGCGCTGATTTGGTTGATAGGGAAATGAGCCAACGAACAAGATGTTGATGCGGCTCTGGTCAGGCAGTTCGGGCTGCGGTGCGCCAAACAATGTGGTGTTGGGGACAACAATAGCGCGCCGGCCAGCAATTTGTTCAAACCGGCCAGCATCAAGGTCAGAGCACAGCAACACCGTATCCCAAGACCGAGCAACGCGTCGTTCCAACCGCGCAATGATCCGCCCATGGTGCCAAAAGCGTACTCGGCCAGTAAAATGGTCTGGCTTTGGCTCAAGATTACCGTCTTTGAATGAGCGCGATTCGATATCGTCCAGATCAACAATCTTTTGCGGGACCGCAGCAGTCCCGCGGGCTGTGCCAAAGACTGAGTCATACCAGACAGCGCTGGAGAGGCGGAAACAAAAAACTACGTCATAATCGTCGCCGAGTTTCTCCCGATATCGCTTTGCATCGGCGGGCGACGCAACGTCGAGGTGGTACGGCGGCTGCATCAAGTGATGGAAAGCTCTCTGAACAGGATTTGTGGAGGCTAGACGTTTACTGTATCGAACCTCGGAATACGCCATCTCGTTTCTAAATATGATTCCACCTACCGCCATTGCAGCTACGTCCGGGTCAATGATTGATGAGTCCCTTTGGCTGCGGCGCAAGATCAGTGTCACGTCGCCAATTTTCGACAGGGCAAAAAGATTCTGTGCGGCTCTGCGTTCTGCGCCTATGCCCGTTCGTGATGGTGTCTCTCGCGAAATGAAAAGAATACGCTGTCTTTTCAACTGTCTAAACTCCGAAAACTACGTGAGACTGGAATGGTGGTACCGTCAGAGACATATACCGGTTTCTTTGACGATGTCGTTGCAATAATAAAACAATAGCTTTTCGTGAGTAAACCGAACATTGTTCATACTCTTCATACGCTGTGCCCGTCGAAAATGTAAATTTGTCATGACTTGCCCGACGCGTGTTAGTAGACCGAAAGCATAGCGGGTATTTGAAAATACGTTGATAACGCCGGTCAGGTGTGACGGGAATACGAAGGGTGCAGAAGTTGAGCGGGCAAGCGTGTATTTCGGTAGTCATCGCTGCCTACAACGCCGAAAAAACTATTTCGCTGGCGATCCAAAGCAGTTTGGCGATGGATCAAGTCGGCGAGGTCATTGTGGTTGACGATTGCTCGACGGATCGCACGGTGGCCATCGCGCATATGGCGAGCGCCGACGATCCAAGGCTAAAAATAATTCAGCTTGAAAGCAATTCCGGCCCTGCAATCGCGCGCAACCGTGCGATTGAGTCCGCGACAATGCCTTTTATCGCGATCCTCGATTCGGACGACTTTTTTGGGCCAGAGCGATTTAACACCTTGCTGAGTGACCAAGACGATTGGGATTTTTGCGCAGATAACATTTTGTTCGTTGATGATCTTAAATCCGCCGATCAATATGATAAATTTGAAACGCGAACCACCCGGTCCTGCATTATCGATTTCCACACATTTGTTGTGGGTAATATCTCGTCACGAGGGCAATTGCGCAGCGAACTTGGCTTCTTAAAACCGGTGATTCGCCGGTCGTTTCTTGTCGAAAATGGCATCAAATACCCAGAGGATTGTCGCCTTGGTGAAGATTTTATATTTTTTACCGAAGCTCTTGCGAAAGGTGCGCGTTTTCGGCTGAAGGAAGCATGCGGGTATTTCGCATTACACCGCATTAACTCTTTAAGTGGAGCGCACACGACAGCGGATTTGCAAGCACTGGATTCAGCAATCCATGATCTGTTCGGGCGGCTTGAGCTGTCTGACGAGAACCGATTGGCGCTTTCGCAGTATAAGCGTTCGATAGAAATGCGGATTGAACACCGCGAAGTTCTTGAAACAAGAGTCGAAAAAGGATTGGTAGCCGGGTTGGGCGCACTTGCGCGGCGGCCAACAGTGGCAATCGCAATCGCACAAGATCGCCTCAATCCAATCCGAATGGAAATCGCCCCTCAACGTTTATTGATTAGCGAGGCACGGTTCAACGCCTTGTGCCAAAGCGCTGAATGACAGGTCGGCTGAGCACTTTTTTACACAGTCGCTAGTTTTGTGTGACGCCGTTTAGGCTGGCTTGATCCAATCAAAATTATTGCGCGACATTGCCTGAATCGCGGGAAGGCGAGCTAAAAGTTTAGTGCGCAGCACTGCTGCCTTTGCCGTTAGGATTTCGAGCCGGGCGTTGATGTTCGCAACATCAAGAACCATCGACGGTTCAATGACCAGATCTTCGTCCTCCAGCCCGCAATGCTGCATCAACCCCTGAAACTTTCCAACATAAGAAACATTCAGAACAGGCGCCGCCATTCCGAGCGCTGCGATCGACAGATGCATCCGTCCGGTAAAGCCCAGATCAACATGTTCGCATATCGCTTTTACCTCCCAAGCTGCAAAATAGGGACGCAAAAAATACACGCGATCACCGAAGTCAGCCAACGTTTCATAAATTCTGGCCAGCGGCTCGACGTCGTCGACCGGTGCCGGGCGATAATCATGCGGGATCAGGATAATGGCGCGCGCCGGATCTGCCGTCAGCCAGGCACGGCAGATCGCCGCGTAAGCCATAACGCCATCGTCCGGCATTTTTTCGAGCGTGTGGCCGCTGGCATTCACCGCCAATACGGTCTGCCCCTGTGCTTTTTTTCTTGCGGCCCAGTCATGCGCTGCTTGACCGGCCGGTGTCGTAATTTGCGGCTTTAGCAAAAATGCAAGGTCGGCGCTAAGTGACGCGACTTGGCCAGTTGCTAGCTGAAACCGGTTGCGCGAAACGGGGTCACGCGAGACAAATTGTGTTCCCTTCATCTGTGCGACCATCGCACACACGTCGGGATGCGCCTGTTCGGAAAAGCTAAAATTTACCACGCCGTTGGCGATGCCAAGCGATTGCGCCATGCGCAAATCCGACAACCATTTGCACGGTAAGTCGGGTCCGTAATGGCCGTCAATCACGTCAGCGCCGACCGAAATCAACAATTCGGCCCCAGCAAACATACGCCAATAGCCAAGATTTCTCGGTCCATATGAACCAAGTGTCATTTCGCGGTGATCGGCACGCGTTTTCGATGGAGTCCAACCGGGCATGTTCACTGAGGTAACATCATAGCCGTATTCCGTAGCAATAACGGTCTGAACCACATCTGCCATCGCTTGATCGCCGACGCTTCCAACGCTTTCGTTGTGGAATATATAAGCCCGCTTTTTCGGCCTAAAAGCGCGCGCGCGCATGAGCAACGGAACGCCAATCGTGTTCAAAAACGTCATGAGTATGCCTTGAAGAATGCGGAAATGTGACCCGGACGCCTTTGTTGTTATCAGCGCTATTTTACGTTGTAATACAGAGATGCAACGATGAAGTCGAGGGCGTCAACCATGTTTTGCCAATTGCAATATCTACGGAAATGCGAACATGCGCGCAAGCAACTGACCAGTTGGCGGCACGTTTGCACAGAAACAGGTTAAAGTGCCGCCATTCACAACAAAGTGGATGGAATATATACATCGACAGTGAACCACGTCGCGTATACTTAACAAACTACTGACGCTGCTACGCGGCAACAATGCTTTCCAACTTTGTAACGGGCAAAACCACTCTGCCTGCTGCCGTGATCAATCGAGAGATGGCCGAATGGCTTTGCCGACCTTAGCTTTTCATCCTTGGAAACCCCTATTGTGGAGATGATGTCGCAAAAAATGGCGACTGGTGCCGCTTGGATGTTTGCGTCGCGGGTGATCCTGAACAGCCTTGGCTTTATCAGCACCGTCGTTCTGGCGCGGTTATTGGTGCCCGATGATTTTGGTGTGGTCGCAATTGCCACCGCAGTAGCAACAATCGTGGCGTTAATGACTGAATTGTCGCTGGCGCAATCGTTGATACGCCATCCTGATCCCCAAAGTGACCATTTTCACACCGCTTGGTCGCTGTCGATAATCCGCGCACTCATTCTGACAGCAATCGTTATCGTTGCGGCGTTTGTCACACCCGTCATTTACGGCGACGAACGCCTGTTTTCCATCATGCTGATGCTAGCGGGCGCCACGTTCATCGGCGGCATGCAAAATCCCATGGTATCGATGCCGCAACGAGAGATGATCTTTACGCAAGATGTTATCCTGAACATCGGCGAAAAGGTGGTCGGGTTTATCGTGGGCGTCGGTTTGGCTCTGTATTTGCGTAACTATTTTGCATTGATATTCAGTGTCCTTGCATCACAGTTGATCCGCACCATCCTGTCCTATGCGCTAAGCCCCTATCGTCCGCGCTTCACGCTTTCAAAATGGCGCGAGCTGTTATCGTTTTCTGTTTGGGTCTCGCTTTCTTACGGCCTTGTGCAGATAAATATTAAATCCGACGCGTTGTTTATCGGACGCTTTGCAACGACGATTGATGTCGGCCACTATAATATGGGTGATCGCGTAGCGTTGATCGGTGTTCGCGAACTCATGTCGCCGTTGATCAGTACGTTGTTTCCGGCCTATTCCCGCATGCAGGGCGCGCCCGACCGGATGGCCGCAGCCTATATCCGTGCACAAGGCCTGTTGATTTGCCTGTCGTTCGCGGCAGGCGCGATGCTGGCGCTGGTTGCGGACCCGATGGTTCGATTTTTCCTTGGCGACAAATGGCTGGATACCGTCCCGTATCTCCAAGCAATCGCTGTGTTGCTTGCCATGAATTCGATGCAAGGTGCTCGCGAATTGGGCATGGCGTTAGGGGCCAGCAAATCTGTTTTTCAACGTGATCTGGCATTTGCCATCGTCCGGATAATTTTGGTAGTCGCTGGAATGTCGCTCGCGCCCATCTGGGGTTTTGGCATAATCGCTGGCCTGTTGATCGGCCGCGCGCTCGCCACGATATTCGATATCGGCAACAACATGTTTCTTGTCCGCAGACTTATCATGGTGTCGCTGTCACGTCAGATTGCATTGGCAATCCGGCCGTTATTGGCTGCAACGGCGATGGCAATAATGATCATCTTATTACACCGCTATATTCCGTTCAGTCCCGGAAAATATGGCGAAATGGCACAGATGGCAGTGGCAGGAATCGTCGGGTTCTCGACATACGGAGCGGCTATCCTGGTTCTAGACCGAATCCGTCCCGACCCGAACGGGCCGCAAATCGAGATCATGATCTTGGCCGGTCGGTTGTTTGATCAGCTTCGGCGGCGTCGAAGAACAGATAGCCCTCGCACGCCTACCGATCTTTGATTTCGCGCAAATTCATCGCTTTAACGAAAGGCTGTTTGCATCAAATGGCCGCCGATAGAATATAGAATGGCATCGGCGAAACGGTGTTTGCACTCGACAACGCGCGCCGGATAATTCACAGGCGGCATGGATAACCAAGGCTGGGCCCGGATCGAATATGACTGATTTCAACGACGATAACGATACAGGCGATAAAAATGCGGTAACGCCGAATGCTGGTGCAGCCAGTCTGCTTCCCGATCCTGGCCTATTGTGGCAGATATTCCGCCGTAATTTCACGCGCTTTATTGTCACTGTACTTGTGGTTTTGACGCTGACCGGTGCATATCTGGCGATGCGAAGCCCGCTATATTTTGCTCAGGCCAGTCTGCTAATCGATCCAGTGGCAAATGTTGTGCAGACATCGACGACAACGCCGCAAAAACCCTTCGTTGATGCGGACCAGATCGATACAGAGATCCGGTTGTTATCGTCGCCGCTGATCGCGGATCGCGCAGCCGAACTTTACGCAAGACGCTTTGCATCGCCCGACGGTGACAGGCTGACAGCCGCCGAGATCGCATCATTGTCGCGGCAAATTCAGGGGACTGTGCAGATCACTCGGTCGGGCCAGACACGGGTCGTTGAAATTCGCGCCATCGCTGGCGACCGCAATTTTGCGGCGGCTTCGGCCAATTTGCTCGCCGAGGCCTATCTTAACACGCAGGTTGAGGTCAAAACGACAGCGAATGACAGTACCAAAACGTTTATCAATGCGCGGCTCAAAGAGCTTGAAGCTAGCGCGATCCGCACGCAGGCCGCAGTGGATAATTTTCGCGCCGCAAACGGCCTTGCCAGCGCTGGTGGTTCAACCAACGCCGAACAGGAAGTCTCCAACCTTAACCAACAGCTGGCGAGCGCACGAGCAGAATTGGCCGAAAAACAAGGCCGTTACAGTGCGGCGCGCGAGCAATTGTCACGTGGCGGCGGCGGCGCGGACGTTGGCGCAGCGCTTGGGTCAGGCACCGTTAGCAGCCTGCGCCAACAGGAAGCCCGCGCCAGCGCCGAAATGGCGGTGCTGACACAGCGTTATGGAACGTTGCACCCCGAGCGTTTGCAAAAGCAGCGCGAACTGGCTGATATCAAGTCGCGGATTCAAGAAGAAATCAACCGGGTATTGTCCAGCTTGCAAGCCGATGTGCAAACAGCACAATCCCGCGTGGCATCGCTTTCGGGTAGCCGCGGGTCGGCAGCTGGTACATTGGCACAGAACGCAAGAGCGCAAACCGGTTTGAGCGAACTTGAAGCCAGAGCTGAAGCCGCAGCCACAGTGTTTCAGGCTTTCTTGCAACGATCACAGGAAACAGGCGCTTTACGGGACAGCGCGATGCCCGACGCTCGGTTCGCGCAGCGTGCCGAAGTGCCTCGCGCACCATTCAGCCCCAATTATCCCATGACGATCCTGACCGGGGGCTTTTTTGCGTTTATGTTTGGCGGGCTGGTCATCATATTATCAGAATATCTGCGGCGCGGGGTTCAAACCAAACGCGACGTAGAGCGTCGATTGCAGTTGCGCTATGCTGGCGCGGTACCATCGCTCCGTTCAACTTTAAGCAGCCGTAAGCTTTTAGAACCCCCGCATATTTACGTGTTGAATCACCCCTTTTCATTGTTCGCAGAGGCGTTTCGGTCGATCCGCACCTTTTTGACATTGTCTCCCGGTACCCGACCGCGCGCGATTGCGATTACATCGGCACTGCCCCGCGAAGGAAAGACCACGACGTCGGTTTGCTTGGCCCAGACAACAGCAGCCGAGGGTGCGAGTGTGATCCTGGTTGATGCTGACTTGCGCCGTCGCGGTGCCAGCGAATTAATGGATTATTCAAGCGACTATGACATTTTGGATTATCTCGAAAATCGCCAGCCACTTGCCGCGTGCGTAACAGTTGATCCGATTACCGGATTGCATGTTCTGGGCGTTAACCGGTCGCCAGAGGCTGCTCGCAATCCGTTGACATCCGAACGCGTAGAAAAAATGCTCGTCGAATTACGCGCAAACTACGACGTTACAATCATCGATACTGCCCCGATTCTGGGTGTGGCGGAGGGCCGCATTCTGGCCGCTGCCGCTGATCGGGTTTTGCTGATAACGCACTGGCGCCGGACGTCTATACGCGCGGTAGAGGCAACCGTTGACATGATGCTGGATGCAGGAGCAAAGATCACCGGGCTGGCGATGACGCAGGTCAACATCAAAAAATATGCAAGCACTGGCGATGGTGATGTATATGCGTATGCGAAAAAATTCCGAGGGTATTATACCAATTAAGCGTCCAACAACGCGGGCAGATGATGGCGCCGAAAACCGCTTCAGGAAACGGGGCACCGCGTCAGCGACAATCGAACAAGGGAGTTTCAAGATGGTCAGCAAGAACGTGAGCTTAAAGATGGGACGGGCGACTTGCTCTGCTGGTTTGGCGACGATTGCCCTGTGGAGCGCAGCGGCGTCGGCACAGCAGCAAACAGCGCAAGGTTCGGCCGTCGCTGATCGATCACGCCCTGAATATGGCCAGGAACCCATTCGGATTGGCGGAATTGAGATATTCCCGTCATTCGATATCGACGCCGAATATAACGACAATATATTTGGATCATCGCAGCTAAAATCGGACGATGTCGTATTTTCCGTCAGTCCAGCGGTTACGGTCTTTGATCGGCGCGCTGACCGCGATGTCACGCTTCGCGCGCGCGCAGGCGTCGATGTCTATGCCTCGGGCTCTTATGATCCGCAGTTCTTTGGATCGCTCGATGGGTCCGCTCGGCTGCGTAAAGGTACAATCACCCGTCCGTATTTTGGCGCAGGTATTTCCCGCAACTCGTCACGCGGCAGGTCGGATAGCGAAGATTTCCTATTTGTGGCGCAGCCTGTGTCAATTACGACTCTGCGTGCCAATGCGGGCGTAGAGCGAGACTTTGGCCCGTTTACCGCAGATATCGAGGCGCGCGGCACACGGACCCAATTTGACGGTAACTTTCGGTTTAACAACCAGATTATTGACGTTGGGTTCCGTGATTACAACGTCTATTCTGGTCGCGCCCAATTATCGTACTCACAATCGCCGAACCAGCGGCTGTACGTCTCAGTTGAGGCAAATAAACAGGATTTTGCGTCGCCAGTTTTGACACCGGGGGTGCCCGCCTTTCTACTGACCAACCGGTCATCGGATGGCTATCGGATAGAAGTTGGCATCGCACGGCAAGTCACTGATCTTATTTTATTAGACGCAAGGATCGGCTATCTGAAACAGAACTTCGATGATCCTGCGATTGGTTCGACATCCGGGCTCGCTTTTCAGGCATCAGCAACGTACAATCCAACTGCACTGACAACGATAAAAGCGACCGCATTGCGTGCGGTAGACAATAGCAGCAATCCGTTGTCTGCGGGATTGGTACGAACCGAATTCCAACTGCGCGTCGACCACGAACTGCGTCGCAATGTGATTCTCACTGGCACCGCGCGATATGGCCTTTTGAACCAGTCAATTCTGGGCGGTGACGCAAAAGAATTCAGTGCCGCAGCAGAAGCACGATATCTGGTGAACAAGCGGTGGTCGATTACCGCCCGCGTTGAACATTATGACCGTTCCGGCTTTTTCGGCTTTGCCCAAAAACGTGCCAAGATCGGTGTCCGTTATAATTTCTAGGCGCGGCTACGGGCCTGCTTGCATCGTCGCTTTTCCAAGGACTGCTGCAGATAGCGGGTACATGTTGGCGCGGCGGGCGGGGTTACACCGATGATGCAGTGCGTAGGCTTTGCTGTGTGCAGATGTGCTCTGTGCAGGCGGATAAAAATTAATTCGATATTAAAGGTTTGGGATCAATACTTCCGTTGACAGCGCGCTAGGAGTGATCGATGTTTCCGTTGAAGTCTTCCCAATTTGACGAAATTCTGAATTCTTCCCGTTTTCACACGCGGGCAATGCCGGTGCAGGCTGAGCTACGCTGGCCGGCGTCTGCACGATTGGCAATCCTTGCATTCGGCACGTTGGCGAGTTGGTCGGCGATACTATTGCTGATCTTTTAGAGCGTTTAACATCCGTTCACGTCGATGTGTCTTAACGGGACTCCCCGAATACGGTGTCTTGTCTGGCGTTATTTTTCTTTGAAATTCTAAAAGAATTCCGTTAGTCACGTTTTGTTGCACTGCAGCAATATGTGAGGGTTCGATGATTCCTATGCCGACGATGTTGAAGCCATATTCGCCTCCGACTATTAAGGGTCGCGGACGGATAATCGCCAACAACCCTGTCGAGGCACGGGTTTTGGACGTAATTGGCTCGATTGGCTTGCTAATCCTTTTTGGGCCACTGATGATATTAGTGGCGGCTGCAGTTTTCATTTCCAGCCCCGGGCCAGTTCTGTTCAGACATCAAAGGATCGGACGAAACGGCAAGCATTTCGGCTGTCTAAAGTTTCGCACTATGGTTATTGATGCAGAGAAGCGGCTGGAAAAGCTGCTGAACGACGATCCTGTAGCTCGCGCTGAATGGGATTTGACGCACAAGCTGACAAAAGATCCTCGTGTTATCGGCATAGGCCGGTTCTTACGGAAAAGTAGTCTTGATGAGCTGCCGCAATTGTTCAACGTGTTGAAAGGCGAGATGAGCCTTGTCGGTCCGCGCCCGATCGTAACAGCTGAAATCCCCCGTTATGGCCGCTATTTCGATGTTTATTGTTCGGTGCGCCCCGGTATCACCGGCCTGTGGCAGATCAGCGGGCGCAGCGACGTTTATTATCGCAGACGGGTCGCCTTTGACGTAATCTACGTTCGGCACAGCACAATCGGCGATAATATGCGCATTTTGCTGTTAACGGTGCCAAGCGTGCTGGCGTCGCGCGGATCCTATTGATCCGGCGGCAATAGTCTGGTTCAATGCTTAATTGTGTTTTAACGTATTACCGAGTCGTTCATAATTAACGCGATAGCGACACTACGGCACTATGCGGACGGAGTATTTTGGTCTCATGAATAGTCTTGGATCTAACACAGCGGAATCTATGGGGATAGCGGTTAGCCGTTTTCAACAGCGTCTGCTGCTTATCTTTGGCGCTGTGGTGCTGATTGGTTCGGCCATGGAAAATGACCGTCGCGGCTTGCTATTATGGGACGCGCCAGAGGCGTTGACGGCTAGCTTGCCGGCTTACGACGAAGCCGCATCAAGCGTCATCGATTACACAAACTCATACCCCGCCAATCTGTCGTTTGGTACGACGCCGTCACGGCAGTTGCGCCGGGTACGTAGCGTTCCAGGCAGGCAAAGTGCGCCCGCTGCTGCTGCTATAGACAGCGCACCTGGCATTGCAGGTGCCGCAGGCGCACCTTTGGAACCCGCTGCGGCTGCGGCTGCACCTGTAACTGATGTTGCACAGGCAGCCCCTGCAACGACCGCGCCGAATATCGCGACAGGACAGCTACCGCCTTCCTCTGGCCCAGGCTTTTCGCCATCGCCGATTGGTGCTTCGCAGCTGATACCGGTGGTGGTGGTGGCGCCTCCGGTGGTCCCCGCAATACCGGAACCGTCAAGCTGGATACTGATGATATTGGGGATTGGTATTTTGGGCGAAGTCCTCAGGCGGTCGCGTCGTCGGACGGCCGTAGGGGATTTCGGACTCGTCCCCGCCTGAGTTTAGTCTCGCCGCACTCGCAGGCTCAATACTCAATATTTTTTGGAAATAAGGCTTTGCCGATTTAGTCAACCGGCGGGATCGCTGTACGCCTGACTACCAAAACGCAATTCGACCGGACCGATTTTGCGTAATACGTCCATCCCGAGCAAACTATGCTCCAAACCGTTCATGATCAAAACATCAACATTTCGCATGCGCGCCCGACCAATACTAAGATCAGAAATTGTGAACCGGTATGCGGTTGCCATGCCGTCGAGACCGCGAACAGCGACAGCCTCACGTCGATCCCCGGTAAATCCAAGGCTTTCCGCATCTGCGGCGGTCAACAATGTGACGCTTGCTCCGGTGTCTAACAAAAAACGCACTGGCAGATCGTTGGCGCGTCCGCCTACAAAAATGCGATTGTCTTGGTCGACATTGGCCGTATAATTCGGGAACGATACAAACACGTCCGGTGGGCCCACATTGGTCACGGATTTCGACCAGTCAGGAACGAATATCCCGGCTCCAAAACCGATCGCTGCCATCAAGGCTACTATCTCGCTGCTAACCTTCATGCCTCTGCTTTTAACAGAGACTGTTTTTAATTCGGTTAACGCTGAATATGGCCCTCGCCTTTAATCGACCGTTTCAATTTGCGAAGCTTTCGCTCTGAAACTAACCAGAAAAGCAAAGACAGCAGGCCAAGCAAAGCAAGCTGCCCAGCGGCGCTGTACCACGGCCAGCGCACGTCACGCTTGCTTTTGAACACAACAAAAGTGGTATCGTTGACGGTAAATCCGGCATTGGCATATAATTGCCGTAGCCCGCCGGGCAATGCCTGCGCCTTAAGATACCCCGTTACGTCTTGCTGCACGCTGGCTTTCGCCGCCTGACGCTCAACTTGCACAAAATAACGAATAGGCGCGCCGCGTTCTGCGGGCAGAACCGGCGCAACCCACAAATCACGGCCGACAAACACAAATCTTTCGCGGTAATAGCCGATGCGATCAAGGCGCACGCCGCCGCGCAGCGTTGCGAGGCCGGAAAAATCCTGTTGGGGCGGGTTCGCGGCCGATAACATAGCGGGCTTTTCGTTTAACCCGGGGGCAGAGACGCCAATTACGACAACGATCAACGCCGCGGCGAACGATCCGATCGACAAAACCTGAGTGAAACGACGCCCGACGGTTTGGCGACGGATAATTTCGTGCCGCGATGGGGGCGCGTCTTTTGCCATCCGCCGCAACCTGATCATCAAGACAATAACAAAGGGCAGCACAAGAAGCGCAGTCAGCAACGCAATCGTCGCTATTGGAAAAAACCGATCAAAATTTCTGAACTGCCATTCCGCAAGAAACGCTATTACGCCAGAATAGGCATAAGTCTGCCACGCCAGAACAGCGATCACGAGCGTAGCCCAAGCAAACGTGATCCAACCTATCGCAGCGGTTCCTAGCCGTTTTGACGTAGACTCATTAGCATCGGTATCAGCCACTATCGTCATGTCCCGGTGCTCCTTACCCTATTATTTCACTTACCGCTGCCCAGGCCCCCAGCCAGCTTGATACCGCACCATACCGGCTGCGGTATTTTGTGCAACAATGTCAGCAAGTTTCCCTTGAACGCTTGCCGCAATGATCTCTGCCTTGGCTAACCGCTCAGCATCAGTCTTGCTAATCGGGTCTTCCACACGATTGATGACATCCCATACTGCGCCATCCATAAAAATGCGGCCTCCGGTTTTGACGCGGGTAAAGATGTCAGCGGTAGTCGGCGTCAATTGAAACGAATCGAATTCCAGATCTTCATTCCCACGACGCAACAGCAGTCGATAGCGTTGGCCGAAACGCAGAGGTTGTTTTGCGATAAAATCATCCACCGCCGCAGCGGTCGGACGAGCGACCGTTTTGGCCAATTTTCGTTCCAGCGCAGCGACCAGCAACAATTCTTTTGTCTGGCGCATAGCAAAATGAAACTGAGCGTCCTTTTCCAGCCCCATATCACGCGCTTCGCTGGCAAGGATACGCCGTTTTACTGCGCGCTCTAGCCCCTGATTCATGACATTGCGCTCAACGGTGCCAAAAGGATCAATTTGGCCACCTTGCATTTCGAACTGAACTGAACGAAGCGTAATCTTGTCGTCGCCAATCACGGCCAGCGCTTGTCCTGTGGGCGCTAACGGGCTACATGATGCCAGCGCTAACGCAAAAGCCGTTAGCCAGAAAAGCTTTGGTATTTCAAAAGATGTGTCGGCCATGATTTTCCTTGTGAATAACCGATGATTACACTTTGGGACTGGATTACGATCGCGCTGTTTATTGTTTTGGCGATAACATATCTTGACCGATCAGCGAACACGAACGTCACAAAATGGCATTCTTTGGCTTTTTTGCCACCGGCGCTTTTGTTGGCAGGATCAAATTATATTGGTAATAACGGGTATCCAATTCTGGCGGTGCTGGCAATTATTGTCGCAGTTGGACTTTATATCGGCGTTATCCGTCCATTCCCGTTCCAGTAACAGCGTTGCCATACAGCAATGATCGATCCCTTGGCTTAATCGCCCGTTTCAATTGCTCGGCAAAGTCCGTGATTGCAGCGACAGCGCGGTCTTGCGGAGTATTCCGAACAGAAAGCCGGACAAGAACACCGTCGACAGTCTTTGCCGAAAGGGCCGCGCGCGCAATTGCCAGCCGCTGGTCCCAGATAGTCCGCGGAAATTCTTGCCCTGTTCGCATCCAATAAACTAACGATTCATCAACGACATCATTGCTGGCACTGACAAACGTCGCGGGCGTTGACGCCAATTTTATCGCGCGCCGACCAGACAGTGTGAAACCGGAAGCGGGGTAACAAGCATCGGGCTGATGCAGTTGCAGATTATAGCTTTGCACAGCGCCGAATGCGATAACCATGACCAATGGCGGCCAGCCGGTTGCCGCATAACCACGAACAAGATAGGCGTTAAAAATTGATTGCGACAGCGCATCTGCAGGGGGCAGGATAGCGTCATACGCCGACGTTGCCCCCCAAGCACCAATCGTTCGCGGAACAATCGCGGCCAAATCAGGAGGCCGAAAACTGGCGTCTGGCCCGGTGGGACGAAGCGCCAAAGCGGCCAAACCCCCGCCCGCGAGCAATCCGCCACATAACACTTCGCGCCGGTTCATGTTGCCATCCCAGCGTTCTTCCAACTTCGTGATGCCAAGATGCCGGTCAATATGCCGTCAAGCGAAAGCAGCAGTAACAATGCCGCGACGAAGCTGATGATGCCCGCCAACGGATGCCAGAATGTTGCCAAAGCATCGGGGCCAAGCGTTTGCGTCAGCAGCATCAAAGCGACAACCCGCAAGACATTGGCCGCCAATGCAATAGGAATGCTAGCAAGCGCGATTGCTGTTATCCGTGCCCATCCCCCTCGGCGCGCCCAATATGCATAAAGCAAACCAATCGCGACCAGGCTGACCGTGGAATTGACGCCGGCGCACGCAGCGTCAACAGCGACTTCATATCCGCCAATAATGATAATCTGCCCGTCCAGCGCTGCATCCATGCCAATCGCGCGCGCAAAATCGGTGGACCAATCTGCAACCGCAGCGCGCAAAGCAAACGTGAAAGGCAATGATAGTGTATACGGCAGCGGGACGACTAAGCCGATAAACATCAACGGAAATGCGCAAGCCCGCGTTCGATTCCAACCGTTCAAAGCGACAAACGCCATGCAGCCCCCTGCCCATGCCGATAAAGCTAATAACGGCGCCATATCGATCGCGGCCGCGAAAAGGTGAACGGGTAGCAATGCCAAAATTCCGACGACACCAACCCGCTGTGCCGACGACGATCTTGGTGCATGAGTTGCCATGACTGTCCGGTATAAAGTCCATAGCCCCAGTGAAAGGGTAATCGGCGCCAGTGACCCCGCCTCGGTCTGCCAGCTTTGCCCGGCCAGACTTATCAATGCAGGCGCAATCCAAAGAGCAACCAAAGCCGCCCAAATTAGTGAATCGGCATTCAGCGTTGCGAAAACCTTCCACCTCTCTGCGATTGTAGGCATAATTTTCTCTTAAAGTTACGATGTGCGGATTCGCAAGCGTGCGCCAGCCACAAAGGCGAGCGTGTGATCGTTACATGTGCTGCAAGCCGGAGCGTTCTTCACGCCAACGCACGTAATTACTGGTGTAAAAGCCTGCTGCAAGTCGGACAAATTTTACAGATCGGCTGACCAGCGCGCCGTCCAGCCAGCGCCAGCGCAATCCGCTTCGGCGCAACATGCGTTCCGTTTGCATGCCCAACGCGCGGCAGATAATGGCGGCGTCCCGCCGATTTATGTCATTACCTTTTGACAGGATCTGTACGCTTTTCCACAGGCTATCGGTTTCATCAAACGCATCCTGCGTCAAACGCAACATGTTTTGGCGGGTGACAAAATTCATGAATGACTTTTCCTGCACAGCAGTGAACGCTGTGCGTGCAGTCGCGATTTCATGTGCGTAGATCAACCAAGGCTGCCGTTCTCGCAATGCTTTGCTATAGCTGATTACGCTGACCAATAACGCTGCGTCTGGCGATAGGGTTTGGATTTGCCGCGACCCAAATTCCACAGTGACTGTTGATCCCACCAAAGTGTTTATGTCGCAAGGCGCAGGGGCGCCGGGTTGTTGCAACCGGTGGTGCAAATCTATGATAAATTTATAGGGTGCCGGGGCAATGTAGGGCGATTCACCCAGATAGTTATGCCACCATCGACTGGCGGGATTAACCCCCGGACGATATCCTGCCGAAAGCAGAATTTCCTGCGCCTTGTCATAGTCGTTTCTTGCGACCAGCAAATCGATGTCACAAGAACGGCGCACATCAATCCGGCCGTATAATTGTTGTTGGCGCACCACGCCCTTAAAGGCGATAGCCGGAATTTTATGGTGTTTCAGCAAATCTTGGCAAGCCAATGTTTGAACCAGCTGCGCAAGATTTGAGTGAGTTGTCTCCTCTATATCCCGCGCAAGCGTTTGCATGGTTTCAACGTCCAAATTATCGCCGTACCTGCTAAGCTGCCCACTGATTAGGCTAAGGCATTTGGTCGCTTGGGCCAATGCGATTACCCTTTGATTCGGATAAACATTGTTGAACGAATTCGACGTTGTTTCAGGCAAAGTTGCAGCGAGCAGCTGCAACAGAGCGATCTCGTCTGGCCCAATGCCCATTTGCGCTATTTGCCCCATGTCAGCTTAGTTACTACCGCGCTGTAGTCCTTTTGCAAGTTTCTAACCACGGGCGGTCAAAATGGCTTTGCCGTTATTGTCACCGAACAGGTGACGGTTGAGCTATGCTCGGTCAGAAATAAAGCGGTTCTCCGGCCTCATAGTTCTGATTTATCTATTTTTCCGTCGCAAAACGTCAGTCACAGACGGCGGAAATTTGTGTGGGCTAGAAATGGAAACGTTTGTGATCAGTCATTGCCTGCAATCTTGCGCGACCATGGCATTGGATCACAAGATCAGCGGGAAGTTTGGATATAGCCGAAGCCGCCAGCCGTGGACCACCGCGTTTCGAGATCCGCAGATCACGTATCGGTGTCGCTAGTTTCGCGTCATCGCGGCTTGCCTCTGCAGCTGCACCCCTGCTGCGGCAAGCGTCCGGAATTGGCGCAAGAGATAATCGACGGTGCGGTTGCTTTGTTCGATACGGTCGTCGCGGCCGGTCCATTGCGTGTTGAGGATGTAGCCTGACCGTTGCTTTAGCAAAGCGCCTGTGGCCATCATCGTATCGACATGGCGGCGGACGGTGGCGTACGGGATGCCGTAGTCTTGCGAAAGTGCCCTGATTTTTACCGGGCGGCGTAATTCGTCGGGCAACACAGTGTTCCCATATTCGCGGGCGAGCGCGGGCGTACCCATAATGTCGCGGCCATTTTCGTAGATCAACGCACCATGCAGCGCGAGTTCAAACCAATGCGTATGTTCGTTATTTTCGAGCGCAACCAGGCAGATATCTAGCGCTGCGTTTACGATAAGCTCAGCCTCGTTGTCTGACACAAACTCGGCACGCGGCAACGGCACACCGCCATCTGTCAGCCTGTCTGCAAGCCGTAACAGCAAACCAGCCGTGTCGTGATAATAATCGATGATATCGCCTTCACGCGCGCTGATTGGTGCAAGCGCCACGCCGCCGCCCGCTCGAATGCAAATGCCGTCATCAATCATGCCCGCAACGTGGCGGCGTACAGTTTCGAACGGGCGTGACAGCGACGCGGCCAGTGCGTTGATGCTGAACGGCGTCGGGCAGTCGGGCGCGGCGATCCGTCCGCTGCGCACCCAGTCGGCACATGACATCCGCGCAACCAGGAAAAAAATCACCGCCCGGTGCAGATCGCCGGGAAACAAGCGCAGAGCAAGCTTAAAGCTGTCCATCTGGAACTCGATCATCCGCCACGTGATGTAGCGATACGGCAATGCTATCGTTTGCGACCCCATTATGCGGCCTTAACAAACACAGGCGTAGCGGCAAAGCCGGAAAATGTTCAAAATGAGTAGCGCGGGTGCCTGTCTGCGCAACAAAATGTTCAATTCGGGTAGGCGGCGGCTTGCGACCCACCGCCAAAAACGCTTTTCACAATTGTACCGCGCAGTCACTTGCGGCGTCGCATTTGGGGGGAGAAACGCAATGATAAAACAGGCTTTTTTTGCCGCCGCATTGCTAGCGTCACCGACCGCCGCTGCACCCCCGGCAAAGCTGTTCATCGGCTCAAGCCCCGAAATGGACGCGGTGCTGACGGGGCCCGTCGATGCCCTGACGCTGACATTTGCCAAACCCGTCGAAATGCGCAGCTTGACCATCACTTTGCCCGATGGCCGCGAGCAAGACGTTATCGCGGTCAACTATGCCAGCAAGGTGAAGCATTCGAAGGCAAAGCAATTCGCCTATCCGATCAACCCGCCGCTCACCGCGCTGGGGCGTTACGCGGTCTCTTATCTAATCGTCGGCACACGCGTGCCCTCGCTCAACGGCTGGATCACCCTCGACATTGAGGCGAAATGACATGATCCGTTTTGCTTTGCTTTCCGCCGCGCTGTTTGTCGCCGCACCCACCAGCGCCGCGATTCCGCCCAAGGTCGCGAAGCTCAGTTTCGACTGCGCCAAGGCCCGCCCGCATAGCATCGACGCGGTGATCTGCGCCGACCGCGAGCTTTCGATCCTCGACCGTAAAATGGGCCTCGATTACAAGCGCGCCTTGCTTGAGACACCGCGCACCGAAATGCCCGCATTCTTGCGCGAGCAACGCAGCTTCATCGCCAACCGCAACCTTTGCATGAAACGCGAGACCGACCGTCAGGCCTGCATCGCCTTTGCCTATGAATCGCGGATCATGCGGCTTGAAGAATGGATCGACCATTCGGCCTGGCAGTTGAGCGAATGACGCGCGCCCTCGCACCCCTGCTGCTCGCCGCGGCCACGATTGCCGCCCCAGCTTTCGCCAATGATACACAGGCGAACGTCGCCTATGGTGGGCTGATTTTCGAACAAAATCCCGACATCACTATGGATGCGGAGGATCTGTATCTGTCACTGGACAAGGTCCGCGTGCGTTATACCTATACCAACCGCAGCGCACAGCCGGTGACGATCCTGATCGCGTTCCCGTTGCCCGACGTGCCGTTGCCCAATGTCGATTGGGACTGGGCAGAGGCTGCGACGCCCGACTGGGACGATATCGGCATGAAGACGCTCGTGAATGGTAAGCCCGCTGGTCTGATGCGCATCGACATCCCACGCGTCGACGGCAAAGATATCGAACCCCGGTTAAAGGCGCTGGGCTGGCCAGTGCGTTTCTGGCAGGACGACAGGCTGATGCTGCGTCTGCAAGCGCTGTCCGCCGATGACAAGTCGGCTTTGGTCGCCGAAGGGCTGCTGACCAATGCCGACATGGGGCCGAACGAAGTCCGCCCAGCATGGATCGTTGCCACCAGCTTTGTACGCACACAGACATTTCCGCCCGGCGTACCGGTCAACGTCGAGCATAGCTATACGCCGTCGCAGGGCGGCAGCGTTGGATCGGGCCTGGACCGCGCAGTCCGCGACGATATGCTGGTGTCTGACGGACCCTATGTGCGTTTCTGCGTCGATGATGCGTTCCTGCGCGGTTACGACCGAAAGCGTTACTTGCCCGACGGCAAGATCAGCGACCGCACCTATCCGATTGAACAATGGATCGGTTACCGCTTGTCGCCGGGTGCAAATTGGAAGGGCCCGATTGGCCGTTTCCGCCTGACTGTCGACAAGGGCTTTGCCGACCGCCTCGTCAGCCTGTGTATGGACGACCTGACCAAAATCAGCCCGACACGTTTCGAGGTGGTGAAGACCAATTACGAACCAGCCCGCGACCTCGACGTCCTGTTCGTCAACTTCACGCCGATGGAGGGCGGGCAATGACCCGCGCCGCATCAAACACATTACATCGCCAACATGAAGGGAGTGACCTATGATAAAATTCACCACCGCCGCACTTGCCAGCGCCGCCTTGCTCGCATTGCCCGCGCTGCCGATTGCGACGCCAGCGTTCGCGCAAGGGTCATTGTCACCTTTCCCGAGACAGAGCGGATGCCCGAATGGCTGGAGTTCGGGCAGAGCTGGGCAAGCGAGAACACCGGATCCCGACATGTGCTATCCGGGTTCGAGTGCCGTACCTGCATACCCCAACCCATCTGGTAAAAGCTGTGCGGAAGGCTATTCAAAGTCAGCGGGCTACTGCGCTTCCCGCAAGGAAGAATACAGCGGACCGACAGCCGCCGACCAGCTTGTAAGCTATGGCACGATCACCAAGGCTAATCGCGCTGACCGTTGCCCGCTCGGCTATTTTTCTAAAGCCGATATGGCGACCTGCACAACGCAGCTTTCACCCGCGCCCAAATCACGGCGCAAGTCAGGCGCGTGTCGTGCGAACGAGATCGACGAATGGGGCCTTTATTGCACCGCCGATGCGACCGTTATCAGCCGTGCTCAGGCGGAGATGGAAGCCGACCGCGACTTTAACGCAATCTACGCAGCGAACGGAGCAAAGGGGCCGACGCAGACGCCGAGCGGCGATGACACCACCAATTCCGCGCCGATGGTCGCCGCTTATGGCCGCAAGGGCAGCGACGGCGGTGCCGCAGCCGCGTCATCGAACGACCAGTCCGCGTCGAACGACACCTCTGCTGCAAACTGCACTACCACCTCCTCCACCGGAGCCGCCATCGGCGGGGTGATCGGCGGGGAAGCGGGCGCAGCGCTTGGCGGGATGCTCGGCGGCAAACGCAAGAAAAAGAAGAGCGGCTGCTGAACGATTTCGGGACAGGCGGATGCAGTGATCGCGACCATTACCACATCCGTCCCACGCGCGCCGGGTGAAACCCCGGCGCGCGCAAACTAGATTACAAAGGCATAGATATGACACAAAACGCGTTGGGCATTGTCCGGCTTTCACGCGCTCGCCGCAACCAAAGTGGCGCATACGCACGCAAAGGGATGATCGAACAAGCGCGCTGTTACGTAATCTTTTGAAGCGGCTATAACGCCGGGAGCGTACAACGCGGGCGCGGCCCCGGCTGCGCAACGCGCATCCTGACCATTCCAGCCATGCCGTAATATTATCGGAAGTTTGGTGCCCCAGGCCGGACTCGAACCGGCACTCCTTTCAGAACAGGATTTTGAATCCAGCGCGTCTACCAATTCCACCACTGGGGCAACGGTTGTCGCCTATAACGTTGTCATAAAAACACGCAACGGCAAAAGCGCGATTGAGGGAATTTCGCCGACGTCGCGGCCCTATTTAGCACCGTGTTCGGTGCTAGGCCGCAATATCCGCTCTATTTCTTTAACTCTTTCGCCAGCGTTTTTGCCGTAGCTTTGCCATAAGGCGGTTTAAAGCCCGCTAGCCCGGCGACATCCATTCCCGGCTGGCGATAAACAGCGCGCATATGGCTGAACGTTTTGAAACCATCCGCGCCGTGATAATTGCCCATGCCCGATGGACCCACACCGCCGAACGGCAGATCCTCCATCGCATTATGGAACAGCACATCGTTGACGGTGACACCGCCCGATACGGTGCGCGACAGCACCTTGTCTTCCTCGGATTTGTCCGCACCAAAATAATACAGCCCCAATGGACGATCATGGTCATTCACATAATCAATCGCTTCATCGATGCTGGCATAGGTCATGACGGGCAAAATCGGGCCGAAGATTTCGTCCCGCATGACCTTCATGTCTTCGGTGACATTGCGCACAATCGTCAGCGGCATTTTGTGGCCGTTGGACGAACTGAAATCTTCGCCGCCGGGGTTGATCTCGATCAGTTCGGCGCCTTTGTCGCGCGCATCCTGAAGATAGCTCTGCAACCGATCATAATTGCGCCCGTTGACCACCGATGTGTAATCATCATTGTGCAGCAACGTCGGGTACATCGCCGACACGCCTGCTTTCACGCTCTCGATCATCTCATGCTCTTGCTCTTTGGCAACCAGCAGATAATCGGGCGCGAGACAGATTTGCCCTGCGTTCATCATTTTGCCCAAAGCGATCCGTTGCCCCGCTTTCGACTTATCCGCGCTGCGCCCGATAATTGTGGGCGATTTGCCGCCAAGCTCCAGCGTCACCGGCACCAGATTTTCCGCCGCCGCGCGCATGATGTGTTTGCCAACGCTGGTCGCGCCGGTGAAGATCATATGGTCGAACGCCAGTCTAGAAAATTCGGTGCCAACCTCAACACCGCCGGTAATCACCGCAATTTCATCTTCGGCAAAGTATTTGGGGACGACTTGCGCGAACACTTCCGCAACACGCTCGGTAAATTCCGACGGCTTCACCATCGCGCGGTTGCCCGCTGCCAATATGCCAGCCATCGGCACCATCACCATGCCGATGGGGAAGTTCCACGGGGCAACAACGCCGACAACACCTTTGGGTTGATAGCGGACCTCGGCCTTTGCGCCGATAAGGCCCAAGGGGAAAGTCGGCTTACGCTTTTCACCGCGTGCCCAGCTTTCGAAATGTTTTTTTGCGTGTTTCATCGCGCTGACCGATGGCATGATGTCGGTCATCAATGTCTGTTCGGTGCTGCGATGGCCGAAATCGGCAGATACCGCCCGTGCAAACTCATCCTTTGTATCAATCAACATCGCAATCGCGCGGTCGATGCGGTCGCGGCGCACAGCCATGGATTCGGGCATCGCGGCGGTAAAGGCGGCTTTTTGCTTTTGCAGAATGGATTGCAGGTCAGCGGTCATTAAATCTCTCCTCGATTTAACTAACCAATTAACACCTCCTGCACCGAATGCAACGCAGCAGCGCATTGTATTGCGCTGCACACAGGATTATGGCCAAGGCCGTAACGTCCACCGAGTCTGCTAAGGAATATACGAATGTCCGCCACCGATCCCGTCGTCATCTTGTCCTATGCCCGTACCCCGATGGGAAGCATGCAGGGTGTGCTATCCGATGTGTCTGCAACTGATCTGGGTGCGACTGCAGTAAAGGCAGCGGTCGAGCGTTCTGGTGTGTTGGGCGACGCGATTGAGCGCATTTACATGGGCTGTGTTCTGCCCGCGGGTCTCGGCCAAGCCCCTGCCCGTCAGGCAGCAATTAAGGCGGGTCTGCCCTCTTCAGTGCAAGCCACCACCGTCAACAAAGTCTGCGGCAGCGGTATGCAGACTGTGATCATGGGCGCAGAAGCCATCGCATCGGGCTCGGTCGATTATGTGATCGCGGGCGGCATGGAGAGCATGACCAACGCGCCGTACATATTAAAAAAACACCGCAGCGGCGCACGCATCGGCCATGACACCGCCTATGACCACATGTTCCTGGATGGACTTGAGGACGCTTATGAACCCGGCCGCGCAATGGGCACGTTCGCGCAAGATACCGCCGACGCGTATCAACTGACCCGCGAGGCGCAGGATGATTTCTCGATTGAATCGCTGCGCCGCGCCCAAGCAGCCATCGCCAGCGGAGCGTTCAAAGCCGAAATCGTTCCCGTCACGGTCGTCAGCCGTGCGGGCGAAACCGTTGTTGATACTGACGAAGCTCCGGGCAAAGGCCGTCCCGACAAAATCCCGTCGCTGAAACCCGCCTTTGCCAAGGATGGCACCATCACCGCTGCGACGTCTTCGTCGATTTCGGATGGTGCCGCAGCCTTAGTTCTATCCCGCGCATCAACCGCAACGGCGGGTGGCCAAACGCCCATCGCACGCATTGTGGCGCACGCCGCGCACGCGCAAGCGCCAAAGGATTTCACCACTGCCCCTGTTGGCGCAATCACCAAATGCCTGGCCAAGGCCGGGTGGGACATCGCGGATGTTGACCTATTCGAAGTCAACGAGGCCTTTGCCTGTGTCGCGATGTTTGCGATGCGCGATCTTGGCATTCCGCACGACAAAGTAAACGTCCACGGCGGCGCGACCGCATTGGGCCATCCCATCGGCGCATCGGGCGCGCGGATCATCACCACGTTGATCGGGGCATTGAAAACACACGGAAAGACAAAAGGCATTGCCAGCCTGTGCATCGGTGGCGGCGAAGCAACAGCGTTGGCGATTGAACTGGTTTGATACAAACCGTTTTTACCCCCAAACTTCGTCACCCCCGCGAAGGCGGGGGTCCATCACCTGATGATGAACTTTAGAGGCCCGGTGATGAATTCCCCCCTTCGCGGGAATGACGAAAGTTAGTGAGGAGTTGTTTGTTAAAATGAACATCATTTTCGTCCTGTTCGACAACGTCACGCAACTCGATTTTTCGGGACCAGTACAGTTTTTGTCACGGTTGCCGGGCGCAAAAACGCATGTCGTGTCAAAGGACGGCAAAGCTGTCACCACCGATTGCGGCTTTTCTATCCTGCCGACCGCCAGCTTTGCCGACTGCCCACAAGCTGACATCATCTGTGTTCCCGGCGGGCATGGTGTGCGTGAAGCGATTGCCGACGCAGCGATTGTCGATTTTGTGCGAACGCAAGCCAAAGCCGCGACATGGATAACCAGTGTCTGCACCGGAAGCTTCGTCCTTGGCGCGGCAGGATTGCTGCAAGGCAAGCGCGCAACAACGCACTGGGCCTACACACAATTGCTACCCCTATTCGGCGCAACGCACGAAGCGGCCCGCGTGGTGCGCGACGGCAATCTGGTCACGGCTGGCGGCGTAACGTCGGGTATCGACTTCGCGCTGGAGCTGATCGCACTGGCACAGGGCGAAGATATAGCCCGCACGATCCAACTCGCGCTGGAATACGACCCTGCCCCACCCTTTGACGGCGGACACCCCAGCCGCACCGCACAACCGTTGGTCGATAGATTGCGCGCACGCGTTTACGACAAAGCTGCCGCTGATACGGAAGCGGCGATCCGCGCAATCAGTTGACCACCCCCTCCCCCCGCGCTAGCTTTTTAATCGGAGAGTTAAATTGGGGAGAATCGCGTGGGATATCGGCATATTGCGTTGATTGCTTTAAGCGCTTTGACGCTTTCGGGCTGCAAGCTTGCGAATAATCCCGGGGCGGAAAACCCAGCCTTTACCAAAATCGACGGCGAGTTTCTGAAAACCGGCGGCAATGGCGATGACTGGGCATTCCCCGCACAAAACTATGCTGAGGGGCGGCATAGCCCGTTGACCCAAATCAGCGACAAAAACGTCGCACAGCTTGGCATCGCTTGGTTCGCCGACATGCCCGACGCACGCGGCCATGAATCGACCCCAGTGGAGGTCGATGGCACGCTGTATGTGACTGGTCCGTGGTCCAAAGTGTTCGCGTATGAGGCGAAGACCGGCAAGCCATTGTGGACGTTCGATCCCAAAGTAGACAAAGCACGCGGCGTCAAAGCATGCTGTGATGTCGTCAACCGCGGCGTGGCGTTTTGGAAAGGCAAGCTTTACCTTGGCACCATCGACGGTCGCTTGATCGCGCTTGATGCCAAAACCGGCAGCGAAATTTGGTCAAAGCAAACGCTCGATCCCAAATCCAATGGCATCATCACTGGCTTCCCCCGCGTAGTCAAAGACCTGGTTATCATCGGAAACGGCGGCGCGGAATTCGGGATGCGCGGATATGTTACCGCCTATAACGCCGACACCGGTAAACAGAAATGGCGGTTCTACACCGCGCCTAATCCAACGGGTAAAGCCGACAACGCCGCCAGCGACAAAATCTTTGCCGAGGTTGCCAATAAAACTTGGAGCCAGACAGCCAAGAAAGGCGATTGGCGCGAGAGCGGCGGCGGCGGCACTGTGTGGGACGCGATTGTCTATGACGCGGAGCTCGACCAGCTGTACCTTGGCGTTGGCAACGGCAATCCGTGGAACCACAGTATCCGGTCAAACGGCGAAGGCGACAATTTGTTCTTGTCCTCTGTCGTCGCGCTAAAACCCGAAACTGGCGAATATCTGTGGCATTATCAGGAAACACCCGGTGAAACCTGGGACTATACCGCAACGCAGCCGATTATCCTCGCCACTGAACAACGCGGCGGCAAAGACGTCAAGGTGCTGTATCATGCACCCAAAAACGGCTTTTTCTTTACGCTTGATCGGACCAATGGAAAGCTTCTCGCCGCCGATCCGTTTATCAAAGGCATTACCTGGGCGACGGGCTATGACCTGAAAACCGGGCGGCCGATTGAAAATCCAGCGTCGCGTTACGACAAAACCGGCAAGCTTTATATGGCAAACCCGTCGGCGCTTGGCGCGCATAATTGGCACCCGATGAGCTATAATCCAGCGACCGGCCTTGTCTATATTCCAGCGCAGCAAATCGGCGGCGCGTACCTGCCGCCGGTCGCGCCCAATGAAAAAGAGCGCAAGTCGATGGGCTTTAATACCGGCGGCGCGATTATGACTGCCGATTTGCCCGATGACCTTAATATGGTGAAGGCCATTCAGGCCGCGACCACCGGGCAGTTGGTGGCGTTTGATCCAAAAAGCGGCAAAGCCAAATGGACGGTTGATTACCCCGTGCCTTGGAATGGCGGGACAATGACGACTGCCGGCAACCTTGTTTTCCAGGGTGACGCGCTGGGCAAATTCCATGCTTATGCAGCAGACACTGGGAAGGCGCTGTTTAGCTTGGACGTGCAATCGGGCGTATTGACTGGCGCGTCGACCTATCTGGTCGATGGCGAGCAATATGTTGCGTTTATGACCAGCAAAGGCGGCGCGTTTCCATTGGTATCTGGCTATGTGTCGGGCAAAGCGCAGGAAGTGCCCAACATCCCGCGGCTGATCGTGTTAAAAATCGGCGGGACGAGCAAGCTGCCAGCATTGCCCCTTACCGAAAAATGGGTCTGGGACCCGCCAGCGATGATTGGCACGCCAGCGGTAATTGCGGCGGGCACATCGAACTATCAGCGGTACTGCCTTGTTTGTCACGGCCCCGGCGCGGTTGGCACTGGCGTGCTGCCTGATCTGCGCAAATCGGGTACTATTGCGGATGCAGCGACGTTTAAGTCAATCGTCATCGATGGCATTTTGGCGGGTCATGGCATGGCAAGTTTCAAGCCTGTGCTGACCCCCGAAGAGGTCGAAGGCATTCGCGCGTATTTGATCAGCAGAGGCCATTTCGCCAAGGCGAATGATGATAAGTATCGGGCTGGGAGGTAAATCCTCTCTAGTGGGAGAGGATACGAAGCCTTACCGCCATAGCCTTGGCGAAGGTGGCTAGGCGCAGTTGGTGAGGGGTTGTGTGTTCTCGATAGATCACAACCCCTCAGCTTCGACTAGCAAGCAAGCTTGCAAGTCTGCGCAACCCTCTCCCACTGGAGAGGGCCTAAGATTGCCCGATTCTCCGCCACCTGCCTAAAAATTAGGCAGCGCGTATTAGGCAATTCGCACCTCTAAACCGCGCACCCCGCGCTAAACCGTAGCCCCAAAACTGGCACGATACTTGATACGCAGGACCCATAATCGCGCGTGCGCTTCCCTGCGCGTGCGCCACAGATGGGGATAACCATGAAAAAGATCGAAGCGATCATCAAGCCGTTCAAACTCGACGAAGTTAAAGAGGCGCTGCACGAAGTTGGCGTATCGGGCATCACTGTTACCGAGGCTAAAGGTTTCGGCCGCCAGAAAGGCCATACCGAGCTGTATCGCGGGGCGGAATATGTCGTCGATTTCTTGCCCAAGGTGAAGCTGGAAGTTGTTGTGGACGATAGCCTTGCCGACCGTGTGGTTGAGGCAATTGCTGCGGCGGCACAAACCGGCCGCATCGGCGACGGCAAAATCTTTGTCATCCCTGTCGAAACCGCTGTGCGCATCCGCACTGGCGAACGCGATAGCGACGCTGTTTAATTCAACAAACCAATCCAATAAGAAACGCGAAGGAACGCAACATGGGCAACACCGCCAAGGACATTATCAAGCGCATCAAAGAAGAGGATATCGAATGGGTCGATGTCCGTTTTACGGATCCGCGCGGTGCGTGGCATCACCTGACCATGTGCAGCAGCGTCATCGGCGAAGATGAGCTAGAAGACGGCCTGATGTTCGACGGTTCGTCCATCGAAGGTTGGAAAGCCATCAACGAATCCGACATGATCCTGAAACCGGATTTAGACGCTGTTTACATCGATCCGTTTTCAGCCACGCCGATGATGATCCTGTTCTGCGACATTGTTGAGCCTTCGGACGGCGCGCTGTATTCGCGCGATCCCCGCTCGACCGCGAAACGCGCCGAAGCGTATTTGAAGACGACTGGCCTCGGTGATACTGTGTACATCGGCCCAGAACCCGAATTTTTTATGTTCGATGATGTACGTTTTGAAAACACGTACAGCAGCAGTTCGTACTCGCTGGACGATACTGAACTGCCAACCAATTCAAACACGAAATATGAAGCCGGCAACATGGGCCACCGTCCGCGTGCCAAGGGCGGGTATTTCCCCGTTGGCCCCGTTGATGTCACCACCGACATCCGCGCCGAAATGGTGGCGACGATGGCTGAAATGGGCCTGCCTATGGACAAGCATCACCATGAAGTTGCGGCTAGCCAGCATGAATTGGGCATGACCTTTGGAAAGCTGGTTGAAACCTGCGACCGGATTCAGATCTACAAATATGTCGTGAAAATGGTCGCGCATGCATACGGCAAGACCGCAACATTTATGCCAAAGCCGATTAAGGCAGATAACGGCTCGGGCATGCACACGCACATCTCGATCTGGAACGAGGGCAAGAACACGTTTGCAGGGAACGGCTATGCTGGCCTGTCAGAGGCTTGCCTTTTCTTCATCGGCGGCGTCATCAAACATGCCAAAGCGATCAACGCGTTCACCAACCCGACAACCAACAGCTATAAGCGTCTGGTCCCTGGTTTCGAAGCGCCTGTGTTGCTCGCTTACTCTGCGCGCAACCGTTCCGCATCGTGCCGCATTCCTTATGGTGCAGGCGACAAGGCAAAGCGCGTCGAATTCCGCTTCCCCGATCCGCTTGCCAACTCGTATCTTGCAACATCGGCACTGCTGATGGCGGGTATCGACGGCATCCGGAACAAGATCCACCCCGGCGAAGCGATGGACAAGAACTTGTATGACCTGCCGCCAAAAGAGCTGGAAAAAGTTCCAACGGTGTGCGGATCACTGCGTGAAGCACTAGACGCGTTGACCAACGATCACGCGTTCCTGCTTGAAGGCGATGTGTTCACCAAAGACCAGATCGAGGCCTATATGGAATTGAAATGGGAAGAAGTGTCGCGCTGGGAAACTGCGCCGTCGCCCGTTGAATTCGACATGTATTACAGCGGCTGATTTTTTACTGCTGAAAAAACGAAAAGCCCGGCGAGGAAACTCGCCGGGCTTTTGCGTTATAGCCCCGCCTCCACAGCAATGCGGATCGCGTCCGCTGTCGTCGCTGCGCCAAGCCGCGTCATCAACACTGCGCGGTGCATTTTAACAGTCTGCTCGCTAAGGCCAAGCGAATGCGCGATCTGTTTGTTCAGATGGCCCAATGCAACTTCTGCAAGCACTTCGCGTTGGCGCTTAGTCAACGCTTTCACTGCAATGGCTGCTGCCATGCGGCGGTTGGCATTGGTCGTCGGCGAATCGGGTTCTAGTTCGACTTGTGACCCCAGAAAATACTCCAGCTCTCCATCATCGTCAAAGATCGGCGCAACCAAAACCGCGTTGCGAAATGGCGTGCCGTCGCGTTTATAGTTCAATATCTCCACCAACACCGGTGCATGTCGGCGCACACCGTCGCGAATCGCCTCGGTCAGCCACGGCTCTGTGGCTGGCCCTGCGAGAAAGCGGCAATTACGCCCGAGTATCTCGTCCTCGGAATAGCCGGTCAGTTCCATAAACGCTGCGTTGCACGAAATGATCGGATTGTCCTTAATCCGTGGATCGCTGATGACTGAGGCAATCGGGCTTTTGGCGATCAAAGCATCCAGCCGCAGCTTCGCTTCCTCGTGATGATCAAAATTGGGTGGCCTAGCCCCCATGTTATCGATGTGTAATGGCATGCGTGGTCCCCTCCCGGACGTAACATGGTATTTCGTATAGGTTGCCGCTGGTCAATACCGGTTCCATTCCCTGCCCACCTTCGCAGGTGGAAAAATAAAAAAAGGGCAAATGTTATGGAAACACTATCATATGGCCAGTATTCACTGGTTTATAACGCATTTTCGTTCACTTTCGCCACAATGGCAGCAACGACGCTGTTTTTGTGGCTTGGTCGGTCGCAAGTAGGCCATGCCTATAAAACGGCGCTGACAATTTCTGGTTTGGTCTGCGCGATCGCAGCCTATCACTATTTCCGAATTTTTGAGAGCTGGGAATCAGCATACACCATCAAAGAAGGCGCAGTGGCGATGTCGGGCGTCGCATTTAACGATGCCTATCGTTACGTCGACTGGTTGCTGACGGTGCCATTGCTGTTGATCGAACTGATCCTCGTGATGCGCTTGTCGGAAAGCGAAACCGTATCCAAGTCATTGAAACTCGGCGGCGCCGCAGCGTTGATGATCGTTCTGGGATACCCCGGCGAAATCGCGGCAGACAACGGCACCCGCATGCTATGGGGCACATTGTCGGCGATCCCGTTTGTCTACATTATGTGGCAATTGTTTGCCGGTCTGGGCGCATCGATCAATAATCAGCCAGAAAGTGTCCGCGAACTCGTCAAGAAAGCACGCTTGCTGACATTCGCGTCATGGGGCTTCTACCCGATCGTATACATGATCCCGTACACAAACCTTGGCGGTGCAGATGTCACCGTGGCAGTACAGGTCGGCTACACAATCGCTGACCTGATCGCCAAAGCCGGCGTTGGTGTGTTGATCTACATGATCGCCGTC
Organism: Sphingomonadales bacterium; assembly: GCA_043771985.1. Lineage (GTDB taxonomy): Bacteria > Pseudomonadota > Alphaproteobacteria > Sphingomonadales > Sphingomonadaceae > Sphingorhabdus_B. The sequence continues at coordinate 132,315 of JAYVGQ010000114.1, forward strand.
CGCAAATCGGCAGCTGAGTATGGACAGGCCACGCATGCATAATTCGATTGGCCCGGCACCCCGAAGTCCGGGCCAATTCGTATGAATGTACTTCCTATCCGCAGGTCCACAGGCGCAGCATTCCCTCCTTTACTGCGTCTGTGGATTTTGCCGTTTCTGGCAGTCGGTTTGATATTGGCCGACGTCGCTATTATTGAATTGAACAGCGTGCAGGCGACGATGATCGCCGCAGTGTTCATAGTTATCGTTGGCATTCCGCATGGAACGCTGGACGTCGAAATCGCATCGACGCGATTTGGCAAATCTGATGCCTCTGGCAAAATCGCCATCCTAGGCGGTTACTTGGTATGCGCCGCGGGAATGGCCGCGTGCTGGATGTTTGCACCAGCAATCGCGTTGGCCGTGTTTCTCGTGATCTCGATCGTTCATTTTGGCCTCGACTGGCGCGGCGGAGCTGATCCGTTTTTGGCGATGATGGTCGGCTGGGCTTTGATTGCCCTCCCAGCATTGTCGCATCCGCAAGAGGTCTCCGACATTTTCGCAATCCTTACAGGGAGCCCTACCGGCTCAACGATATCGGCGCTGCTCGCGTGTGCCGCCGCTCCGGCTGCTTTGGGCAGTTTGGTCTTTGCATTCTGGGCATTCAAGAACAACGAACGGCAAAACGCGGTTGATGTGATCGCGTGCATGGCCGCCGCAATTTTTTTGCCGCCGCTTGTCGCCTTTGCTGTTTTCTTTTGCGGCCTCCACTCACCGCGCCACATGGCCGAGGCTCTGCGCGAAAGCGCTGGCATCTCATCGACCAAAAAAGGCGCGATCATCACCGCTGTATTTTTGCTATCGCTAGCCATCGGCGTTCTGCTGTTTCTGGGGCAAAGCGATTTGCAAGTCGAATCGGGCGTTATCCGTACCGCATTCATGCTGATTTCGATCTTGACGGTGCCGCATTTTGTGCTGGAACATTATCGGCCCAGCGCCAAGCTTTAACCCAATTCCATCGCGTAAACCGCACCTATCGCTGGCATTTTTAACCGCCCCGTTGAAACGCTGGTTGACCTTCGCCCAAAAAGTCCCAAATCAAAACCTAAGCGCGGGTTACCCCCGACTCGCATAGCTTTAGGAGAGACACGATGGACAGCTATCTGAAGAATTACATCAACGGCAAATGGGTCGACAGCATCGGCGGCAAGCGTCACGAAGTCATTAGCCCGTCGACCGAAGAAGCTTGCACCGAAATCACCCTTGGCACAGCCGCCGATGTTGATGCCGCAGTTGCTGCTGCCAAAGAAGCGTTCAAATCCTTCAGCCAGACGACCCGCGAAGAGCGCCTCGCGCTGATGGGCCGGATTATTGAGGAGTATAAAAAGCGTATTCCCGATTTCGCGCAATCGATGGCCGCCGAAATGGGTGCGCCGGTAAGCTTTGCGACGATGGCACAGGCCCCTGCTGGTCTTGGCGGTTTCCTTGGCACTGTGCCTGCGCTGGAAAATTTCTCATTCACTGAACAGCACGGCAAAAACCTTGTGGTCTACGAACCAATGGGCGTTGTTGGCTTGATTACCCCTTGGAACTGGCCGCTAAACCAGATCGCGCTGAAAGTGGCACCATGCATCGCCGCTGGTAACACCATGGTCCTGAAACCATCCGAGGAATGCCCCGGCAACGCGGCTATTTTTGCCGAGGTTATGGACGCCGCCGGCGTCCCCCCCGGCGTATTCAATCTGGTGCAAGGCGACGGCATGACCGTGGGTGCCGCGATTTCGGCGCATCCCGATATCGACATGGTCAGCTTTACTGGCTCGACGCGTGCAGGCATCATGGTCGCCAAGTCGGCGGCTGATACAGTCAAGCGCGTCCATCAGGAACTGGGCGGCAAGTCGCCGAACCTCGTTTTACCAGACGCAGATTTTGCTGCTGTCCTTCCCGGCACAGTTTCGGGCGTTCTGGTCAACACCGGCCAAAGCTGCATCGCACCAACGCGTATCTTGGTTGCCAAGGAACGCGCAGCGGAGGCTGCTGGCTTTATCACCGCAATGTTCGAAGGCACAGCCGTTGGCGATCCAATGGCAGAAGGCGGGCATATCGGCCCTGTCGTCAACAAGGCGCAATATGAGAAGATCCAGGGCCTGATCCAATCCGCCATCGACGAAGGTGCGCAATTGCACACCGGCGGCACAGATCGCCCCGCCGACTTGAACCGTGGCTATTACATCAAGCCCACAGTGTTTTCTGGCGTGACCCCCGATATGCGTATTGCGCGCGAAGAAGTGTTTGGTCCGGTCGCAACGATCATGGCCTATGACGATTTGGAGCAAGGCATCGCGATTGCCAATGACACCGAATATGGCTTGTCAGCGGTTATCTCTGGTGATCCGGCCAAGGCCGCCGCCATCGCGCCGCGACTGCAAGCCGGTATGGTCGCCATCAACGCATGGGGCCCCGCCCCCGGCGCGCCGTTCGGTGGATACAAACAATCGGGCAATGGCCGCGAAGGCGGGATATTTGGCCTGAAAGACTTTATGGAAACTAAGTCGATTACGGGGCTTCCTGCTTGATGGTAAGTGCCCATAATGTGCGCCGGTCCCTCGCCCTATTGGGTGCGGGGCTGGCGTTAGGTCTTGGCGTTCCCGCATCGGCGCAGTTAAGCAAAGCCGAAGCGAAGATGACAGCGACGGTCGATGCCGAGTACGAACGCTCGGTGGCTTTGCTGGAGCGCATGGTCAACCAGAATTCGGGCACGATGAATTTTGACGGTGTCCGCAAAATTGCTGACATGATGCGCGCTGAACTGGCGCCGTTGGGGTTCGCGTTCGAATGGCAAGACATGGCCGCCGCCAAACGCGCCGGGCATCTGGTGGCGACCAAGGCCGGCAAAAAGGGCAACAAAAAGCTGTTGCTCATTGCCCACCTTGACACCGTTTTTGAACCCGACAGCCCGTTTCAAACCTTTGTCCGCAAAAAGAATGGCAGTGTAGATGACGCCGAAGGCCCGGGTGCTGGCGACGACAAGGGCGGAATGACTGTCATCGTTGCAGCGCTTCGCGCAATGCAGGCGGCTGGGACGTTGAAAGACGCGCATTTAGAAATCCACATGACCGGCGACGAGGAAGACAGCGGCGACCCGATTGAAATCACCCGCGCACCCTTAATCGCGGCTGGAAAGCGCGCCGATGTTGCGCTCGATTTTGAGGGGCTGGTGACGGACAACGGCAAGGACATGGGCACTATCGCCCGCCGGTCGTCAAATAGCTGGAAGCTAGAAGTTAGCGGCAAAACGGGCCACAGCTCATTGATTTTTAATGAAACCTACGGCGACGGTGCGATCAACGAACTGGCACGGATCATCCACCGTTTCCGCATAGAATTGCCAGAGACGAACCTGACCTTTAACGTCGGCTTGATCGCTGGCGGCCAAGAAGCGACGCTCGACCCCGATGGCATCCGCATCAGCGCCAAGGGCAAGACAAACATCATCCCCGGCATTGCCTTAGCGCGCGGTGATTTCCGCACCTTATCGCCTGAACAAACCGAGCGGGTAAAGGCAAAGATGGCGGCTATCGTCGCCGACCATGCGCCGCTCACTGATGCACAGCTAAGCTTTGATCCGGGCGCTTATCCCGCAATGGCGCCAACCGAGGGCAACGCGAAATTGCTCGTGCGGATGAACAGCATCAACCGCGATCTGGGATTGGCTGAAATGGCGGCGCTCGATCCGCTGAAGCGCGGTGCTGGCGATATCAGCTTTGTTGCAGGTGACGTGGACGGACTGGTCGGGTTGGGTACCGCCAGTCGGGGCGATCATGCGGCGGGCGAAACGGTAGACCTGAACAGCATCAAGCGCCAAGCCAAACGCGCCGCGATCTTGATGTCGCGGTTAAGCAAGGAAAAGGCGGAGTAGGCGGCGTCAAAAAGCAGCGCGGATGCGGGCGATCATCGCTAGCGGCTCGGGTACTTCGACTGGCTGGCGTATCATGCCCTCGCAGATGCGCTGGACCCGGTAATATAGATCTTCGCTCGCCAAAATCAGGGAACGCGCCTCTTGCGGCAACTCGTCGATCCAATAATCGTCGGTCGCGGGCGCGTAGCCCAATTGTTCAAGCGTGGTCACATCATCGAGCGAAAGCTCACCCGCGCGCAAAGCCTTTTGGTTCAGCAACCACGCGATTACATGCATCAGCCGCGTTGTGACTTTCAACGACTCGCATGAAAACGCCACAGCGACTTCAGCCGGGCTGATGCTTCGCGCACGGTCGCTGTCAAAATACGACCGCGCTTCGTCCGCCAACAACATGGATTCGGTGTACAGCCCATCGACCAGCTTTGGGGTTATTGGATGACTTGCAACTGACATATCCGCAACATGCAGAACGCAGGCCTCAGAGTCAGCAGCGTTAACCTGATTTATCCACCGTTATGGCGTGATGTGCCGGTTTGGAACGTATCGCGCCGCGAAGTTACGCGAGGATATCGGGAATCAGTTGATCCTCAAGCCGCAGTATTCGGTCTTTCAACCCCAGCTTGCGCCGTTTTAGCCGAGCGATTTGTAGTTGGTCAGGCACACCCTGCGCCTGCAACGCGATAATCGCGGCATCCATATCCCGATGTTCGATTTTCAGCATTTCCAACTGTTGGCGAATGCCATCATCATTCATGGGTTTGGCTCTCCGCTACGGTCCGTTATCGCCACAGTCTTTGCGATGCAAAATGCGCCTTGTCACTCGCAAAAATCACACCGTCGCAATTCCTCCATTTTGGTCGAGACAGATGGGCGAATTAGTGATTTACTCTTGCTCACCGACTACGAATCGTCGGGTCGTAAAGGAAATATCAAAAGGAGAACGCGGTGAATAATGGTCACATGACTGCATTGCAGACAAAACATGCCGAACTCGATTCAAAGATCGAAAGCGAAAACAACCGACCGCACCCCGATGATGCCTTGATCCACCGCCTGAAAAAGCAAAAGCTGCATATCAAAGATATTCTGGTGCAAGACAACGCGCCAGCATAAACAACGCGGCGGAGCGCGAAATGTATTCGGTGGGGGGATAGTAGCTATCGCCCCCGCCCTTTCCATCTGCTAGCTCTGCTTCCATGGAATCAGCTGCTCGTTCTGCGCGTAACATATTGACCGGCCTACACGATGTGATGGCCGCCAATTCCGCTGTTCAGGCAAAGCTAAACCAGGTCGTCAACATCATTGGTGAGGCCCTGACCAGCGAAGTGTGTTCGATCTATCTGCGGCGTGACGGCGTGCTGGAATTGTTTGCCACACGCGGCCTCAATCAAGATGCCGTCCATGTCACCAAATTGGGTTTTGGCGAAGGGTTGGTCGGCACCATCGCCGAGCAAGTCGACACGCTGAACCTTGATGAAGCCGCCGCGCATCCGGCATTCCGCTATATGCCCGAAACCGGCGAAGAACGTTTTCACAGCTTTGCTGGCGTGCCGATTGTGCGTGCGGGCCAAGCCGTCGGCGTCGTCGCTGTACAGCATGCCGAACCGCGAAAATATGAAGAGGTCGAAATCGAGGCGCTGCAAACCACGGCAATGGTGCTTGCGGAATTGATTGCCAATGCCGGATTGATAGATGAAAACCTGTCACTCGGCAGTGCGAAAACCGGGACGGTTGTGCTAAACGGATTACCTTTGGTATCGGGCATGGCCGCGGGTGTTGCGATTTTTCACCAGCCCAATATCCGCATCGAACACACCGTCGCCGAAGATACCGAGGCCGAACGCGCGCGGGTGTATTCTGCATTTGACCGTATGCGCGAACAGATTGACCGTATGGCCAGCCAAGCCGAATTCGGTGGTGGCGGCGAACATGACGAAATTATCGCGACGTATAAAATGTTCGCCTATGATGAAGGCTGGTCGCGCCGGATTAACGAGGCCATCGACAGCGGCCTAACCGCCGAGGCTGCGATTGAACGGGTGCAGCAACGCACGCGGATGCGGATGCGGCAAATCGACGATCCCCTACTCGCCGACCGGATGCACGATCTGGAAGATCTTTCAAACCGCTTACTACGGATCGTCTCTGGCCAAATGGGTACAGCGGCGCAAATGGGGCTGAAGCAGGATTCGATCCTTGTTGCCCGTAACTTGGGCCCCGCCGAGCTATTGGAATATGACAAGCGCCGGTTGCGCGGTGTTATTTTGGGCGAAGGTTCGCTGACCGCGCATGTTGTTATCGTTGCCCGCGCGATGGGCGTGCCAGTGCTTGGCCGCGTCGATGGCATCCGCCGGACGATTTCCGAAGGCGACATGCTGTTGCTGAATGTCGATGAAAAAAGCATCATCGTCCGCCCGTCGCCCGCTGTCCTAGAGGCTTTTTCCGGCGATCTGGCGGAGGGGCAAAAGAAAAAGGCGCGCTTTGCGTCGTTGCGTGATGTTGAACCGGTCACCAAGGATGGCCAGCGTATCAACCTGATGATCAACGCCGGTCTGCGCGACGACGTGTCGGCAATTGCGTTGACCGGTGCAGACGGCATCGGCCTATTCCGCACAGAGTTTCAGTTCCTGATTTCCGCAACTTTGCCGCAACGCGAAAGGCAGCAGCGGTTTTACCGCGAAGTGCTGGACGCCGCTGGCAACAAGCCGGTTATTTTTCGCACGCTGGATGTCGGCGGGGACAAGGCTTTGCCCTATTTGAAAGACATCGGCCCGGTGGAGGAAAATCCCGCTTTGGGCTGGCGGGCGATCCGGCTGGCGCTTGACCATGCCGGGCTGATGAAAGCGCAGGCGCGAGCCTTGCTGGAGGCAGCAGCGGGGCGACAGCTAAACGTTATGTTCCCGATGGTGTCCGAACCATGGGAGTTTGACGAGGCAAAGGCGTTGTTTGAGGCGCAACTGGCGTTTTTGGCGGGGCGCAAAAAGCAGCTGCCGTCGCGGATACGCTATGGCGCGATGCTGGAGGTTCCAGCACTTGCCGAAACGCTTGATATATTACTGCCCAATCTGGATTTCCTGTCCATCGGCACAAACGATTTGACGCAATTTTTGTTTGCTGCCGATCGTGCTGATCCGCGTTTGGCCGAACGCTATGACTGGCTAAGCCCAGCGATCCTGCGTTTTATCCGGCGTGTGGCAGAGGAGTGCGCCGCGCATAATGTTGACCTTGCGGTATGCGGCGAAATGGGTGGACGACCATTGGAGGCGATGGCGCTGATCGGCATTGGCCTCAACCGGCTTTCGATAACGCCTGCGGGAATTGGCGCGATCAAAGCGATGGTCTGCTCTCTCGAATCGAAATCGATTGCCGAGGAAATGGACAGGCTTTTGGCGAAACCGCCGCAAAGCATCCGTGCAGCTCTGACTGAATGGGCACATAAAAATAGCGTCGAAATATAAAAGCCACGTAAAACCGCCACTTTCGGTGCTAATCGCCTTGACTTTCCTATACCCTTGGCCAATCTTTGTGCAGGGTCCGGGAGAGGCCTGTTAACTCTATGGGTCGCTGGAGATACAATGGTCGAAGATGCTGCCGCAACCGCGGCCGAAAACGCTGAATTCCGTTTTCATACGGTCGGCGAACAGTTGAAAGCTGCGCGTGAAGAACGTCAGCTGACGCTAAACGATGTCGCCGCGCAAACACGTATTCCCATCCGTCATCTCGAAGCGATAGAGGCGTCCGACTTTGCCGCATTGCCCGGCAGCATGTATTCCATCGGATTTTCCAAATCCTACGCGCGCACTGTGGGCCTTGACCAAATTGTGATCGCTGATGAAATGCGCGCGGAACTGGCGCAGGGGGGCCATGCAGGCTTTATTCCGGCGACGCCAGATTATGAGCCCGCCGATCCCGGTCGTGTTCCGCCGCGCTGGCTTGCTTGGACCGCAGCCGCGATCGCTGTGCTCGGCCTGATTGGTTATTTCGCATGGCGCAGCTTTGCGCTGTCTGCCGATGCACCGGCGGTTCCGGCGGTGGAGTCAGAGATCGCCTCGGTAAAATCGGTGGAGCGTGCTGCCGCCTCCGCGGGCGGAGCAGTTGTGATCACCGCTAGTGAAGCTGTCTGGGTCAAAATCTATGATGCAGAGAATAAGCGTTTGTTTGAAAGCGAGATGAAAGCGGGCGATAGTTTTGCTGTGCCGGTCGGCGCCAACAATCCGATGATTGTTACGGGGCGACCACAAGCATTGCAGGTCACTGTGGGCGGCAACCCGGTTGCACCTTTGGGAGAGGCCGACCGCACGATCGCTGATGTCGGCGTTAGCGCGGCGGCATTGTTGGCGCGCAAACCAGTTGAAGCAGCCGCCACCGCCGCATCCGTCGGTGACTCCACGCCCTAACGCAACCTATCGACAACAAATTGGATCCGTTTCAGGCTAGGTGCTTTGACGATGCGACGAGGTCGGCTATGCCATGATTAGATATTTTGGCTGGGGTGGGAGAATTGGAATGAAACTGCGTGTGTTGTTCGCTGGTGCGGCATTGCTGGCGCTATCCGTTCCGGTTGGGGCGCAGGACACCAACGTCGAAGGTCGCGTGACTAAGCTGGAAAAGGAATTGAAGGCCGTTCAGCGCAAAGTCTTCCCCGATGGCGCAGGCAAGTATTTTGAGCCTGATATCAAAGCTGAAACTGCGGTTGCCGATGGCACAAAGCCAGCTTCAGGCTCCGAAGTTACTGACTTGCTGGGCCGTGTTGATGCGGTGGAGACGCAGCTGGCGGCGTTGACTGGCCAAGTTGAACAGCACGGCAATAGCATGAAAGCGATGGAGGCCCGGCTGAAAGCGATGGAGGCTGAGGTCAAATCATTGAATGCCAATGCGGCGGCCGCAGATGCGGTTGAGGCGAAACCAGTTGTCACGCAGCCCGTGATTACAACGCCAAAGCCGACGACGATAAAGCCGGTTGTTGCCGCAACAAACAAGGACAAGGCACGCGAAGCAGCCGTTACTAAGATCGAACGGCCGGTATCGGGAAATGCGTTTGAAGACAGCTATTCCTATGGCTATCGCTTGTGGGAAGCGAAATTCTATCCAGAGGCGCAGACGCAGCTGGAAGAAACTGTTAAGAAATTTCCCAGCCACAGCGGAACCAGCCGTGCACGGAATTTGCTGGGTCGTGCGTGGCTTGACGATGGCCGCCCATCGCAAGCGGCAAAGATATTCTACGAAAATTACAAAGCCGATGCCAAAGGTGAACGCGCACCGGAAAGCCTCTATTTCCTTGGCGAATCCTTCATCGATATGGGAAAGCCTGCCGATGCTTGCGATGTGTTTAAGCAGTTGGATAAGGCCTTTCCAAGCGAAGCGGCTGGGCGACTGGCAGCGCGTCTGGCCGCCGGTCGTAAAAAGGCAAAGTGCAGCTAATCCCGCCACCTGACGCACAGGTCGTCAGATTCACGAGTGCAGTGCAGAAATTGGCGGGGGACGATGCCCGCGTGCTGCTTGCGGTATCTGGCGGCCCAGACAGTTTGGCGATGCTGTTACTGGCCCATGCCGCAATGCCAAAGCGGATCTCGGCGGCGACAGTTGACCATCGGCTGCGGCTCGAAGCCGCCGACGAAGCCGAATTTGTTTCGGTTTTGTGTGAGGAGCTGAACATCCCGCATGTTACGGTGCGACCATCAGCCCCTATTCGCGGCAACCTACAATCCGAGGCTCGCACTGTGCGTTATGCCTTGTTACAAGCCCATGCCGATACCGCGGCGTGTGATTGGATCGCAACCGCGCACCACGCCGATGATCAGTTGGAAACTGTGCTGATGCGAATCGCCAGAGGCAGCGGGATCGACGGAGTGGCGGCTGTACGCGCGCGTCAAGGTCGGATCATCCGACCGATGCTGGCCTTTGCAAAAACGGAATTGGAAAACATCTGCAAGCAATCTGGGGTTGCACCCATCAGCGATCCCAGCAATTCTGATGACAACTTTGACCGTGTTGTGATGCGGAAATGGTTGACGTCACATCCGCATCCATTTGATGCATACCGAGCAGTCCGCACTGCCGCAGCATTTGCCGATGCATCAGAAGCATTGGGGTGGATGACTGACAGGATGTTTGAAACGCGGGTTTCGTGCAAAGACGACCTACTAATTTTTGATGCCACCGCTCTGCCCCAGGAACTCAAACGCCGCCTTTTGCTGCGTATCCTCGACCAAATCCAACCAGGATATGTGCCGCGCGGGGAAGCCGCCGATAGGGCGCTCGATACGCTGAATGCTGCAGGTCGCCAGATGCTGGGCAATGTCCTATGCGAAGGTGGTACTATGTGGCGTTTTCGCTCTGCACCGCAACGGCAGCAATAGGGCAGAAAAACTTACGCCAGACATTGTCATTCCGCCATTCTGTCCTACATTGTCGTTAAGACATTAACACCCACTGGATAGAGCAACGACGATGAACGACGAAGACGAACCAAAAGGCAACAATCTGGCCCGTAACATCATGATCTGGACCGGAGTCATGGTGGCGCTATTGCTTGTCGTATCGATGTTTAGCGGCGGTGGAGCCGACGCATCAAAAGGCATGAGTTATTCCACCTTTCGTGAGAAAATCACCGCCGGCGAAGTAAAGTCCGTCGTCATTGCTCCCGACCGGATTACCGGGCAACTGGAATCGGGTGAAGCGTTTGCAACGGTACCGGTGGCAAGCGACAGAGATTTGGTGACATTGCTCGACGAAAAGGGTGTGGATTATACCGCCAAAGCCGCTGAGCAGCCTAGCCTGCTGATGTACCTCCTTATCAACGCACTACCGTTTCTTTTGATCCTTGGAATTGCCTTTTTCGTCTTGCGACAGATGCAAAAGGGCGGCGGCGCCAGCGGTGCGATGGGCTTTGGCAAATCCAAAGCCAAGTTGCTGACTGAAAAGCATGGCCGCGTTACCTTTGACGATGTTGCAGGCATCGATGAAGCCCGCGAAGAGCTGGAGGAAATCGTTGAGTTTCTGAAAGATCCGAACAAATTCAGCCGTCTTGGCGGAAAAATTCCAAAGGGCGCGTTGCTTGTTGGTTCACCAGGCACCGGTAAAACATTGCTTGCCCGCGCAATCGCTGGCGAAGCTGGTGTGCCGTTTTTCTCAATCTCTGGTTCTGACTTCGTCGAAATGTTCGTCGGCGTCGGCGCAAGCCGCGTGCGTGACATGTTTGAACAGGCGAAAAAGAACGCGCCGTGCATCATCTTTATCGATGAAATCGACGCGGTCGGACGCAGCCGTGGTGCAGGCCTTGGCAACCAGAATGACGAGCGCGAACAGACGCTGAACCAGCTGCTTGTCGAGATGGACGGGTTTGAGGCCAATGACGGCGTGATCATCGTTGCCGCAACGAACCGCCCCGACGTGCTCGATCCTGCATTGCTGCGTCCGGGCCGGTTTGACCGTCAAGTTGTTGTGCCGCGCCCTGATATCGAAGGCCGCGTCAAAATTCTCGAAGTGCACATGAAAAAAGTGCCGCTGGCGCCTGATGTTGACACCCGCACAATTGCGCGTGGCACGCCAGGTTTCTCCGGCGCTGATCTTGCCAATCTGATCAACGAAGCTGCATTGCTTGCGGCACGCCGCGCCAAGCGGCTGGTTGCGATGCAAGAATTTGAAGATGCCAAAGACAAAGTCATGATGGGCACCGAACGCCGATCCATGGTGATGACCGAAGACGAAAAGCGCATGACGGCCTATCACGAAGCGGGCCATGCCATTGTCGCGGTGCATGAGGCAGCATCTGATCCGATCCACAAGGCAACCATCATCCCGCGCGGTCGTGCGCTGGGTATGGTCATGCGCCTGCCGGAACGCGACAATTACAGCTACCACCGCGACAAAATGCACGCCAACCTTGCGGTCAGCATGGGCGGACGCGTTGCTGAGGAAATCGTCTTTGGCCATGACAAGGTCTCGTCTGGCGCATCGAGTGACATTCAATACGCCACTAACCTCGCCCGCGACATGGTCACGCAATGGGGCATGTCAGAGGCGATGGGCCCGCTGCAATATGAAGAAAAGCAGGACGGCTATCTTGGCTATGGCGGTACACAACGCGCCGCAATGTCGGATGAAACCGCAAAAAAGATCGACGCAGAAATTCGTAAGCTGGTCGAGGGCGGGCATAATAAGGCGACTATGCTGCTGAAAAAACATCGCAAGCAGTTGAACTTGCTGGCCGAGGCATTGCTTGAGTTTGAAACGCTTTCAGGCGAAGAAATCACAAACTTGCTGGCGACCGGCAAATTTGAACGCGATGCTTCAAAATCGTTGCAGCCTGCGCATGTTCCCATTGTCGGCACAGCCATTCCCAAGGCAGGGCGCGGTAAGCGTACCGGCCTGGGTGATGCAAAGCCGCAAGGCGCGTAAGCCGATCTGATCCAGTCGCCCGGCATGCCCATTTATTGTGATGAATCGGGTGGTGTCGGGCGCGGGGTTATGACATTGGCGGCGGTCGATATTGCCGCCGATCAGGCTGACCAGCTACTCGCCGACTTTCGCGCCGCCACCGGCTATATGGGTGAATTGAAAGGCAGCCGCATCGACCTTGTCAGGCGCGCGCTGTTTTTTGAAATGTTCGCTGCCTGTCCGGCCAACGCGACGGTCGGCATCGCGATTTCGGCGCTAAAGCACGATCCAGGCGAAGACCGCGGCGATCATGATATCGCAACGTATGCGGCGCTGCTCAACGATGTGGTTGGCTCGATGTTGCCTGGCGTGGCCAGCTGCGAAAGCGTCATAATCGACGATGGCCGATATGGCCCCAACACCCTATCCAAAGTGCGGGACGATATTGGTCGGCTGGTCGGCCCATGCGGCACAGCGCAACTGGAACTCAGTCACCGGCTGGCAGGGCTACAAATCGCTGATGTAATCGCCAACAGTTTCTTTAACCGCGCTCTGGTGAACGACCGCCAAGGACGCATGGCCGCAGTTGTCGCCCCATTGCTTGAAAACGAGCGTATACAAATGCGAGTGCTACCCGGTGACGCCCAGGGTGACGATCAGCGCCGCGAATAAAGTCAGCGCCGTCATCGCGAAAACCGACAGAATGCACATCCGCCAAAACGCCCCGAACCGCGTCGTTTCATAGGCATGATGCAGATGCCGGTACATGTGGATCGGCGGATAGAAAGCTAGCCCAAGACCGCCCAGCCATTCGGTCGCGGGGAACTGGATCAGAAACGCGCACAAAGTTACGAACAACATCATGAAAGTTAGCGAATACGTCACAAACACTGCATGGTCGAACATCTTAAACCGCCGCCGCCAGAAAAATAACAGCCAGACAAACGGTGCGGAAATCGGGATTAGGGCCCAGCTGAATTTGTACGCATTCGATTGGATTTTATAGAGTACCAGCTGCGGGTTATCCATCGCATCCTTTGCCGCTTTATTCAGCGCCGTTGACCCGGGAAAAACAACATCGGTAAAGGTCCAGTCGCCATCAACTTTACCTGATGCTACCTGCTTTAGTCCGGTTAGCGCGCCACTCATCATTTTCTCTTCAACGCGTTGCGCATCAAGGCTTTTCTCAATGGAGCTAGTCGGCTTTCCGGCGTCGCGCGCCGATTTCAATTGGGCCTCTAGCTGCGCGATTTTTGTTGCGCTTTCTGCTTTTGCTTGCGTGATTTGACGCTCCGCTTGGGCGGACTGCCGCACATCTGTGCCTCGACTTTCGTCTAACGCTTTTAAGTCGCGTTGATGGCGCGCGATTGCATCGTCGCGCCATTCTCGGCCAGGTGCGTTTTCCAGCTCAGCCTGTTTTTTGCCTGCCTGCGCTTTGGCAAGGTCGTCCAATATCTCTTTACGATCCTCTTGATATTGGGCCGCTGCAGTTTCTTCGTCGAATATCGTACTGTTGCCCCCCGGCGTCAGCCAACTGACAGCAGCAAAGGTTAGGAAAACGGTGAAGAGAAACAGCGCAAGCGGCGAGACAAATTTTGCACGCTCCCCGTGCACATAGCGCCGCGTCAACTGTCCAGGGTTCCAGAACAACAAAGGCAATGTCCGCCAGATTTTACCGTCAACATGCAATACGCTGTGCAGGAAATCTTGACCAAAAGCTTTCAGCGTTCGGTGCACCCGACCTTTTTGCCCGCACGCATGGCAATGCGCGCCCACCAGATCGGCCCCGCAATTCATGCAGGCCCCACCGCTCCCTTGCCCCTCGCCAGCTTCGGGTTCGATAGCGCGTGCGATAGCAGCGCCGGTCACGATGTCTGCTAATCCGGCCAGTTCTCCACTCATGCACAGTGTCTAACAGCGACATGTGCGGATGCCAAAAGGAAAAGGCCCGGACGAACCGGGCCTCTCAATAACACAAACCTGAAACTTCGGGTACCACCCCCGGACCGTTACCGATCGTAGTCGCGCGCCACACCAGCGCCGCGCGCAGGTGCCGCTGCTGTAAGCCGCAGAGCCTCTGCAGATCGTGCCAGCGAACCGATTTCATCGGGCGCTTCGTCTTCATCGACTTGCATTTTCTGCAGCGACTGAACCAGGCTTTCTTGCAAGTTATCGGTACGAACGGTTTCTTCGGCGATTTCGCGCAATGCAACGACAGGGTTTTTATCGCGGTCGCGGTCGATGGTTAGCTCGGCACCGCCCGAAATCTCGCGTGCGCGTTCTGCGGCGATTAAAACCAGATCGAACCGGTTGGATACTTTGTCGATGCAATCTTCAACGGTAACGCGCGCCATGTCGGCTCCTGAATCACTTGGAATGTTTGGAAAGTTGAAGTCCGCTAATCCCCAGCGCCCCGAATGTCAACGAAAAGCGCGCAGCGACGCTGGTTGCGTGCAGCCGTTCCGCGCCCTATCGCTGCGCAATGGCGGACGCGACCAACCCACTGCAACTACCCGGCAAACGGTTCGAAGTCGCGGGACATCAGTTGCATCTCGTTCACGATCCCAATGATCGGTTGCAAGCCTTGCTGCGTCTTATCGAGTGCGCAACAGCGACCATCACGCTCAGCATCTATATGTTTCAACACGATACCAGCGGCACAGAGGTCCGCGATGCGTTGGTGGCAGCGGCGCAGCGCGGCGTTAAAGTCGATATGCTGATCGACAGTTTTGGTTCGGCCAATGTGCCGGTCGCCTTCTTTCAACCAATCGTAGAGGCTGGCGGTAGTTATCATTATTTCAGTTCGCGATGGAGACTATCCTACCTGATCCGCAACCACCAAAAAATCCTGATCGTCGATAATCAGCACGCTTTGATTGGTGGCTACAATATCACCGACCAGTATTTCGGACGGCGCGGCGACCATAGCTGGGAGGATTTAGGCGTCGTCGTGTCTGGTCCAGACGTTAAGCGGATTGCCAGCTACATTACCGAATTGATCGAATTATCCGCGGACGGCGGCGTCAGGTTGCTGGCGTTGCGCCGTTTGATTCGCGAATGGCACCCAGGAACCGGGCCTTTGCAATGGCAGGTTGGCGGGCCGACAAATCGCATTTCTCCATGGGCATTGGCGCTAAAGCGCGATCTGCAACATGCAAAATCGATCGATATCGTCGCAGCCTATTTCTCACCCACGCAAACAATCCTGCGGCGGCTGGCAAAGGCTGTTCGCAACGGCGGACAGGTGCGGCTGGTGTTGGCGGGCAAAACCGATAATGGTGCCACGATCGGCGCGGCGCGTATCCTTTATGGCTATCTGTTAAAACGGGACGTGCAGATTTGCGAATTTCAACCGCGCCTGCTCCATGCCAAAATGCTCGTGATCGACAATGCCTGTTATCTCGGTTCGGCAAACCTTGATATTCGCAGTATGTTTATCAACAAAGAGTTGATGCTGCGGGTTGAGGATGCGGCAGTCGCTGGGTATTTGCGGACACTGGCGGATACATTGGCGCGGGATAGTGTTGCGCAGACCGCAGATCTTCACCGCGACCGCTTGTCATGGTTCAACCGGCTGCATTGGTCGCTGGCGTATTTGCTGGTGAACAGTGTCGATTACAATATAGGCCGCCGCATTTCGACGCGGATTACGCATATGCTGCGTAAGGCGAAGCCCAAAAAACTGTCTTAGCTTTTCCAGCCCCAAAAGAGATAGCAGGGCAAGACATTCCACAATTCAAAGCCATTATCGATGCGTTTGAAATGTGGCTCCATAAAGTCACGGGCGCGGGCGCGAAATTGATAGACCAGAAACGCGCCACCCGGGCGAATAGCTTTTGCGGTTTCCTCTGCAATCCGTGGTCCCAAATCACCGGGCAATGTCGAAAACGGCAGACCCGACAGCACATAATCGGCATGATCGAACCCGAACTCACGGATCGTCTGATTCACATCCGCCGCAGAGCCATGAACCGCAATAAAGCGGCTATCACAGAAATGTTTGTTCAGGAATTCGATGAAATCAGGGTTAGTGTCGATCACGAGCATCGTCGCGTCTTTGCGCATCCGATCAAGCACAGGCTGGCAGAATGTACCGACGCCCGGGCCGTACTCGACGAACAACTTGCATTCATCCCATTTCACCGGCGCGAGCATTTTGTTGATCGTGCGGTTTGACGACGGGATGATGGAGCCGACCATCACTGGATGCTTCAAGAAACCTTTGAAAAACACGCCCCAAGGGCCGAAAAACCGTTTAATATCATGCTTTATCTGGCCAAGCCGGGCACCAATGGCCATGGAATTATCGGTCATCAAACTGCCTTATACTTGCAACGTCATCTTCGTCTTACTCGCAAATGCAGCGATTTGATGCAACTGCATTCAGCAAAATAGTTAGCGTAGCATCAGGGCGGGGTTGCCCTGCCCTGCATCCCGGCTTTAAGGCTCGTGTTATGACAACGCGTCCGCCCGAAACCATTGCCGTCATTTTTGTGGCACAGCGCAGCGTCGGCGATGATGCACAGTATCGCGCGGCTGCCACAGAAATGGATGCGCTGGCGGCTGCGCAGCCCGGCTATATGGGCGTCGACTCTGTGCGCAGTGCCCAGGGTCTAGGCATAACAGTCAGCTATTGGGCAGATGACGCCGCCGCCAAAGGCTGGCGCGACCATCCCCGACATGCAGCGATCCGTGACCAAGGCCGCGGGATTTGGTACACGCATTACGATCTGCACGTGGCCGCGATCACACGCAGCTATGATTGGACAAAGCCATGAGCAGTGGAAAATCCGCAGCGATCCCTTCTGATCGGGTCGCGATTCTGTTCATGGTGATGCTGGTATCGGCCGCCGGAAATACAGCGATGCAATCGGCATTGCCCGCAATTGCCAGTCAGCTCGATATGCCCGACGTCTGGGTCAGCCTAGCGTTCAGCTGGTCCGCATTATTATGGGTTTTGACCGCGCCGAAATGGGCGCGGCTATCCGACAAGCGTGGGCGCAAAGCGTTGATGGCGGTTGGCATGATCGGTTTTGTCACCTCAATGGGGCTGTGCGGGCTGGTATTATGGTTGGGGCTGAACGGTTACATCGGTGCAGCCGCGACCTTTGTGGTGTTTGCTTTGTTTCGCAGTCTTTACGGTGGTTTCGGATCCGCTGCACCACCCGCTGTTCAAGCGTATATCGCAGCGCGTACGGAACGTGCGGAACGCGCCAAGGCGCTGTCGCTGCTCGCATCATCATTTGGCTTGGGGACGGTGATTGGCCCGGCATTGGCGCATTTTTTGGTGTTTGAGCCCTTTGGTCTTGCTGGGCCTTTGATTATTTTCGCGACGTTCGGGCTGTTGGTGTTGCTCGCGCTAAAACTCCGCCTTCCTAATGATACGCCTCGTTTTGAAGCACGCGGTGTGGTCGCATCCTATCCCAACTCTGCATCGATGAACCAACCGGCGCGCGATGATGCCGATAGCGAAGACGACGCCAACGCCACTTTGGGACAAGAATCGGTGCGCCTGGGCTGGATGGAATCAAGGCTTAAAAGCTGGATGATTGCCGGGCTGCTCGGCGGCCATGCGCAGGCGATTTTGCTCGGCGTCGTTGGCTTTTTAATCCGTGACCGGCTCAACCTTCAAGAACTGCCCAAGGAAGCTGTCGAGGCCACCGGTTCCGTCATGTTCGTCGGCGCTATGGCAACGTTGCTGGCGCAATGGGGGCTGATCCCGATACTGACAATCTCGCCGCGCAATTCGGTTTTATGGGGCTCGCTGCTGGCCCTTGTGGGCGTTGTTTGGGTGGGGTTCAGCTATGATTTTTATGGCATCACGCTGGGCTTTGCTATCGCGTCGCTGGGTTTTGGCCTTTACCGTCCGGGCTTCACCGCCGGTGCCTCGCTTGCGGTTAAACGCCATGAACAAGGCGATGTTGCGGGCAAGATCGCGTCGGTCAACGGCGCAGCCTATATCTTTGCACCAGCAGTTGGCGTTGCGTTGTTCAATTATTGGGAACCGGCGACCTTTATCATGATCGGCGCAGCGTTACTGTTCCTGATCATCTGGGGCCGCAAAGCGCTTAACGAAGCGCTATAACGAACTCTGGCTTAGCTTTGTAAATAAAGCCATGCAGCGGATAGACTGTGCGGCCCATGTCGCCGATAGTCGCATACCAGACTCGAACGGCGCTCCAATCACCCGCAGCTGACACGTCGATCACGCGTGCACCGCGTTCGATGTGTCCACGACGTCCGCCGATCAAAGACCAGTTGGCATGATCGACAAGCACTTCGCGATCCGACACCATCTTGCTGACCATCGCAACATGACCCAGCGGATTGCCTTTGGTGGCTTGAAAAGTCATCACTGCGCCAATTTTGGGCTGGCTTCCGCGATCATATTTGCCTGCGGCTTGGCTCCACCATGTGTTTGCATTGCCGAAAATTTCGACACCCGATGCCTGACGGGCATAAGGCACGCATTGCAGCGCCATGGCTTGGGCCGGGATAAGTACAGCCAGCGCGCCTAATACAGCGATACAATTTTTGCGAAACATCGATGCGACCCTGAACCGTTATCTTGTACCATGCTGATGGCCGGGACGGGGTTTTGCCACAAGATCTTGTCGGCGACTCGCAAGGTTGCCAAGATGAACCGTTGTTCATTTTCGGCTCATCGCCGGGGAGGTTCAACTCACCGGCGATGCAGAAATGTCAGGCTTTTGCCTTCAGCGAATCAGCAACAGCGATGCCGTGCCGCTCCAGCGCCTCGACAATCTTGCCTTCGCCCTCCAGCGTGCCCCAGAACATCGGGCCGCCGCGATAGACTGGCCAGCCATAGCCATAGATCCAAACGACATCGATGTCCGATGCGCGCTGGGCCTTGCCTTCTTCTAGGATTTTATAGCCTTCATTGACCATCGGATACAGCGTGCGCTCGATGATCTCTTGATCGGTGATATCGCGTTTCGGCAGGTTTGACGTGGAGCGGAAGTCTTCGATAATCGCTAACGCCTCGGGCGATTCTGTGCCGATGCGCTTGGCATCGTAATCGTAGAAACCTTTGCCATTCTTCTGGCCAAAACGTCCAGCGGCGCACAGTGCATCGCGGATCGTTTCAACCTTTGACGGATCGCGGTGCCAGCCGATGTCGAGGCCAGCCAAATCGCTCATCTGGAACGGCCCCATTGGCATGCCGAAATCGGTATGGACCTTGTCGATCTGCGCAGGCGTGGCGCCTTCAAGCAACAACTGCATCGCGGGTGCTTGGCGGGTTGAGAGCATGCGGTTGCCGATAAAGCCGTGGCATACGCCCGCGACCACCGCGACTTTACCGATCTTTTTACCAATCGCCATTGCGGTTGCCAAAACATCGTCCGCGGTCTTTGCGCCGCGCACAACTTCCAGCAATTTCATGACGTTGGCTGGCGAGAAGAAGTGCATGCCGACGACATCTTGCGGGCGCGACGTAGCAGCGGCAATCGCGTCCACATCCAAATAACTCGTGTTTGACGCCAGTATTGCGCCGGGCTTGCAAATAGCATCCAGCTTACCGAACACCTCTTTCTTGACGTCCATGCTTTCATACACCGCCTCGATCACCAGATCGCAATCGGCGAGGTCATCAAGCGAAAGCGACGGCGTCAACGCGCCCATCATCGCCTCTACTTGCTCAGAGGTAAAACGCCCCTTGGCAGCGGATGCTTCGTAATTCTTGCGGATCACACCGACGCCGCGATCAAGATTTTCCTGCACCATTTCAACAATGGTCACAGGGATTCCCTTGGACAGGAAATTCATCGAAATCCCGCCGCCCATCGTACCTGCGCCAATCACGCCGACTTTTTTGATGTCGCGCAAGGCGATGTCTTTGGCCAGACCGTCGATTTTGGCGGCTTGGCGTTCGGCAAAGAACATATGCCGCTGCGCCGCCGACTGGCTGCCCATCATCAGCTTCATAAACTCGCCGCGTTCAAACGCCATTCCTTCGTCAAACGGCAATCGCGTAGCGGCCTCGACACAGGCAAGGTTAGCATAGGGGGCATCAAAGCCGCGCCATTTGCGAGCGTTGGCAGCTTTGATGCCATCAATGGCGGTCGCGTCGCCGGTGACGGAAAGGTCGCGGGTAGCGCGCGGTCCTTTGGCAATCATCTCACGCGCAAAGGCGATGGCATCAACAGCAAGGCTATCTTCACCGGCCAGCCTGTCGACCAGACCCATCTCCAAGGCTTTCGCCGCCGGAACCGGATCGCCGCCAGAACACATTGCCGCCGCAGCCTCTACCCCCACCAAACGCGGAAGGCGCTGTGTGCCGCCCGCACCGGGAAGCAAACCAAGCTTCACCTCTGGCACACCCAGCTTCGCCGATGGCACAGCGATGCGGTAATGACAGCATAATGCCGTCTCCAGCCCGCCGCCCAATGCTGTGCCGTGGATCGCCGCGATAATCGGTTTAGTTGCAGTTTCCATCGCATCCAACGTCGCGCCCAATGCGGGTTCTTTTGGCGCTTGGGTAAACTCGGTGATGTCCGCGCCAGCGATAAAGGTGCTGCCATCGCAACGGATGACGACAGCCTTTACCGCATCATCAGCCAGTGCGTCTGCGACACCGTCTTTCAGGCCTTGGCGAACGTGCCAGCTGAGCGCGTTGACCGGCGGGTTATTGACAATGATGACGAGCACATCGTTATGGCGCTCTGTAGTTACCGATTGCATGTTGTTTCTCCAGATAGTCAGGCGGCCAGCGCCGCATACAGCATTGTTTTAATTTCGCGGCGTACAGGATAGATGCTCGACGGCATCAATTGCGTCATGAAAATCATGATGATGTCCTCAACAGGATCCACAAAAAACGCGGTTGAAAACATCCCGCCCCAATAAAATTCGCCTTCGGAACCCGGGATCAAAGTTGTGTGCGGCGTCATATTCACCGCAAAGCCAAGGCCAAATCCGATCCCCGCATTATCGGCCTCGCTAAACAGGCTTTGCGAAATTTCGGTCAAGTCTTTGCCGCCCGGCAGATGGTTGGCGGTCATCAATTCCAGCGTCTTTGGGCTGATGATCTGCACGATATCCCCAGAGTCGTTGGCAAGCGCGCCACCATTCAGCAACATCCGGCAGAACCGGTGATAATCGGACAGCGTCGAACACAATCCGCCTCCGCCCGAAAGAAACGGTCCGGGCTTGCCCCAACGGCTACCCGCGCCATTGTCGAACATCACCTTGGTTTGTGTCGGATGGAAATGAAAACAATCGGGGACGCGGTCCATTTTTTCGGCGGGCACAAAAAAGCCGGTGTCGACCATGCCAAGCGGACCGAACAGGCGTTCTTGAAAAACCTGATCCAGCGGCTTGCCCTCTATCCGTTGGATCACCGCACCGAGAACGTCGGTGGAGACGGAATAGTTCCAGTAAGTGCCGGGGTCGAATTGCAGTGGAATTTTGGCAAGTTCAGCGACAAATTCGTCAAGGCTGCGCTTACCGTGAAAATCATCGAGTTTCAGCGCGCGGTACGCCGCATCCATCGGATTACGTTCCTGAAAACCATAAGTCAGCCCGCTGGTATGGCGCAGCAGATCGACCATCTTCATCTGCGTTGCGGGCGGACGTGTGACGAACGGCACACTGCCGCCGCCCGACACGAATACGCCAATATCCTTAAACTCGGGCAGGAAGCTGGCAACCGAATGCGACAAAGCGACTTTGCCTTCCTCGACCAATTGCATAAAGACAACCGAGGTAATCGGCTTTGTCATCGAAGCGATGCGGAAGATGGCATCGTCTTTCAGCGGCTGGCCGGGACGGGCATCACCCTGAACCGAAAGATGCGCAATCTCATCACCGCGCCCGATCAGCAACGCGGCATGCGGCAGCTTTCCACTGTCAAGATATTTGGCTTTCAAATAAGCGGGAATGCGGTCCAACCGGTCGGTAAGGAAGCCAAGCTCTGCGGGGTTTGAAGGTGTCAGCATGTCAGTGCGAAGTCTGTCCTAAAAGTTGGCGGGTAACGGGATGCGAGCTGGTCAGCCCGCCGTCCACCGCGATGGCTTGGCCGTTTACATAGCTGGCCTGGTCGCTGGCAAGGAACAAGGCGACATTGGCTAGCTCTTCCGGCTGGCCTGCACGTTTCAGCGGGTTGAGTTGCCCGACTTTATGCATCACTTCTTTCTCGCGGGCATAATCGAATGTCGGTTTGGTCATGCCGGTTTCGGTCAGGCCGGGGCAGATGGCGTTTACACGAACACCGCTGCTGGTCAGCTGCTGCGCCGCGGTTTTCGCCAGATTGATGACGCCCGCCTTGGATGCTGAGTAAGTCAGCGGCCCTGCACCAGAATTAAGCCCCGCAACGCTGGCGGTCAGCACAATCGCCCCGCCGCGGCCCTGATCAACCATCGCTTTGCCCGCATGTTTGACCATCAACGCTGGACCGATCAAATTGACGCGCAACGTTTCTGCCATCGCGACAGGGTCGATATCAAAAATTGCGCCCATGTCGCCGACGATCCCGGCATTGGCAAAAGCGACATCGACGCCGCCGTAGTTTGCGATGGCAGCGGCAACTAAGCTTGCCACATCCGCCTCAACACCGGCATCGATTTGCAAGGCCGTGACGGCACCGCCAGCGGCCTCAACCAGTTTCGCCGTTTCAAAAACGCCTTCGCTTTTGTCTCCAATAACAAGCTTTGCACCCTCTGCTACAAAGCGGACCGCCGATGCACGGCCAATGCCAGAGCCTGCCCCTGTGATAATCGCGACCTTGCCGTCCAATGCGCCTGCCATAATCTTTTCCTTTAACCTGAAGTAACGCCGCCATCGATGACTATGGTCTGGCCGGTCGTAAATGCCCCTGCGCGCGAGGCAAGAAACACCGCCGCGCCCGCAATTTCCTCCGGCTCGCCGATGCGGCGCAGAGCCGCAGTTGCGGTCGAACGCTTTAACGTCGCGGGATCATCCCATAATGCCTTGGCAAAATCG
>JAYVGQ010000115.1:0-5609 GCA_043771985.1 Sphingomonadales bacterium
TGATCGGCCGCACATCGGGGCAGGATACCCGCCGCGCTTTCGGCCTTGCCCGCTGGGATAAGCGCGCAATTACCGGACTTGGCCAGGAATTGACGTTAACTGCTCTTGCGCGCGGCGACATTTATCACAGCGATGAAAACGCCAGCACGCTGACGGCAATCTATCGCGGCGAAAGCGGCTGGCAGCCGCGTGGCACGGTGACCGCCGCAGCCGACATGCGCTGGCCGTTCATTGGCAAAGCTTTCGGTAGCGCAACGCAGATGCTTACACCGCGCCTGCAACTTGTGGGCACAAAGACGACGGGCAACTTGCAGGTCCCCAATGAGGATTCGCGTGCGGTCGATTTGGAAGACAGCAATCTGTTCGCGCTGAACCGCTTCCCGGGATATGACCGGATCGAAAATAATTTTCGCGTCACTTATGGTCTCGATTATTCGGTGCGCGGCAGCAAAATATCCGCCGATTTCAACATCGGGCAAAGCTACAGACTGACAAACCAATCTGGCATTTTCCCCGATGGTACCGGACTGTCGGACAAAATTTCTGACGTCGTCGGGCGCAGCGAGTTCCGGTTTAAGGACTTTGTAAAGCTGAACCACAGGTTCCGGCTGGATAAAGACAGCTTTGCCATTCGCCGCAATGAAATCGACGCAACGGTTGGTTCGCGCAGCACTTATGTGCAGGTCGGTTATCTGAAACTAAACCGCGACATTAACACTGTCGAGGATCTTGCAGACCGCGAGGAATTGCGGCTTGCAGGCCGCGTTCGCGTGGCGCGATATTGGTCAGTCTTTGGATCAACCATTCTCGATTTAACCAGCGCGAACGAAGACCCGTCATCATCCGCCGATGGCTTTGAACCAATCCGTCACCGGTTGGGCATCGCCTATGACGATGACTGCCTGTCCATCGCCGTGACCTGGCGACGGGATTACCAACCCACTGGTGATGCACGGCGCGGCAATACTTTCCTGTTCCGGCTGGCATTTCGCAATCTGGGTGTCTAAAGAATTAACCAGCCGCAAGGCCAAGGGGATATCTGCTCATCATCTGTTCAGCCGGTGCATCCTATTGCCCGCGCCTTAGTGCAACAATTGGAATTTCATACATGCGTTCAATTCGCCAATTTTTTCTGGGTTCCGCTGCTGTCACATTGTGTGCGCTTACGCCTGCAATCAGCCAAACTGTGACCGATGATGCCATTCTTGAAACGTCATTGGCAATTCCAGGCGGAAAGCTTTTAGGCACGCGGAATGACCCCAATGTGCGCCGCGCGACGGCTGTGGTGAACGGTGAAATCATCACCGGCACTGACATTGATGAACGGATCATGCTGCTAACGAATGGTGACATCAGCCAAGTCCCTGCAGGTCAGCTCGAACAGTTTCGCATCGAAATCCTTGGCCAATTGATTGATGAATCACTGCGAATTCAAGAGTCGGAAGCGAACGAAATCACAATTTCAAACACCGAGATTGAGGAATATATTGCTCGCGTCTCGCAACAGAATTTTAAGCGATCCGTCCCCGAAACCGAAAAATTTCTGGCCAGTTTTGGATCTTCGATTGCGTCGCTGCGCAAACAGGTAAAGGCAGAAATCGCATGGAACCGGGTTCTAGGCCGCAACGTGACGCCATTCATTAACGTCAGCAACGACGAAGTGAACGCTAAGATCGAACAAATGGATGCCAATAAAGGCAAAGTCGAGTTCCGGCTGGGCGAAATTTATCTATCGGCAAACGATCAAAATCGCGAGCAAGTCTACGAAACTGCGCGCAAGTTGTTAGAGCAGCTTCGTGGCGGTGCCCCGTTTCAGGAAATGGCAAAGCAGTATTCTGAGTCCTCAACGGCTGCTGCCGGTGGTGATCTTGGGTTTGTGAAATTGAGCGCACTGCCACAGGCACTCGCGACTGCTGCACTCGAAATGAGCGCGAACGAGATCGTGGTTGTGCCCGTTTCAGGCGGCGTTTCGCTGCTGCTGTTGATCGATAAACGCCAAATCGGGATGAGTGATCCGCGCGATTCAACGCTAGAGCTGAAGCAAATCGCAGTCGATTTTCCAAAAGGCACGACCGAGGCGCAAGCAGCGCCGCTGGTCAAACGCTTTGCCGAGGAAACACAAAAGATCAGCGGCTGTGGT
The DNA here is from genome assembly GCA_043771985.1 of Sphingomonadales bacterium. GTDB lineage: Bacteria > Pseudomonadota > Alphaproteobacteria > Sphingomonadales > Sphingomonadaceae > Sphingorhabdus_B. The sequence goes on from JAYVGQ010000115.1 coordinate 2,141, forward strand.
GCGGCGGATGCCATCGCCGGATCGTTGGGTGCAGAGGTCGTGAACCGCGACAATATCCGCATAGGTGATCTGCCCGGTCCTTTGCAGCAAGTGATGCTGGGATTGAACGTCGGCCAATCAACCCCGCCTTATGGGTCTTTGGAAGAAGGCGTCCGTGTCTTTGTGTTGTGCGGACGAAATGCCCCGAAAGAGGTGGCGCAAAAAACATTTGATCAAATTCAGACCGAAATTGAAGATGAGCGGGTCGAGCGCCGTGCACAATTGTATATGCGCAGCATCAGGCGCGACGCTATCATCGACTATAATTAAGTCGCGGAACGTTGATGTCTGACCGTTACCTGCCGCTTGCCATTTCGATCGGCGATCCGGCAGGGGTTGGGCCTGAAATCATCGGCAAAGCTTGGGAGCAGCGCAACAAAGCAAAGCTGCATCCGTTTTTTGCCATCGGCGACCCCGCCTGTTTTGCGCCGCATTGGGATGGCCCCGTTGAGCGCATCGACAGCCCCGAACAGGCGCTGGAACGGTTCGACAAAGCTTTGCCTGTGCTGCATGTTCACAGCTGTGCATCGGTGGTACCGGGCCACCCCGACCTCGACGGTGCGCGCTGCGCGCTGCAAGCCCTGGAAATGGCGACCGGTTACGCCAAGTCAGGGAACGCGGCTGGTTTGGTGACGGGGCCTGTTTCAAAAGCACAACTATACGCCATTGGCTTCACCCATCCCGGCCAAACCGAGTTTGTCGCCGAACGGTGCGGGATATCCAAAAACAACGCGGTCATGATGCTGGCCGGACCCGATTTGCGGGTCGTGCCCATGACCACGCATATTCCGCTGTCCCGCGTGGTTGAACAACTTGATGCCCGCCTTGTCCGGCAACGCATCCGCGCCACCGCCAAGGGGCTGCAACGCGATTTTGGCATCGCACGCCCCCGATTGGCCCTTGCCGGTTTCAACCCACATGCGGGCGAAGCAGGCAATATGGGCCGCGAGGAAATCGACATTTTTGGCCCCGCGCTCGAAAAAATTCGTGACGAAGGTTATGATATTATCGGTCCTCTGCCTGCCGACACGATGTTCCACGCAGAGGCACGCGCGCACTATGATGCGGGGTTGTGCGCCTATCACGATCAAGCGTTGATCCCGTTGAAAACGCTGTATTTTCATGAGGCCGTCAACCTGACCCTCGGCCTGCCGATTGTGCGCACCTCTCCCGACCATGGCACTGCTTTTGCCATTGCAGGTAAGAACATCGCACGGCCCGATTCGATGATCGCTGCGATCCGCATGGCTGCCGAGTGCGCAAAAAACCGGCTGATCTATTCGCAAAGCTGCGTATGACCGCGAACCCGGACCTTCCCCCGTTGCGCGAAGTCATCGCGCGTCACGGGTTGTCAGCGAACAAAGCGCTGGGGCAGAATTTCCTGTTCGACGAACAGTTGCTTAAACGTATTGCGGCGGTCCCGGGCTCGCTTGTCGGGCAACCGGTGTTCGAGGTTGGCCCCGGGCCGGGCGGCCTCACCCGCGCATTGTTGCGTGCAGGGGCAAATGTCACTGCCGTCGAACGCGACCACCGTTGTATTCCCGCGCTTGAAGAACTATCCGAAGCATTTCCCGGGCAATTGCGCGTGATAGAGGGCGACGCGATGAGAATCGACGCCGCAGCCGAAACTGGCGGGCCGTTCCACATAGCCGCAAACCTACCCTATAATGTTGGCACCGCACTGACCGTCGGTTGGCTGACCAGCGCGATTTGGGCGCCACAGTGGCTGTCGCTTACCCTGATGTTTCAACGCGAAGTTGCCGAACGTATTATCGCCAAGCCCGGAACCGATGCCTATGGCCGCCTTGCGATCCTGTCCCAATGGCGCAGCGAGGCGCGGATTGCGATGCCAGTGCACCGCAGCGCCTTTACCCCGCCACCCAAAATCATGTCGGCTGTTGTCCATATCGTCCCCAGCGTCGCGCCAGACGGCGTGTCGATGGCAACACTCGAAAAACTAACCGCCGCCGCCTTTGGGCAACGCCGCAAAATGTTGCGGCAAAGCCTGAAAGGTGTGCCCGGCGCGCTGGATGCGTTGCGAACTGCAGGGATTGCTGAGGACCGGCGGCCAGAGACGGTGGATATTGACGAATGGTGCAGTGTGGCCCGCTCGCTAGGGGTGGCGTAACCCACGACACCCCGCTATTGGTTGTATATGCAATTACTTGCCCCCCAAGAGCGTAGCGCAATCGAGCGGATCGACAACGACCGGATGCTCGCGCAGGTTCAGATTTGGGCGGGGATCAATAGCGGTACAGGCAATCTGAAAGGGCTGAATGCCACTGCCAGCTTGCTTGCCGATGCTTTTGGTTCGCTACACGGGGCTACCGAGTTGGTTGAACCTGCGCCGGTTGAGCGTGTGCTATCCGATGGCAGCATTGTCGAGATTGAACATGGCAGGCATTTAGTCGCCACTGTGCGCGCCGATGCGCCGATCCAGCTATTGTTGACCGGCCATATGGACACCGTTTTTGCTGTGGATCATCCGTTTCAGGAACAGAAATGGCTGAAAGACGGCGTGCTGAATGGCCCCGGTGTTGCCGATATGAAGGGCGGGATTTCGGTCATGCTCGCGGCGCTGATTGCCGCTGAAACGAGCGAGGTGTTCCGGCGCGTTGGTTATCAGGTGATGATAAACAGCGATGAGGAGACGGGGTCTGCATCGTCGGCAAAACTGATCGAGGCGCTGGCAAAAGGCAAGCTTGCGGCGCTGACTTATGAGCCCTCCGCCTTGCCCGATGGCACGTTGGCAGGCGCACGTCCGGGCAGCGGGAATTTCTCGATCATCGTCACTGGCAAAAGTGCACATGCCGGGCGCAATCCGCAAGATGGCCGCAATGCTCTGTTGGCTGCGGCCGACCTTGCCCTACGACTAAAGGCGCTGACCCGCGACGGCCTGACCGTCAATCCAGCCAAAATTGACGGGGGCAGCCCGAATAATGTTGTGCCTGATAATGCTATATTGCGCGTCAACCTGCGCCCCGCCAGCGTCGAGTTAGAAATCTATGCGCGCAATGAAATCAATGCGTTGATTACCAAAATTCAACTTGAACATGACGTATCGATCCATCTGCACGGCGGTTTCAACCGCCCACCAAAACCGATAGATGCAGAGGCCGAAAAGCTGTTCGGACTGGTCAAGCAATGCGGCGCGGATCTGGGCCTCAACATCGGCTGGAAATCCACTGGCGGTGTGTGCGACGGCAATAACATCGCGGCCTGCGGTGTTCCCGTGGTCGACACAATGGGCGTGCGCGGCGGCAGTATCCACAGTTCGCAAGAATTTTTAATAACAGAAAGCCTGTCTGAACGGGCTGCGCTATCCGCGCTCACGCTGATGCGGATTGCCGAAAAGGGGAGTTTATGAGCTTTATTATCCGTGCTGCGCGTCCCGATGATGTGCAGCCCATGTACGAAATGGCCAAACGCA
>JAYVGQ010000116.1:0-28709 GCA_043771985.1 Sphingomonadales bacterium
GCTCGCTCAAGGTCAGGATGCTTTTGAAGCTGCGGCAATCAGCGCTTGGCTGCACGGTGACATTGGCGTCCGCTATGGCCCTGGGCTGACCGCCGACAACATGGCGGATCTAATTCCAGAAGTGCTGAAAGGCTGTTTCTCGGATACTTGATATCGGCTGTTACCCGCGGGGTTTGCCAGCACGTGCGAGAATACAACACGGTCGTCTAGCAACCCGACGAACTGCATCAAAATGACGGAATTCTCACGATTGTCGCCATGCCCTTTAATTTTGTGTTAGCGCGCTAACACAAAATAGGCTGAAAATTGCAAAACACCTTAAAATGCTAACACAATATTTAACACACAGCATAAATATCCGACATATTAATTATTAAAAACAGATGGTTATGTTTATGCCTTTCCAACTCATAACCTGAAGGTCGTAGGTTCAAATCCTACTCCCGCAACCAACAAAAATATATACAAAACAGTAAGATAGATCTCAAGTCGGAAAACCTGAACGTCTTTGGTTGATGTGCTCTGAGAAGCAGTCCTGAGCCATTGACACGTACCCATCATTTGAAGATGCCGCTAAAAACCCATCAGAATCTGCGCTCATTGCGTAAGGCGTTTCGACGTTGTTAGAGACTCATCTGAATCGGTGAAGCAGTCAGGGGCTGGAATCAGATCGCGCAAAAAGAATTGCATCCAAAACGGTAAAGTGGGCAGCCCGTCGTGCAGGTCAGCAGTTATGGCCGGGCCGTGCACCGGGTCACCGAAAATGGATTGCAGCCGTTTTCTGACACGCGGCGCGTCGCTCTCCAATGTGTCGCGCAGCCAGTGTAGCGCCTGCACCACCCGCATGGCCGGTCGTCCGGCCCAGAACAATTTGCTGGGGGCGGTCTTTTTGAAGTCGATAAGGAGGTTTCCAAGCGCAAGCGATTTGAGCCTCGCATCGGTATGGACAACGATATGTGCTGGAACTGCATCGGATAGCCCAATGTCATTCGCGGCAGTAATGCCATCAACAATCATCCGGGCAGAATCGCGGCGTGCCAGTGCATCAATAATTGACCGAGGATCAGGATGAGTTGATTTGGCGGTCAGAGCATTGTGGCGAGGCTTGTCGTAAAGGCCCCGTGTCACCCGCCGTATCGTGCTAGCGCGCACCAAGCGGTGAAGCACTTGATCCACCGCATCGCGCGGTCCGAGATCGGCAAAGTCGGCAGGCACCCACACGCCAAAGGGCGAACTTGTTTTCATTCGCAGTGTGATACTATCTTTCAGGTCGATTCCTCGCCCACGCATGCCGATTCCTTTTGTCAGAAACGCGTATACATAATTTTGACAAAAATGCAAACGTCAAAAGATGAGGGCGCTAGCCATTCTGCAAAATCCGCGCATAAAACCGAACAATGTACGGCGTCTGCTCCCGCTAACATTGTGGTCGTTCGAACTCAACGCGGCGACCGTCGATAGCTGCCGTTCATTAAGCTGCCCAACCAACGGCAGATAAGTTGTGGGATCCTGACTGTCCGCTCTTAAGCGCGCGATCACGCTAAGCGGTCTTTGGTTCATAACAGGGGATAACCGATGATTGCAGCTGCTCGAGCATGATTAAGCTGACGGTTATCGGACTTTGTCACCAGAATCCAAATTTTCATCTTCCCGGCATTGCCGTCGATATTCGCTAGGCGTCATGTCCAGAATAGTGCGAAACGCTTTGTTAAAGGGCGAAAGCGATTTGAAACCGCTATCCATCGCGATCGTCAGGATCGGCAGGTGGTTGCTCTTAGGGTCCTCAAAGACCTTCTTTACCGCGTTGATGCGATAGCGGTTCAGATAGTAATTGAAATTCTGGAATCCCAAGCTCTGATTGATAAGCTTCCGCAATCGATGCTGAGTCACGGCAAGGCCTGAAGCCAAGGTGACGATCGTAAGGTCCGGATCTTTGAACGCTTGTTGCTCGGTCATCAGCAGTTCGAGCTTCTTCACAAGCTCGGAATCCCGTTCGTTCGGAATCTCTGCCGGATCGACGCGGCGTCGAAAGCTTATGGCATTTCGGTCAATGGTCAGCATCCAAAGACAGCCCCAGACAACTGCAGGCCATATCGCAATTGTCTTGATGATGCCGCGATCCATGCCTTCACGGCCCAAAGTCAGCGGGTCGGCGAGCGCGGTGATGACGGCGACAAAAACCACGACCAGCACAAAATAGACACGCGCCGATCTCCTGATTTCCAAAAGATCATCGGTTCTTCCGCGCAAGGTGAAAATGACCAAATGACCCATCAGAGCCAAAGAGAAAATCGTGGCCGTGTGGAGAACCCATGGTGTCGCCGCTGCCACCGCACCAACCCCGAAACCAGTGATCCAAAACAGCGGGGCGCAATAGGCGGCACCGACCAGCCAATGCCATCCCTCCATCTTGAATTCTTCTTCAAAGAGCGAGAGCGCAAACAACCAGACGCAGATCAGATGCGGTATTGCCACAAAGCCAAAGAAGGTGCGCACGGCGAGAGGAACGCCAAGGGCCTCGGGCGCCATGTTGACGAACACGGCGATAAGGCTCAGGCAAGCTGCCAAAAGATAGCGTGCGCTCGGCCACGCCTGAAGCTCGCGCAAAGCCAGCACCGCCAATATGGCCAGCAAACCTATGCCGCTGAACCGCGCGAAGGAATCAAGAAATAACACAGGCGCGTGTTCTACGAATGTGGATTGCCATATTCAATCGCCTTGAACGCGCTGCTTATTTGCCACGCGCGCGAAATCGATCATGTTTTGCGCGATAATGACGAGACGCCCATTGCGCGACCGGAATAGGCAATTGAACGCTCCGGCACATAACTCCGCACGATCCACAACCCACTATTTTCCCTTCATTTCTCGAGGCCAATTTATGCGCTCCACTACCGCCCTCATACCTTTTGCCGCACTGGCCCTCCCCCTATGGAACCCAGCCTGGGGGCAGGCCGATCCTGCCCCGCCCGTGGGCACAACGACCGCATCGACTGACCTGCAACCGCGTGCCGATAACGGCCGACAAATTTATGAGGTATCCCAGTTCACCCGGTTTGCGCCCCAAACAGCGCTAGATATGGCGCAGGAAATTCCGGGCTTTGCAATCACCGCGCTCAGCGCCGATCGCGGCTTGGGCGAAGCCTCACAAAATGTTCTAATTAACGGGCAGCGCATTACCGGCAAAACCAATGATGCGGAAACCGCGCTGAGGCGGATTCCAGTATCTTCCATCATCCGGTTGGAAATTGCCGATGCCGCAACCTTCAATGTGTCTGGCATCAATGGCCAGATCTTGAATGTGGTCACCAAGGCCGATGCGCTGAGAGGCAATTTCAATTGGCGGGGCCGCGTGCGCGGACGGATCAAGCCCATGTTCACCAATGCAGAGGTCAATATTTCAGGCAAGCTGGGCAAAGGTGATTTCACGCTGGGGCTCAGCAACAACAATGCGCTTCGGGCTGGCGGCTGGGGACCTGATATCACCCGAAATGCGAACGGCGACGTGCTGATCACCCGCGACTATTTCAACTATTTTGATACAGACGAGCCGCGCCTGTCCGGCACCTATAGCGTGCAAAGCGGTGGCGGCTCGATTTTCAACGCAAATGCGGCTTTTGCCATTCAACGTTCTCGGAGTAGGGGCGTTTATGATGTTTCTGCGACAGGCCGATTACCAAGCACGGAAATCAGCACCAACCGCGGAAGCGGGTGGAATTTTGAAGGCGGTGCAGACTATGAATTTGCGCTTGGCGGCGGACGACTGAAACTGGTCGGCTTTCACCGCTCTGAACATAGCCCGACCAGCGGCGTGTTTCGCACCGATTTTGCAAACGGCGATCCTTTAACTGGCGAACGTTTTGACCAAGTGGTCGACGATGGAGAGTCTGTGCTCCGCAGCGAGTATCGCTGGAAGTCGGGCAAAAACGATTGGCAAGCCTCGCTTGAGGGCGCGTTCAACACTTTCGACGCATCCTCTGAACTGTTCGAGCTGGCGGGCGGCAATTTCAACCCCATACCGCTTCCCGGCGCCACATCGCGCGTGGAGGAAAAAAGGGCGCAAGCGATCATCACCTATGGCCGTCCGCTTTCGGACACGCTCTCGCTACAGGCCAGCCTTGGTGGCGAATATAGCCAGTTGCGCCAGACCGGGCCGGGCGGCCTGACTCGCTCGTTCATCCGACCCAAAGGGACGCTGGCATTGACATGGAATGCAAGCCCGGGGCTGACCATTTCAAGCAAGCTGCAGCGCAAAGTCGGGCAATTGACCTTTGGCTCCTTCCTCGCCTCAGTCGATCTGCAGAATGGCAATGACAATGGTGCCAACCCTGAACTCGTTCCACCGCAAAGCTGGCTTTTGGAAAATGAAGCCAATCTGTCATTGGGCAAGGTCGGTTCGATCAAGTTCAAACTGGACGGTGAACTGATCTATGATCTTGTCGACCAGATCGCGATCAGCCCGACGGTGGAGGCAATTGGCAATCTGCCCGGCACGGCGAAGCGGCTACGCAGCGAGATCAACGGCACCTTCGCACTCGATACGGTGGGTTTGGCGGGCGCAAAGCTTGATTTGGTGCTTGCACTTCAAAAGACGCGGGTGCGCGATGCATTGCTTTTCAACCGACCCTTGAGCAATCGCGGTATAAGCTATTGGAGCGTCGCATTCCGCCATGATGTTCCTCGCACCGATCTGGCATGGGGATTTAGCGGCGAAAGGGATGTAGCAACCCAATTTTATCGGCTCGATTATCAATCGCGCGAAATCAACGCGAGCATCGTCTCATCACTCTTTGTTGAGCATAAGGACATATTGGGCCTGAAAGTCCGGGCGACGGCGCAAAACTTGTTCAACCAAAAAGAGAAGAATCGCGAGATATTCTATTTTGCGCGCCGCGACGGGCCAATCGATTTCACCCGCGCCACCGACATCAGATGGGGCCCGATGTTACGTCTCACAGTCTCGGGTACCTTTTAGGATTACAATTTTACTGAACGACCTGGTGGGCGGGCTATTGGTTCGCGACAAACGATCCCCACGGTGAGCGAACTTAGCCAGTTTGCGGATAACGAGGCTAATAAAGCTATCGTCGTTCAATATACAAAGGAACTGCTGATTGAATTGGGACTTGGCAAGGATTGAGAAACCGGGACCGTAGACCGACCGGTTTTGGAATCGCGATTTGTTGCCAGAAATCACGCAAAGTTCGCGGGAGCGGACGGCAGGACACGCTAACTTTTCAGACGTTGGTTCAGCCTTTTAAGTTTTGCAAAACCGGCCATCCGTTCAGCTCGCATTTTCCCACCGCTTGTGACTGCTTTTGTGGACGAGCTTAGCTGGCGCTAGTGGCTGGAAAGTTTTGGAAAGCGGACGTTGGCCTTCACTCCTCAGGTGGATGATTCTTCGCATCCCGCCGCGAGCGAATTGCTTCTTTTTTGATTGCCCTCTTTTCTACAAACTCGGTCGCATCGTGGTCTCCTTCGGAGAACATCGAGTCAATTTGGCTCTTGGATTGGCCGTCCATAATGCTTTTCAGGGTTTGGTGCTTGCTTCGGCTCATTCAGCTATCGTGACCCCGCAATCGAACGTCTGCAATGTTGTCGATAGCTGACACGTAGCGTTAATCGTGCCAAGCACGTACCTCGCGTATCTGAACGAGAAGTTGGGGAGGTTTCGATGTGGCCCATAGCGCTAAAGACGAAAATCATAACGCCGAAGATCGAGGAGACACGCAATTTTTTCATCACCTGCCTTGGGATGCGGGTTGTAGAAGAATGGCAGGAGGCAAACGATGTCGGGTGCATCCTCGCTCTTTCCGGCGAAGGACTGGAAGCGATGCTCGAAATTTATGAAGGTCCGCAGTCTGATGGGTTTGCCGGACTAAGCTTGCAGTTTCGAACCGAGAACCTTTTGGCATTTAAGGCGAGTTTGTCACCGTCGATTGAGTTCCGTGGACCAACGAAACGACCTTGGGGCAGTTCTTATCTCTACCTCACCGATCCAAACGGCATCTCGGTGATTGTATATGATGGCGGACTCTAACAGGCTGCAATAAGCCGTCTTTGCCGGGCCTTAACAGACGGCAAGTTTCGTTTGCTGAGGAAGCGCAGTCGAACGTCCAAAATCTTGTCGTGTCCTGACAGGCAGCTTTCAAGGCAAAAACGCAGATAGCCGACGTCCAAGACGCCCTCTCCGGCAACGGCGGTTCCCGCTAACAAAGCCGCACATCGCATCGCTGATTTCGAATTTCAATAATTGCCATCTGTTCATCGCGTGCAAGCAAGGACGGCGCGCCGATCCTGGCAGAGTTTCAATATGCTGCCCAGATATTCGTCGGGGCAATAAATCGTCGCCTCGATCCACGGCTCCTGAATCTCCGCGATGCGGTTGCTTGCCATTAGGCCAGTTGATGGTTAGCGTGATTTCGGGAGTGAGTTTAAAATGCGTTCAAATTCACAGTCTTGGACGCGGATTTTTCCGCTGTGCTATGCCACCGCCGCGCTTTTAATTGTCACTGCATGTAACGACGTCGTGCCAGACACAGCCCCAACACCTACAACAGCCTTCGAACAAACTAGCAATGTCCGTTGCGCCCGCGGCCTCACTCGTATCGAACGTGTTGGCGGCGCCGAGGATAGCTTCGCGGCATCAGGCGCTGAACCGGCGCGCATCCGGCCAGAGCGGTTACCCAATGCCTATCTGGATACGGTTGCCAACGCACAGTCGGGCGCGATGCAGTTGCGTGATTACGACGAGGGTAGTCAGGACAAGGTGCTGATTGACCATTTTGACGCGCCGCGTGACATCGTGTCTGGTGCGATTGTGGTCAGTTTGCGGACAACGGACGGATCGAGCAATGATGGGCTGAGGTTGGGCAATCTTAACGAACTCGACTTTGCGGACGGCTTTGGCCAAGTTGAATCGTTCGGCTATGCCTTCAAGAACGAAGGGACGAACACCGATGCGGCACAGGCCGTCGTCGGCGTCCCGCTAGAAACCTTGACTCAGAACCCGCGCGCAGCCTTCAAGGGCAATTTTATCGATTACCTTAACCGCGCCGACCGCCCCGATGCAGTGGATTTTGAGGTCGACGACGACACGATGATTGACGTTGTCATCCTGGTCTTGTGCCAAAAACCGCAGGTCGAACGCGGGACCAGTTTTAGCGAATATCGAAGCAAATTTGCAGGGCCTGACGTGTCATTCCTGTCCTGCTTCCTCGACAAGACACAGGCACCGTGCAACCCGTTCGAGGGCGATCAATTATGCACCGCCGCGCTGCCGATGGCGTGCTACAAGCCAGGAGGCCGCGCGCCGCCTGATCTGGTCAAAGCGGGCCTGGGGGAAGGCTATAGCCCCGGCGGCGAGGTTCGCGCTACGACGCCTGTCGCCGCCCGCAACTTTGCCACGCGCGCCGATGCGGACAAATATTGCGCGGCCCAATTCGGCGCTGGCTGGCAGATATTGGAATATCATGTCGGCGCTGGCGGAGCGATTGCTACCTATAGCGACATCGCGCCAAAGTCGCGTCTATGGGTTGATGTCAGCGACCAGCGCTACGCCAATTGCTGGGATAGGGATAAGGCCCGTTGAGCGATACGCCGCCGGTCATTCGCGTCGCAATCCTTGAGGACGATACGCCTGCGCGCAAATTCTATGCGCAGTTGTTCGAGAAGGAACCGGGTTTTGAACTTGCCTTCGCTGCCGCCAATGTCGCCGAGGCGCACGCCGCGTTGCCCGGCGCAAAGGTCGATGTCGCGCTCGTCGATATCCGCCTGCCCGACGGCAACGGGTTGGAATTCATCGCGCCGTTCATTGCGGAAACCGGGGGCAAGGCGTTGATCCTCACCGTGCTCGGCGACCGCGCCAGTGTGATGCTGGCTTTTGAATTCGGGGCCAGCGGCTATCTGCTGAAAGACACCCCGCCCGAACAGATATTGCGCGATATCAGGGCGCTCATTCACGGCGGTTGTCCGATCAGCCCGCAGGCCGCCGCGCATTTGTTAAGCCTTGTTGCGCCGTCTCAGGCCGCAGCGCCCGACCAACCCGACAATATCCTGACCCCGCGCGAATGCGATGTGCTGACGATGTTCGCCAAGGGGCTATCCTATCAAGACGCCGCCGCCGCGCTTGACCTGTCGGTCCACACCATCGGCGACCATGTGAAACGGATTTACAAGAAAATGCAGGTGCGTTCGCGCAGTGAGGCGGTGTTTGAGGCGGTTCAGAACGGGTGGTTGGACACCTAACCCCCCGGCACACTCAACGTTAGCCGGCAACCCGTACCGTTAGCCCCAGCGCCAAATTCCACCGTCCCGCCCAGCTTCTCCGCGCGCTTGCGGATATTAGCGAGCCCGCGGCCTTCCTCGACTGCGCTAAAGCCGACGCCGTCATCCTCGATCACCACATCCAGCCGCGTGCCGCCCTCCGCCAGATCGAAAGCCACCCCAAACCGCGAGGCCCCTGCATGGCGGATGCAGTTCGACAGCGCCTCTTGGATAATCCGGTAAAGGCTCAAAACCGCACGCGCGTCCATTGCAAACCCGCTCAATTCCTGCGGCTTTGACCACTCGAACTCCAGCCCCGCCGACGCGAGTTGCTGCGCCGCCCGCCGGTGAAACGCCGCTAGCGCGACGTCCAGATCGGCCCCGACATGGTCGAGCGAGTCCGCCATCAGCCGCAGGTCGGTTAGGCCCTTTTCCAGCTCCTCGGCAACATCCTTGCTGTCGGCATCCTCGGCGCGCACCCGCATCAGCAGCGACAGCAAATGCCCGCCGACGCCGTCGTGCATATCGCGCACGAAACGCTGGCGTTCTTCGGCAACTGCGGCTGCACGAATGCTGTCCTGCAACGCGTCTGCTTGTTGTTCAATGACCGCCGCCTGCTCGCGGATTTTGGCGCGTGCGGCGACGAAGTCGCCCCACACCAGCCGTCCCTCGCCAAACGCCAAATAGGGCATCGCAAAGCCCGCCAGCGGCCATAACGCAACATTGGCACCCCATGACAATGGCAGCGAAGCGGCCCACCCAGAGGCCAAAGCAACGCCAGCCAACAGAGCGACGCTGGCGGCGATCAAAGCCCCGCCCAACGCCGGTCGCCACGTCATGCGCACGAACAAAATCGCGATGCCCGCCGCCGCCAGCACCAACCGCAACCACATCGGCAAATACCACAACGCCTGATCGAGCAGCGCAATCGAAAACAGCGCTCCGCCGGCGAAAACCGGGCGACTACGCAGCAACAGCATCCCCGCAACCGACAGCAACAACCCCAGCCCGCCAAAGGCAACCGCCCCCTGCCACAACCGCACCTCGACCTGAGCCATCATCGCGGCAAAGGCGGGTCCAGTGCGGGCAGGGACGGCGAATACCAAGGGCTTCCGCTCAGCAGCCCAGCCTGCCGCGACCAGCACATCCACTCGGTTATTTTCAAAACTCAACCGCGATGCCGGGATTTCCTGCGACAACACATGCGGCCCGAACCCCGGCCCGAAATAACTGCCCTGCGCACTATCGCCGCCGACCATACCGTTGACCCAGAGCGCCGCATCACCCGGCGATGCTGGCATATAAAGCGAAGCCCCCGCGCTGGTCGGCAAGGGGAAGTGCAATTGCCGCATCTCGCGGCGCGGCGCGCCCGAAGCCGCGCGCTCCAACTGCGCTTGGCCCTCGGCCACCGGCACCGGCTGGCCGACACGGTCGCCGGGGAAATAGACCATCGCCGAAGGGGCCACTACTTGCGCACCGAACGGGCGGATGTCGGGCGCAGTGATCCATGCGAGCAGGCCAATCGCGCAGGCAATCACACAGGCGGCGGCGCGTGCATCCATAGTTCGGGCATTGTCCAAAGCCCGCTGGTAAGCCCCGCGCAATCCCAAATGTCACCCCCCATATATATGGGCCTATACCCCGCGCCCCGCCGCGACGATACCGGCAACATGCCGATGAGGCACAGGAATTTATTCGGGGAGGCGGGTATGAACGTTAATTGGAAACACAGCGCGGGCGCATTGGCGCTTTCGGTGGCAATGCTGGCATCGACTGGCGGCCAAATGGTCGCGGCGGCACCGGTCGAAACGGGCCAGTTGCTGATTAAGGACAAGCCCAAACTGCAGTCGGTGGAAAAGGGCAAATCAGCCACGATCCCTGTCGAACTCCCCACGATTGACGCGCCCGCGACCGAAAGGGGCATCAAGGACCAAGCCGTCAAAGGCTGCGGCAATTGCGGCTTGACCGGGCGAGAGGCGGCCCCGCCCCCCGTAGACGATGGTGCTGCGCCCGCCCCTTCGGTTGATATTGAAACGGGGCAGCTTCTGATCAAGGACAAGCCCACGGCAGCAACCGAACGCCGCGCCCATAACGGCCCCGGCGGTACCCCGCCGTCAACCGCGAAAAATGAATTGTGCGGCCTGCCCTACACAGCAAAATGCGTTACAAATGCGACGGCGAAAAAGGGTAGCAATACCGGCTTAATATTAGGAATAACCGCCGGAGCCGCAGCCCTCGCCGCCGTCCTCGCCTCGGGCAACAATGACGACCGGCCGACCAGTCCTTGAAAGTGTATAACGCGGAGGGAAACGTGCGACCCGACCCTTTGCAAGACTTGTCCCTTGCTCCCTTACTGACGGAGCGGGGGCATTTGTCTTTTGCAGCTACTCTTCCCCCATCCTAAGAGCCGCGATAAACGCCTCCTGCGGAATGCTCCCCGTACTCTCTCATCCGCGCCTTGCCTTTCTTCTGCTTTTCCAGCAGCTTCTTTTTGCGCGATATGTCGCCGCCATAGCATTTCGCGGTCACGTCCTTGCGCATCGCGGCGATGGTTTGGCGCGACCACTTTGCCGCCGATAGCGGCCTGGATGGGTATCTTGAACAGGTGGCGGGGGATCAGGTCTTTCAGCTATTCGTACATGCCGATTTTGAAATGCGCTTAAAATCTGAAAGGTATACAATCTACGCCCTTACAAACGTCCGTTTGCCGCGAGAGTGGGCCCTTTAACGGTCTGTCCAAAATAACCGATGAAGCTGTCAGCACGGCAAGGTATGAACGAGTGTCCGCTTACCGAGATTTCACTCTTATAAGCAGACTGTCGGCATCGTCCAACATTCCAGCCATATTGCCGTTACGGGTTCCGAAGCAGCTGATGCGATTTGATGATCGTGGGTTGTCCGAAGGGTAGGGCATCGACTGAGTGAGGCGTAATACCCCTTATACAGCGGCAAGGCCCTCATCACCAAACATTCAAACGGAAATGGACCTTTGTCGCGATGAGGATACACTTCACGCGTAAGATCTAACTGATTGGCAGAAATCGGCTGTTTTTCGCGCCTAACTTCGTTTTTGTGTTAGCGAGCTAACACAAAATAGGCCAATTTTTGCAAATTGGCACAAAGTGCTAACACCAAATCTAACACACGGCACACAATTATGTATTATTATATATCAAGATCAACATATTAGATATATGACGTTCCGTCTCATAACCTGAAGGTCGTAGGTTCAAATCCTACTCCCGCAACCAATATTATCTAAGAAAAACAATAGCGTAATAAAAAGCCTCGGTCGCCAGATCGGGGCATTTGTTGCGTCAAATTAACCTGAAGGCTGAAGGAATTTGTCCCGCGTATCAACGAAATTCCGGCGGTGTTCGAACGAAAATTGACGCCGATATGGCAATTTCTGGCAAAAACCTAACACATTACCACCCGAGGCCAAAAACCTGATGTCCAGTGGTCAACTGAAAACATGCTCACGGACAGCTGCACGCCCTGTCAAAAACCCAAAAACCAAACCGACCAAATGTTGGCGTCGCATTCCGCTAACTTTCCTGCCGTTCAGCTAGGCATGAGTGCTCCTCGAAAGCCGATGTTTGTTCACTTGCACGCTAGTGGCAGGTCTGTTGTGGATTCTGGACTGGCAGATGACGGGACATCGCACTTCTGAATTAGACATCAATGCATATCGAACGCGCGTGGGTGCCAAATCACTTAAATACATTTCACGCCCGAAAACTTAGGGATTCCCGAATAAAAAGGGTTCATTATTATTCGACCGAGGTCTCGGTTGGCTTTTTCAATCGGCGCGCGCGCAGCCACCATCTCAGAAAGTTTGCTATCTACATTAGCTGCAGAAGCGGCAATTGCCGCTTGATTGGGCACGGCTACTGGCTTGGCATCAAAAGCTGCAAATCTATCGTTCGCTGATTTCTGATATGCGTCGAATGCATCTCGCATTTTTGAAACGTTATCCGCTAAGGCCTTCAACGCTGCATCTTGTGCGAGCAGCATTTCCTCACTCTTGTCGCTGACTTCGCCAACTGCTCTGCTGAATTCCAAATCCATACCCCGAATCTTTGCTTTGGCTGTCTGGGCGGCGCATAAGAATATCCCGCCAATAACAAGAATCACAGGGAACAGTGCTTTTTTTGAAGCATCCTTCCCATACAGAATAACTGCCGTGAACATCATCACCGCGCCGATAACGACAAGCGATAGGTCAAGGTTGGTCATCCAGCTATACTCCTTCTCTTCGCAGCCCACCTCTCGCGTTGAAGCGAGCGCCGCGCGCATTTTCAATGGCTTTCACTCGGTAGATCACAGCGACACCGAGCATGACGCAAGGTCGACGAATATTCAAAGCCCAGGTACGATCGAAGCTCAGTGCTCAATGTCAAAGAATCAGCTTGGACCACCAGCTTAAGGAAAACCGCATACTGAAAGTCCGCTACTAGTCTAAATTCTGAACATGAAATCCGTCCTATTTCAAAATCTTCTCGGTGAGACGCTGACCTTTTACGAGTTCCTCGCTTTTATATTGCGAGTAAGCGCGGTGGATTTCCTCGACGAGTAATCGCTGGAAAGAGCCAGCGCCGGACCCAACCACAAAGGCGCGTTCGACCGACCGCGCCGCGCCCGTGACCCCCATTTTCTTGTTACCCCACATCCCCCCCGGACGGTTGTTATAGGCTTCCGTGACCAAAGCCCGGATCTTGGAGGTGCCAAGGGTATCCGACCATTTTTCCTTCATTATAGCTTTCAAACGCTTCATTTGCGCGGCGACCTCTTCCAGTGCCATGATCGCCTGCGCGACATTGATGTCGTCGTCGAAACCGGCGCGCATGAACCGTTCGACCCATTCTGTCTTGCGAAGGTCGCTTGGGACCGGTGCCCCGAAGATGCCTGCCTGTCGAGCCTTGCCGAAGCTGTACGCGCCCTGCACCACGATTCCGTAGCGGGCGAAAGCACCGGGCACACGGGCGATCAGTTTTTGCAGACTGCCATGCAAAACGGTGTACTGCATGAAGCCAAAGCTCAGATAGGCGTTGTCGTAAGTTTGCACGCAAGCGACCGAGCCGCCCGATTCCACACGTGACATGCGTTCAAGAGTGTCTATATCGGCGTCGGTGATGCTCAGCTTTCCAGCCGAACGCATCCTGCGAAGTGCCGCGTCGACCCGTGGGCTGGCATAGCTCGCATAGCCCCTGAGATATGGCTTGCCATTTTTCCCCCGTACTCCGGGCGAATTTTGAAATCGGGCGCGCTCGAGACTTCGAATTCCCCGTCCCCGGCCAGATGCTCGCTATCGAAGTCTTCTGGCTGAAATTCGCTGTCGAACGTGTCGAAACCTTGCGGCGCGCTTTCCGTGCCCGGTCGATATTCCCAATGCCATTCTTCGGTGGGTATCGGATTGAACCCGAACCGCCCTGCATTCGCTTTCATCCACCGGTGGAACCACGACGCGCGCCAGATTGCGCGGTAGCTGTCTTTGCTGCTGAGCTTGATCGAGCCGCCCTTGGTCAGGTTGACGAGAAAGTCGAGCGCGGTTCCGCTCTGATGATTGCTGAAGCCAGGCGCCGCGATGCGACCGCTAAGGCCGAAACCGCCGCTGCCGGTCGGCTTCAGCAAATAAGCGATCGCCGCTTCCGAATGCGGACCACCGGGCAGTTGCTGCCGCTTCGCTTCGGTCGTGTCATAATAGCCGCCTTCTGCGGAAAACACGCCGCGCCAAAGTTTGAGCTGGCGGCTTGCACTCCGGTATCCGCTCGTTACCGTGATGTTGCGGATTTTCGCTGCGGTGGCGTCCCCGGCCCGCTGCGCGTCGGCGAGCGCGGCGTGGGCGGCGGCGAGAAGCTTCGCGGCGGCAATCGCGGTATCGGCGCGCGTCACTATCTTCGTACCAGAGATCGTTGCAAGCTGATCGCCGCGCAAGTCCGGCTTCGCCTTCATTTTCTTACGCTTTTCGGTGCGCCTGATATGCTCGGCAAGGACGCGTTCGCGAAATGCTACCTGCTCTGTAGAATTCGACCAGTTTTCCGATTCCATGAACGGCTCGATGCCCTCGAATGACGCTTCATTATGGCTGCACCGCCCCTCGGCCTCATCTTCCTCTTCAGACGCCCATATATCATGGTCGAAATCCTCGTCCTTTTCTTCGCCCTTGGCTTCGCTAAAAGCCTCGGTCCATTCTTCATCTTCCTCTTCGAGCTCATCCTCGAACTGGTCCTCAAACTCGTCCTCGAACAGCCATTCCGCTTCGGCCTCCTGCTCGAAATCGGGGGCGAAGTTCTTGCGCCGGGATGCAGGCTTGTAGGCTATTTTTAATGGCCGGTCGGCAAGAAGATCGGGCAAGCTTTTGGCCGGGATCTGGCAATGATTGGATGCGCGGGGAGAAACCGGCATACATGCCAGCCGCCCGGCGCGGCTCTTCCGGCCGAACAAGTCGGTCTTGCTGCCCGCGATGTAGACCTGCCGGACGCTGAGGCCGGGCTTGGCCTTCAAAAGTCTGGCAAGCGCGGCGGCGGGGAAACTACCATAGCTCGAATCGAGGAACCACATGCCCGACAGGCTGGCAAGCGGGCCCTGGCTCATCGCCGGAGATGCGTAAGATGCGGCAAGCGGGTTCAGCACACCATAGGCCCGCGAATGTCCGGCAATGATCAGTCCCGACACTTCAGGCGCGGCACGGCCCAGTACACTACCGACCTCTGCCTGGCATCTTTCAAGATAGGAATTGAGTGCAGCCGGCTTTTCCAGTCCCAGCGACGACCATTTCCGGTCGTTCGCTTCCTGAAATTGCGGGACGATCAGGATAATGGGTCGACCGCTTGCAACGACGCTTGCGCCCAGCGCGAATGTGTCTTCCGAAACGAACGCGGCCACGCCGGCAGCCGGCAACCCGCCGCACGGACGAAGCAGCCCGTGCACATAGAATAACAGTTCGACCCGCGCCTGACCGAGCGCAGCGGGTGAAACGAAGATCGCATGCTTCATGCCAAGCTTCGCATCGGAACCCGACCAAAGCTGACCGCCGAGCAGCGGTGTCGGTGCCGGTCGGGATGGCGAAGCTTCCTCTTCCCCCTCGTCTTCCCATTCGTTTTCCCGTTCGTCTTCGAACAGGTAATTTTCGAAATCTTCCTCTTCGAGGTCGAGCCAGGCGAGCGATTCTTCTTCATCCCCGGCCGACCACGACTGTTCGTCGCTTTCGAAATCCGGGTTTTCCCAACTCTCTTCGTCCTCGAAAGCGTGTCCAGGATCGAGCGCCTCCTGTTCGGTTCCCTCAAATTCGTAACTCTCGAATTCGTCCTCGAACGCGGCCTCGCTGCTCTTTGCCGAATTCCACCACCCTTTTTTCTTCAACCCCGTGGCGCGCTTGATGACGGGGTCGGATTGTAATGGAAATTCGTGCTTCTGGCCGTCGCCATTGCCGATATCCTCGCCATCGGCCTTGCGGACCCGCAGCGGGTTGATGCCGTAGCGTGCGCCCACGGGCATCTGCGTACCGCCCAGCGCATTGAGCTTGCGCGTAATGACATCGTAAAGCGCCTGAAAATCGAACCCGTAAGGATCGCCATGATAATCGCTAGGGTGGTCGCGCGCGGCCACAAGATATTTTTTCAGGCTGCCTTTCGGATTTGCCAGCGCCGCCGCATTATATTCTTCCCAGATGACCGCACGTCCGAGGTTGCGGTCCATTTCCTTGTGCGCGGTCAGTGTGAGCAAATGGCCGGCACGCGCGGAAGCCAGAATATAGAGGCCGGCGAGGACATCGAACGCCTCTTTGGTCCATTTGTAATAGCGCGCCTTACCCTGCGCAGGCTTGTTCCGGCGAAAACCGATCGAGGCATAGCGTTCGGCGTTGCGGGGAGCGGGCAGCGTGCCATCGGCCTTGATCCGCACATCCTCTATATCGGGCACGGTTTCGATATTGACGGTCTTGCCCCCGGCAATTGCCTTGCCGCGCTTGCTTACAAACTCGTAGATCGTGCCGCTCTTACGCTTTGCGAAATCGTGCGTGGCGGCATAGTTTCCCGCCCGATTGACAAAGCCGTGGACCGATTTTTTCTTGGTGTCCTTCGCTTTGAAACGCGTGTCGTTCAGTGACGATTCAACGCCGACATCATGAATCACAAACCAGCCCTTGGCGATGTCGCTGGTCTTCAGGTCGCCATGCGGTTCGGCGGCCGCCTGCGCAAGTTGGGGACAGGCGGCCAGCCATTTCTGGACAAAGGCAGCCCTGTTGCCGTCTTTCAGGAAAACATCGAACCGCGTGCCATCCTTCTCGGTCGCCGGATTGCGCTTTGGGTCGTCGAAGCGCCCCGGTATCGCGAGCATTTCTGTAAGCTTCAGCGCATCGCTTTGGGCTTCGCGCTCCTGCTCCCAAGGCCGTTCAAAGAAACCCGTATCGGGCGCAAACATAACTTCTGCTTCAACGCCGACACCGACGCCGGACGCCTCGCCTTCGCCGGACGCGAACGGAGATTCAAAGCCGAAATGGTCGAAACGCTCTTTTCGATAGTCCATCGTTCAGTCCTTTCGGATGGCGGGTGGTTTATGCAACCGCGACAAGGCGGGTCTGGCGGACATCGACCGGCTTGCTGCGCTCCTTCAAATTTTTGCCGGTGGCAGCCGCCCATTCGGTGATGACACGACGCGTGTCGTTGCCGATCGGCAACGGGTCACCCGGCCCACCGGGTTGCGTTGCATAAAGCACCCAGGTCTTGTCGGGGCCGTTGACAAAGCCTGATTCGATAACGCGCAGAAATTTGGACAGTTCGGCCGCCATCGAGAAGAACGAGGCCGACTTGCTATGTGCTGCAAGGCCCACGCGTTCGCCCATGACCCGCAAACGGCTGGCCGGATTCGACGCATTGGCGCCGAGATCGAGCGCCACTGGTGTGTCAAAGCTGACGCTCAATTCTGCCCATCCGAGCGCGGTTGCCGCAGCCAACTCCTCGCGTCTCAGCAAACCCTGCTGCCGCCGTGAGATCAAAATGAACCGAAGTTGCTCCGCAAGCCGGAAAATACGGTCATCGTCGGACTGGTTCGACCCTGCGATATTGCGTTCGTTGCTCATCGCTTGCCAGAGTTCGAAAAGCAATTCCTCGAACAATGGAGCAAAACCTGCATTTGCTGCGTGCGCCTTTTCGTAACTGGGTGCGCTATTGTCCTCTGCGCCGAATGCGAGATCGAGCCCGAACAGGCGCCAATAGGCATTGCGGCGCACTGCCTCCGGATCTTTGCGCAGGCTGCTCGTCGATAGCCAGGCGGTAAAAGGATTCGCGGCGCCAAAAAGCAGCGCCTCCGTTGCCTCCACCCAGCGGCGGGTGGCTGGCGTTGGTACACCGAGTCCCTCACCGTTCCGGTATTCGCGGACGATCCGCCCGAGAATCTGGACAATACGCGTATTTTCCAGCGCATAAGCATAGCCGAAATGGTCCCACGGCCCGAAAGGCGTTGGCGCGATTGGGTCGAGGCTGGCAAAGCGCCCCATTTTGAACAGTTTCTTTCGTCCTTCGTCGGGATGATCGCCGTCGGCCTGGTCGGCGTCGTCCCAGACTTGCTCCATGTAAAGAATGAGGTCCATCGGGTCGGCGGAAAGCACGATTTCTGCAGCTTGCTGGGAGTTCATCCCGCTGTTGGCGTCCATCAGCCGCTGAACAAGTTGCTGAATCATGATTTCTGTCCTCCGCGTTTACCGGTGTTGATAGCAATGAAGCTATCCAGACCGGACGATTCAAGATTTTCATAACTAGGCCGGGCGAGCGACGCGTGAAGCGCGTGCAATGCTGCGGCGCTATCGCGGTCGAGCGGCGTCCGCGATGGCCTGAGCGATCGCAGTGGTTCAAGCATGCCGGCGATCTTTTCCACGCCATTCTCGATAACGCATTCGATCGTCTGGGCTTGGGCCATGCGATTGAGAGTCGTCTCGAATTGCGCCAGCCGCTCTTTGAGCAGCGCGTTCTCGCGTTTCAGATACTCTTCATCTGGTTTCGGCATGATCAATTCCTTTCCCTAAGCTGCCTGCGCATTCGTTTCCGTACTCAACCAGGTCCGCGCGCGTTCGATCCAGTGCGATGCCGTCTCCGGTCGCTCGGCTTCCCTCAGTCCCGCCAGCGCGACAATCCTGATGCCTTCGGTCTGCCGCCAGTGCGGCGATGTCCAAAGCGCCGGGCCTGCCGTGCGTTCCAGCTCGGCAAGTGCGTCCGGCGACACGCGCGCGGGATGATGCACATCGGTCATCGGCTTTCCGCCGAACGCCGGTACCGGTGCTGTCAGGCAGGCACGCGCAATTTTCGGCATCGCTGCCAATGACCGTTCGAGCAATGGCTGCAGCGTCTCGTCTGCGCGCGATACGGGGAAATGCGCCATCATCGCGCGCTGCAACGCGTTCCACGGTCCGGCCGCGCCAAAACATATTCGCGAAAATTCACAACCCAGAGCGGTGCGCAGCCAGCCGACGGGATGCGGATCGCCGACCGGCCAGCGCAATATCGTGTTTGCGTCACCGACAACATCGTAGAGCGCCGCGACCGATGCGTAGCCGGTGTGCAGAAATGCGAACACATCGGCGACGATCTCGGATGCCCAGGGCGTCCACATCTGTGCGAGTTGCGGATCGTCCGCCAGTGCCTCTGCAATCGCGGCTCGCGCGGACTCGGTCCAGCCGGTCAGAAACGCGACTTGGTGCCCGGTTTCGTGGAACAATGAGGTCGGGCGATAGAGATTGTGCCGCACGATCTTGATCGCGGCGACCGGCATTACCGCACCCGGCGCCCAGAGCCGTACCCCTGCGCGCAGGATCGACGCGCCGGTACCCTTGTCCTGATAGACCAGCACGCGCGGCACCGGCTTGCCTGCGCGTTCGAGCGCCGGAACCATGCTCGCATAAGCCAACCGGTCGAGCGTGGTAAGCGCCGCGCACAGAACAGTACTGGTCCGCGAATTGATTGCGTCGCCTAGAAAATCGAGCGTCGTGTCGACCTGGACATAACGCCGCCGGAAACGCTGGACGGCGGCGGCGGCTTCCGCCGTTACCGATGCATCTTTGCGCGCCGCCGCGGCTTTTGCGGCCGTTGCCTCACCCATCGCGACCAGCTCTTCGACAATTACATTGAGTTGTTGGCGCAAGGGCAGGCCGACGTCTCGTTCGACCGATTTCCAGGCGGCAATCGACGCAAACTCTTCGGCGTTTCGAAACGTGCGCGCCGAAGCAAGCCAGTGCGCGACCTGCCGCTCCAGATCGCCGGCGACGAGCGCTTGTTCGATGGCGACCGGCTCACTCACCTCTGGACCCTCCCCTGTATCACCGAGATCGACATCGCAGGGGTCCCGCGAAGCGACCGAGCAAGCGATGCCAGCGTCGGCGCCTTGCCCGCTGTGGCTTGAACCAGCCCCGGCACACCCGAAAGCTGAATGCGGACCGTGACTCCCGGTTCGGGATGAGCGGCAGCGCGCAGGAACGCCTCGCTGTTGCTCCGCACCCAGCCGGCGATCGCCGGCATAATCCACGCCGCAATGCGGCGGCGCAGCATGTCCTTGAAGCCGGCCGGAAAACGCGATCTCGCCCGAGCAGTAAACTCTTCGAACTCTTCGCTATGTGTGAGAGCTTCGGGCTCTTCGGCTTCCATGCGAGAACGCGAAGACCTGCGCAGGCTGTCGACGAGCGCTTTTAGCAATACTCCATGACCGCGCCCCTGCCGCATTGCCTCGGCGATGGCTTGCGCCTGAGTTTCGGAAAGATAGACTCCCGCTACCATCTGCGCGCCACCGCGCGAAATCGACAGCCACGAACGGCTTGGTGCTGCGCGATTCTGCCCGCTACCGAATCCACTACCGCCCACCGGCTCGAGCACATAAACCCGCTGTCCCACTGCAATCCGGCGCGGCGATTTCATAAAACGCGCGGGTACCCGCCCGCCGAGCCCTGGCTCGCGCAGCAGCATGCCCGCAGCGCCCCGCGTCAGCGGATAGGCCAAAGCACGACCGCGTCTGTCGTGCCGGAGCATCGCCGGGATCGTCGATCCCGTTTTCGCCTGATAGATATGCATCCGCGCGCGCATCGGAAACGACCCGCCCGCCGCGCGCGCCGCATCGCCGAGCGACGTTCCGCCGAATGCCGGCAAACGATCGGCCATTTGCGCGGATACCTCGATTTCGGGGGTTCGATTATATTTGCCATAGGGGCGAAGCGAACGCGCCCGTCGAGTCACGAATGCGCCACCGAGCGACGGGGCCAGTTGCAGTTCTGAGCGAACATGATCCTGCGGAAAATGCGTCGCGACCGCTTCGCCGAACGCTTCGGCAAGCTCGACCTGCGCCAAATCTTCGTCCTCGAAAACATAATCCTCGTTTTCGGCAAAGCGGCGCACCGTGTCTTCGACGATGCTCGCCAGCGCAGCAGGGACGATCTCGTTCTCGTTCCAGGACGCCTCATTCTCAGCTTCGAGCGTCGCCATCCGCAGACCGGTATCGACGATAGCATTCGCAAGCGGCTTTGCCTGACCCGGGCCGACCCATTTGCCGATCATGCCGGCCAGATATTTTGCAAGGAAACCGACGACCCTCGGTCGCCCGACAAGGCCTATTCCCGTGCGCAGCGCCATCAGTACGACAGGTGCAAACTGCTCGATCGCAGGAGCCAGATCGGCACGCTCGTCGGCTTGGCTGAGCTTGTCAATCAATTCTCCGCGCGCTTCTGCAAGCGTTTCAAGATCGCGGCTCTCCTCGAGCGCTTCGTCCTCTCCGGTGTCGAGCGTCTCGCTTTCGGCTAGCACCGTTTCATCGAGCGTCATCGCCTTTACAACCATCATGTCGAACGAGTCGGCTAGCGCTTCGCTATCGATCGCGACGGCAGGAGCTGCAGCCGGTTCGGCGGAAGGCTGAGCGGCGGCGTTGGCAGCGGCGGCAGCGGGCTTGACGATTCCGGCCTTCCCCATCAGCCGGTCGGCAAGCGTCTGTGCGGCTGGTCGCAGCGGTGCCGGTAAACGCCCGATCGCAAGCGAGAGTACGCGCTTGAGCAACGGCCGCACAAGTTTGCGTAATTTCTTTAAGAGCGGACCGAGAAACGGCGAGGCGAGCTTGCCGAGCTTCTTCGCGGCTTTGGCAACTGATTTTACTGCCTTCTTGGCCTTTCTGGCCAGTTTGCCAATGAATTCCTCGCCCGCCGGGGTCAATTCGCCCGATTGCGGGTCGAAGCGCGCAAGCGTCTCGTCGATCTGATTTTCCGAGAAGGAGCCGATATCTAGACCCGCGATGCCCGTTTCGAGCTCGGTCAGATACTGCTCACTTTCGAACTGCACGCCCGAAAGATAGGTTTCTGCAAAGCGTTCACGTTCGCGAGCGTAGAGAGGTGCTTCGTTTGCGAACCGCTCGCCGACCGCCGCTTCGGTTTCCTCGGCCAGCATCGCGACCGCCTCGTGGAAATCCTCGTCGCGGATGTCGGCCAAGGCTTCCTCAAACGCTTCATCACTTTCGTCGGCGAATGCCTCTCCCTCGCCGTCGGCAAACGGTGTCAACGACGCTTGCCACGGTTCGAACCCGCGCATCGAACGACCTGGATCGGCTTCGGATAGAGATTCCGCAAACGGCGATTCAAGCGTCGCGGAAGGTCTCCATCCGGCTTCGTCCAAAGTGTCGGTCGCGTTCATCGGGCATCTCCCATTACGAGTCGATGCCATTAAAGCAGATGGGCCGTCGCACGGTGTGCCGCTATCAGCGCGAAAATATTCCGCGTGCGTCTTCAGCGCATATGCAAGACATCGGGCGAAATGCGACACTGCATCGTGCTGGCGTCCGTCAAACGTCCGCCATCTCAGGCAACTCTACGCGTGCCGCTAAGCAAGCTTATTCTTTCGGCAAGCGCGCCATCGGGCTCGATGCCCAGTTCCTCGTGCAGCAAGTTGGCAAGGACCCCGAAACACTGCAATGCCGCAAAACGGTTTCCTTGCCCCAAATGCGCGTCGATCAGAGCTTCCGCCGCCGATTCGCGTAACGGTTCGGCGGCGACCGCCGCAGCACCTGCGCGAACGGCCAAGGCATATTGATCGTCATGCGCAAGCGACCGGCAGGCACATTCGAGTGCCTGCACGCGGAGGAGATGAAATTCCTCTTGGGCCGCGATCACCCATTCTTCGTGCCACCCGGGCAAGATATCAGATGCAAGCAAGTCGATGTCGTCGAATTCCAGTAACTCGCCCGCGATCGCCCGTGAAACTGTCTGCCGCGCGCACGGCAAGTCGCACTCGGCAAGAAGAACGAGTTCGTCGCCAAAGACATTGATCCAGGTTGGTGGCACCTGCCACAGTGCACGGCGTAAATTTGCCCTACCCAAATCTTCGGACAAGTCGGGCCAGAGTTCATCTACGGAGCGCTGTCTTGAAACCTGTCCGCCGCGTATGGCGAGAAAAGCGAGCAAGCGTCGCGCCGCCAATGACAGCTTTACCATCGGGAAAACACCGAGTCTGCCGACCACCCCGATCCGCTTACCGTCCGCTGCCATTTGCATAACCCTCCCATCGGCCGCCCCCAATGCCAAGGTTAATCGCGCTTGTTTGGGCCGCTTATCACGGCCACGTGACCCGAAAGGATTTTTTTAGACGTGCAACAACGGTTTATCCAACGTTCCGCAATTCAATGGCGAATCAAACGTTATTACAAAGAAATTCATGTTCTCACGCAGGTTCAATAGTTGTCAAGCATTACGTTCTCACGAACTTCCTCTGCGCATTGACGAATTAAAATTTGGACAGAATGAGATAAATGGAACGTTTATCTATTCCGGCGGCCTATCAACCAAGCTGACCGCTTGCATACGCAGTAGGCTGAATGACAACGGCCAGAAGCTGTCGTTCGGGCAAAAAATGAACGAACAGCCGATAACGACGATATGCCAAGCAAAGCGGACTGTCGGCACCGTCCGACATTCCAGGCATTTTGCCGGGATGTGTGAACGGGTAGGGTGCCGGCGGAGTGTGTTGCAATACTCGAAATGCGCCGACTAGGCCCTCATCACTGGACAATTCAAACCGGAATGGCCCTTTATGATGATGAGGATTCACCCCATACGTACGTTCTCATCTATTGACAGAAATCGGCTGTTTTCTGCGTGTCACGCCGACTTTATGTTAGCGCGCTAACACAAAATAGGCAAAAAATTGCAAATTAGCACATAACGCTAACATGAAATCCAACACATAGTATAAAATAGGATAATATTATCTAACAATATCAATGAATTAAATATTCAGCCTTCCGTCTCATAACCTGAAGGTCGTAGATTCCAATCCTACTCTCGCAACCAACAAAAAAGTTATGCTAAATCGTTTGTAACGGGCCAGATCAATTCAGGATGTGGAATCAATTGATGCAGCATATGATGACCAACACCGGACTTGCTGATGTTGATGCGATTGCTGTTATGATATGTCCCTTGTCGTGCCATCTATAGGCGACATCTTGCCTTGAGTGTTGATAGCAAGCAACGCCGCTTCGCACTGGCCGTTGCGTAATCGCGGGAACCAATCGTCCGGATCAGCATAATACAGCGTCGCGCTTCTCCCTTGGTGAACCGCCCAATCAGGCTGAATGCCTTTGCTTTTCAGTTCATCATAGTCATGCTTGTTCGGGCGGATCACGCTCAGGTCGGCAAAGGCAAAGCAATGATGTTCGTCATCAAATTTCAGAAACGCGAGTGCCGGATTCTGGTACGGATAGGCGCGCCGAACCCAGTGGAGTGCTACGTCAGCATTTCTCTAAATGCCCGGCGTGCGATACGCTATATGGACCAGACTTGACGGTACTATGGGCTACTATTTTCTTCGGTTATATCCGCTTAGGTCTCACCGGACTACGCGTTCGAGCCCGCGGGTCTAGGTCTTGCCGTCGCCGATCACCAGGCGGTCGCCGTTAAGGTGAAATGGGGGGAGCTGAACGGTGCCAGCGTAACCGTTGCTGAGGTCGCTTAGGACGTTATGAGTAACCACTCCAGCGGCCAGATCGACGGTGTAAGTGCCCCAGTAAGCGACGGACTTGTCCACCAACGCCTGCATTTGTTCGGGGCTGCACGCAAACAAGGCCCGATTGTCCATTTTCGCTCGCCCGGACTTTTTGCCGGGCGCATGATCTTTCCGTCCTCGACATCTTCGAACGATACCAAACGCCACGTGCCGACGATGCCTTTGGGTACGATTGCGGATAGCACCGATTCCGCCGGGCGCGCGCTGGTGATGGGGTCGGCATGGCGGTGAACCAGTTTCCAGCGCGCACCGATTTTTTCATAAACGCTGGTAACGCGCGCCGAGAATTCTGAAAAATCAGTCGCGGTCCGGAGTTTGGCGCGGTCATGCTCCATTTCGACCAGTACATAGTGGTGGTCGCCGCCATAGATTGCGACGCGTTCGACTCTGACGACCGAGCCGTCGGTGTATTTCTTGGCGGCATTGTTCATTGCGGCGACGACGGCGGACCGGCCCTTGCCGAACGGACCGAAAGGATTGCCAAGCGTGATGTCGTCGCGGTCGGCAAACAGCGCGGCATAGCCCGACGGACCGCCATTCAAGATCTCGTGCAGCGCTTTGTCGCTTTCGTCGATCACCGCTTCCAGCTCTGGCGGTACGCTTTGCGTCTGCGCCGCGCCGGGTGTTTGTGCCGTTGCCGATGGTGAACCCAGAGATACCAGCGACGCCACGATATACAGCCATTGTTTTGTGGTGTTTGCCCAACGAAACATCATACGTCCCTCCCTGTCAGTTTGAGTTGCCGCGAACATCTCAGCGCACCATTGCATCTAAGCGTGCAGGACCGAGCCCAGCCTGGCGGTAATGCGTACGGCAGAATTCGAGCGCCGAAAAAACTGTCCTCATAGGCGGCTAAGTTGCCGTCGGTCGACTTGTCGAGACAGATTAGCCCGCCTTGAACATCGAAATAGATAATTGCCGAAACCAGCGAAACATCGCGGATGACCAGAGTATGGGCTTCGCCCGCCGGTTCTTAAACGAAGGTGCCGGACACGGCAGTCCAATCATACTCAAGATAGCCCCACTGACCCTGAAGGGTGTAACCGCGCACGATGCCGACGTGATAATGGACGCCGAGCATCGCGCCGGGCAGTCACTTAAGCAACGTCGTGAAGCCCCCGGATGTGACGTTAAACCCCAGCGGCTGGATCCAGATACCTTCGCCATAGGGAACCCAAATCCCGGCATCACTCGGATCGGCGTTGACGATGTAATGGCCGCGTTGCCGGGCATTGGCATCAAGGCCGTCGTTGACATTGTTGAAATTAACGATTGGCATGTCAGTTGCTCCTGTCGAGTGAAAAGCTGTTCAGCGTGCTGCTTTGCGGCCAAGGCGAACGCTTTCCCCAGATTGACGATGGCCATGAAGACGGCGAATTGCATCGCGGCGATCACGGGCACACACAACCGCGGTCACTGCCCTGCATCCATCAGAATGATGTTCCAGTCATACTGCCCTTCGCCGCCAAGTTTGGCGACTGTGCGGTCGACTGAACCACCAAGTTGCTGATACAGCATGTCCTTGCTGTTGGTTGCGTCGTCATCGGAGAAATACATCTGTGTGGTCAGCCGGTGGCTTTTGCCAGCCACGTCAAAATGGATATGCGGGGTTCGCCTGCCTATTGGGGAATCATAGGCGGCGGGCTTGATCGTGGTAATCCGCCATTCGCCATTCTTTCCGGTTCGGATCGAGGCAAAGCCCTGAAAATTAGGATCGAGCGGTGTGGTCGCGACGTCGTTGACATGGGCGTAACGACCAAGCGAATTGCACTGCCACAGCTCAAGCCGCGCGCCGCTGACTGGATTACCATAACGATCCAGCACACGCCCTCTCACCTGGATCACAGTGCCTTCGGCCCGCGTTGCGTGCCCTTTGATCCACGTCAGGTCGGCATCTTCTTCAGCGAGACGTTCAATCGGGTAAAACGGCCCAAGCATCTGTGTTGGCGTCGGCTCGAGTACGACAGCGGCTGTTCCCGCCTTGGTAGCAGCAAGTGCGCTAAGCGCGATGACCGAGCCGGTAAAGGCGCGCCGCGAAAGTGTGTTTATAATGTCAGTCATAAAAATATCTCTCTTCGCTGATTTGTCCGTTGCGGACGGTGAAAATGGCGATTTCGGTGAAGGGTTGATCTGCCCCGCCTGGCTGGCCGACGATCATCATGTCGAGGAACAGCGCGAACTGGTTGCCCGTCACGAACGGGCCGTCGATGCAAAGATCATGGATGTGGCGCGAACCCAGCCAACGTGCGGTCTTTGCGCGCGCCGCTTCGATGCCCGATACTATGGCGGCTATGCCATCGGGCAGGTCGTGCGGCTCGATGCTGCGCACATCTGCGGCCCAGAAACGCTCATGCGCGGCCACGAACTGGCCCTGCCGTAGCATAAAGGTGAAATCGCGTGCAACATCGTGAACATTGGCCATGGCCGCCTCCCAAAGGGGTTGGCGCAATAGGGGAGCGACAGGCGGCGGCACTTGGGGGCACGCCGCCTGCCATGATCCTGAAAGGGTCGTTTATTTCAGAATCAATTCCTGATATTCGATGGAGCCCATCAGCTCGCGCATTTTGCCGCGCTCGCCATTCGCGCTGGCCTGTTTGCGATTGTCCATTGCCATCGCGGCGTTGACCTTCTTTTGAAAGGCCTCTTGCTGAGCGGTGGTCTGATAGTCCTTATATTCGACGATCAGAACCAGGTCGGGTTCGCCAGCCCGTGCATTGTTGGTCGCCAAGACGTGATAATTGAGCACGATACCTTCGGCCTTGGCCATTTCCTGATTCTTTTTCCAGGTCGTTGCCAGATAATCCATGTAATTTTCAAACTGGCCGGGCAGGACATCGATTCGGCTGGCGTCCCAGACAGAACCAGGCTTGTAGCTTGATTCCTGCGCCATCGCCGGGGTTGCCAGCATTGCCGCAATCATCGCAGCACTCACATATAGTGTTTTCATCATTTTCATCGTCTTCACTCCTCTCAACTGCCCCTCCGCGTTGAAGGGGCTTCCCAAAAAATTTTAAACTGTGGCGGGCCGAAGCGTGCGGCCACGGATTTGCTGACGCAGCAGCAGGATCAGCGCGGCGTTCGCCAGCATCATCAACGTGATGCCGATCAACCCCGCGTCAAAACTGCCCGTCGCGTCCTTGGCTGCGCCCCAGGCAAAGGGCGTCACGAACGCGCCAATTTGCGACAGGGTGTTGATCGCCGCTGCGCCAACGGCGAGTTCGCGGACGTGCAGCGCCTCTGCCCATGCCGACGAAATCAGCATGGAAACGGCGAAGGCGACCGTCGAAAAGGCGAGATAGGCGATACCGACAATCAGCGGCGATGGCGCGAGCCAGATTGTGAAAAGAGACGCAGCCATTACCGCTGCGCACCAAAAGCCAAGGATGAAACGGTCACCGTTGCGGTCGGCAAAGTTGCCGAGATAGAGCGTTGCTGCCGTGCCAATCACCCCGCCGACGCTGACCAAATAGCCGACATTGGTCACATCAAGCCCGGTGGCCTCGGCCAATATCATCGGGGCCGACAGGGTGAAGGTGATGAACGCACCGATGCAGGTAATCCCGATCGCCCCGAACAGTAGGACGCGGGGGTTGCGAAAGGCAGCGAGGACATCGTGGCTGGCGGGCACGCCAATCGCCTGTTGCTCGCGGGCCAGTTGCTGGTGAATCCATTCTTTTTCCGGCGCGCTAAGCCAAATTGCGGTCGCTGGGCTGTCGGGCAAATAGCGCAGCACAGCGAGTCCGACGAGCACCGTCGGCAGCCCCTGAACCAGGAACAGCCACTGCCAGCCGTGGAGGCCTGCATTGCCGTCAAGCGACAACAGCCAACCCGACATCGCCCCCATCACCACCGACCCGAGCGGCCCCGCGATGTAAAAGCGACTGACCGCGCGGCTGCGGTGGCAAGGCGGGAACCAGCCCGAGAAATAATAGATGACACCGGGGTAAAATCCGGCCTCGGCGACACCAAGCAGGAATCGCAGTATGTAAAACTGCTCCGCTGTCTGAATGAACATCATGGCCGCCGACAGCAGCCCCCAGGTGATCATGATGCGCGCGATCCATTTGCGCGCGCCAAAGCGGACCAACATCAGGTTCGACGGGATTTCGAACAGCGCATAGCCAAGGAAGAACAGCCCGGCCCCAAGGCCGTAAACAGTCGCACTGAACCCAAGATCGGCGTTCATGGTGGCGGCGGCAAAGCCGACATTGACCCGGTCAACATAGGCAAACAGATAGGCAGTCAGGATGAGCGGAATGATGCGCCACAATGCCTTGCCCATCGCCGAACGGCCGATTTCCTTATCTGTGATTGTCGCTGCGCTCATTGCCATCTTCCCCAGCGCAGACACAGCTTTCCCGCTGACAGAACCGGGGTTTCCCGGCCCGTTCAAAAGCTTCAAAAATGTCTGCGATCCCTTGG
>JAYVGQ010000117.1:0-2427 GCA_043771985.1 Sphingomonadales bacterium
TTTCCGACCGATATGTTCACCGTACTATTCGCGCTGTCCCGCACCGTTGGCTGGGTCGCGCAATGGAATGAAATGATATCCGACCCGGGTCAGAAAATCGGGCGCCCGCGTCAACTTTACACTGGCCCGGCTGCGCGCCCCTATCCTTCATGAATTGGGCGCGTAATTAGGTAGTTGGAAGGCGGAGAGTGAATATGGCGCCTCCGCCAACGGCTTCTCCAACCAACAGCTCGCCGCCCATCGCGCGCGCGAGGCGGCGCGAGATGTAAAGGCCAAGGCCGCTGCCCCCGTCACCCGAACGGCCCAGGCGTTCAAACTTTTCGAAAATTTTATTGCGATCATCACGCGCGATGCCAGCGCCCTGATCGCTCACCGAGATCAGAGCAAATTCGCCATCCTGCGCGAGATCAATGGTCACCTCTGTGCCATCGGGCGAATATCTGATGGCGTTGTTGACCAGATTGAGTAGTATCTGCAACGTACGTCGAAACTCGGCAATCGCTGTCAATTTTTCGCTTTCTGGCGGTGTTTTGATGCGTATGCTGTGGTCTGCTGCCTTCAACGCTAAAAGCCCTGCAACCCGGCGCGCGACGTCACCCAGTTCAATATTGTCCCGCGCCGTTTGGAAATCTGGCCGCTCCACCGCCTCCAAATCGCCTAGATCGTCGACAAGTGCCGATAAATGCCGCGCAGCATTCGCTATATCACGGGCATAAAGCGCATAATTTTCACGGATAGGGCCTTGAAGTTCGCTG
Source organism: Sphingomonadales bacterium (assembly GCA_043771985.1). Taxonomy (GTDB): domain Bacteria; phylum Pseudomonadota; class Alphaproteobacteria; order Sphingomonadales; family Sphingomonadaceae; genus Sphingorhabdus_B. The sequence goes on from JAYVGQ010000117.1 coordinate 756, forward strand.
CCAATGGTTTCGGCATTAGCAATGATCCGGCCAAGTGGCTGGCGCAGCGCGGGCGCAAGATGTTTGCCGAACAACGCTTCCGGACCGGCAGTGTATTGCGGGTCAGTGGCGATACTATCGCAGGAAGGAACTACATCAAATAAAAGCTGATAATGCTCGGCATCGAGCACTCCAGTGACCGTGAATAACTGTCCGTCAAAAATGCGCGATAGCATTCGCCCGGATATGCTGGTGCGCGCCGAGACAGCATCGTGCAGCATTGCAAAATCATCCCCGGCTTCAAATAAATCGGCAAGAACTTCTGGGCCATTGCGGCCAAAGTCGGCAGGCGCAAGCCCTTGTCCGGCTATACCGCTCGCGCGCACCAACCGCGACACGGAATCAAATTTCATGATGCCCGCATGCTGTGATGATGTTGCGTCGGAAGTTCCAACCTTTGATTTTGAAGGGGACGACAATATTTGCCAGCTTACAATATTCAGTCTCGCAAGCGTCCGTTCCGGCTGGACTTCCACCCATAGTTCAAGATGCTCTGTATCGTCGGCAACGCGGACCGCACGGGATAGCCGCATTTGTAAACGGATCGACAGCTGTGCTAGACTGGCCAATGCCGGAATTGCCAGCATGCCGCCTTCGACACCGCCTGCACGGCGGTTTAGGCGGGCAAGCGCATCGTCTGCACGCAACAATCGTCCCTCGCCGTCGACCTCGGCAAATATCGGACGCAAAAGTTGGGAGCCGCTGTTCACGGCTGCCCAAATGTAAGATAATTTGTTCGCGCCGATGCCCATTTTTCAATCTCGACGATGGCATCGGTGCGACCGAGATTGTCATAGCCAGCGTCAACGATCCCGGCTTCACGCGGGGTCAAAGCGTCTTTACGAAACAAATAAATCGCTTCGACCGCGTCGCTTTTAGACATCCCTCATGCGGCAAGCATAATTGTATATGGGGCACATGACCCGGCATCAATCAGGCGCAGGACGTGATCGTGATCCAGTTCAAGGGCGACCGATATTGCCGCAACATGCAGATGCACACCAGCAAACGCAGGTTGAAGAAATGCCAAGCGCTCAGCCGCGCTGCTGAAATGCAGTATCTTGCGGGCAGCGGCCTGAGCGCGATTTCCTTCGGAATATCCAGTGATTATGGCGCGTACTGCTGCGACCACCTCTGGCCGTCTTGCATCATGGGTCACCTCAAGCGCAGCAGCGACGCGCCAGCACAGTTTGTGCAGCAATTCAGGCGTCAGCGTCAGATGGGTATTGCCGAGTGCGTGCCGATGCAGGCTTTCGGCGGCCAGCAAGGTCTGCGCAGCGTCGGCAATATTTCCGTCGGCATGGTCGAGCAGCACAGTGGGCATATGACGGATAGCGGGTTCAATTCGCGCTTCCAGTCGGTCTTCAGCGACGCGCGCTAGAATGAAATCGACCAGATCGCCTTCCCGCAAAAAGCCGGACCGAGCTAAAATATGCCAAGTTAGCGGCGGCCTGCCTGCCTCTTGTGGCGAAATAGCGTTTTCAATGTCGGAGACAATTTGAAGCAATTTTCCCGATACCGCGTGAACCGTCGCCTCGGTCGGAGGGTTAATCGCAGACGGAAATATGACCGCTGCGACGTCGGTGCACAGAGCATGGATATCGCAAGCGTGATCCGCTGCGACTTTCAGGAG
>JAYVGQ010000118.1:0-45410 GCA_043771985.1 Sphingomonadales bacterium
CGCGATCCAGTGGCTCGTCGAATCGGCAGCCGAGTTCGCCGCCTTCGGCCCATATGGTTGATGCCGCAACTGGGCTTCCTCCGGCGAAGCGCAGCCATAATCTGTCACCAATTGTGTAATCGGCATCGACCGCCAAACGGCAGCCATAGATTGACAGGTCAATCAGTTCAGCCTCTGCTGGATACCGCCCATGGCCGCGCACCGTAGCGCGTTTGATCAGCACCGGATGGCGCGCAACGTTGCGTTGCTCCAGCCGCGCTGGTGCGACTTTGCGATAGGCAGATGCAGCTAAGCTCATTGTCCAAATCCCCGATGGATCGAGCCTATCGGTGGGGGGTCAACAAACAGTTAATTGGAGATTAGTCGCCCGTCAAAATCCGGTCCACAAGCTGCTTCACCGTCGGCACAAAGCCGTTCGAGTAAAACGGATCGCGGCCAAATTCATACGCCTTGTGCCCGGCAAACATCAGATGTTCGTCAATCGGCGCACCGTGCGCGATGTTCTGCAACGCTTTTTGAATGCAGAAACTGCGCGGGTCAGCCAACCTGCCGGTCGAATTATTGTCATGGTCTTTCCACGACGAAAATCCGCAATGCGACAAGCAGCCCATGCAATCGGTCTGATCCTTGCGAATGACATCGCGTTCGGCGGGTTCAACATAGATCAACGTGCTGTCCGGCGTTTTCAGCGCAGAGGTAAACCCGCGCGCATCCCATTCGCGGGCGCGTTGCAAATCATGCGGCGTGACCCACATATTTTTGGCTTTTACGCCGACATCCAGCTGCGAAGTGTGGTCGCCTGCTTGTTCGGTCGAATAGGGTATCTGCCGGTCTGAACGCGCCTGTAGCTGGCGCAAGAACGGATTGATCACCGCGCTGGAATAAAATCCGGTGGGCGAAAACTTGTGCAGCAAAACCCCGCCCTCAGGGATTTTGGTCAACGCGTCTTTCCAACCCGCAGGGATCGGGCTTTCCTGCGTCAACAGTGGCCGCGTGCCGAATTGAAAGGCTATCTGCCCCAGTTCCGGATTGTCGATCCAGTTTTCCCATTCGCGTAGATACCAGACGCCGCCCGCCATAATGATCGGCAGCTCGTCAGGGATGCCGAGTTCGCGCATCACATCGCGCACAGCCTTTACGCGCGGATACGGATCTTCTGGCTTGGTCGGGTCTTCGGCATTCGACAGGCCGTTATGACCGCCAGCCAGCCATGGATCTTCATAAACCACCGCGCCCAGCCACTCGGGAACCTTGTGATACGCGCGTTTCCACAATGCGCGAAAGGCGCGAGCGGAGCTGATAATCGGCAGATAATACACGCCATATTGCGCGGCGATTTCCGACAGCTTGTACGGCATGCCCGCGCCGCAAGTGACGCCGTTAATCATGCCTTTGGTTTGTTCAAGAATGCCGTGCAAAATCGGCTGCGCGCCGCCCATTTCCCATAGGACGTTGATGTTAATCGCACCCTTTCCGCCCGCAATATCATGCGCGCGTTCGACCTGTGCGATGCCGCCGCGAATGCCGTATGCAACCAATTCCTGATGCCGTTCGGCGCGGGTTTTGCCCGTGAAAACCTGCGGGATCATGTCGCCATTTTCGTCATAGCTATCGGCATTGACCGCCGACACTGTGCCAATGCCGCCAGCCGCCGCCCAGGCGCCAGAGCTTGCATGGTTGGTCGCAGCAACGCCTTTGCCGCCCTCAATCAATGGCCAAACTTCGCGGCCAGCATAAGTAATGGGATTCAGACCCTTAAACACGCATTGCTCTCCAGTTTAATGGGATACGCGACCAGCGCGCCTCCGATAGAAATGCGCTAGCCAATCATCCTAGGCTTGTCTCGCAAAATCCGCGCGATTGGTCGCATTGCCGTATAGCTGGCGGTAGCGGGCAAACATTTTGGCTTCGTCATATTCGGCGATGGCCAGCGCTTGATTGGCGGCTCCGATTGTTTGGCGCAAGGACACGTCGCCTGCCAGTTTAGTCAGCGCCGCCGCAAATCCATCCTCATCGTCTTTGGCAACGATAAACTCCCGATTGGCCTCGGCCACGATGTTGCGCACATCGCCGACATCGGTGCAAACCGCAGGCAAGCCCGCCGCCATCGCCTCAACGAGTGAGATCGGATATTGCTCACTATCTGACGACAACGCGAAAACATCGAACAGCCCGACAAAGGCCGACGGGTCGCGCATAAAGCCCGGCATGATGACGCGGTCAGCAATTCCAAGCCGCGTAGCCTCGGCCATAATCGCCCCACGCTCTGGCCCCTCACCAGCAATCGCCAGCGTCACGTTCGGTCCAGCCGCCGCAACAGCGCGGACCAGACGCGGCAGGTTTTTGACAGCGCGCAGGCCAGCGATCGTGCCGACCACCACTTCGCCCTCACGCTTGACTAAGCGCGGGAAAGCATCCGCAGCGGGTGGTTTCAAATACCGCTTTATGTCGATGCCATTGGAAATCCGGTGGATCTTGGCGGTGGGGCGAAACCAGTCGATCAGCGCAATCTCCTCCAACGTTACCGACGGCACCACCAGCGCATACGACCCTGTCAAAGCGAGGCTGCGAAAAGCATTCCGCTTCCAGTTCAGCTTGACCGCCTCATCCTCGTTAAAGCCATCCTCATGATGGATCAGCGGCGGCAACTTCATAAATGGCGACAGCAACCGATGCGCCATCACCCCGTCCATCGACCCCCAGTTGTAGCTGAGGACCAAGTCGAACTGCTGCATATAGCGCGCAAGTTCCCGATAGCGTCCGGGCGCAGGCTTGCCGTGCAATGCTGGCGCCGCTTCGCCGGGAAACGACACATCAACCGCCGCATCAATCGCATCCCGCGCACCCATCGCATCCGGCATAGCGGACAAAACCACATGCGACGCCTCACGCCCGAAATGGTTCATCAACGTACACGCCCGCGCCTCTTTCCCGCCAAGGTCAAACGCGCTGTGCAGATGGAGGATACGGATGGGTTTCATATTCGCCACGTCCTACCCAAAGCATCTGAAAAAGTCGTCAATTTCCCGTTTTCGCCTGCTTAAGTTGACAAAGTTCACGCTTCAAAGGGGGTGTAGATGTCCATGTTGTCAATTTAGGACCGAGTTTTAGGGGAGAGCCTGCGCGGGGTGATGTCGTAGCTGGAGTGAGGGAAGTGGAATTAGCCATAACCGTATTGGAACATATTTGGGGCGTGTAGGACAGTGGATATTGTGTTTGGATTATCTACCAATCGCTGCGGCAGCAATGTTGGGGATTGCGGTGTGTCCGGTTTCAAGGCCGAACTGGCGGTAAGCCGAAGTTCGGCAATCATGCGGTCAATGCGCGAATCCCAAGATTTCTATTAAGCGAGAACGTCCAAACAGAGATAGTGTGTAGCAACCGCCTCGATGGCAAGAAGCTCCAATAGTTCATCGTCATCACGAGAGAGTTGTCGCACCTCCGAATGCGGTTCGTTCCCATCCTCTGGAATATGGACAATACGCACCTTTGCATGTCGGGAGGCACAAATAGTCTTAAAAACTGACACATTCGAAACGGCTACCCGTGATTTTTTGCCCATCGAGATACCCGCCGTAAGCAGCTCAACCGTTCTTCGGAGTTTACTCTCCGCATCAGCGTTTGCTCGCTCAAGCCAGTTTACAGACAATCCATCTTCATTGGACCTGCGGCGAAAAGCTTCCGCCGAAATGCCGAGAACTGTGTCGTTGGCATCCTTTGCAACTTGGTTCCAGCCAACGTAACGGACAATGTGGTCTTCGTCCGGGACATTAAGCTGACTCATTGCCAAACCATTGATCAGGTTGAAATGCCGCAAGCAGTTTTCGAATGTTACGTATCGACGCATCGGCAGCAGCTGTCCGGCGTTTGCCCTCTTCCATGTATGAAAGTACATATCGCAGATCGTCATCGCCGAAGCAATAAATCGTCAACCTCGCATCACCGGCTTGCCATATGGCCATTAGATTACCGTCCGAAGTAATGCCCAACCCCGGTTTGACCCTTGGTTTGATGACAAACATCAAACGCAGGAAGGTTTGATATGATTCTGTTGTGAGAGGCTCATCACCCACCATCCACTCGTCAGCGTCTAAAACACTGTCAATCTGACGAAAAAGTTGTTTTCGCCAGTTTTCGTTGATGCGCATCGCAACTTGAGAAGTGTATATCTTCGCGTTGGCCTTCGCATCGAAAAGTCGCTCTTCCATCGATTTCACGGTGGGGGCCGAGGCCAATGCAGCACTGCTAGCCGTGAAGTATTTTTCCTCCGCAGATTGAAACACCGCTTTTGTTCCAGACAAACCGACTGGAAGTGATTGTTCCAATCCAGATATGCCTAGCGACCGTTTGATGGCAGCATTACCGAAGATGCTCGTCATTCCTAAATCTGTCGCGGGCAGCGTCGGTGATGAGAGCCTGGAAGACATTATTTTTTGCATGGCGCATTTCCTCCAGTAGATCACTTATATCGGTATCATTTTGCGGCACGTCAACCTGTCGGATAACATCGATATCCAAAAGGAAACCGGCGTGTCCAGGAATTGGTGATTCCACTGCCCCTGAATTGATGACTGCAAAACAATGGACTTCAGATAGCGGAAGTCGCGCCATCAGCGAGTACCCATTTGTGTTGGGATATGCGGCTGGTAGCTGGATTTGCAGCGTGAGATAATCCTCATGCCGCGCGACGTCATCAACCAGCGGAACGTCAATTCTATTTATGTATCGCATACCAATCTGGATCACTTTACGGTGACCAATAACTGATTTCCATGCATTCCAGTCTCTTTGGAAGCGCTCAAAAAACTTAGCCCAGCCGGGATAGGTGGCTCGCTGTGAGACCGATAAACTATTGGGACCTAAAAGAATTTGTTCATCTTCGTCACCATTAGCTCGGGTGAAAACCGTTCCCACGGGATTGATACTCGAGATATCGTGATCAAGATCGACGTTAATCGTCTTATTCACTTGCGACCGCTCGGTTGGATAAAACTTTGACAGCTTTTTTCCTACTTTTAGTCGGTCCGCCTCGTCAATCAGTCCGTCTACCCTCACCTCAATGACAGCCTCAATTATAGGGGGATAAGGGTAACTTTCATGCATCTTTAGTCACACTGCCTCTGCGGAAGAGCATATATTGCTGCGAAACAGGTGAGTTGCAATACCTCACGATGTCGCTTTCGTCTCAGTGACCGCTTTCAGGCATTGTCACTCTAATCCTAAACGACCGCAAACTTGTCGCAACCCGACCCTAGCCCCTCACCTTACCCCAGCCAAAAAGCCCTTAATCGCCTCCAGCGCCTCCGGCTCATCCAGCGATGGTGCGTGGCCGACGCGTGGAATCGTGACCAAAGTCGCCCCCCCATGCTTCTTCACCATCTTCGCAGCCACCGCCTTTTCCAATATGTCAGAATTCGCGCCGCGCAGCACCAACAACGGCATTCCCGTCATGCTTTCAAACACCGGCCATAAATCAACGCCAGCCTCTCCACCGGGCAGCTTGAACGGCTCGGCTATCTTCATGTCGTAATCAAATACGATGCGGCCATTGTTCGATAGCTTACAGGTGCGCTTTGCCAGTCGCAGCCAGTCGGCGAGTTTGAAATCGGGATAGACCTCCACATGCGCCTCTGCCAGCGAACGCGCTGCGTGCATCCAGGTGTCAAACTTCCGCGTTTGCCCGACATAGGATCGGATGCGTTCCGCACCCTTCGCTCCGATTTCGGGGCCGACATCATTCAGGATCGCGCCCTTCATTTTGTCTTTCCACGTCGTTGCCAGCAACATCGAAACGATACCGCCCAGCGAAGTGCCGAGCGTGATAAACGACTTTAGCTCCAACACCCGCAGCAAGGCATCGACGTCTTGCATATAGGTGATCGGCATATAGGTCATCGGGTCTTTGGCATAGCCGCTGTCGCCGCGACCGCGAAAGTCGATGGCGATCATCCGTCGTTTAGCGCCCGGCTTTTTGGCAAGCATTTCTGCGACAGGTTCAAAGTCACGCGCATTGCGGGTGAGGCCGGGCATGCAAATCAACGGCGTGCGTGACGGCGGCCCCGCATAGTCGCGGTAATGCAGCTTTAGCCCATCGGCAGACTCCCAATATCTGTCCTCAAAATCGGCCATGCTTGCCTTTCTGTTTTGCGCGCGTCACAGCGTAAGCCATGAATTTGCACCCTGCCCCGTCCCCCTACCGCGCCGACTGCCAAATCGCTAGCCTTGGCGAAAAGATTGGCGATCCGGTGCGCGCTGCCGCGTTTCCAGCCGCCATTTTGCGCTATCGCAATGATCGTTGGGCCGCCACGGTCGGCTTGGACCATTTAAGCGATGCCGAATGGATTGCGCATTTCGCGCAGTTTGCGCCGCTGCCCGATAACCTGCCGCAACCGTTGGCGCTGCGTTATCACGGGCATCAGTTTAGGCATTATAACCCCAATATCGGCGATGGTCGTGGTTTCCTATTTGCGCAGATGCGCGATGGACTTGGGCGGTTGCTGGACCTTGGGACCAAAGGTTCGGGAACGACGCCGTACAGCCGCGATGGCGATGGGCGGCTGACGCTAAAAGGCGCGGTGCGCGAAATACTGGCGACCGAGATGTTGGAGGCGCTGGGCGTTGAAACCTCAAAGACATTCTCCGTCATCGAAACCGGCGAAGATTTGATGCGCGGGGATGAACCTTCGCCGACGCGCTCGGCAGTGCTCGTTCGCCTTAGCCACAGCCATATCCGCATCGGCGCGTTTCAGCGGATTGCCTATGAAGATGACGCAGCGATGATGGCGCGGCTGGTCACGTATTGCCTCGATACGCTGTACGACGTGCCGCATGGCGAGATTCCGGCGGCGACTTTGCTCAATCTGGCGGTCGAACGCATCGCGGCGCAAGCGGCAAGCTATATGGTCGCAGGCTTTGTCCACGGCGTGTTGAACAGCGACAATATCAACATCACCGGCGAAAGCTTTGATTACGGGCCGTGGCGCTTCACCGAATTATGGGACCCCGCCTTCACCGCCGCCTATTTCGATCAACAAGGGCTGTATGCGTTCGGGCGGCAGGCAGAGGCGATGCACTGGGATTTGGCGCAACTGGCGATTTCGCTGCGCCTGATCTGCGATGCGCCGCCATTGGTTGCGGCGCTGGAGCGGTTTCCGGCACTGTATCAGGCGGCGATTGTTAAACGGTTTTTGTGGCGATTAGGAGTAGCGTCGCGGCAGGAGGCCGAGGACCGCAGCCTAATTGAGGCCGCCGAGAAAGCGATGATTCAAGGCAAAATACCCATCGCAGAATTCTTTACGCGGTTTCAGGGCGGCGCGAATGCGCATCCGGCTGCTGAGAGCGAAGAGCTAGCTGCATTTCAACAATTGCTAACGCCCTATGTTGCAACGCGGCCTGCGACCGCTCCGCAATGCGACATGCTGATCGAGGAGGTCGAGGCCATCTGGGCGGCGATTGCGGAGCGGGATGACTGGTCGCCGCTGCGACAGAAAATTGATTCCATCCGAATTTTTGGTGCAGCGTTGCGGCATCAAAGCGCGCCTGAAACCTAGGCCATCGATAATTTACTTGATGAAAACACGCACAGGTCTGCATAGAGTAAATAGGAGTTTACCGCGAACAGGGTGCGACACGGTTTGAGCGAACTGATTTCCTTTGAGCCAGCAACAGGTGCCGAATTATGGCGCGGTGCATCCGCAGACGTTGACCGCGAAGTTGCCGCTGCGCGCGAAGCTTGGCCGCGTTGGGCTGCGGCGCCCTTGGCGGACCGCGTTGCGGCGTTGCGCAGTTTTGGCAGCCAAGTCCGCGCCGACATGGAAAATCTGGCAAGCCTGATCGCGCGCGAAACTGGCAAGCCAATGTGGGAAGCACGCACCGAGGTGGAATCGGTTGCGAACAAAGTCGATATCTCGATCAAAGCCTATGCTGACCGCACATCGCAGCGGCTGTTTGACGGCAAGCCCGGTTCGCGCAACGCGGTGCGGCATAAACCGCATGGCGTGCTGGCGGTTCTCGGCCCGTATAACTTTCCTGCGCATCTGCCGAATGGTCATATCGTTCCCGCTTTGCTTGCCGGAAATGCAGTGGTGTTCAAACCGTCCGAGAAAACCCCGGCGGTGGGGCAACGGCTGGTGGAGCTATACCATAAAGCAGGTGTTCCCGAAGGCGTCGTCCGCATCGCACAAGGCGGCGTCGATGTCGGCAAAGCACTATCGCTGCATGCCGATATCGACGGGCTGTTATTCACCGGTTCGGCGCAAACCGGGATCGCGCTTAACCGGCAATTTGCGACACGGCCCGACAAGATCCTTGCACTTGAAATGGGCGGGAATAATCCGATCATCGTTTGGGACACACGCGATTTGCACAGCGCGGCGGTGCTTGTTGCGCAATCCGCGTTCCTGTCCGCAGGGCAACGTTGCACAGCGGCGCGGCGGTTGATTATCCGCGACGATATGTACGATGCGTTCATCCCTGAATTAAAGAAACTGACCGACCGGCTTGTCATCGATGAACCGTTCAGCGACCCGCCGCCATTCATGGGGCCAGTGATCGACAATGACGCTGCAGACGGCCTGACCGAAAGCTTTCTCGCGCTGATGAGCCATGGCGGCAGACCCATCCGCCACATGACGCGCCCTGTGCCATCGCGGCCGTTTCTGTCGCCTGGAATCATCGACTTGACTTATATGCCAGAACGCCCCGATATCGAACTGTTCGGCCCGTTGCTACAAGTCGTGCGCGTCCCCGATTTTGCGTCTGCAATCCACGAAGCCAACAACACACGCTTTGGCCTGTCGGCGGCGCTCATCGGCGGCAGTCCTGAACAATATAACGAATTTTGGGCCAACAGCCGCGCGGGTGTGGTCAATTGGAATGCGACCACAAACGGCGCATCCTCGGCTGCTCCGTTTGGCGGAATTGGCCTGTCGGGCAACCACCGGCCCAGCGCCTATTACGCCGCCGATTATTGCGCCTATCCGGTCGTATCGTCGGAGGTAGACGTACCGCGCGCGACAATCGGTATCGGACTGAAAGACCAAGAGCAGACCAGCTTTGAAAAGTGATAGCGGCGCGAAGCGATTCCGCATAATCGCTGGATTATGAAATTAGCTAACATCTTTGAATTTTACCGCCGTTTGGAAGAGGCCAATCCAGCGCCAGAGACCGAACTGGCGTACAGCAACGATTATCAACTGTTGGTCGCAGTCGTGCTGTCGGCGCAATCGACCGATGTTGGCGTGAACAAAGCGACGAAGCTGTTGTTCGAGCGAGTCGAGACACCCGCACAAATGGTTGCGCTTGGCGTCGACGACCTAAAATCGCACATCAAAACCATCGGGCTGTTTAACGGCAAAGCCAAAAACGTGATCGCTTTGTCCGAAATTCTGGTGCGCGATCATGACGGTGCAGTTCCTGCCGACCGCGACATCCTGGAAAGCTTGCCCGGCGTCGGACGAAAGACCGCCAATGTGGTGATGAATACCGCCTTTGGCGCGGAAACGTTCGCAGTCGATACTCACATTTTTCGCGTCGGCAACCGAACGGGGATAGCACCCGGCAAGACGGTATTAGCCGTTGAAAAGGCGTTAGACAAAAAGACGCCAAAGCCGTTTCGCCTTGGCGCGCATCATTGGCTGATCCTGCACGGGCGGTATGTCTGTAAAGCGCGAAAGCCGGAATGCTGGCGGTGCGGCGTTGCCGATCTATGCAGGTTCAAGCCAAAGACTGCTTCACCCACTTAGTCAGCCACGGTTCAGCTTTGTAACATTAACGTTGGCATGGTTATCACGGGAGCAGCGCGCATGAGAAATTTGGTTTTAGGGATCGCAACGCTCGCTGTTGCAACCACCGCAGGCGCATTCGGTCCCGCTGAACGCCGCGCTAAGCAGCTTGCAGCCTATACTCCCGTCGGCGAAGCGGTCAGTTGCATCGACATCAACCGCATCGATTCAACCAATGTCGTTTCAAACGACGTCATTGATTTCAAAATGCGCGGCGGCAAAGTCTTTCGCAATACCTTGCCCGCCAGCTGTTCCGGCTTAGTGTTCGAGGACCGCTTTTCCTATCGTACGTCGATTGGCCGTTTGTGCAGCGTCGATACCATCCGCGTGCTGCACAGCTATGGCGGCCGATTAGAAGAAGGCGTTGGTTGCGGGCTTGGCAAGTTTCAACCTGTGGAGAAAACCGCAAAGGTTGAAGAAATCAGCTATAGCGAAGGCGAATGGGCCCCGTTTGAGGTTGTCGAAAAGCGGCCGATTACCGGATAACCCCGAACAGATCGTGCTCGTCCGCATCCTCGACCAGCACTTCGACAATATCGCCCATTTTCAGTCCATCCGGCGCATCGCGCAGAAAGACGTTGCCGTCGATTTCGGGGGCGTCCGCTTGTGATCGGCCAGTGGCACCGATGCTGCCGTCTTCATCTGCCTCACCCACCTCGTCGATAATGACGGGCAAGACACGTCCGACCTTTGCCGCAAGTTTCGCTGCGCTGATTGCGGCGGTCTTTGCCATAATCCGCTGAAAACGCTCTTCCTTTACCTCTTCAGGCACCGGATTGGGCAATGCATTGGCAGCTGCCCCCTCAACGGGTTCAAAACGAAACGCACCGACACGGTCAAGCTGCGCTTCATCCAACCAATCGAGCAAATACTCAAAATCCGCCTCAGTCTCGCCGGGAAAGCCAACAACGAAGCTTGAACGGATCGTGATGTCCGGACAAATATCACGCCATTTATGCACGCGTTCCAACACCTTGGCTTCGTTTGCGGGACGCTTCATGGCTTTCAACACATTGGGCGCGGCATGTTGAAACGGGATGTCGAGATAGGGCGTCAACAGCCCTTCTGCCATCAATGGGATCACTTGATCCACATGCGGATAGGGATAGACGTAATGCAGCCGCACCCAAGGCGGCGTACCATCGGCAGTCCGCAACCCGCCAAGTTCACGCGCCAGATCGGTCATGTGCGCGCGGACTTCATGGTCTTTCCACATGCGTGGTTCGTGGCGTGTATCGACACCGTAAGCTGACGTATCTTGCGAAATGACCAGCAGTTCCTTGGTCCCCGCCGCAACTAGCTTTTCCGCCTCACGCAGCACAGCGTCGATCCGCCTGCTGACCAGATCGCCGCGAATGCTGGGGATGATGCAAAAGGCGCAGCGGTGATTGCAGCCTTCCGAAATCTTCAAATACGAATAGTGCCGCGGCGTCAGCTTCAGCGCGCCTTCGGGAACCAGATTGATAAACGCGTTAACCGGCATAGGTGCTGCTTCATGCACAGCACCAACCACTGCTTCATATTGATGCGCGCCGCTGATCGCCAAAACTTTGGGATAGCGCGCGCGTATCATTTCCGCCTCGTTGCCCAGACATCCGGTGACAATTACCCGGCCATTTTCGGCCAGTGCCTCACCAATCGCCTCAAGGCTCTCCTCTTTGGCGCTGTCGAGAAAACCGCAGGTGTTCACGAGCACCACATCGGCCCCGGCATAATCCGGTGACATCGCATAGCCATCGGCACGCAGTTTAGTCAGAATGCGTTCGCTATCCACCAACGCCTTTGGACAGCCAAGGGATACCATGCCGATTTTGGGCGCTGCTGCGAATTTTGTAAGCGTTGTCATCTTGGCGGCGCGCATAGCTGGTTTGTACGCGCTTGTCACGGCAGCGTTTCCGGCGCAGTGTCCATGGCAACAAAGGGAAGCAAACTATGGCGAATGCAAATCTGCTGGCGATTTTGATCGCGGCGATATCGGGGTTTTTGGTCGGCGGCGTTTGGTATGGCCCGTTGTTCGGAAAAGCGTGGCAAAGCGAAGTGGGCTTAACCAACGAGCAGACAAAGTCGGTCAGCGTCGTGAAAACCTATGGACTTGCCTTTCTATTTAGCCTGCTTTCGGCGGTATTCCTGGGACATTTGCTCGCGCATTTTGATACTGACTTCACCCGCACGATGATGATTTCGGTTGGCATCGCAATCGGCTTCATCGTCCCTGCTATCGGCACGACTTATGTGTTCGGGCGTAAATCGGGCAAGCTGTTTGCCATTGATGCTGGCTATTGGACCAGCTTTTACGCGGCGATGGGTTTGGTTTTTGGATTTTTGGGGGTTTAGCGCGGCGATAAGTTGGTAAGCGGATTAGGCTGACCAACTTACACCGGCGTCATTTCGGGTCGGGCCCGTATTTATTTTCGCCAACTGTGCCTTGCATGAAAAACCAGATTAAATTGGCCAGACCAGCAATCGCGCCGATAAATGGTATGGCGCCTAAAACAGCAAAAAGTAGATAAAACCAACCGCTTTGGTCAAGGTCATGCCACCGCCGAACTGCGACCGCTATACCAGGGACAATGTTTCCAACGATCCAAATCGCCACAGGAACAAATAAAAATCCGCTTACCCCATCGCCCATTATTAACACGGGCACCACGAGCAGAAAAGCTACAACGATGAAAAATAGCGTGTACGACCAATACTCCATTCGACGCGAACGCCCTTCGAATTCAGCGTAGCGTTGATACGGTAAAAGCGCCCATTCCATAATTATCCTCCTGTTATCTGGACTTTGTCTATCGGGCAGGCAATTTAGTCAAGGGGTCAACCGGCATCCTGTCCTTGCGGATTTCAAAGTGCAGTTGCGGGGTGCTGACATAGCCGGTGTCGCCGACGTTACCGAGCAGGTGCCCGCGTTTTACTTTGGTGCCGCGCTTGACGGCTAGCTTACCTAGGTGGCCATAGGCGGTCATCCAGCCATCGCCGTGATCAATCATCACCAGCCCGCCAAACACCGCGATTTCATTGCCCGCATAAACCACCACGCCATCGCCTGCCGCAGCGACATTGGTTCCCAACACAGCAGCGATATTCAGCCCGTCATTAACCTGCCCGCCGCCCTTGGAGCCAAAGCGGGAGACGACTTTTCCTAAAAGAGGCCAGCCGAATGCTCCGGCAAAACTGCTGGGGATCGCGATGGGTGTGGAAAGCGTTGAACCTGCGCGCCCGGGATCGGCCTTTGCCGGCTGGCTGCCAGTTGCGATGGTATCGATGTCGAGCACAAAGGCGTCAGCCATCGCTTGAGCGTCGATTTCGCCGACATAGGGTAGGCTTAAGAACTGGCCAGAGCGCAAAACAAAGGGCGCAGTGAGCGCATTCAGCGCCACAAGATCGGACCACGCCACACCATAAGCGCGCGCAATCGCTATGCCGGTCTCACCCGCCGCAACTTTATGAAATTGTCCTGCCGGAATGCGCAGCTTTTGGCCGGCTTGCAGTGCAAAGGGTGCAGTCAGGCCGTTGGCCTTTGCAATTGCCTCTGCCCCTGCCCCTGTTTGATTGCCGATCCGGTACAGCGTGTCGCCCGGGCGCACGATATGGACCGATGCGTCCACCGTTTGTGCGTTGCGCGTGACAGTCGCGGGGTTCCAGCTTGGCGTGGGTTCGAGGATTCGTGCTTCAGGGACTAATACTACAGGATTGCCAGTAGCGGTCTTTTCCCCCGCAACGTTGCCGCTCGACTGAACACTATAATCCTCTCCACCGCGCGGAATACAGGCGGAAAGCAACGCGATTGCGGCCAGCGCAATTATCCGCTTTGCCGCAACTTCCCCCATGTCATGCCCCCTAAGTCTTAAACGCTGCCGCCAACGTGCCGAGCGATTCGCGGTGCGTCAAGTCGAGTTGTAACGGTGTTACAACAACATAGCCGTCATCGACGATTTCAAGGTCAGTGTCATGGCCAGACGTATGTTCAACGCCGTGCAGGCCGAACCAGTAATAATCATAGCCGCGCGGGTCAGTGCCTTTGACGATGGAACCGCGGCTGTAATCGTGGAAACCCTGGCGTGCGACCTGAATACCTTTGACCGCATCGGGAGCGCGCGCGGGGAAGTTGATGTTGACGAGAGTTCGCGTCGCAAAATCCATGTCGAGCAATGGCTTCAACACCTTTGGCCCCCAGACCTCTGCTGCCGAAAACGGCACCGCATCGCCCAAGCCTTCTTTGCCGTAGACTTGGCTGAGCGCAATCGAGCGGATGCCCGCCAGCGCGCCTTCCATCGCCGCCGAAACGGTGCCTGAATAAGTGATGTCATCGCCAAGGTTCGCCCCGCGATTGACGCCCGACAGGATAACATCGGGCTTTGCGTCCTTCATCAACACGCCCAAAGCGATCATGACGGAATCGGTGGGCGTGCCAGCGACTGAATAATGCTTAGGGCCATGTTCGCGGATGCGCACAGGCTTTGACAAAGTCAGCGAATGGCCCGCGCCAGAGTTTTCCTCGGCAGGGGCAACAATCCAGATATCGTCGCTAAATTGGCGCGCGATTTTTTCGAGGACTTTCAGCCCCGGTGCGTTGACGCCATCGTCGTTAGTAAGGAGGATACGCATTAGTTCACTGGCTCCAACCGTTGTATTCCGCCCATATAGGGCAACAAAACCTGTGGCACTGTAACAGAACCATCCGCCTGCTGATAATTTTCCAACACCGCAACCAGCGTCCGCCCAACCGCAAGGCCCGACCCGTTCAGCGTATGGACAAAGACATTCCCCCTATTCTTCTGATTTGGGCCTTCAGAGGGCCGATAGCGCGTGTTCATCCGCCGTGCTTGCCAGTCGCCGCAGTTGGAGCAGCTGCTGATCTCACGGTACAGCCCCTGCCCCGGCAGCCAGACCTCCAAGTCATAGGTCTTGCGCGCAGAATTACCCATGTCGCCGGTGCAGAGCAGCAGTTTGCGGTAAGGCAGCTCCAACGCTTGCAGAATCGATTCCGCTGCGCCGACCATACGCTCATGCTCTGCGGCACTATCTTCAGGCCGGACGATGCTGACCAGTTCAACCTTTTCAAACTGGTGCTGCCGGATCAGGCCTTTGGTGTCCTTACCAGCCGCCCCCGCCTCTGAACGGAAACACGGGGTCAGCGCGGTCATACGGATCGGCAGCGCAGCTTCATCCAATATCTGTTCACGCACACTGTTGGTCAGCGATACTTCAGCGGTGGGGATTAGCCAGCGGCCATCGGTCGTCTGAAAATTGTCTTCGGCAAATTTGGGCAATTGGCCTGTGCCAAACAAAGCTTCGGTGCGCACCAGATAAGGTGTTGCGCATTCTGCATAGCCGTTCACACCGGTCTGGTGATCCAGCATAAACTGGCCCAAAGCTCGGTTCAGCCGCGCCATTTGTCCGCGCAAAAAGGTGAAGCGCGCACCGGAAATCATAACGCCGGTTTCAAAATCGAGACCCAAAGGTGGGCCAATATCAGCGTGATCTTTGGGTGCGAAATCGAAATTGCGTTGAGTACCCCAACGCGCGACCTCGATATTTTCGGTTTCATCAGCACCCTGCGGCACATCGTCCATCGGCAGGTTGGGGATTGCGGCGAGCAGCACATCAAGCTCCGCACCCAGTGTCCGCTCTTCATCTTCAATCGCAGGCAGGCCGTCTTTTAGCGTTGCGACTTCGGCCTTCAGCGTGTCTGCCGTCGCCGTATCGCCTTTGCCCATAGCAGCGCCAATAGCTTTCGATGCTTCATTGCGCCGCGCCAGACCATCCTGCAATTTCGTCAAAACTGACCGCCGCCGTTCGTCTAGCTCAACAATCTGTGCAGCGACGGCAGACGCGCCGCGACGTGCCAATGCAGCATCAAAAGCTTCAGAATTTTCGCGGATATATTTCAGGTCATGCATGGCATTCGCCTATGCCGAGCCAGCGCGCAGCGCGCAAGTCTGCAAACGAAAAGGGCGACCCAGAAGGCCGCCCCTTTTTGACCGTGTCGGAACGACCAAAGCTTAACCAGCGACGGTTTTTTTCTTGTTCTTTGCATTGCGGCGGCGCGCGAACATTGCGGCTGCGGCTGCGCCGAAAAGCAAGACCATCGGCGGCGCAGGAACGTCGGTTCCGCTTGAGCCTCCCGTGCTACCCGAACTGCCCGACGAACCACTGGATGTCGACGATGACGTGGACGACGATGTCGAACTGCTTGTGGAGGAAGATGTCGAGGACGACGATCCGGTCGATGTTGTGCTGCCACCAAAGCTGGAGGACGTGCTGACGTCGCCCGATGAGGTCGAGCTGCTGGATGTGGATACGCCACCGCTTGATGTCGAGCTGCTCACATTACCAGACGATGTGCTCACATTGCCCGACGATGTCGTGCTAGACGTTGAGACGCCACCAGTCGAGGTGGAGACGCCGCCGGTCGAAGTGCTGACGCCGCTCGATGTGCTAACCCCGCCAGTCGAGGTCGAAACACCACCCGACGTCGAAGATGTGCTGGACCCGCCAGTCGATGTGCTTGATCCACCCGAACCGCCGGACCCACCCGAAGACGTGCTGGTCGAGCCACCGGTGCTGGTGAAACCGCCTGTGCTCGTCGATCCGCCCGTGCTGGTAAAGCCGCCAGTCGAAGTGCTGGTTGAACCGGTCGAAGAAATAACAACAGTACCGCTGCTTCCGCCGCCGCCGCCGCCGCTGCTGCCACCACCGAAGAAGCCGCCGCCGAAACCACCGCCTCCGCCGATAAAGCCGCCGCCGACGGCAACGGGAATACCGCCGCCGCCAAAATCAATCGCACCCATCGACTGTGGGGGAGCGTAAGGCATAGGCGGCATTGGCGCGCCTTGGCTGGCCACCGTCACAACGGTTGGTGCACAAGCAGTTGTTGTTGTGGTGCGCGTGACTTTGCGAACACGTTTGATCTTACGGGCCGGAGCGCGATACGCGACTTTCCGAGCCTTCACCTTTTTCTTGGCGTAATGCTTTGAGGCAACCTTTGCCGGCGGGGTGTCTGCAATCTGCGCACCACCTGCACCAATTAAGGCACCGCCACATGTGCATGCGCACAATTTTGCTAAAGCCAAGCGTACCGACATTTTCTCAGACCTTCTTCAAATCACTTAAGCAACGCGCCTCAATCCCCTGCGATTAAGGTATTCTGCCTTTTGATATCTTCAAAGGCACAGATGCGACTGTTCACTGCAACGCTATTAACCCTATTCAGCCCCGAATAACAAAAAAAATAGCGCGCGTCGCGATCTATGTAAGCCAAACGTCCCGATGTGGAACTGTTTACATGGCGGAGTATTAACTGCACACCGCCGCCGCTTACGCATGACTTAGCAAAATGGTGCGGCAATCCGACAGAGTGTTGCCCGCTTTCCAATTGTCGCTTGTCTGCCCAAAAGCCCGCGTCTATAGCGCCGCTCGAGAGTTGGGTCGGCGGTGTTTCACAACCCGCCGCCGCATACACAGGTGGAGAAAATTCTATGGCATCAGGTGCCAAGGCCGATAAAAAGTCTCCTGAAAACAGTGGTTTTGGTAGTGACCTCGATCCGGACTATGTCCCGACCGATGCCGAGCCGTTCATGAACGAACGCCAGCTGCAATTCTTTGAAAAGCAGTTGAACGACTGGAAGAATGAGCTTCACGAAGAATCACGCGGCACTTTGAACCAGCTACAAGATGGTCCGATCCGCGAGCCTGACCTGAACGACCGCGCGTCCAGCGAAACCGATTGGAGCATCGAGCTGCGCACTCGCGACCGTCAGCGCAAATTGATATCGAAAATTGAAGCGGCAATTAGGCGGATTGCCGAAGGCGAATATGGCTATTGCCAAGTCACCGGCGAGCCAATTTCCCTCGCCCGTCTGCGAGCCCGACCAATTGCTACAATGACCCTAGAGGCGCAAGAACGCCATGAACGGCAGGAACGCATTTCGCGCGACGATTAAGCTTTAGGGCTGACTTCCCGCCCCGAAAATACAATCGCGCCCATTGGCCTTTGCTTCGTAGAGAGCAAGGTCGGCGATGTGCAGCAAAGTCTCTGGTGAATTCGCTTGTGCAAAACCAGCCAGCCCGGCTGAAAACGTCACGCGGCCAATTTCCTCTTTGCTCTCGCGTTTTACCAGATGACGGTCTGCTAAATCAATTTTCGCAGCTTCGACCAAATCATACGCGTCCTCAATGGTCATGCCTTCAAACAAGATGACGAACTCCTCGCCACCAAATCGGCAGACATCGGCATGTGCGCCGCAATGGCTTTGCAGTATTTCGCTGACCAGTTTCAGCACCCGATCGCCAGTGATGTGGCCAAAACGGTCGTTGATTGTTTTGAAATGGTCAAGATCGCAAATCGCCAACGACACAGTCGTCGCTCCGCTTTCCGCCCGCGCACACGCCGCACCCAATGCGCGTTCAAAGGCACGGCGGTTCGAAAGGCCAGTCAGCATATCAGTATCGGCCTTCATCCGCGCATCGGCGAGCGACGATTTCAAATTGCGTACCGCGTCGTTGCGGTCCTTTAACTCGCGCTCGGCATCGCGTGCCTTTTCGACCATTGATTTGGTCAGCGTGATCAGCCGCTCAAGGATCGCTTCGTTACGCGCCCCTGATTGAAACTGGGCGCTGTTGTCTTTTAACGCATCGCCATAGCCTTTGGTGTCGCTGGCATACGCACCAATAGCCTGCTCCACTGTTGTCAATTGCGACTGCACAGCATCGGCAATCTCGCGTAGATCGTCGCCGGAAAGCGTGCCGTTCTCACTCCCCACGCTCCAGCTATTTGTATACGGGCTGTGCACCAGTCGCTCAATCACTGGATCAAGCGCTTGCTCTGATAGCACCTGGTGCCGATAGACCAGTTCATAATTCGCGGGATTGGGATCGATGCCGTGCCGCCCCAGGAAATCCGCGATCAGATACAATGGCGCTAAATGCTCAAACACCTCAGGCTGCGCACGCATCCGCGCCTGCACAAATTTGCGATATGGTTTCGCCAGTATTTCAAACGACAAATCCATCGCACGCAGCTTTCCATCTTGATGTTCTGTTAAGCATGAACGGCAATCGGTTGCCGAAGTTTAGCGGAAGCCCCCTCAGCTACTCGACACACGCTGCAAAGTGTGAAATCTTTGACGCGAAAGGGATACAGACGATGGCCAAGTATGAACCCAAAACCATAGCGACTGGGGTAAGCGTCCGCGACACTGTCGCTGCGGTTGCGAATGATGGCCGTCGCGCCGATGCAGAGACGCTACTCGATATATATGCCAACGTGACGGGGATGGAGCCCAAAATATGGGGTCCATCGATGATCGGCTATGGCAGCTATGATTATGAGAGCAAAAGCTGCGCTGGTACCGCGATGCGCGCTGGCTTTGCGCCGCGAAAGGCCAATCTCGTGCTGTACCTGATGAGCGGCTATTCCGACACCGAAGCCAGCGCCAAAATGGCGGCGCTGCGCGACCGGTTGGGCAAGCATAAGACTGGCGCGAGTTGTCTATACCTCAACAGACTGGCGGGTGTGGATATTGCGGTGCTGCGCGAAATGATCGAACTCGATTGGGCGTGGATGAACAGCCGGTATCCGGTTTAGCACCAGCTTCGCCTGCCATCCGCATACCAGCGCGCCAATCCTTTATCGACCAGGTCTTGGCCGATGCTAACACCACCCCGCGTCACCAGCCGTAATTTTCGCCCATATGTATCTACATCGCGGTCGATGGGCTGCAGCGAAAACGGTCCAGCATTCACTAACGCAAGTAATCGCTGCGTTGCGGCCTCGCCCAATCGCGCCTCTTCAGCGCAGCGGGATGGGTGTGTTTCTGGCGTATCAATATCAGCAATGCGGATCTTAGCGCCTTGATAATATAGGGTATCACCATCAACCACACAATTGCTGCCGCCGCCTGTGTGGCAAAACCCAAATGAAGCACTCTGTGTATCCGATGCGAACGAGGACGCAGGAATAATGGCTGCGCTACTTTCGGTCGCACTTTGCCCGGTCCAAGACCAAACTCCGCAAAACATCGCCAACGCTGCAAATAGCACGATAGGTATGAATTCGCGGTTAGATTGACGTGGCTGTGCCCGATACCGGCTGCGAAACCGTGAAGCCCCAGTCTTGCTGACCGCGAGTTTTCCGCCCTGAATCATGTGAAATCGAGTGCTCATCTTCATAGGATGGCAGGACTATGTTCAACAATTCGTAAAGCCGAGGCTCAGTTCATCCGTTTCGGGAAACATACGGGCCGTATTCATCGGTTTTGGAGAAACTATTTGGTGCGCCCTACAGGAATCGAACCTGTGGCCTCAAGATTAGAAGTCTCGCGCTCTATCCAGCTGAGCTAAGGGCGCGCACCGTGGTTGCCAATAACGGCTTTGCACGCCTGTGCAAAGCGCGATATGCAGGCGGATATGAACGACCAATCGATCAAGGCACAAAGTGCCAGCAGCGCCGCTAACCGCCCATTCCTCTATTACGACTGGGTCATGTCGGCGTTTGTCGCGATCTTGCTGTTGTCGAACATCATTGGCGCAAGCAAGCGGTCGGTGGTTGACCTGCCGTTCATTGGCGAATGGCCGTTTGGCGCGGGCGTGCTGTTTTTCCCACTTAGCTATGTGATCGGCGATATGCTGACTGAGGTATATGGCTATGCGCGCGCGCGGCGGGTGATCTGGACTGGCTTTGCTGCGCTGATCTTTATGGCGTTTATGGCTTGGGTGGTGGTGTCGCTGCCGCCCGCCGAGGGTTGGCCGCATCAGGCAGCGTATGAGGCGGTATTCGGCAACAGCTGGCGGATTGTGCTGGCGTCGATGCTGGCATTTTGGGCAGGCGAATTCGCCAACAGCTTTGTGCTGGCAAAGATGAAAATCGCCAACAAGGGCAAGAATATGGGGCTGCGCTTTGTGGCCAGCACATTTGTGGGGCAAGGTCTCGACAGCCTGATTTTTTATCCCGTCGCGTTTTACGGCCTCGACGGCTGGGCCAACGAGGATTTGTTCAAAACGGTATTGTCGCAATGGGCGATCAAGACGGGGTGGGAGATTATCCTGCTGCCAGTAACTGTCGCCATCGTTCTTGCGTTGAAACGCCGCGAGGGCGTTGATCTGTATGATGACCAGACCGATTTCTCGCCGTTCCGGACTAAAATATGAGGGCGCTTTGGGCCAGCGCGCCGCAAGACTTACAGTTGTTCAAAGAATTTATGATCGGGGCCACTGGCCTTGGCAAAGATGCGTTGCATGTTTACGCCGGATTGCTGTTGTTGATTGGCGTCAGATTGTTGTGGCGCCGGCGCGGCGGTTGGGTTCTTGGATGGCTGGCGGCGTTGGCCGTAGCGCTATTCGTCGAGTGGCTCGATATTCGGACCGAGCTGATTCAGGCAAATCTGCGGCCCGATGTCGAGCATTGGAAAGATATTTGGAACACAATGTTCTGGCCGTCGGTTTTGCTGATATTGGGGCCAAGGCTTCAACCGCGGCCAAAGCCCACCATCGTTGATTTAGGCGATCTCGCGGACCAAGCCGGCAACGATACCGGCGAACAAGCGCCGACCGTCTGATCCGCCCTGCATCGCTTCGATCATCCGTTCAGGATGCGGCATCATGCCCAGCACATTGCCAGCATCGTTCAATAGCCCTGCGATATTACGCGCAGAGCCATTGACGTGTTCGGCATAGCGAAACGCGACGCGGCCCTCGCCCTCGATCCGGTCCAGCGTTTCTGCATCGGCGAAATAATTGCCGTCATGATGCGCAACAGGAATGCTGATTTCCTCGCCTGCATCATAGTGGCTGGTAAAGATCGATTGGTTGTTTTCGACCGTCAGCCGAACATTGCGGCACACAAAACGGATGCCCGCGTTGCGCATCAATGCGCCGGGCAGCAAGCCCGCCTCAGTCAGTATCTGAAAGCCGTTACAAACACCCAAAACGGGAACACCGCGACCAGCGGCGGCAATGACAGCCTGCATCACAGGCGACCGTGCCGCCATCGCACCGGAGCGCAGATAATCACCGTATGAAAAGCCGCCGGGAATGGCAATGAAGTCAAGGCCAGCGGGCAGCTCGCTTTCGCGATGCCAGACCAAGCTCGTCTCCGCGTCCATCACATCACGCAGAGCGACCGCCATATCACGATCGCAGTTCGATCCGGGAAACTGGATTACGGCGGCACGCATCAGTTGCTCTCGATCTCGAAATTCTCGATCACCATATTGGCGAGCAGCTTGCGGCTCATCTCTTCAAGATCAGCTTTGCTGACATTGTCGTCATGCTCAATCTCGATCAACCGTCCGGCGCGAACATCACTGACGCCTGCAAATCCAAGCCCTTCAAGCGCGTGATGGATTGCTTTACCCTGCGGGTCGAGAACACCGTTTTTCAAGGTCACAAAGATACGGGATTTCATAAACGCAGTATCCTTTAACATGAGGTCAAGCGGGGTTTGACGTCCCTATAGTCGGGTTGCCCAAGGAAACAAGAGGCGCCGCGTGAAGTGAAAATTAACCCGATTTGCGAACCCGATCTTGAGCATTCGATTCTAACGCAACGGAAGCTATCGGGAACGCTGCAGGTGCGTTTGTGAAGGAGCCCAATATGGTCGGATTGGCAGCAGCAATGTTCGTAGGGCTTTTTGCCTTTGGTGCCGAATTTTTCGGCTGGAGCCAAAGTGCGCATGAACAGCTACAACTGGGGTTGTTCCTGTCTTTTGTGCTTGGCATTATCTGCGGGTATAAAACGCGGGGCTAAGGCCCGCTATGGCTTTGGCAATGCCCGGAATGTATAGCTGGCCTTTCCATTAAGCAGCAGCTTCGCCGCTTTCCAAACTTCATCCGGCGTGATCGAACGAAACTGCTCCTCGCCGTTTCGGAACCGCTCCAGCTTTTTCGGATCGCTCTGCGCCTCGGCAGTCAACCTTGCCCATGTGCCATTTTGCTTTTTCCAATCAGCATAAGCCTCCAGCACCGGTTTGCGCGCGCGGTCAAATAAATCTGCACTGACCGGTGCAGCGAGTAACTCCGCGATAATAGCGTCAACCGCCGCTTCGATCGCTGCCAAATCTTTTGGATCACCGTCGGTTGAAATGCCAAACGTTCCGCGTCCTGGAAAAGTCGATGACATGTCCGAATAGGCCGACGCACCGTATGTCGCACCCAGATTTTCGCGCAGTTCATCAAGCAGCCGCATCTCAACAATTTTGGCAAAGATATTCATCGCAGCTTGTAGCCTGGCGTCGCTGTCATCGGTGGTTGTCCACGTGCGACGCCACGAAAGCTGGTTGGCCTCGCCTTTATGGATGACGTCGTGATTGCCGGTGGCGCCCGACCACGCAGTTTTGCGAGCATCCGTGTAAGCGCCAGCTTCGGTCCTGCGATATGGAAGCGCACCGAATGTCTTTTCCACGATGGCAATAGCGGCGTCTTCGTCAATCGCACCGGTCAGGCCGATTTCAAGCCGGTTAGTGACCAGCGCATTGCCAAGCGCTTTATCAAGCTGCGCGAAATCTGCTGCCTCTAATGCTTTTTGATCGGGGACAGTAAAGCGCGGATCATCGCCATTCATCGTTCTGCCGATGGCAACGCTTAGCGCCGATTGCGGCGTTGCATCAAGGCGCGAAAAATACTCTGGTAGTCCGCGGCGGAACAGACGGGCCGCGTCCTGGCGCTTACCCGGATCGGTCAAATACGCTGCCATCAACTGCATTTGCCGTTCAAGGTCGTTGGCCACCACTGCGCCACTGCCGCCGAAATGATCGGTTGCTGCATAAAGCATCGGTTGTGCGGACGAACCGGCGAGCGCGGCGCGCAAATTATCACTGTCATATTTGCCAAGACCACCGCCTGCGTACGCCCCGTTCATAAAGCTGGTCAGATATTGCTGATCCGCTGGAAAATGCAGGCTGCCGCCATCAATCCGCACAGACCAACGGATACGATCCGCCTCAAAATCGGTCTTTTTCAGGTTGAGCAGCACGCCATTCGACAGTCGGATCGTGCGGATGCCAAGGTCTTTGATCATCGTGTCAGACGCAACCGTCGCCGCCGGACCGAAGTCGCTATACGCCCAATCTTGTGCGGTGCGAGCGGCAGGAGCCTGAATGGCAATGGCTCGGCTATCGGCATAGGCTTTTGCCAACGCCTGCTTATCAACGCCTTCGCCTTTGCGGGTCGACAAAAAGATCATCGGATCGTTCAACTGCGCAAACCATGTTGCAAATTCCCGGCTGACGGCATCCGCCGACAGGAACGGACGAATTTGCAACCAGATCATTTGCTGCTGCGCCGCATCGCTGATGATATCATCGTTAAGCCGCGTCAGCGTTCCGGCATAATAGCTGCTGGGATTGGTCGCCTCTGCATTGCGCGCATTCACAAACGCTGCATCCAGCCGCTTAATCTGTTCGGCGATCTCTTGATCGTTGAAGCCATGTTCCACAGCTTGTCGCACCGACTGTTCCACGATGGGCATCAGCTGCGCCCAGCTACCATCCTTGCCGACAACTGACATGCCAACACGCGCATGCTGATCGCAAAAGCCCGCCGAAAATGTCAATGCGCCGCCCAGATAGGGGATATCCTCTTTGCGCGATTTTCGCGCGAGCCGATCCTGAACTATCGCTGCGGCGACATTGATTTTGAACGATAACAAATTGGTGTCAAAATTGTCCGGACGCAGCTTGTCCGGCAATATCCGTTCAATCGTCAGCGCCTCGTTGATTTCCGGATGGACGAACAGCCCGGCTTCACCGCGACGGTCATCGTCAAATCTGCATCGATCGATAGCGCCCAATGCGGCACTGCTGCCTTTCCAGTCGCCAAATTTGCGCACAATTTCGCGTTCGATTGCAACGGGATCGACAGGGCCAACAACCACAATCCGCGTGCGATCTGGTGTATAAAATTTACGGTACAGCGCCTTCAAACGCTCTGCTGGCGCCGTTTCGAGCACTTCTTTTTTGCCGATTGGATAGCGCGTGGAATAAAAACTGCCGGGATAAAACAGCCCCTGCAAAGCGCGGCTTTGCTGATACTGGTAATTCTCACTTTGTCGCATTTCGGCGATGACAACGCCGCGTTCGCGATCAACAGCGGCTGGATCAAAAATGATTTCGCTGGCGGTTTCGCGCATCAAAAACAGCGCGCGTTCGATCAACGCCGGATCGGACTTGGGCAAATCCAGCCGGTAGTCCGTCATCGTATAGCCGGTAGAGGCATTGGTATCTGCGCCAAAGGCCAGCCCCAACCGCTCTAGCATCTTTACCATTTCGCCTTCGGGAACATTGGTTGTGCCGTTAAAGGCCATGTGCTCAATGAAATGCGCAAGGCCCTGTTCGTCGTCTGCCTCGGCAGCTGAGCCGAAATCAACGGCCATGCGCACCAGAACCTGATTTTGCGGGCGATTGTTCGGGCGGATCGCATAGCGCAAGCCATTGCGCAGACGGCCATAGATGATGCTGGTGTCTGCTGGCAGATCGGACGTGTCGCTGTTCCACGGCGCAGTGCGCTCAGTACCCGACGGCGGGGACGCCTTCGGTTTGGCTAGTAACGGCGCCGCTAGTGCCAGCAACGACAGCGCGCATATTCCCAGTTTGATAGCTTGGTTCATCAGGGACTTATGCCCGATGTCCGCACGCATTCAAGCAACGCTTGTCGAATTTATTTGCCCTTACGCAACCGATGGCTAACCAGATCAACCACTGCGCCCTCGCCTTCTTCGGGCAACAGCCCCAAACGGCGGGCGACTTCCTGATAGGCTTCGGCTTCGCCGCCCAGATCGCGGCGGAAACGGTCTTTGTCGAGCTTTTCACCAGTTTCGATGTCCCACAAACGGCAACCATCAGGGCTGATTTCGTCGGCCAAAATCACGCGGCTAAAATCGCCGTCGAACAACCGGCCGAATTCCAGTTTGAAATCGATAAGGCGGATGCCAATCGCTGCAAACATGCCGCACATGAAATCGTTGATGCGGATCGCCATCGACGAAATGTCCTGCATCTCCTCCTGCGTAGCCCAGCCAAAGCATGCGATGTGTTCCTCGCCGACAAGCGGATCGCCAAGCGCATCGTCTTTGTAGCAGTACTCAAGCAAAGTGTGCGGCAACGGCGTACCTTCTTCGATACCCAGCCGCTTTGACAAAGTGCCCGCCGCGACATTGCGCACGATCACTTCAATCGGGATGATTTCCACCTGCCGGATCAATTGCTCACGCATGTTCAGGCGGCGGATAAAATGGGTGGGGATGCCGATATGCGCTAGGCGAGTAAAGACATGTTCGGACACGCGGTTATTGACCACGCCTTTGCCTGCAATCGTACCCTTTTTCTGCGCGTTAAACGCGGTGGCATCGTCTTTGAAATACTGGATCAGCGTTCCGGGCTCTGGACCTTCATACAGGATCTTGGCCTTGCCTTCGTAAACTTTGCGGCGGCGGGTCATGGGCTGGTCCATTCTCAATCGGTGAAAACAAATAACCCCGGCGACGATGTGCCGGGGTTTCATCCGCTATAGCCCAACACCTGATATCGTGCAATTGCAGTTAGAGTGCGATTAACACCGACCGGAGGCCGCTTGCCCATCGACATCAACCTGTTGCTGCGCGGCTATGCGAACGGCGTGTTTCCAATGGCGGATACGCGTGATGATGCCAATGCGTATTGGGTTGAGCCAAAACGCCGAGCGATCTTGCCGTTGTCCGGTTTTCGCGTTTCACAATCGCTGGCTAAAACGATCCGGCAAGACCGGTTTCGCGTCACCGCCGACACAGCTTTTGCGCAGGTGATCGACACCTGTGCAGCAGTTGCGCCTGACCGTGACGAGACGTGGATCAACGCCGATATTGAAGCGGCGTTTCGCGTGCTGCACGCACGAGGCTTGGCGCACAGCGTGGAATGCTGGCACGGCGGCGAGCTGGTGGGCGGGCTTTACGGGCTAGCCATGGGCCGCGCGTTTTTTGGTGAAAGCATGTTTTCACGCGCGACTGATGCGTCGAAAGTTGCACTGGCGTGGTTGGTTGCACGCATGAAGATCGGCGGTTTTGAGCTGCTCGATTGCCAGTTTATGACCGAGCATCTGGCGTCGTTAGGAGCGATTGAGATAAGTCAGGCTGCGTATCTGAAGCTTCTCAATCAGGCGCTAAGCGTTGACGATCACGTTTCAATTGTCGCTTCGCCGTCACCCTCTGTCGCATCTTCCCGCGTCGCTTCTGGCGCAGCCGCAGGCGCAGCATCAGCGTTTGGCTTCGCCGGTGACTGGGGCGCATTGGACGGCTTTTTGTCCTCATCCACAGGCACCGCCAGCTCGCCAGCCGTCGGCTCTTCGCCGGGGAAGCTCATTTTACAGGCTTTGACCCAGACGTCATAAACCGGATGCTGCATGATGTTTGCGGCTGGATTTTCTTTGAACAACCAACCGGAGAACACCCAGCGCCAGCGTTCACCGTCATTGGTTCCCAGAGGGCGTTCCTGCACCGCGACGCGGACAAACGCGCCTTGGTCAGCATAGGTTTCCCATGGCGCTGTCCGTTCACAAGCCCGCACCAATAACGCGACTTTGCCGAAACGCACCGATTCGCCAGGTTTGATTTCAAAGTCGCGGGTTTGTCCGTTGCGTTTGTTCAATAGGCTGACAACTGCGACGCGCTCAGCCATGGGCGTGCCAAGCTGTTCGCCGACTGCAGCCGGGATGTTCGCCGCCGAAGCAGCCGCTTTTTCTTTGGCGGTTTTTGCAGGTTTTTCAGCCGGCTCTGTGGCTAGCGGATTGCACGCGGCCAATGCCAACGTCGCCCCCGCCCCGCAAAGCAACCCAGCGAATTTCATGCCGCGTCAGGGCTCCATGCCTGATAATCTCCAGTAACCTTGGCCCGCACGCCGCCCTTTTCAATCGCGCCTGCCGGGCGATAGGCCGCATCAGACCCCGTTGGATTGCCCGGACTATCCAGTTCCCAAACGCGCGCGGGCGGCAAATAGCTATCGGGATGGCCATCAAACGTACCGTGCAGCCAGCCGTGCCAATCAGGCGACACGCGGGCGGCATCGTTTGATCCGTTATACATCACCCAGCGACGCTGTGCCACGCCCGCCTTTTGCGTGCGCGACTGATAATAGCGATTGCCCAGATTGTCTTCACCGACCAGCTCGCCTTTACGGCTGCTATAAATCAGCGTGCCGATGGTCGCGCCATTCCACCACGTAAAGATTTTTCCCAAAATTCCCATCGTTCAAGCGACTAGTGCCAAGTCCCGCAGCACGCAATGAAAAAGGCGGCGGGGCTGCCGCTATTTCCACGCAACCTTATCACCCGCCGCAATCCCGATTTCAGCGGCTAGCCCGCCGCGCAATTCAAGCACAGCGGCAACAGGCGCAGTCGATTCAACAGGAATGGTCGAATAGGGTTCGGTATTTTCAGCGATATTTTCGATCACACCGTCGGATCGGATGAATATGATATCCAGCGGGATCACAGTGTTTTTCATCCAAAAGCTAGCCATGCGGACTTCGCCAAACGGAAACAACATACCGTGATCATCGGCAAGTTCAGTGCGGAACATCATGCCTTTGGCCTGTTGCTGCGATGTTTCGGCCACTTCAACAGTGAAGCTGTGGGTTTTAGTTTTAGATTTGACGCACAGTTGAACCTGTTCGAGATCGGCGGGACTGACCGCTTTGGGCGCACCCGCGTTGCAGCCAGACCGGTCGGTCCCACCACCCGATGCCGAAGCGCAAGCCGCGAGTGCGCAAAGCGCAAGAATTGCAAAAGGGCGCAGAACCGACTTGGTCATTTGCGGTCTTTCTTGCAGCTAATCGTCGCGCTGCCCGCTCTGCGGACGTCGCAGGTGCCGTTGCCTTCGATCGTGATACTGCCTGCGCCGGTATTGTTAATCTCGGCTTTGTTGCTGACCGTCATTAACGTCGATGCCGGACCGTTATGCACCAGTTTCAGGTTCTTGGTCACAAACCCTGCGGAGATGAAATTTGCGCTGCCATCAATGGCAAGCTCGGTATTTACAACCTGCGCCTTAGCAATGTTCAAACGGCCATTGCCCGCGATCATGCTGACGAACCGGAAAGCTTTTAGGCTGGCCACGTCAATACTGCCCGATCCGCGCAGTTCTATGCGGGTAGTGTCAGCGTCCATTACAGTCGCGTTAATTTTTCCCGATCCGATCAGAGCAAGACGCTTGATGTTGCGTCCAGTGACAGCAATCGTCACCGGCCCTTTCTCGCTCTGCCCGCTCTGCCCGCTCTGCAGAGCAACGCTTCTAATCCTCAGGACATTACCCTGACGCTCGACACGCAGTGCGCCAAGCTTCTCACGCGGCCCTTGGGCTTTGACTGATGGTGTTTTACCAGTTTCCAGATTGACGATGATATCACCCTCGACAATCAATTCGTCGTAACTGCCGATCGAAAAACGTTGTTCCGCCGCCGACACAGATGCCGCCGCGAATAGTGCAAAAGTTGCCAAAATCAGCCGAAAAGCCATACACCAAATCCCTCACACGACCCGCGTTCGGGGCGGACCGCGCGATTATGACGGCAACGCCTGCAGCCGTCAAATACCAAGCACAGTTAACCGCAGATAACCTTGCCAGAACCAATGATCGATTTGGTGCATTTCGCGCCGCCGGTTACCGTCACAT
Organism: Sphingomonadales bacterium; assembly: GCA_043771985.1. GTDB lineage: Bacteria > Pseudomonadota > Alphaproteobacteria > Sphingomonadales > Sphingomonadaceae > Sphingorhabdus_B. The sequence continues at coordinate 29,418 of JAYVGQ010000118.1, forward strand.
CGCCGCTTCCAGCGATGCTTACATCGACGGTTTTGGTCGCATTGGCGCGGACATCTCCTGACCCAGCGATTGATATTTTCACGTCATCGCTAACAACCAAAGACGCATCGACATTGCCCGACCCGGCGATCGACCATTCCGCTTTTGCGGCTTTGCCGACGACTTTGATATCGCCGGACCCGGCAAGGTTGCCCTCGATATCCGGGCCGGTAATCTCTGCAACATCGACACTCCCCGACCCCGCAAGGTCGATGACGACTTTATCGCCCGACAATTTATCGCCCTTAAAATCGCCGGAACCAGCAAGGGAAACGCTGGCAACCTTGGGTGCTGTGATCGTAATCGTTACGCCCTTGCCGCTGTCACCCATCCATTTGCCTTTATTGCGGCCGATCTGGATCGCGGGTCCGTCCATTTTGTACCGCAAAGTCTTGATCGCTTCGGCATTGCCCTCGGCCTTAATCGAGAATGTGTCGCCAGTGACCAGTACGACATTATCAGGACCCATTGCCTCGACTTTGCTGAACGCATCGGTCGATTGCATAGCGGTGGTAATCGCTGTGCCGCCTTCAAAGCCGCCGCCTTGGATGTCCTCGGCGGCGTCAAAGACCGAATAGCCGCAAGCTGACAATGGAATTGTGACCGCAAGGATCGCTGCGAGAAAGACTGGATGGCGCATAAAATCTCCTATCTGTATTGCCTAGATAATACACCAAAGACTCGTGACGGCAAGCACAAAAAAGGCGCCACACGGGCGCCTTTTCGTATTCAGATTTGGCCTGAGCTTATTCCGCTTTTTCGTAATATTGCGGCGCTTCGGCTTTCAAAATGTCGAGGATCTTGCCCAAAGCGGCTTTCTCGTCAGTCTTTTCCATCGCCGCCAATTCGCGCGCAAGGCGACTGGAGGCAGCTTCGAAAATCTGGCGCTCCGAATAGCTTTGTTCAGGCTGATCTTCGGGGCGGAACAGGTCACGGGTCACTTCGGCAATCGACACAAGGTCGCCCGAGTTGATTTTCGCTTCATACTCCTGCGCCCGGCGCGACCACATGGTGCGCTTTACCTTGGGCTTCCCGGTCAGCGTATACATTGCTTCTTTCAGCGTCTTGTCCGACGAAAGCTTACGCATACCCACGCCTTCGGCCTTATTAAAAGGCACACGCAGCGTCATTTTCTCTTTTTCAAAGCGCAAGACATACAGCTCAAGCTGCATTCCTGCGATTTCAGAATTTTGCAGCTCGATCACACGGCCTACCCCGTGCTTTGGATAAACAACATAATCGCCGACTTCAAACAGCACCGCAGTGGAGTTCATATAATTGACCCTTTCTGATTATTATTATGGCTGCAATGGTGTGTCATTTGCTGACAATCACATCCGAAATGTTCGGCCAGTGCGCCTATTCCCGCATTGAATCTTTCTACGCTCTACGTGGCGTTGAGGCAGAGCATTTTGCCCTTGACGGTAGGATTGTAACAGATTCGCAACAAAAATACAATGTTGCATTGCAGCCCTACAAAAACCGCGAAAAACGCGTCATGCAGAACCAATTTTGCGAACGATTGCAAAGTCATCTGACTTGCTGGCCAAGGCCGCTTCGGACTCATCGATCCAGCATAAATCCATATGCGTCAGGATACGGTCGTCATGCCCGCGCAATGTCACCGGCAAGATCGGCTTACGGTCGCGTTCATCGGCAAGCACGGGGTTTGTCGGTACGCCAGTCTCCCACCGCTCCCCCCATTGCCGCATCGCGATCATCGCGGGCAAAAAGTCGAGGCCCTTTGCCGTCAGCCGATATTCAACTTTGCGCCTGTCATCTGGGCACGGCGTGCGGTGAAGAATCCCGCTTTCGGTCAACCGCGTCAGCCGGTTGGCAAGAATATTGCGCGCAATGCCAATCTCGGTCAGGAATTCTTCGAAATGGCGCACACCGTTAAAGGCGCCGCGCACGATCATGAATGACCAGCGTTCACCAATCACTTCCAGCGCGCCGGACAGTCCGCATTGGGCCATTTCTGCCAAAGGTTCGCGTAATTTTCCCATATCTCACTGTGTCCTATCGCCCCTATCAAAAAAAACCAGATGAAAGTCAGTTTCTAGTTGCAACTTAAAACGTAATATAATAGGTAGCGATTCGCAACTGAAAAATTCGGTTGCCGGATCGGCCCGCCGCTAACGTCCATTAAGGGTAGGCAGACCTCCGTCTGGCGAATATAAAATGAAGGAATTAGAAATGACCCTCTCCCAGTCGTTTTCGAAGAATCTGGCTTTCTCACGCTTCGGCGCACTTATCGGCGCGCTTGCAGTAACCGCTGGCGTTGTTGCGATCCCCGCGACACCAGCACAAGCCGCAGCCGCTCGCTATTACACCGTTGAATTGGCGCAACCCACAGCCGCAAAACAAGTTATCATCCGCGGCGTGATGTTCAAATGCGAAGGCACCATCTGCCGCGCGCCATTGGCAGGCTCCGCTCCGCGCAATGTCTGCATCAGCGTGGCGAAAGAATTCGGCCAGATTATCAGCTTCAAAGCCGGCGACCGCGTTCTTGGCGATACCGACCTGACGAGCTGCAACGCGAAGACCAAAGTCAATATCGCTAAGGATTGATTTCAAGCCCATTTGTATTCGGCTCTCCTCTCTACCCCCCAATAGCCGTTGCCGAATGGCGACCGCTGGTGGAGCCGAAACCTTCGAACGCCGGGACGCCCAACAGCTTTCCGGCGTTTTTTGTGTGCCGCCCAACTTTCCTGTTGCATCGCAGCGTAAATGGCCCATTTTCGACATATGATGCGTCAGTATGAACTTGTTGAGCGGGTGAGAGCCTATCACCCGGATGTCGATGAAGATCGGCTCAATAAGGCGTATGTTTATACCGTCCAGATGCACGGTGCGCAGAAACGCGCTTCGGGGGATCCTTATTTCAGCCATCCTGTCGAGGTTGCCGGATTGATGACTGACCTGAAGATGGACGAGGACACGATCATCACCGCGTTGCTGCATGACACAGTCGAGGACACGCTGACCACCATCGAAGACGTCGAGGCCAAGTTTGGGCCAGAGGTTGCCCGGCTTGTCGATGGTGTGACTAAGCTGTCAAAGATTGAGGCGCAGACTGAGGATGAGCGCGCGGCGGAGAATCTGCGCAAGTTTTTGCTGGCGATTTCGGATGATATCCGCGTGCTGCTGGTGAAGCTGGCCGACCGGCTGCACAATATGCGCACGCTGCATTATATTAAAAGCCCCGAAAAACGCCGCCGCATCGCCAAAGAAACCATGGATATCTATGCGCCGCTGGCCGAGCGCATTGGCATGTACGAATATATGCACGAGATGCAGTTGCTGGCGTTTCAGCAGTTGGAGCCCGAAGCGTTTGAGACGATTACCGCGCGGCTGGCGCAAATCCGTGAAGCGGGCAATGTAAAGATTGAGGAGATCAGCAAGTCGGTCGCCGCCGCGATGGAGCGTGCGGGGATTCCGGCCAAAGTGTCGGGCCGCGAAAAGCATCCCTATTCAATCTGGAAAAAGATGCAGGAACGCCATGTCGCGTTTGAGCAAGTGACCGATATCAATGCGTTCCGCGTCGTCGTCGAAAATGCGGAATTGTGCTATGGCGCTTTGGGCACGCTCCACCGCCGCTGGCAGATGGTTCCGGGGCGGTTTAAGGATTTTATCTCGACGCCCAAGCGCAATGGCTATCGGTCGATCCACACGACGATCATGTTTGCGCAAAACATGCGCGTCGAGGTGCAAATCCGCAGCACCGATATGCACCAAGGCGCCGAGCACGGCATGGCGGCGCACTGGGCCTACAAACAGGATGATGCCCCCGATGGGCAGGCGGGCTGGTTGCGCGACTTGATCGAAATCCTTGAGACCAGCCACGATCCCGAGGAATTGCTCGAGAACACGCGGATGGCGATGTATCAGGATCGCATCTTTGCGTTCACGCCAAAAGGCGTGCTGCATCAGCTGCCCAAGGGTTCGACGCCGGTTGATTTCGCCTATGCTGTGCACACCGATCTTGGTGACCGCGCGGTTGGGGCAAAGGTCAATGGTCGCCATGTTCCGCTGCGCACAATGCTGAACAATGGTGATATGGTCGAGATATTGCAGAGCAAAGCGCATGAGCCGCAGCCGAGCTGGCTCAACTTTGTCGCCACGGGCAAAGCGCGCGCCGCGATCCGCCGCCACGTCCGCCACCGCGAACGTGACGAGCTGATCCTGATTGGCAAAAAGCTGTATGAGGAAGTGTGCGAGCGGATGCCCGGAAAGCTGGGGCTGAAAGCATTGAACGCGGCGTTTGCGCGGCTGGGGCTAAAGTCCGCCGATGACCTGATGCACGCAGTTGGCATTGGAAAGGTGAGCGACCGGCAATTGATGGAGGCACTTGTCCCCGGTTTTGACGCGGACAATCCAGAGATTGATTGGCCTACACAAGAACGCGCGATTTCGATACGCGGGTTGACCCCCGGCGTTGCCTATCAACTCGGCGAATGTTGCCACCCGATACCGGGCGACCGCATCGTCGGCCTGCGTCTGCCCGACCAACCGGTTGAGGTGCACACGATCCATTGCGAGCAGCTGGTGACCGGCGCGGATGCCGATTGGGTCGACCTCAGCTGGGGTCAAGACAGCGACGGCGGCGCAGCGCGGATGCGCGTTATCGTCCACAACCGCCCCGGCACATTGGCAGACATGGCGGGCATATTCGGCTTTCATAAAGCGAACATCATCAACCTTCGCATGACCGCGCGCGATACGTCTTTCCACACGTTTGAGGCGGATATAGAGGTGCATGATCTGCATCACCTGATGCGCATCCTATCCGCCCTGCGCGCGTCAGATGCGGTTGCGCAGGCGGATCGGGTTTTTGATTAAGCTACGGGCTGTAGTTTTGGCTCATCATTAACAGCGGTGCGGCAAGCTCTTGTGCATTCGCTTTAATCGCCCAACCCGCCGCCAGCAAAGCGCCTACGGCAGCAACCGCAAGCAACGGCCTCCGCCGACGCCACGCGCTTTCCGGCGGATCAAATTTTAACGGTGCGCGATTGCGCGGGCGCGGCTTATTGTGGCCTGCGCGGAAAACTCCACCCATGTAACTCTCCGTGGCCCCCATTTTGTTGCGACTCGAACTTCCCTGTGACCACCACCAACGCGGCTAAGCCTGTCAGTCAGATGAACGGGCTATGATCGGAAAGGCAAAGCGCACTGGGCCCGCGCCAAGGCGTTTGTCGAGCCGTGATTGACTTTGCAAACTGTCCCCCGAATATCGGCGCATAGGAGAATTCAATATGCATCGTTTTTCAGATTCGGCTTCGCGTTTGGCGTTGATTTCCATGTTGGCGGTGACAGCTTTGCCGACCGCGGCGCAGGCCGAGGACGCCAAAGACCCGCCGAAATGGGATGTGTCGGCGCCTCCCGGAATGACCACGCGCGAAGTGCCTATATCTGTCGATGAAGGCAGCTGGATGAATGTGGATCTGTCCCCCGATGGCAAGACGATGGCGTTCGACATGCTCGGCGATATTTATGTGATGCCCGTAACCGGCGGCACACCGACGCGGATTGCGCAGGGGCTTGCCTATGAAACTCAGCCGCGTTTTTCGCCCGATGGTGGCCGCTTGTCTTTCACATCGGATCGCGGCGGCGGCGATAATATCTGGATCATGAACGCCGATGGCAGCGACAAACGGCAACTGACCAAAGAGGATTTCCGCCTGACCAATCAGGCGAGCTGGAGCCCGGACGGGCGCTTTATTGCAGCCAAGAAGCATTTCACGACGCAGCGGTCGTTGGGGACGGGCGAAGTCTGGCTCTATCATGTCTCCGGCGGCGCTGGCGTGCCTTTGGTCAAAAAGCCCAGCGAAGCGCATCAAAAGGAATTGGGCGAGCCGATCTATGACGCCGATGGCAAGCACATCTGGTTCACGCACAATACGACGTCGGGGCCAATTTTCGAATACGCGCAGGATTCCAACAATCAGATTTTCGCCATCGAACGCTATAATATCGAAACAGGCGAGACGGAACAAATCGTCGGCGGCGAAGGCGGCGCGGTGCGCCCTACGCCGTCGCCCGATGGGAAGAAACTCGCCTATGTGCGGCGTGAGGCGACCAAGTCTAAGCTGTATCTTCGCGACTTAACCACTGGCGAAGATCGCAAGATATACGATGCACTGGATCAAGATGTGCAGGAAACTTGGGCGGTCACTGGCGTCTATCCGAATATGGATTGGACACCCGATAGCGGCGCGATTGTGTTCTGGGCGGGCGGCAAGTTGCGCAAGCTGACATTAGCGACAGGGCAAGCCGAGATCATCCCGTTTCGTATCGAGGATAGCCGCAGCGTGATTGATCCGCCGCATCCGCCGGTTGCGGTAGCACCCGATAGCATCCAGACAACAATGCCGCGCGGCGCGAGCGTTTCGCCCGATGGCAGCAAAATTGTTTTTGAAACTCTTGGCAAGCTGTGGGTCAAACCTGCGACCGGCGGCACGGCCAAACGCTTAACCGCCGATACAGAGGCGATGGAGGCCTATCCCAGCTGGTCGCCCGACGGAAAGCGCATCGTCTTTGTGCGCTGGACCGATGCTGGCCTTGGCGAAATTCGCAGTATCGGCGCAACCGGCGGAGCAAGCACAACCGTAAACCGCGCACCCGGCCATTATGTCGGCCCGCGCTTTGCACCCGACGGCAAAAACATCGTTTTTGAAAAACACGAAGGCGGTTATCTGGTTAGCCCGCGCGGCTCGGCTGAACCCGGCATATACCGGATTGCGGCCACAGGCGGAGAGGCAACACGCATCACCCGCGACGGATCGCGCCCACAATTTGGCGCAAGCAGCGATCGGGTGTTTTTCGTTTCTGGCAAAAATCTGGTCAGCAGCGATCTGAACGGCGAAGCGCAGCGTACCCATGCCGAGGGTGATTTAGTGACCGATTACAGCGTGTCGCCCGATGGGCAGTATTTCGCATTCCGCCAAAACTATCAGGCCTATGTCATGCCGATGTTGCCCGGATCACAATCGGTGTCGGCAGGAGGCGGTGCTTTACCAACTGTCAAAGTGAGCGGCGACGGCGCGGACTGGATTCATTGGTCGAATGGCGGTGCAAAGCTGCATTGGTCGCTTGGCCCAAATCTGTTCAGCGCAAACCGCGCGGCTTTGTTTGCCAACGGACCTCTAGCCAAAGACGCAAAGCCGGTGAAGTTTGAACCGCCGAAAACGGGCGTGTCATTGTCGATGACTGTGCCGACGGATAAGCCCAAAAGCGTAATCGCTCTTGTCGGTGCACGCGTTGTGACGATGGCGGGCGCTGACGGCGGCGCACTGGACGACGGCGTTATCCTGATCGAAGGCAACCGGATCAAAGTGGTCGGCAGCCGGGCATCTGTCACGATTCCTGCGGGAGCATCGGTCGTCGATGTCACCGGCAAGACAATCATCCCCGGCCTTATCGACGCACACGCGCATGGCCCTTACGGCGTAGATGAGTTGACGTTAGGGGCGAACTGGTCGGAAATGATCAACCTCGCTTTGGGTGTTACCACGCGTCACGATCCGTCAAGCCGCGCGGCGCTTGTTTATCCCGCGCTCGAAATGGTGCGCACCGGCGCCACCATCGGCCCGCGCAGTTTCTCGACAGGCGAAATCGTGTACGGCGCCAAATCGCCCGGCGTCTATGCCGAGATTAACAGCATTGAGGATGCCCGCGCGCACGTCCGCCGGTTAAAAGCGCAAGGATCGCACAGCATCAAAAACTATAACCAACCGCGCCGCGAACAACGGCAACAGGTTGTCGCCGCCGCCATCGAAGAAGGCATGCGTTCGGTCGCAGAGGGTGGATCGTTGTTTGGCATGGACATGACGCTGATCGCCGATGGCAACACCACCATCGAACATAACGTCCCGCTTGATGTGTTTTACGATGATGTGCTGCAATTTTTCTCGCGGTCAAAGGTTGGCTATACCCCGACATTGGTGGTTACTTATGGTGGCCCTGCTGGCGACCCCTATTGGCGCGCGCATACTGATGTGTGGAGGCACCCCTTGTTGCAAAAGCATCAGCCTGCCTCGATTCTAATGGCCAGCAATGCCCGCCGCGTCATCGCGCCAGAGGACAATTATGTCGATGATAACAACGCGCGCGAAGCGGCAAAGCTGGCGCGGCTGGGCGTTCCGGTGTCGATTGGCGCGCATGGGCAGGAGCCCGGTATTGCGGCGCATTGGGAGCTTTGGTCATTCGTTCGCGGCGGGATGACGCCCGTTGAGGCACTGCGCGCAGGCACAATCGAATCTGCCCGCTCGCTTGGCTATGATGCCGATATTGGATCGTTGGAGGCAGGCAAGCTTGCCGATCTGGTTGTGTTGGATGCAGACCCGACGGTGGACATTCGCAATTCAGATAAGGTCAGTAAAGTGATGATTAACGGGCGGCTGTATGATGCCGCGACGTTGAACGAGGAAGTGTCCGGGACACGCAAACGGCCAGCTTATTATTGGGAGAGAGATGGCGGCGGTGCTGGTGCAGCGACGATTGGGGGCATGGCAACGCATAGCGATTGATGCGGTATCGTCACCAGAGCAAAGCACAGGACATATACCTAAACGTTTATTAAAACCGTTTGCCCTGAGCTTGTCGAAATACGTCCCGCGATCTTAACTGTCATTTTTGACTAAGGGCACCGTTGGCCTGTGACCAGCTTCGCTTCCGACAGGCTCAGCGCAAACGGTTTTCCTCGCGAACTGTGTTTTGGGTGTGATCTAGGGTCACTTCACCAACTGACAAACCGGATCAACCTCACCCTTCGGCTTCTTCGCCTCAGCCACCAGTCTGAACACATGCGGCAGTTGCGTCGGTACACGCCCGGCCACTCCGTCACGTTGCCCCTTGATCGTCGCGATAAAATCGCGGCACGCAGCGGGGCTGCGCAGGTAATCGCTGTGGCCGCTGCCGCCGCTGCTCACTTCGCTTGTGTCAATAATCGTCAGCCCGCTTTTCGATGGCTCTTGGGTGTAACGCCCCTTTGCCGCAAAACACCGTTCGGGATGCTCCGCCGCCTTCAACGCAGCCGCCTCAAACGTGTCGAAACAATAAGGCGAGCCCAGACGGGGATAGCCGTGGATCGACCGCGAAATCGCCAGCGCTTTATCTTTTGCCGATGCATAAATCGTAATACGGCGATCGTTATTCACGCGGCGTGCGGACAGCACTTCCTCGATAATATCGCGCTCAAAATCTTGACGATCAACATCAGGAGACGCCAATATGATATTGGAAATGTTACTTGAATCTTTATTGGACGAATTGCGATCCACATATTCCAAAGCCGGAATCACCAGCCGCGCTCCCATTGAGTGAGAGACGATTACGATTTCTTTGACCCAATCTTGCATCGCCAGTTTCTGCAAGAATTTGCGGAAATTGCGTTCATCCCAATACATGTTGGTTTCATCGACAGCATAGCTAAGCAGCCTACCTTGCGACGGCCAGCTATATTGGATTATTGGGCCATCAAAGCCGGTCATCGCACCAATTTGCACCGCATCTTTGCTGCTCGAATCAATGTCTTCGCGAAAACCGTGAACATAAAGCAGCACGCGGCCCTGACGCAGATTGGCGGCATCTTTTAGCCCCGCCCACCAGTCCGCTTCGGGTTGAAACGCCGTTGGCACAACGATTTGCTCTTTGCCCTTTGCCAGCTTTTGCTTTTCAGGCGGGGCAAAGCGCGCATAGCGGACAGCGTCCGACCGGTGATTGGTCAAGCGTATCGCGCCCCCGCGACAATCGGGCAGACGGCTGGTGATAATGAAATAATCTTTGCCGGTAATCGCCCCCGCATCGGTGCCGGACGGGTTGCAGTACGCGCCATCCGACAACACAGCATGACGAACGGGCCCATATTTTACCGCCGCACCACAGGCGCTGAGCATAAGGAACAGCGCGAGGATGAGCGGTGTGCGCATTACGTTTTACCGACCACAGACTCTGGCAAATCCTTGCCAAAGACGCGCTGATAATATTCCGCGACAAGCATCCGTTCGGCCTCGTCACATTTGTTGAGGAATGACAGGCGGAACGCAAAGCCGAGGTCTTTGAAGATCGCGGTGTTTTGCGCCCAGGTGATGACCGTACGCGGGCTCATCACCGTAGAGATATCGCCGTTGATAAAACCTTGTCGCGTCAGATCAGCGACCTTGACCATCTTGGTCACATCATCGCCGCTGGTGCCTTCGGATTTCGCCAAAACGATCTGTGCCTCAACCTGCGCGGGCAGATAGTTGAGGCCGACAACGATGTTCCACCGGTCCATCTGGCCCTGGTTGATCTGTTGCGTGCCGTGATACAGCCCGCTGGTATCACCGAGGCCGACGGTGTTCGCGGTTGCAAACATGCGGAACCACGGGTTCGGGCGGATGACGCGGTTTTGATCGAGCAACGTCAGCTTGCCTTCAGTCTCAAGCACGCGCTGGATCACAAACATCACATCGGGGCGACCAGCATCATATTCGTCGAAAACCAAAGCGGTCGGCGTTTGCAGCGCCCACGGGAGCAGGCCTTCGCGGAACTCAGTCACCTGTTGGCCATCGCGCAGCACAATCGCGTCGCGCCCGATCAGGTCGATCCGGCTGATATGCGCATCAAGGTTGATCCGTATGCACGGCCATTTCAGACGCGCCGCTACCTGCTCGATATGCGTCGATTTGCCCGTGCCGTGATACCCCTGAACCATCACGCGGCGGTTGTGCGCAAAGCCCGCAAGGATCGCCAGCGTCGTGTCTGGATCAAACACATAGGATGCGTCAAAATCGGGCACGCGTTCATCAGCCTCGGAAAAGGCAGGGCATTCCATATCAACGTCGATGCCGAACATCTCGCGCACATTGACCTTCACGTCAGGCGCGTCGAGCACAGTCGTGCCACGGGCATCGGGCTGGATGTTCGGAATGTCAGTCATCAAATCGTCTTTCGGTATTGCGCGGCACAGGGTTGCAAGCTTGAAGCCTATATGCGCCTGAAAGCCGATGCCAAGCCTTTTCTTGGCTAAACCTATAGGCCTTAACCCTGTGTCAGAAACGCTTGCGGAAACTGATTTCGAACACACGGCCCTGCGGATCAAGCAGACCGGGCTGATAGCTTAACGGCACCAGACCTGCATTGTCGCGGACATCAATCACATCGGCAAAGACGTTTTCGACGCGAAATGCGATGCGGCTACCCTTTAGCCATTTCAGCTTTTGCGTCAGCTTTCCGCGTTGATCGAGGCTGATAAATGTGAACAAATTCAGCGAAGCCAGATCGCTAAAGCGCAGATCGCTGCTCCCGGTCAGGCTGTTGCCATTAACGCGGGTAGCGCTGCGGTAACTGCCCTCCAGCCGGAAACCCATGCCCTTGGCAAACACACCGCCGCTAAGCGTAACGTCGTGACGCGGAGACCCGCCCAGACTGCTGGTTGCAGAGCCGTTCAGCAAATCGAGCACCGGAACGCCGGGTCGGATCAGGATTTCTTCTTGCAAGCGAATGGTGTGCGACAAAGCCAATGACCATCGGCTTGGCGGGCCGCCGCCGGGCACCATGCCCATGGGTCCGCGACCACCGCCGCCCCCGCCGCCCGCACCGGCAGGACGTCCGCCGCCACCAGCGCCGCCGGGTCCACCAGCACCAGCCGGACGACCGCCACCACCGCCGCCGAAGCCGCCACCCTGTGGTTGCTTGCCAATGCCGCCAGACATGTTGAAGCTCCAGCGGATACGCTGCGACTCTTCGCGGTCAAAATTGACCGGTCGTTGATCGACGCGGACCAGTTGACCGTTTACGTCACGCGTCACACGGCCCGGAAATGCGGCCTCGATTTCAGAGGTCAGCAACGGAAACGATGCGGTCGTATTGCGGCTTTTATTTTTGAAATACTCAAGCTGAAGGCTTAACCCTTCAACAAATTTGGGGGACCAATCCGCCGAGACCTTAAAGTCGCGCCTGCTTTCAGCGACCAGTGCGGGATTGCCGCCCGACACCAGATCGACAAAGCGGCTTTCGCCGCGTGTAAAATCGAACACCGCGACATTGGGCGTCACAACAACTGCGTTGCCCAATTGCCCCAGACCCGGCGCGTTTTCATCGCCGATGACCGATACACCAAGCGACAGGTTCTCAAACGGCGACCAGCGCAATCCTGCGCCCCATTCCAGCAACGTGCCAAAATCCGATAGTTCCGAAAAACCGACATTGCCGTTGATCGAGACATTACCGATCCCGCCAAACGCGCCAAGCCCGCGTTCGACCAGCGGCACTTCGGCGTTAATCGCCGCGTTGATGTTGTCGCGCGACAGCGCCGTCATATTCGTCACGCCGCGCCGCGTTGCTTCGCTATCAATCGTTGTCCGGTCAAACCCGTTGCGCAGTGTCACCAGCACAGCCCCTGCAGGCAGCATGATTGGCTTGCCCGATATCGTGCTGCGCAATGCCAATGTGCCCGCGATACTGTCCGACGTATCTGGCGAGGCAAACAACAGATCATCGCCGAAGCTGGTGCTGAACGGATTGACTGTGCCAGCATTGACCGCCGCAGACAGCGCAGTAAAATCAGCATTGGTCGACGTCCGGCTGCTCGAATCAACTGAATTGTAATCACCGGTCAGTGCCAGCCGCCAATCACCCAGCAGCGTATTGAAACCTACTCCAGCCTGCGCTGTGCGCGTGCTGGTGTCGCGCAGCAACGGACGCGGATTGTCGAAATAGCGGTTCAGTTGCACATCGCTGGCAAACGGGTTGAACGCGCTGCCGCCCGGTACAATCAGGCTGGCGAAGGGCAGGCCCAACCGGCTTTGCTGATCCTGCTGTTCAAACGAAGCGCTGACCGAAAAATTCGTTTGCGGCGCAAGCAATTTGCTCCAGCTGGTGTTGACTTCAAAGCGTTGCAGCGAGGGCAGCAAGGTGCGAAATTCGCCAATATCGCCGGGGGCAGCCTGATTGGCATTCGCGGAAAATCCAGCAAGCGTTGCAGTGGCCGGGACAGCCGCAATCGTCACACTGCGGCCAGCCAAGGCGCTCAACGCCGGATCAATTTCTCCACCAACGCCAAGCCCTGTGACGTTACCGCCAAGTGCATAAGGTGCGGACGCACCGCTGCTTAAGACGTTTCGTTCATCCTCGGTTAGGCGGCTGCGGCTTTCATATTCGATATCGATATTCAGCCGCGTACTTTTGCCAATCCGCGTCAGCGTGTTTTCAAATTCTTTAGTCGAAAACCCGCCTTTTTCAGGAACGGAATAATCAGTCTCTGCGTTAAAGCTGGCGAAATTGTCCTTCAGGATGAAATTGACGACGCGCTGATCGGGGCGAAAGCCATATTGCAGCGCGACTTCCTCTGGGAAAATCTGCACCTGCTTGATCGCCTCTGGCGGCAAGTCGCGCAACTCGCGAAAGCTAGAGATGCGCTGTCCGTTCAACAGAATGACCGGTGGGCCGCTGCCCCGCCCCCGACCCGATCCGGTCTGCGGCGCAATCGCGGCGAGGACATCAGCAACAGACGATGCGCCGACAGCGGTAATGTCCGCTTCGCTTAACGTATCAGTGGGCGGAATATCGGTTTCGACAGACCCTCTAAGACGCGTGCCGAGCACAAGGATTTCGTTGCCAGGGTTACCTTCCTCTTGGGCAGCGCCGTCTTCGTCAGCGACCTGCGTTTCGCCGATATCCTCTTCGGCGACGAACGCTGATGAAGCGGCGAGCGCTGGTGAAGCGGCTAGCGCAATGGCAAGGCAAAACAGGCTGGGGCTAATGCGGCGGGAGGTCCGTTTCAGCGTCATGGGGAGAGGCTCCGATTTTCGTTTTTATTTTACGCCGCGCTTATGGAAAGCGTCGTGATGATATGCACGTTAATTTTTGTCGCAATTTGTCACACCAGAAGGTCAGAACCCTGTGCGTCTTTTCATTTCGCGCAGTTGCCGTTAAACGCCGCGCAGGTTTTCGCAATTAGGCATAAACCACCAAGGCACAGCCAGCTGAAACTGTGCGCATTTGTACTCGCGGAACGGATAATAGACTTTGCACCTCGTCCTCGCCTCATCCTCCCCGCGCCGCCGTGATTTGCTGAACCAGATTGGCGTCACGCCAGGCCGGATCGCTTCACCCGACATCGACGAGACACCATACAAAGGCGAAATCGCGCGCGTTTATGCGATGCGTATGGCGGTGGAAAAGGCGCGTGCTGTTGAACGCGCTGCGGGTGAGATTATCATCGCGGGCGATACTACGGTCGCAGTCGGTCGCCGGATTTTGCCGCAAGCGGCCGACGCCGACATGCAACGCGGATTCCTAAAACTGCTAAGCGGACGGAGGCATCATGTTTTGAGCGCGGTATGCGTCATCGATGCAGGCGGCACGGTGCGTAGCCGGTTAAGCGACAGCATCGTCCGTTTCAAACGGTTAAGCGATGCCGAAATGGACGCCTATATCGCGACCGGTGAAGGACTTGGCAAAGCAGGTGGCTATGCCATTCAAGGCCGCGCCGAGGCGTTGATCGACTGGATGGCTGGTAGCCATTCGGGCGTGGTCGGTTTGCCCTTGTACGAAACGCGCGCATTGCTCTGCTCTGCCGGCTATCTCATCGAATGAACCGTATGTTGCTGTGGGACGCAGCGCCGGGTGAAATCCGGCTGATGTTGCATGAAGACGGCAAGTTGGTTGAATTGCGACTGTTGCGGTTGCTTGACACCGCGCCGCTGCTGCCCGGTGTTACGATGCAGGTACGCCTAGGCGCAAAAATCGGCGCACAGCGAGCATTGGTGCATTATAATGGCGGCGAAGGGGAGATTTCGCCGATCCCCGCATGTAGCGACGGGAGTTTGCTGACCGCCGAACTGATCCGCGTGCCATTTCCCGAACCCGGTCGCTGGAAGCGCGCTGTGTTTCGGCAGGCCGAGTCGCGCGATTTGCGGCTTGGCGGTTATATCCTATCGCTATGGTCAGAACTGACCGCGATTGTCTGCGCGGGGCCATTGGAGGCGATGCAAATCCGCGCAATCCTTGGCGAGGCCTGCCCCGAAATTCAAATCGACAAAGCCATGATCGAAGAAGCGCAATCCAACATCTGGTGCGAACGCGGCCTCACAGGCGAATTCGTTATACAAGGCGGCTTGTTGAGCATTGAGCGCACGCGCGCGATGACGATGATCGACATTGACGGCTTTGGCGCAGCGCGTGCGGTCAACCTTGCCGCTGCCCGCGCTATACCTTGGTTGCTGCGACTATACGGCATCGGTGGCCAAGTCGGCATCGACTTCCTCGCCAGCGCCAACAAAGCCGAACGCGCCGAAATAGACGCAGAACTGGGTAAAGCGTGCGCCACCTTAGGCCAACACGAACGCACTGCCGTCAGCGGCTTTGGCTTTGCGCAATTGATCCTTCCGCGCCCCGGCCCCAGCGTGATGGAAGTTTTGTGCGGCACAGGGTGGAAAACACCCTCGGTGGAAACTCAAGCGCTGATGCTGTTACGCGACGCCGCCCGCTCGCAAGGCGTTGGCACACGCGAGCTGGTCGCCGTTCCCGACATCATTGCGCAAATCGAACGCTGGCCCGCTTTGTTGGAAGAACTGCGCTCCAGCCTTGGCTGCGCCATCACCCTTCGTTGCGATTCCAGCCAAAACGGCTATGGCCATGTCCATGTCAGTCCATAAATCCGCCGCCTGCCCTTTGTGCGGCAAACCGGAAACGCCCGAACACAAACCGTTTTGCAGCAAAGGTTGTAAAGACCGCGACCTGCTGCAGTGGCTGGGCGAAGGCTATCGCATGAAAGGCCCGCCTGCAGACCCGGATTTGCCCGAAGAATACTGAATTAGTCTCTGGACAAACGCCCTAGGCCTTGCCTATAGGCGGCGCTCCAAAATGCGGGCCGCAGTATTGCGCTCGCTGATGCCTCGGTAGCTCAGTTGGTAGAGCAGCGGATTGAAAATCCGCGTGTCGGCGGTTCGAATCCGTCCCGAGGCACCA
>JAYVGQ010000119.1:0-11278 GCA_043771985.1 Sphingomonadales bacterium
CAGATTCTCTATGACGTCGAAGATAACATCGCCACCATCACGCTCCACCGTCCCGACAAGATGAATGCGTTCACGCATGTCATGATGAACGAGATGATCACAGCGTTCGACCAAATCGATGCGGACGATAATGTTCGCGCGGTGATCGTTACCGGCCATGGCGACCGCGCCTTTTGTGCAGGTGCTGATCTGACACCCGGCGAAGGTGGCCGCGTCTTTGCCAGCGGTGAAACGGTCGACAGCCTGTCCGACGGCAATGTCCGCGACGGTGGCGGTATGCTGACGCTGCGGATTTATGAATGCAAAAAACCTGTGATTGCGGCGGTCAATGGCGCAGCGGTTGGCATTGGCGTGACGATGCAGCTGGCAATGGACATCCGCCTTGCCAGCGATACCGCACGCTTTGGCTTTGTTTTCGCACGGCGCGGCATTGTGCCAGAGGCGGCGTCAAGCTGGTTTCTGCCCCGATTGGTCGGCCCGCAACAGGCGTTGGAATGGTGCTATACTGGCCGCGTCTTTGGCGCAGACGAAGCGTTAAAAGGCGGGCTGATCCGATCGATCCATCCTGCAAGCGAATTACTCACCGAGGCGCGGAAGTTGGCGCGCGAGATTGCAGATAACACTGCGCCCGTCTCCATCGCGCTGACGCGGCATATGCTGTGGCGCAATGCGGCCATGCCGCACCCGATGGATGCGCACAAAATTGACAGCCGCGCAATCTATCGCCGGTCGCGTTCGGGTGATGCCAAAGAGGGGATCGCCAGCTTTCTTGAAAAGCGCGCGCCGCATTATCCCGACACCGTTTCCGCTGATATGCCAGATTTCTTTCCTTGGTGGGAAGAACAGGTCTATAGCTGACGGACAATAATCCCCGGGGGAGAAAAACCGTGGCTACAAACGGTCCTAAAATCAGCACCGACCCCATTGAACAGGGCGGTGCACGCGAACAGTTACTCGAGGCCGCCAGCCAGATTATGCGCGACGGCGACACGATGGACTTGTCGTTGTCGGAACTGTCGTTGCGCGCCGGATTGAACAGCGCGCTGGTGAAGTATTATTTCGGCAACAAAAACGGCCTGATGCACGCGTTGCTTGACCGCGACATGGGCAAGATCGTCATTGAGCTGAACGCGCTGGTCGCGAAGGACATGCCGCCCGAAGAAAAGTTAAAACGGCACATCGGCGCGACGATCAATACGTACTACGCCTACCCCTATCTCAACCGCTTGCTGATGCGCCTAATCCGCGACAGCGCACCGGTTGAGGCTAGCCGCATCGCCGAACGGTATCTGCGCCCGATTTCACGCGCTTATGAAACGTTGGTCGCTGACGGGGTAAAGGCGGGGAAGTTTCGCGATGTTGATCCGCAGCTGTTTTACTTCACCGTTACCGGAGCCGCTGACCGGTTTTTCTCTGCGCGGCAGGTGCTACGCCATTGTTACGACCAGAACGACCTGAGTGTGGAGATGCGCGATGCTTACCGCGAGCACAGC
The DNA here is from genome assembly GCA_043771985.1 of Sphingomonadales bacterium. Classification (GTDB taxonomy): domain Bacteria; phylum Pseudomonadota; class Alphaproteobacteria; order Sphingomonadales; family Sphingomonadaceae; genus Sphingorhabdus_B. The sequence continues at coordinate 1,494 of JAYVGQ010000119.1, forward strand.
GTTGAGTTGATTATGCGCGGATTATTGGCGGATTAACCCAATTGCCGTCTAATCTCCTCCCCATCGGCATCAATCGATGGTGGGTCGGCGAAATGGGATGCAGGCGTGACGGAATACTTCACCGGATGGCGCATGCTGCGATAGCTGTAACCTGCCGTTGCTTGCCGTTCCTCGAAAAAATCCACCGCAGTCAGATGCGGATCGGTCAGCACATCGGGCATGCGGTTATACTGCATCGCAGGGATATTGTTATCCGCCAGCAACGGCAGCCATTCACCGGTGCTGCGCGACGCCATCAATGCCTCGATAATCGCGTAAAGCTCGCCAGTATGTTTGGTGCGTTCTTCATAGGTTGAAAAGCGCGGGTCATCAAACACCCCGGGACGCCCCGCCAGTTCAAAAAACCGTTCCCATTGCGCGTCATTATAGGGGACAACGGCGATGAAACCGTCCGCTGTTGGATAGGGCCTGCGCCGCGGATTGATAGAGCGCGAATAGCCGAGTTTCCCAAGGCCGGGGACAAAGGTTTCGCCCCATAAATTTTCGACCATGTTGAACCATGTGAAGCATTCGAGCATTGGCACTTCGACAAATTGCCCGCCCGCACCATTTTGCCGCGCGATGATCGCTGCCATCACAGCGTTCGCCGCAAACATCCCGCTGACTTTATCCGCCACCAATGTCGGCGCATATTGCGGCCGCCCGCCATCGCGCATTTCGGATAAAGCGGCAAAGCCCGATGCAGCCTGAATCAAATCGTCAAACGCTTGCAGTTTCGCATAGGGACCATCAGAGCCATAGCCCGCACAATGGACATAGATAATGTCGGGATTGACCGCCTTCACCGCGTCATAATCAAGCCCCAGCCGCTTCATCCCGGCCATGCGCACATTGTGGATGAATACGTCAGCACCAGACAGCAAAGACAGCAGTTTCGCCTTATCCCCGGCATCCGCACCGTTCAGATTGATCGCCTTTTTATTGCGGTTCAGCGCCGCGTAAATCGGACCGATGTCGTTGGTTGGCGAAGCCCCGGCACGCCGCATCATGTCGCCGCCCGATGCGCTGGTCCCGTTTTCGACCTTGATGACCTCAGCGCCCAAATCGCCCAGTTGCAATGTCGCAAACGGCCCAAGAACCACCGACGACATATCGACAATGTTTATGCCCTTTAGCGGCCCTGTTCGTTCGCCGTCCCATTGCAATTTTGGCCAAGCCATCGGTCATCTCTCCTCACAATATCGGTCCTATGCAGATAACCAGTTTTCATTTATTGTCGAGGCGGGGGAGTAGGAGAATTATCATGCGTAATGTCTTTATTACCCTTGGCATCAGCGCCACTGTGCTGTTGACCGGATGCTCGATGTCCAATGCTGAGTCCACGCCGATGGCGCTGACTGACAAGCAATCGAAACTGCTGCAAAAACAAATTGGTGGCAAAGTCGCGGGCGAGGCGGTCAGTTGTATTTCTAGTGCGCAAAACACCGATATCATCCGCGTCAGCGACGATATGCTATTGTACAAAGTATCGGGCAGGCTGGTGTATCAAAACCGGCTGAAGTCGCCATGCCGCGGCCTTGCCAGCGACCGCGACATCATGGTCACCGAACAATTCGGCAGCCAGCAATGCCGCGGCGACATCTTTAAGCTGGTTGACCGCATCGGCGGCATCCCTGGCCCGTTTTGCGTCCTGGGCGATTTCGTCCCGTACCGCAGAGCGGCTAACGGGCAATAAACGCTATAGAACGGTAATCGTTACCGCACGGCGGTTGATTGCCCAGGCTTGCTCGTTCGAACCTTCTGCAGCGGGTTTTTCTTTGCCGTGGCTGACAGTCTGAATACGCGACGCATCAACGCCAAGCGACGCGAGATAATTTTTCGCGGCGTTGGCGCGGCGTTCGCCAAGCGCAAGGTTGTAATCGCGCGTGCCGCGCTCATCGCAATGCCCCTCGACCACGATCCGTTTGTTCGGGTACCGAGATAGCCATTGCGCCTGCGCCTGCAACGTCGCCTGATCGGCGCTATCGACATTGAAGCGGTCAGTATCAAAAAAGATGCGGTCGCCATCCATGCCAACAGCGGCGAGGAAATCTTCCTGACTGCCGGGAAGAATTTGTCCAGCGGTATCGCCGCCACTATCTGGCTGTGTGCCATAGTCCGTGTTGTCCGCTTGCGGCGGGATGTCGTCGATCTTTTTCTTGCCACATGCAGCAAGGGCCGTGGTCGCCAGCAGCACCAAAGCGAGAGTTTTCATTTGCATTTTCATCACCTTCTCCTTCACTTCGCCCCGCGAACTTCGAATATCTACGGCAGTACAGGGCCCCATGCAGGGTCCGATCCATCAACTGGCGTCGGCAGCTTACGCTCATTCCGTCCAGTCAAATCGACTTGCCAGATGCTTGTTTTACCACTGTTCTTCTCGGTACGAAAGAACTGGATGACTCGGCCATTCGGCGCCCATGTCGGGGCCTCATCCTGCCAGCTATCGGTCAGCATTCGTTCGCCTGATCCATCGGGGCTCATCACGCCAACGCGGAAATCGCCCGCAATGCGCGTGAACGCGATTAAATCACCACGCGGGCTCCATTCGGGCGTCGCATGGCGGCCCGCGCCAAAGCTAACGCGTTTTTGGTTGCCGCCATCGGCAGACATCACATAAACCTGTTGGTTGCCGCCGCGGTCGCTTTCAAACACAACCTGCTTGCCATCGGGCGAGAAACTGCCGCCGACATCGATGCCCGGCGCAGTCGTTAGCCGCACCGGCGTGCCGCCCTCAACCGCGATTTTATAGACATCGGTGTTGCCACCGACTGCCATCGAATACAGGATTGTCTTGCCATCGGGCGACCAGCGCGGCGCGAAAGTCGGGTTTTTCGACGCAGTAATCAGCCGCTGTCGCCCGCTATCAACATCATAGACATAGATACGCGGATTGCCGTCCAGATAGCTTAGATACAAAATCGATTTGTAGTTTGGCGAAAAACGCGGCGTCAGCGCGGTGGCTTGGCCGTTGGTAATAAAGCGGTGGTTGGCACCATCCGAATCCATAATCGCCAGCCGCTTGACGCGTTTTCCTTTGGGGCCAGTCTCTGCGATATAGGCAATGCGGCTATCAAAGAACGGCAATTCGCCGGTTAGTTTGGAATAAATCGCATCGGCACATTTATGCGCCGCGCGCCGCCATTCGCGCGGCGGGACAACAAAGCCCAAACGCGTGACTTCTTGCGTGGTGCCAAGATCGTAAAGATAGCAACCCACAGTCAGATTGCCGTCCGCGCCCGCTTTGATAAAGCCCTCAATCAGCTGATCCGCATCGCGCCCCTGCCAATAATCATATTGCGGCGCGGTGACTTCACCCAGCGTAATCGCGCGCAGGCCCGACGGCCCTATGGGTTCAAAAAGGCCGGACCCGCGAAGGTCAGAGGCAATAACCTCCGCAATCTGCCGCGCCAAGGCGTTGGTGTTACCGGCGGCAGTTTCAGCCGAGGCGGGCGAGACGAAGGATGGCACCGCGACCTTTTTGACATCGGATGACTCATAATAGACAACGTCGTCTTCGATGGGTTGCTGCGCAGTTGCCGCCAACGCCGGGATGGCCGCCAAAGCAGCAAAGCGCAAAACGATAGTCAGTGTGGACCTAAACATGGGTCATCCTTTCGATGCGAAGGGAACGGAGATAAGTTCCCAGCTGCTGTGCGTTGCTGGATCAAGGCCTGTGAATTTGTCGATTTTTTTGACCGAATCGACAATGCACCTTTTAATCACGTCTAACTGGGCCCTGTTGCCTGCCGTCTGGCCAGATTGTGAGACAGTGGTGATCGCAACAAGCTTACCATTGCTTGCCAGTTTGACCGTCACTTTGGTAATCACCTTGTTGACGTCCACACCTGTCGGGATGCAGTTGCCGATTCTGATTTGACGCGAAATTGTCGCACGGGCAGTTTTGATTTCTTGCGCCGTGCTTGAACCGCCGCCGCCGGAACTGCCACCGCTACTGTTCACCGGAGTGCCGCCGCTGCTGCCGCCACCTGTCTGCTGTTCGAGTGCCTCTTTTATACGGCGGTCAAAATCGGAGGTGTTGCGTCCGTTCACTTTGCCCTTGTCTTTTGGCTGCGGGATCAGCTTTCGCACTGGTGATGCCTTCTGCGCCGGTTTCTGAACAGGCTTTTGCACTGTCACTTGCTCCAACACAGCCTCTGGAAGCACTTCGGTAATTTCCTGAACTTCGGGAACGGGTTCATTTTCAACCTCACCTGCCGCTGGAGCCGCACTCGCGCTTTCAGACACGATCGAAACCGCAATCCCCTCACCCTCGCTACCGCCGCCGCCATCACCGGATGCGCGCTCAGCTTGAAACAGCCCGAACACCAACAGCGCCAGCAAGACCGCATGGCCGCCAAGCGCCGCGCCAAGACCCACTTTTTCCGATTGGTCCATGGCAAGCGGGCTACTCATCCGTTACTGAACCCTCACTGACTGGATTTGCAGGAGCCGCGCCTTGCGTGACCATATTGACCGAGTTCAGCCCGGCGCGGTTCAGTTCGCCCATCACTTTCATCATGCTGCCATAATCGACGCTGGTATCGCCGCGCAGCATGATTTTGCGCGGGTTATCGGGCGTTTGCTCCGCCGCGATTGCCTCCAACTTTCCGGCCAACTGACTGGGGCGGACAGCCTCGCCGTCAATGAACACCTGCCCCTCGGTATCGACTGTCACATCCAGCGGAGCCTCTGGCAGTTCAATCTGCTTGGCGCGGCTTTTTGGCAAATCCACTGGCACACCCGAGACCAGCAAAGGCGCAGTGACCATAAATATAATCAGCAGAACTAGCATAACATCAACCAATGGTGTGACGTTAATCTCCGCCATCGGCGCACGCCGGTTCCCGCGCCGCGAACGACGACCGCCAGAGTTGGTGGGGGAGTTCATGGCCATCGGCGTTACGCCTCCCGCTCCAACTCGCGGCTCAACGTGCCATGAAAACCATCGGCAAAACGGCCCAGCCGCGCCTCATGCTGGTTCAGCCGGTGCGAAAATCTGTTATAGGCAATGACCGCAGGGATCGCCGCGAACAATCCGATAGCGGTCGCAAACAGCGCCTCGGCAATACCGGGGGCGACAACCGCAAGGCTGGTATTCTGCTCCAGCCCAATCGCTACAAAGCTGTTCATAATCCCCCAGACAGTGCCGAACAGCCCGACAAACGGCGCGACCGATCCCGTCGTAGCCAAAAAGTTCAGCCGATTGGCAAGCTTATCCGTCTCCGCCGCAATCGTTGCGTCCATCGCCGTTGCCAGCCGCTCGCGCGTCCCTGCACGATCAATGCTTTTGCCATTGGTCGAGCGCCGCCATTCAGCCACGCCCGCCGCAAACACCCGCGCCACCGGCAGTTCCGCTTTGCCGCGCTCATTGTGAAAACCGTCAATGTCGTTCGACTTCCAGAAATCAGCTTCAAACTTTGTTGTCTCATCGTTGATCTTGCTGATCCGGAAAAGGAAGCCGACGATGATCGTCCACGACCAGATACTCGATAGCACCAGCCCGATGATCACCGACTTCACCACCCAGTCGGCATCCATAAACAGCGTCACGATGGAAAGTCCGCCGCTGCTTTGGCTCAAAATCAACAGGTCCATAGTCATCCTTATTCTCTAAACTTTTTCGGCGGCGATTACAGACCGAAACGCTGCGACCCATTCCGCCGGTTGCCGCGCTGGACGGCCATCGGGCGCGACAAACGCCGCCTTTACCATCGCTGTAACCAAAGTTTCACCATCGCGGCTGACTGTCTGATGAATATCGCAACTCGCGCCGCGTACGGCGGTGGTGATGCTGGTCACCAGCAACGCATCGTCAAAATGCGCGGGCTTTCGGAATTTCATGTCGATTGCGGTTACCGCATAAGCGCCCTTGCCCGCATCATGCGCCCCGCGCTGGTCAATGCCCAGGCGCGCGAGCATATCCGACCGCGCCCGTTCCATAAAATGCAGATAGCGCGCGTGATAGACGACGCCCGAAAAATCGGTGTCCTCAAAATATACCCGCACCGCGAAATGGTGGTTGGGGCCGTCGAATTGGCCTTGATAGGGTTGAGGAGCGCTCATGCTCGGCAGGCTTACCGGTTGTGACTTGGCGCGGAAAGGGGGTTTGGGCCTCGGAGACGCATTTAGTCGCCGTAATGACTCGGATCACCCCTATTTATCGAACAACCCATCCTGGCCACCCGCAGGCGGATTAAGCCCCAGATGTTTCCACCCCGGCGGGTTCAGCGCGCGCCCACGTGCTGTCCGCGCGATCAGGCCGAGTTGTAGCAGGAACGGCTCGACCACATCCTCAATGGTATCACGCGGTTCGGAAAGCCCCGCTGCCAGCGCCTCAACCCCCACCGGCCCGCCGCGATAAATATCGGCAATCATCATCAGGTACCGCCGGTCCATCGCATCCAGCCCCAGATGATCGACCTCTAAACGGTTCAGCGCGCTATCGGCGATTTTGGCGGTGACGGTGGTTTCCCCCGCCACATTGGCAAAATCACGCACGCGGCGCAGCAGCCGCCCGGCGATCCGCGGCGTTCCCCGCGCCCGCTTTGCAATCTCGCGCGCACCATCGGGCGCAATGCCCAGATCGAGCAGCCGTGCGGCGCGGGTGACGACCAGCTCCAGCTCGTCATGCGTGTAGAAATTCAGCCGCACCGGAATGCCAAAGCGGTCGCGCAACGGCGTGGTCAGCAACCCCGCCCGCGTGGTCGCACCGACCAAAGTAAACGCCGGCAAATCAATCCGCACCGACCGCGCCGACGGCCCTTCGCCGATCATGATATCCAGCGCACGGTCCTCCATCGCCGGATACAGGATTTCCTCCACCACCGGATTCAGCCGATGGATTTCGTCGATAAACAGAACGTCGCCGTCCTCAAGATTGGTCAGCAACGCGGCAAGGTCGCCCGACTTTGCAATGACAGGGCCAGAGGTAGAACGGAAACCAACCCCCATCTCCTTTGCCACAATCTGCGCCAGCGTGGTTTTGCCAAGACCGGGCGGGCCGAAAAACAACACATGATCAAGCGCATCCCCGCGACACTTCGCCGCCTCGATAAACACGCGTAGGTTTTCTCGTGCGGCCTGTTGGCCGATGAATTCGGACAGCGTTTTGGGGCGCAAAGCTGCGTCGATATCCTCAGGCTTGCGCATGGGGGTGAGGTGGGGGTTTTCAGTCATTTCGCTCTGCCGTTGTGACCATTTCCCGCATCGCAGCTTCCGTGGCTGTTGTGAACCAATCTTCATCGAAACCCATCGCCTTACGGATCGGTAGCATTTCTAGATCCAATTCCACATCCGTCTGCTTGAACAGCGCGACGGCGTGTTCACATTGCTGAATTATCGATTCCCTTCCGCTTTGGCTGAAAAACAACTCGGAGGACTCACGTTGAAAATGGTGCACTAAATAGTCTCGAACAGTTTTAGCCGATTCAAGCATCTCTACGAGATCGCCCGATAGCTTCCCCTTGGCCAGCAACTGTTTCAAAAGGTTGCCGAAAGTTAGAGAGAATTTATTGTCGAAAAACTCGTCAATGGCTCCGCTCCATTCGTCACTATTTTTATAGCTTGTCATCGTCGGCAACATTTCGAAGATCAAAAGGGCGTTCACGATGGCGTGCTCAAGAATATTCGAGACATGGATCGCTAAACCAAAGCGCGCAAACGCTTCCTTGGCCTGCTCATCTTCGAGCAAATCCGCTACATTGAAAGCTGAATAACCAGCGGTAAAACTCACTTCGCGGTCCCTTTCATCGCCCGCTTCGCATCCATTGCATGATGTACAATACGCGCGATGAACACCAAATCACCCTCCGCAGTGTAAAAAATACGATGTTGCCGGTGCGTTAATTTGCGAATGCCTTTGCCCAATTCAGGAGCCGGCACCCCGGCCTTTGGGTGACGGCGAAGCAAGTCAAATAGTTCGTCGAAGCCACGCATATAGGCGTCGGCGATACCTTCGCCGAACTGTTCAAAGCTATAAGCATCAATGCCGTCTAAGTCCGCCTCCGCCGAACTGCTAAGCCGCAGCTTTGCGCGTCCGCTCCTTACGTCGAGCAATGATTTTTTCGATGACGTCCTCGGGCTCTTCATCGACCACTCCCGACGCGAGCCCCTCGGCAATCAATCCCCGCAACCATTCGGTTTCGGTCATTGCGGCCTCTTGATCCCGCCGCACCAGATCGCGCACATAGTCGCTGGCGCTGCTGTAGCGCCCCTCGGAAACTTTGTGGTCGACCCAACTCTTGAGTGCTGGCGGAAGAGAGAGATTCATCTGAGGCATCGGCGGAATATACAAATTTGTGCAAATTTGTCGAGAAAATTATCATTTTTGTAGCTTCACTCACCGCGAAGCCCTTTTCAACGCCAACCTGACCAGCGCATCCAATGTCGCATCTGCGCCCAGTTCTTCAACCGCCTGCGCCACCGCGCTCCCCGCTTCGCCCGGTTTGAAGCCAAGTCCCGTCAGCGCCGACACCGCGTCGCTCGCATGGCCCCCCGAACCGCCGCCCGCCGCCGCCAGCCTTGCGCCGCCGCCAAGGCCAGCCAGTGCGCCAACCTTATCCTTCAGCTCATTCACAATCCGGCTGGCCAATTTCGGGCCGACGCCATTGGCACGCGCGACCATCGCGGCATCGCCGGTGCTGATCGCCATCGCCAAATCCGCCGGTTCAATCGCCGACAGGATCGCAAGCCCGACTTTGCCGCCCACGCCTTGCACGCCGGTCAACAACCGGAACCAGTCGCGTTCCTCGCGCGTGGCAAAGCCGATCAGCCGCTGGTCATTTTCCGATACCTGCATTTCGGTGAACACTGTGGCGAAATCGTCAGTCTTGCCAAGAGCCGCTAGCGTCCGCGCGCTGGCCTGTACCAGATAGCCGACGCCGTTGACGTCGATCACCAGATGGTCAACGCCCGTTTCGTCTATTCGGCCATAAAGCTTTGCGATCATCGCCAAGAGTTAGCTTGGGTTATGGCAATCGGCAAGCAAAAGAGAACATCGTGTGAACGGCAGGTTTTTGTTCGCGCAAAGACGCTAAGGAGCAAAGTGGTTTGCAAAACCAGAGGTGAGCTCTCTTCTTTGCGCCTTAGCGTCTTTGCGCGAAATAACTCATCCCCGCATATGATTGGCATGCGTAATTGCCACGGCCAACGCATCCGCCGCATCTTCGCCCGCCAATTTCAGCCCCGGTAGCAATATGCGCAGCATCGCCGCGATTTGCGCCTTCTCCGCCTTGCCAGTACCAACCACCGATTTTTTCACCAGCCGCGCGGCATATTCGGTAACGGGCGTGCCAGTGCGCGCCGCGCCCAGCAAAACTACGCCGCGCGCCTGCCCCAGCTTTAGCGTGCTTTGCGCGTTTTTGTTGACGAACACTTCCTCCACCGCCGCCTGATCGGGGCGAAAATGATCGAGGATTACGCGCAGTTTTTCGTCGATCATCACCAGCCGGTTAGCCAATGGTAGCTTAGCATCGGTTGATATCTCGCCATTGTCGATATGCGAAAGCCGGTTGCCCTCTTTGCGGATTACGCCCCAGCCGGTCGTGCCAAGGCCGGGGTCTAGGCCCAGAATAATCATTGCGCCATGATCATCCCAGCTTCGCCATGACCTCGTCGGACACGTCGTAATTGCCCCAGACGGTCTGGACGTCATCATCCTCTTCCAAGGCGTCGATCATTTTCAGCAAAGTCGCGGCATTGGCTTCGTCAACCTCGACCAGGATTTGCGGCTTCCATGCAAGGCT
>JAYVGQ010000120.1:0-2164 GCA_043771985.1 Sphingomonadales bacterium
CGCGATCAAGCGTGATGACGCCTGCCGACATTGACCGCAATATGCCCTCATTATAATTTTGCGCTTCGACAATTTGTGAAAACAGCGTTGCATTATCAATTGCAATCGCGGCTTGTGCGGCAAACGCACCCATCTTGGCAATATCTTCGGTCGAGAAGCGCGTTGCGTTCTGGCGGTTAAGCGCCTGCATCACACCGAGCTTGCGCCCGTCGCGTGCGATAATTGGCATACTCAGGATCGTGCGGCTGCGATATCCCGTTTCGATATCGGTTTCGCGAATGAAGCGCGGATCATCATAGGCGTCAGGCGTGTTGACGACTTCGCCGCTCATCAACGCAGCCCCGGCAAGGCCTTGGTTGGCGGGAAAGCGGATTTGCTGGCTATTGACCCCTTCGGCGACAAGCGAACACAGTTCATCACGCTTTTCATCATAGAGGAAGAGTGACGAACGATCCGCATGGAGCAATTTGGTCGTCACCTCGACGATCTTGCGCAGCAGCGACTCAAGCTGCATTTCGCTGGTGATCGCAAGGTTGACATCAAGCAACTGGCGCAGATCATCGTTCATCTGCTCGGCTTCGTAAATTGCGGCTGACCAGCGTTCGGCCAGAACAATGATGTGCGAAAACAGCAGGATCAAAATGCCGTAGCCAGTCAGATCATAGCCGATCAGCTCGTTACTTGGCAGAATTCCATAGGCAACGATGGCAAGCATCGTAATCGACAGGAAAAACACTGCCATGCCGAGCAGGAAAATCATCGCGCCGTCGCGGTTTTGCCTCACTGCACGCACAAGCACGACAAAAACATATAGAAACACTAACTGCATCACGACCATCAGGCCGATGTTGACTTTTGACGCCAGCAAAGTGCCGCCAATTGCAAATCCGGCGATTTGAAGGCCTATTTGAACCACGAATATAGCGAGCATCACGCGGAAGGCGCGGACTGGGCTTTCGCCGGGAAAAAGCGCGTGGACATAGGCCAGAAAAAAGCCGAGCGACAAGGTTGTCGAAATATAGTGCGCGGCAAGCATCTGTCCGAAACTGAAGCCGGGAAATGCCATCAAAAAGACATTGTCAAAGCCCTGCACTGCCGAGGGCACAAGAAACAGGAAACTGCTAATCGCCAGATACAGCGATGGTTTATCCGAACGGCGGAACAGAAAAACACCAAGTCCGAATGTGCCAAGCAAAACGAGTGTTGTGTGGAACAGAAATTCCTGTCCCCACTGGAGCGCTGTCCAATATTGCATCGGCTGTGCAAGCCCGAGGATTGGCGGCGTCTCTAGGCCGTTGTCACGGTGGAGGAAGGATGCGATGTCAATCGTGAGCACCATATCGCGGCCGTCCGCGCGGAAGAAAATCTCATGCGAACGCGCGGCGTATTGCGTCGTCGCAGCATCAGTGCCGAGTGTGCCTCGCCGTGACAAGATTTGCCCATCTAGCGACACTTGTGTGGCACTGTAAACCAGCGGCACATAAAGCCTGTAATCGCCGGGTTGCAGCCCTTTGATGATCAATTGATAGGTCGCGCGGCCTTGCTCAGGAACCGACAGTCCACCTGCTATTTTTGTGTTCGTCCACTCACCAGGTACACGCGCGATTAAGGGCGGGATGCTCCCGGCGGCGCGGTCACCAAGCTGAGACCGCCAGTAGAATGTCCAGTCGCCGCTTAACTCAACGGGGCGGCTAAGCGCGCCCCATTGCTTAAATGAGACGACACCCTGCTTTACGGCGGGTGCGTCTTTGGCAATCGGATTTGCATAAAAAGGTGCTGTGAAAAGGCACAAAAACAGCAATATGATAATGCCAAATCCCAATCGCCGCGCTTGCGACGCTGGTTTGACAAACGGGTGCGATGTCAGACTAATGTCTGCCATTCTTTCTTAATGCCTTTGCAAAGTAACAAAATCATACGCCGGACGACCCCCTTCGACAGGACAGACTATACGTCCAATTTCACGCCATATTTTAGCATCAATTTTAGGGAAAACAGTATCTCCGGAAAAATCGGCATGAACTTCGGTTATTTCGATCCGGTCGCTATGATTGAGAAAAAGCGCAGAGATTTCGGCTCCGCCAATGATCGAGACGCGCGGCGCGTTGGCTAGCGCAAGTGCTGCCTTAACCGAGGATGCGGTTTCGGCACCCTCTTCGTTCCA
>JAYVGQ010000121.1:0-2245 GCA_043771985.1 Sphingomonadales bacterium
GTCAAGGAAGCGACTCTTCAGGCCCAGCTCGTAAGAGGTGGATGTTTCAGGCTTGATGGGACCAACGCCGATCAGGCCGGGTGCGGTGCCATTCAGTGCAGCATTGATACGGGCTGGGTTGAAGCCTGTTACGATATCAAAGGCAAAGCCCTTATAGCCCCGAGCGACGCTACCGAAGACCATAACGTCGGGTGTGATCTGCTGAGAGATCGAGCCTTTCCAAGTGAAGACGCTGTCACTGTTCGAGCCACGGCAAAGCGGATTCCCTGCCGCGCAGCTGTTCGGCGTTGCGGTGGCGCGCAGATCGTCGAATGCGACGCTGATCTTTTCCTTATTATAGCGAATGCCGCCGCTGATCGTTGTTTCGGTCGGCAACGTGTAGTCGACTTGCGCGAACAGTCCGAGGCTTTTGCTGCCATTGGTTGCGCGCCAGTTGGCGACAGCAACTACCGGGCCACGCTGGAAGGCGCGATCGGTTTCGGCGTCCGAGTAAAAGCCGCCCACCACATACTTCAGTGCATCACTGCCGCTCGAAACCAAACGCAGTTCCTGTGTGAGGTTGGTGGAATGATAGGGGCCCGACTGAGTGATCCCACCATTAACGGTGCCGCCGGTGATCGCACCAAGCACATTCACATCGGTGCCATCAAAATCATTTTGAAATTTGAATTTCCAATCCTGATAGGCGGTTACCGAAATCAGGTTGGCAAACCCGAGATCGAGGTTGAATTTGCCGACTACACTTTTGGTCGTATTGCTGGTTGCACCCAGCGCATCGACTCGCGACCGATAATTGCCAGTGCCGGGGGTAATGCCAACGAGCGTAGGTGCTAAAGGCACGGCACCCAATACGCGCGCCGTCCCGGTCCCGAAAATGCCACGCAAAGAGGTGGCTGTGCCGTCCTGCTCTGCCTTGCTATACGCGCCGGTCAATGTGAACGTTAGAGCATCGGTAAGGTCAGATTTGAACTTGGCGCGGACGCCGTAATTTTCTTGATCATTCAGATGCGTGTTCGAGGTCAGGTTATGAATATTACCCGGAAAATTGTGATAGAAACCGGTAAGGCGGATGCCCGAGGTTTCACCGATCGGAACCGACACAATGCCTTCCAGACGGACGTCGCCGTCGGTCGCCGCCGTTCCTGAAACCTGCCCCATGAAATCATTGTCGGGATCCTTGGTGACGATATTGACAACGCCAGCCGACGAGTTTTTGCCGAACAATGTGCCTTGCGGACCTTTGAGGACTTCGATGCGCTGAAGATCGGACATATTGTCAAATGCCTGCGCCTGCTGGACCACCGGCATGTCATCGATGATAACGGCGACGCTAGGCTCGACACCGATCGAGAAGGCAAAGGTGCCAATGCCGCGAAGGACGATGGAGTTGTTGGGCGAAGAGGTAGTTTGTGTGATCGTCAGCGATGGTGCTGCCCGGGTCAGGTCGGAAAAATCGGCGATACGATTATTCTCGATTGCCTCCGCGCTAAGTGCGGTGACTGCTACGGGAACGTTTTGGAGATTTTCCTCGCGCTTCTGCGCGGTGACGACGATCTCTTCAAGGCCGACATTTTCTTCTTCAGCAGCGACTACTTCCGGCGCTGTATCCTGTGCGTATGCACTGGTGGAAATTATTAGAAAGCTGGCACCTGCCAACAGAGCGATTTTGCGTGACATATAAATCCTCCCATTCCGCGACTCGCGGCAGTCTGACCAACTTTTTAACTGGTAAGGCCAATTGTCATATTTCGGTCATCTATGTCAAGTTATTAACTGCATTTTTAGAAAATATCGAGATTTTGTCCTAAATGTGCAAAAAAGGATCGCGGCGGAAGCGGGTTGACCCGCCGCTGGTCGATTCCGGGTTCTATCTGGCCTTCACCATATCTAGCGCAATATCGACAATCATATCCTCCTGCCCGCCGACCATCTTGCGACGTCCTGCTTCAGTAAGAATTGCCCGGGTGTCCACACCGTGGTCGGCTGCGGCCTTTTCGGCATGGCGCAGGAAGCTGGAATAGACTCCAGCATAGCCGAGCGTCAGCGTCTCGCGGTCCACACGGACGGGACGGTCTTGCAGCGGGCGGACAAGGTCCTCGGCAGCGTCCATGAGCGTGTAGAGATCGCAGCCATGGTTCCAGCCCATCCGATCAACTGTAGCAATAAAGACTTCGAGCGGCGCATTGCCCGCACCTGCCCCCATGCCCGCTAGGCTGGCATCCACGCGAATTGCGCCGTTTTGCAC
>JAYVGQ010000122.1:0-2264 GCA_043771985.1 Sphingomonadales bacterium
GGTGATCAACGGACAGAAAGTCTGGACGAGCGGCGCGCAACATTCTGATTTCGGGATCGTCGTAACCCGCACTGATCCGGGCGCACCCAAGCACAAGGGGTTGACGATGTTCATCGTCAACATGCGCGATCCCGGCGTAGAAGTGCGGCCGATCAAACAAATGTCGGGCGGTGCCGAGTTTAACGAAGTGTTTTTCACTGACGTTCGTGTGAATGATAGCCACCGGCTCGGCGCGGTAGGCGATGGTTGGAAGGTCGCCCTGACAACATTGATGCATGAACGCGTGGCGGTGGGCGGTAAGCCTGCGACGGCACCCGGCGTTCAGGATATGATCGAATTGGCGCGCAGCATTGATACCGAAAGCGGCAATGCTCTTGAAGAAAGCCGTGTCCGCCAGAAAATTGCCGATGTGTATATTCAGGATCGCGGTATCGCGCTCACGCGGATGCGGACAATTTCGGCGCTGTCGTCGGGTCGCACGCCCGGACCGGAATCGAGCATTTCAAAGGTTGTCGTTGCAAAGATGATGCAAGACATGGGTTCGTTCGCCGCCGATCTCGCGGAGGGCGCAGGACTGATTCAGGGCAAAGACGTGGTTGATCTTCCCCATCTTACCAAGCTCCAACAGACTTATGTCGCGGCGGCGGGTCTGCGTATTGCGGGCGGAACCGACGAGATTTTGCGCAATATTATCGCAGAGCGGGTACTCGGTCTTCCCGGAGACATGCGCCCTGACAAAAATATACCATTCAATGAAATCCATAAATACGCCGAATGATTACGGAATAATCCGCGCCGCGCTGTCAGTGATCACTAGGATCGCGTCAGCGCGGGCAAGCGCGACAAGTGTTAAATCATGCGCTTTGGCGCGGTCGCTCGCAAGTGTTGTCGGCGCTGATATTGTTACGAGCACCGGGCAGCCAGCAATTATGGTCTTTTCAACCAATTCGTAACTGCACCGCGCACTCAGCAGGAAAAAACCCGAAGCGGGCGCGATTTCGCGAGCCGCCAACGCACCGATCAATTTGTCGAGTGCATTATGCCTGCCAACATCTTCGCGAGCCAGGACGATTTCACCCGACGGCGTGCAAAACGCCGCGCCGTGAACCGCGCCGGTCTCGCGATTGAGCGGCTGAAACGCGCGAAACGATTGGAGTGCGGCGAAAATTGCGTGTTGACCGATCCGCACGTCAGATCGGATTGGCGCCAACGGCCGCATGACCTGCTCCAAATTTTCCAGACCACAAAGGCCACAGCTTCCCTCGGACACGCGCTGTCGCGCGCGCTCGATGAGTTTGGGCGTCAGATAGTCAGCGATTTGTATCCGCAGGATCAACCCTTGCGCAGCGGCGATAATTTCAATTCCGGTAACGTCATGACGACTGGCGATGATCCGCTCGGATAGCGAAAAGCCCAGCGCAAAGTCCTCCAAAGCATCAGGACTTGCCATCATCACCGCATAGCCGAACCCGTTATATTCGATCGCAATCGGCATTTCGACCGCGAGTGCGCGTTCAAGTGAATCCGCGTTGCCCGCCCGGCGCACTATAGTCACATAGTTGCGGCGCGCGCGCGGGGCAAGTTCAGCCAATTTTGGAAACCGCTGTTGCTGCGATATCAGACAATCCTAGGCTGCCGTTCGCGCGGATCATTTGCTTCATTCTGGGATCCCAGAATTGTTCGATGTGGTGCGTCGTTGCCGCCACAGGGTCGGGATCGTGAACGAGGTTGGCCGCGATCTGATTCGCCATATAGACAAGGCGCTCAATGGTCGTCATTTGGCTGCCACAGCCTCAATCCGTCTAGCACGATCAGACAGAAGTCCATAGTCTTCCTGCCAATCAGTCGGCCCGTTTGACGCGCTGATCTGTACCGCAGTTACTTTATATTCGGGGCAGTTGGTCGCCCAATCGCTAAAGTCAGTGGTCACGACATTTGCCTGCGTCGCGGGGTGATGAAATGTGGTGTAAACCACGCCCGGCGCAACGCGGTCGGTAACAACAGTCCGCAGCGTGGTTTCGCCAGAACGGCTCGCCAGCTTGATCCAATCGCCTGATTTCAATCCGCGATCTTCAGCATCGACCGGATGAATTTCGAGCAAATCTTCTGGATGCCACGCAACATTGGCAGTTCGCCGCGTCTGCGCGCCAACGTTGTAATGCGACAATATCCGTCCCGTTGTCAGCAACAGCGGAAAGCGCGGCCCAGTTTTTTCATCGGTTGGTACATAGTCGGTAACAACGAATTTGCCTTTGCCGCGCACA
>JAYVGQ010000123.1:0-16551 GCA_043771985.1 Sphingomonadales bacterium
CAAAGCTTTCCCACGCCATCATCGTCACCGGACGTGCGCCCAGCATCGTCCACATCGCCATTTCGATAGCGCCGGTGTCAGAGCCGGGGACGATACCGATACGGTGCGTGTCTGGCACTTGCAACACTTCGCGCATCAGATCGATGGCGAGTTGCAGACGCGACTTACCGATCTTTGCACGGTGCGACCGGCCAAGACATTCGGTTTGAAGTTTGGATGCTTCCCAGCCCGGCGGCTTTGCGCAAGGGCCAGAGGAAAAATAGGGACGCGCAGGTTTACGCGTCGGCATTGGGGTACTCGTCATGTCATTCTCTCCTTACAGAGAGCTCGCGCGGCGTTGGGACCGCGTGGCCCGAGGTCGCACTTAAAGGCGGCCCCGGGATTGTCAATGCAGCATCAATAACCAGTTTTGCGAAACAGCACTTGGCCGCGCTTTGCGACATAAAGTTTTTCCAGGCTGACTGGGTGGAAATAAGCTTCAACGCGGTCGCCTTCGGGGGTTGTGCCGTACACTTCGTAACAGCCGCCATCGACCTTTGCTTTGCGAACGACCCAACCTTCTTTGACCAGCCTGGCTTTCAACGTGTCTTGGCTTTTCCAGCCAGACACCGGTCCAGCGTTGCACTTGATTACGCCGGATGCGGATGCGGGGGTTGCGGCAAAACTTAGTGCTGCGGCGGCAGCAAGAACAGAAAGAGAAACGATACGCATAGTCAAATTCCTTTGCTTTGAACTTTGGGAGAGAAAAAGGCTTTTGCAAAAACGGCAATCCACAAAACGATAAGCGGCGCGAAGTGAATGATAGCTGCACGATAATCATTATCGACCCAAAACCAATGCAGTATTGTCAGCAGCGCGGCGGCATACACCAGCCGTTGCACATTTTTCCAATTGCGTCGAAGCGCTCGCATCGCAGCGTCATTGCTGGTCAGCGCAATCGGCACAAACACCAGCATCGCCGCCCATGCCGTCCAAATGCCGGGCGCTGTCCATTCGGCAAGGATGTCGTCGAAATTGCCCATATCGATAACGTAAAAGATCGTGTGCAGCACAGCATAGGCAAAAGCACTAACGCCAATCGCACGCCGCCGGGTCAGCAACCATTTCAGCCAAGGCTTTGGCCCGATGACCCCAGCCAATGGGCCCAGCATCATCGCGACGATCATCAATCGTGCAGACCACTCGCCGGTCGGGTGCAGCATATCGATACTGTCGATAGTCCCGCGCCAAAAACCCGCCAGCAAAAGCAGCGCAGGGATCGATAGCAACAGCCAGAACGGTGGCTTCTTATTGAGAATCGTTCGCATATTTTTTGGCTAGTCCAAGCTTACGTTTCGGTCAAGCCTTTGCCGCGTTTACCCTTCATTAACCATAACTCACCAAAAGAACACATATGGCACGCACGGCATCCATCCTGCTTCTTGCTTTGCTGGTCACCGCATGTAGCGGGGGCGAGGGGCGCGATGTGGTGCGGCGTTCCAATGACGCCTTTAAAAGCGAACCGGCGCGGCAGTGCCTGAAATCGCTAAAGGCCAATGATGTGCAATATACTCCCCTCCCCAATCAAAGTTTCGGTGGCGGATGTCGGACAATTGATACCGTAAAGCTGATGCAGTTTTCAATCGAAGCCAGCAATCTGGGCGCGATGACATGCCCGTTGGCCGCATCATTCACTGCATGGGCCAAATACGCGGTGCGTCCGGCTGCGCAGCAATACCTGGATTCCGAGGTCGTCAGGATCGAGACGTTTGGCACGTACAATTGCCGCAATGTAAACGGCGCGCGGTCAGGCAAATTATCCGAGCACGCGTATGGCAATGCGGTCGATGTTGCCGCTTTTGTATTAAAGGATGGCCGCCGTGTTTCTGTCCTGAATGGCTGGAGCGGCAAAGCCGACGAACGCGCTTTCTTGCGCCGCCTGCACGAATCGGCGTGCAAGCGTTTCGGTACTGTACTTGGCCCCAATTACAATTCGGCCCATGCCAATCATTTCCATTTCGACATGGGTAAAACGATGAAAGATGGTTCAACCTATTGCCGATAATCATGGCAATTCGCGCCAAACGCCTTATTTGAGGCGCATGACAAAAAAAGATTTGAAAGACCGGCACTTTTACAAAGCCAAACAAGAAGCTCGTTTCGCTAAGGATCTGGCTCCCGTTACTCCCCAAACCCAAAGCAAGTCGTATAGACTGGCGTTTCAGGACAATGAATTCCTGTTGCGCGAAGAACTGCGTCCGGTGCGGTTCCAGCTGGAATTGCTGAAACCTGAAATGCTGTTGGATGAGGCGGGCATTGCATCGATGCTGGTGATTTATGGCTCGGCGCGGATACCAGAACCTGATGCAGCAAACGCTCTGATCGCCACAGCTACCGATGAACGCAGCAAAATCATTGCCGAGCGTTTGCAGGAAAAATCACGCTATTATGACGAATCGCGCAAGCTGGCCCAAATCGCCAGCAAGTGCGGCGTTTTGGATGCGGGCGGCAACCGGCACTTTGTAGTCTGTTCCGGCGGCGGTCCTTCGATTATGGAAGCCGCCAATCGCGGTGCGCACGACGTTGGTGCCGAAAGCGTGGGCCTGAACATCGTGCTGCCGCACGAACAAGCGCCTAACATTTATGTGACGCCCGAGTTGAGTTTCCAATTTCACTATTTCGCGTTGCGCAAAATGCACTTTCTTTTGCGCGCCCGCGCTGTGGCAGTGTTCCCCGGCGGTTTTGGAACGTTTGATGAATTTTTCGAACTGCTAACGTTGGTGCAAACTGGCAAAGTTGAACGGATGCCAATCCTGTTGTTTGGCAAAGCATTTTGGGAACGCGTGATCAATTTTGAGGAATTGATGCTTGAGGGCGTGATTAGCCCCAAGGATTTGGATCTGTTCCAATTCGTTGAAACTGCTGACGAAGCATGGGCGGAGATTGCCGCGTTTTATGAGTTGGAAGACTGTGAGTGAGGATGGCGCTGTGATTGCAGCAAACCGACCACTCCGGCCCATTTCCTAAACATCATCGCCCCGTGCTTGATACGGAACGATGGCTTTATATGATGGATCTTTGGGATAATTGGCTAAAGCCAAATAGGCAGCGGCGCTTATTTCTGCGCCTTCAAATAAGCAATCAACGCCTTGCGTTCATCCGCATTGTTCAGGCCAGCAAACGACATTTTGGTCCCGACCACATTTTTACGCGGATTTTCCAAATAGGCATCAAGCGCAGCTTCGTCCCAAACGCCGCCTTTGGCTTTCATTGCGGCAGAATAACTATAGCCCTGAATTGACGCAACAGCGCGTCCAACCACGCCGTGCATGTTCGGGCCAACGCCGCTGCGGCCACCTTTGTTGATCGTGTGGCAAGCAACACATTTGGCATAGGTTTCTTTGCCAGAATACGCGCCGACTGCGGCAACAGTTTCCATCGCGGCATCCGACTGCGCATCATCCGCACCGCCACCACAGGCCGTTAAGGCCGTCAGCAAAATCAGTGCAGCGACAGTGCGGCGCATTACTTCGCTGGCGCTTCAGCAGCGGCAGCGGGCTTCGCTGCATCCGCAGGCGCAGCCGCCGCATCAGTCGCTTTCGCTTCTCCTTCTGCAGGTGTCGCACCGGCCGCAGGTGGCGGCGGCAATGGCAAGCTTGACCCTTGCGAATTCAGATACAACAGCAAACTCGCACGCTCTTCTGCATTACTAAGGCCAGCAAACGACATTTTGGTTCCCGCCGCATATTTTTTGGGGCTGGTCAGCCATTTGTCCATATTCTCCCAGTCCCAATTGCCGGGCGCAGCGAGCAATGCCTCGGAATATGCAAAGCCAGCGATATGGCCATGCTTTTTGCCCATCACACCATTCAAATTTGGGCCGATACCATTGGCACCGCCTGCTTCAATTGAATGACACCCTTTGCACTTGGCAAAGCTTGCTTCGCCCTTTGCGATGTCAGCAGCCGCAAGCAACGTCGCTAGCGGTATAGCGGCAACAGCGCCAGTTGCGCTGCTTTCGACACCCTGAATGGCATAGCCCTGCTTGCCTTCACCGGGGACTTCGGAATGGAACATTTTGCCAAAAACAATCGAGGAGCCGAGAGCGACGATACCTGCCGCCAAAACCCATCCCGCGATCGTGTTGCTGTTGTCTGCCATAAACTCATGCCCTGCTTCGGATAAGGAACTGCGGTATGCAGTATGATGATTCATCGTCCCTCTAAATCGGCTTCCCACGCCGTGCAAGTGCCGAAATCCGGCTTGCCGCATGCAATTTGCTGCACTATCGCCGCGCAAGTTATGGACAGCTTCCCAAAATCCGCCCTGGCCCTTGTCGAAACGATGACAGCTACCGCAGCCAAACAGCCCGAACGCGCGGTCGCATTCCAAGGCGCGCCCGGCGCAAACTCCCATTTGGCTTCGTTGCAAGTTGACCCCGATTGCCTTCCAGTGCCTTGTTTTTCCTTCGAGGATGCGATTGATGCGGTGAAGGATGGCCTTGCCGCACGCGCGGTGATCCCCATCGAAAATTCGCTGCATGGCCGCGTTGCTGACATCCATTTCTTGCTGCCAGAAAGTGGGCTGTCGATTATCGCTGAACATTTCATGCCGATCCGCCACTGCCTGATGGCAAAGCCGGGATACGCGAAACTGACCAGCGCGATGAGCCATCCGCAGGCGCTGGGCCAATGTCGCCATTACCTGCGCGAGAATGGAATTATTCCGGTCGCTTATGCCGATACAGCGGCAGCGGCAGCCTATGTTGCCGATCATGATGATCTGGGTGCCGCGGCAGTCGCACCGCCGATTGCGGCCGAGCTTTATGGTTTGGATATTGTGCAAGACGGCATTGAAGACGACAACCGCAACACGACGAGGTTTGTTGTGTTATCGAAAGAGCCTGTGGTCCCCAAAGCCGATAGCGGCATCGTGATGACGACGTTTATTTTTGAAGTGAAGAACATCCCAGCTGCGCTTTACAAAGCTATGGGCGGATTTGCCACCAACGGCGTCAACATGACCAAGCTGGAAAGCTATCAAAACGGTGCAAGCTTTGCCGCGACCGAATTTTTTGCCGACATCGAAGGCGCGCCCGGCGACGCAGCGGTAGACCGCGCGCTGGACGAGCTACGTTTTCACTGCAATTCGGTGCGGTTGCTGGGGACGTATCGGCAAGCCCGCGCGCGGGGTTAAGCGTCCTGTAAAACCGTTGCGGGCTGAGGCTCTGGAAACATCACTGACGGCTTAGTCGGCATATCTTGCACATCAGGGTAGTTTGGCACGGCGCCCGCCAATGGCACACGCGATTTGGCGCGGCGTTGGACGTTCCAGACCAGACCCATTTTTTCCATGGCAAAAATCGTCCAGCCATTGGGATCCAATTCCCACCAGCCGATGTGGTTCGATGCCGCACGCGGTTGCGCGTGGTGGTTGTTATGCCAGCCATCGCCGAGCGTCAGGATCGCGATAAGCCAGTTGTTGGTCGAGGTGCTATCATCGTTAAACCGGCGATAGCCAAACAAGTGCGCCGCACTGTCAGTACCCATCACGCCATTCATAAAGATAAAGTTACGCAGGCCCGTACCGAGCAAAATGCAACCGATAATGTCTTGCGCGGTGCCAAAGGACAGCGCCCAAGCGACTGGCAACGCAATATAAGAAAACGCAATCCAGTGCCAGCGGGTGCGGTGGCAAAACTCGACCACTTCATCGCCGACAAGGCCTTTACCGAATACGTCCATGTCGGTGTGCGCATTGTCCCACAACCAGCCGAGATGCGACATCGCAAAGCCTTTCAGCTTTGACATCGGGCGGCCATGGCCATCGACAATCGGGCTGTGCACGTCGCCGGGCCGGTCGCCAAAGGCGTGGTGGCGGCGGTGATCGGCGGTCCAATACTTGACCGATGTCATCGCCGACATCTGCCCCATAATGCCGAGCACATAGCGCATCGGCTTTGACGTTTCAAACGAGCGATGTGTGAAATAACGGTGGAAACCAACCGAAAAACCAAAGTTGCTCATCAAATAGCCGACAATGAACAACGACCAGATCGTCCAATTGGTCGGTTGCGTCAGCAGATACCAAACGCCGCCAATCGACGTGCCGACGTGCAGCACAAACAATCCCGTCATATCGTAATGTTTGCGCCGCGCACCAGGGCCACCAATGAGGACACCGCGTTGCGGATGCGGTTTGCCTTCGCGTTCCCACGCGCGGTCAGATGGATAAAGTCCGGTAAAATTTTCTGCCATAGAAACCCCGTTGCGAAAAACGCGATAAAACCATCGGCAGCCTGTCGACACCCCTTCGAATGCTGTCGCATACTTTATGCGGGCTCGCGCATCATGGTGTCAAACAAATTAACCACTCAGGTTTACGGGATTTACGCCTAAGAACGGCTAATTTTTTGCGTAAGGTTTGCGGCGCTCAAGTTTAGATAACCCTGTGCAAAGAGGGTAACGTGAACAGCTCCAAAACATATTCCCCCTGTTATACCCCCGTTTTGCCTTCTTCTTGCGCATAGCGGCACCGCATTTAGGACAAGCCTTTTGACCGGGTGCGGCAGGTGTGATCGGCGTAGCAGTGTGGGGATTCAGCTCTAAGACCTCGCATTCGTCAACCGGCGTGAGCTTGGTCGAAGCGAGTTTACTATCCGCTGGTACGCTACGTTGACGATTAGACTCCTTCCACCGAGCGGCTTCACGTCGCTCGAACACGTGCTCAGTTTTGAGTGCTGCCCCAACCGACGCAATCAATATGATAATAGTTAGTAGCCCACCTTTTCTCGTTACTCCACCATGACTAGAGCAAGCCCCTTGCGAACCGATGGACGGCGACGCCCAGCCATCACGGCAAGTCGTCTTCAAATCGAAAACTAAGTTCGCAAGAAATAGCAATGCTGCAAACGAAGCTATGCCTACGAGCCAAGGTCTCATTGAAGACATATAGATTCTTTAATGCGCAGCACCCCAGCTTGGGCCAACGCCGATTTCGACGCCTAAAGGCACAGACAGCTTAATCAAAGGCGCCGCTGAACCCGCCATTACAGCCTCGATCACTTTACTCGCCGCCGCGACATCGCCTTCGGGCAATTCAAAGACCAGTTCGTCATGGACCTGCAACAGCATGTTGACGTTATGCAGCCCTGCATCGGTCAGTGCAGGCCCCATGCGGACCATCGCGCGTTTGATGATGTCAGCGCTGGTGCCTTGGATAGGCGCATTGATCGCGGCGCGTTCGCTGCCTTGGCGTTCCGCAGCATTGGCCGACTTAATCCGTGGGAACCAGCATTTGCGGCCGAACAAAGTTTCAGTGAAGCCTCTCTCACGCACGCTTTCGGTCGTTTCCTGAATATAGGCGCTGATCCCGGGGAAACGTTTGAAATAGGCGTCGATCAACTGCTGTGCCTCCTCCGCCGTCGATTCCAAACGCTTCGACAGACCCCAACGCGAAATGCCGTAAAGGATCGAGAAGTTGATCGTCTTTGCGCGCCCCCGCGTATCGCGGTTGACCTCACCAAACAGCTCGCGCGCGGTACGGGCGTGGATGTCTTCGCCCTCTTCAAACGCTTCGCGCAAGGGTCCGACATCGGCGATGTGCGCCGCCAGCCGTAGCTCGATTTGGCTGTAATCAGCCGACAAGATGACATTGCCCGGTTCCGCCACAAACGCATCGCGGATTTGGCGGCCCATTTCGGTGCGGATCGGGATATTTTGCAGGTTGGGATCGGTCGATGACAGCCGCCCTGTCTGCGCACCGACAAGGCTATAGCTGGTATGCACGCGTCCGGTTTTCGCGTTAATCTGTTCCTGCAAACTATCGGTATAGGTCGATTTCAGCTTGGCTAGCTGTCGCCATTCCAGCACTTTGCCCGCAATCTCGACGCCCTGCCCCGCCAAATCCTCCAGCACCGTAACATCGGTTGAATACTGCCCAGACTTGCCCTTTTTGCCGCCCTTGTGTCCCATTTTGCCGAACAAGATTTCACCCAATTGGGCAGGGCTGCTGATCAGGAACGTCTGCCCTGCAAGCGCATGGATTTCTTTTTCCAGCACTGCGCCTTGTTCAGCAAATTCACCCGACAGCCGCGCCAGCACCGCGCGGTCAACTTTGATCCCGGCGCATTCCATTTGCGACAGCACAGGCACCAACGGACGATCCACCAGTTCATAAACCCGCGTTACTTTTTCAGGGGCCAAACGCAATTTTAGATAATGCCACAGCCGTAAAGTCACATCGGCATCCTCGGCGGCATATCTGGTCGCCTCAGCCAATGGCACTTCGGCAAAGCTGATCTGGCTTTTGCCTGTGCCGGTCAACGATTTATAGCTGATCGGTTTATGCCCCAGATGTAGTTCGGACAGCTCATCCATCCCATGCCCCTGCCGCCCGGCATCGAGCGCAAAGCTCATCAACATCGTGTCGTCGAGCGGGTGGATGGTCAGTCCATGCTGTCGCAGCACCGACATATCGAATTTCAGATTCTGCCCGATTTTCAGAACGCTTTCGTCCTCTAGCAACGCTTTCAGCCGCGAAACGGCATCGGCCAACGCAATCTGATCAGGCTTCTCCGCAAACATATCGGTCCCGCCATGACCGAGCGGCACATAGCAAGCCTCACCGGGAGTGATCGCCAGCGAAAAGCCGACCAGCGTCGCTGTCACGGCCTGCAGGCTATCGGTCTCGGTATCAAAGCCGAAAACGCCAACCTCGCGCGCGCGCGCAATCCAATGATCGAGCCGGTCGAGCGTAGTGACGCATTCATAGTCCGCCGCATCCATCGGCGGCATGGGCGCTGGCTTTGCCGCCCCACTCGCAGCCGGCGCGCCAACAACACCATCGCCTCTAGTCTCTGCCTTTGGCTGACCCGCGATCGCTTTGTTCGCCGCCGCCGTCTCGCTGCCTTTGCCAATCCGGTTAAGCAAAGTGCGGAAACCATGTTCTTCCAAAAATGGCCGCAGAGGCCCTTCGGGGATCGGCTGCAACGCCATATCCTCCAGCGCAATTGGCAGCAGGCAGTCTTCTTTCAACGTGACCAACACTTTTGACAGCCGCGCCATATCGGCATGCTCAATCAGATTATCGCGCATCTTTGACGGCTTCATGTCAGCAGCCGCCGCCAAAACATTGGTCAAGTTACCAAATTCTACAATCAATTTTGTCGCGGTTTTCGGCCCAATACCCGGCACCCCCGGCACATTGTCTGACGTATCCCCCATCAAAGCCAGCACATCGCCGACCAATTCAGGGCCAACGCCGAATTTTTCGATCACCTCCTCGGTGCGGATGCGTTTGTCCTTCATCGTGTCAAACATGTCGACGCCCGGCCCGACAAGCTGCATCAAATCCTTGTCAGATGAAATGATTGTTACGTGCCAGCCCTTCGCCTGAGCCGCGCGCGTATAGGCCGCGATCATATCGTCCGCCTCGACATGCTCTTCCTCCACCATCGGCAAAGAAAACGCGCGGGTCGCATCGCGGATCAGCGGAAATTGCGGAACCAAATCCTCGGGCGCGGGCGGGCGGTTCGCTTTATATTTATCGTAAATATCATTACGGAAACTGGTGCCTGATTTATCTAGGATCACCGCCAAATGCGTGGGGCCGTCGGCGGCGTGCAGGTCGTTCGCCAGTTTCCACAACATGCTGGAATATCCGGCAACCGCACCCACCGGCACACCCGCTGGATTGGTTAACGGCGGCAGGCTGTAATAGGCGCGAAAGATGTAGGCGGAGCCATCGACGAGGTAGAGATGCTTTTGATCGGACATGGCAAAGCGGATAGCATCGGCCTGTGCATGAGTCTTGCGCAAATCACGTTTGGATCAGAGCGACTTTCATCTCAGCGGGCGCACCGCCCGACACCCTGACCATCCGTGGCCGCCCCTGTGCCATCCATTGCCATTTATAAAGACGAACCGCAGTGATGTGACCGACTGTGACTGCCCCCATGCGTTTATGCGAAAGAATTGAGGGCAAGTTATAATCGGCGATGCGGCTTATCGACCATTGCAAGTTCTGCGCATGCAACCATTCCGCAGTCCCCGCCCATAAAGCCGCGAATCCTCGGCCCAGCCGGTATTCTGGCCGCACCCATAAGCCAGTATCCCAGCCGGCATTTTCAGGGACCGAAAAACGGACGTTGACCTCGTCCTCAACAAAGGGGCCGCAGCCGACCCAATTGACACCGACGAGCTGATTTTTGGCATTGAACGCGCCAAGACAGACTAGCCCCTGGGCAAAACGGGTCGCCTGCACGTCGGTCGATACATCAATCTGGCATTGCGCCAGCGCATTAGCGTCCAGCAATTCAACACGAAAGCCGCGCGGCATATTGGGCATGCCGCCAACCGGAACTGCAACGAGCGAATAGCGGTTATAACCCAATATACCAGCGCGCGCAGCAAAGCGTGCCGCCGCATAGGACAGCAGCCCTGCAACACCGAGCAATTGGATTGTTGAAACTGCAGGCAATTTGGACTCCATTGGAAACGCGCATTTCTATAACGGGACTTTTCCAAACATTGTCTGAACATCCTTGTTCCAAACCCACGCCGATTTCGAAATTCGGCTTGTCGCTTTCCCTGTATTATGTCAGCAACACGCCAACATGGATGGCTTAGAACAAATTGACCTTATGGCGCGCGGCGCTTCAATTGCGCTGCTTGCGCTTTGGAGCTGGATATTATTGCGCGATCATCCACAGGTTCTTGCCGCAAGACTTGCGGTCGCAATGAGCATTGCCATTAGCTGCTATTTGATTGTCACGACGGGCTGGTATCGTCGCCCTCAGCCAATCGGAATTTTTCTGGCTCTCGCCGCTGGTTCAACACCGGGTCTGTTTTGGTTGTTCGCCAAAGCCTGGTTCAATGATGAGCGTCAACTGCTTTTCCGTGACTGGGCGTTCGTCGCGGCCAGCTTTGCCAACATCCTTGTCGTACAACTTACATTTGCGGAGGGTGGGCCGATCAACACCGCATCTGCGATCCTGTTCCGGGCGTTCATGCTTCTGTTTGCCGCAGCGGCCTTGTTCGAGGTTTGGCACGGTCGTGCTGGTGATCTTGTCGAAGGGCGGCGCAATATCCGCTCGCGCCTGATCATCGTCGTTGGGATTTACGTTATTGCGATCGCATTGTCCGAAGTTGCGGCAGAGCGTAAATGGATGCTGCATGAACAGGCGCATTTAATCGGCAGCTTAGCCGTGTTCGCGGTATTCGCCTTTTGCGGGGCGATGTTTGGGATGCGCCAGTCCGAGCTTTTTGGTGT
This sequence comes from Sphingomonadales bacterium, assembly GCA_043771985.1. Classification (GTDB taxonomy): domain Bacteria; phylum Pseudomonadota; class Alphaproteobacteria; order Sphingomonadales; family Sphingomonadaceae; genus Sphingorhabdus_B. The sequence goes on from JAYVGQ010000123.1 coordinate 11,251, forward strand.
ATCAACGGCGCAGCCGAAACGCACGGTATTACCGTCCGCCGAAACTGATCTGCTGGCAGAACGGTTGCTCGCACTGATGCAAAGCGAAATGCCGCATCGAGACGAAACCCTCTCAATCGCAAAACTTGCAGCCCAATTGGGCGAGCAAGAATATCGGCTACGAAGGACAATCAACCGCGCGATGGGGCACCGCAACTTTGCGGCCTTTCTCAACGGCTATCGTCTCGCCGAGGTTAAGTCCGCTTTGTCTGATCCGACGCAAAAAGAAGTGCCGATTATCACGATTGCCCTCGATGCAGGCTTTGGCTCTCTCGGCCCGTTTAACCGTGCGTTTCGGGAGGCAGAGGCGATGACTCCAAGCGAATATCGCGCGCGGTCATTGGCCGATTTCAAAAACGGCTAGCCCGTTTTCGAAAATTGGCGGAACAATCGATCTGCACCAGCCAGTTGATATGCACCAACAATAAGGGGCCAGACTATGACGACCGGAATTCCTCCTCTCGATATCCTGCTCAACCATGGGCGCGAGATTTTTACTTTTGATTTCGGGCGGTATTTTTTCGCAGCGTCGATTACATTCACGATCGTTTGGCTGTTGCGAATGACGGCGCTCAAATCCCGCAAAATACAGGCGCGCGAAGCAACATTCACCGATATGCGGAGCGAATTTTTGCAATCGCTACAGTCGGTGTTCGTCTATGTTATTGGCATTTGCTTTTTGGTCTGGGGCCGCGAAGTCGGGTTGTTTTACGATGTCTTTGGCAAAGGCTTTGGCCTTGGCATCGACCTCGTCATTCTGGCCGGGATCATTATTGCGCATGACGCCTATTTCTATTGGGCGCACCGGACGATGCATCATCCAAAACTGTTCAAAACTTTCCACCGCGCGCATCATCGCTCGATCACGCCGACACCATGGGCGGCATACAGCTTTGCCATGCCAGAGGCGGCGGTGATGTTTATGTTTGTGCCGATCTGGCAGTTTTTGGTACCGACGCCGGGCTGGGTGATGTTTGTATGGCTAAACTTTCAAATCATCCGCAACGCCATGGGCCATTCAGGGTTTGAATTTTTCCCGCGCTGGTGGCTGTCAACGCCGCTGACCCGCTGGATCAATACCACGGTGCATCACGACCTGCACCATAATGGCGGGTTCAACACTAATTACGGGCTGTACTTTACATTCTGGGACAAATGGATGGGGACCGAGCATCCCAAATATCATGCAAAGTTCGATGAGATTGTCGGACGCGGGAAGCGGACTGAAGCGGAATTGCCAGAGGCGGCCGCCGCTTAGGGCAGCTCATCACCCCACAACCGTTCCGACTCGATATAGCCGGTGCGTCCGGCAACATCGAGACGGCACCAGCCTTTTTGGCAATCGTCAACGCGGCCAACGACGCCCGGTTCGACGCGCCATGCAATACGCGACGTGCCTTCTGGACCATCCCGAAGGGACCCAACGCCGCTGCCGGTGACTAATGCTGTGCGGTCGGGGCTAAGCAGGCGGACATGCATCCAGCCTTGATCGCCGTCCGGGTCCTCGATCTTGCGCCACACTTCGTGGACAGCAACAACCTTTACCGGCAAAAACTGCCGCTTATAAACCCACTTCACTGGAAACTCGGTGCTAGGCCCCGTCCGCATGCGCGCTTCGGCTTCATCGATTGAGGCCCAATAGGGTGTTTTTTTGGTCGACTGCGCGTGCGACAAGCTGCCGATCAACGCCAGCGCCGTAAAAGCCATGAATTTTATGTGTCTTGCCATCTCGATTTCCGGCCCCTGCCCGTTATTGCCGCTATAGTGTAAGCTGGGCCGACACTTCAAGTGCGCGGCTTGACCTTTTACATCCCTGGCGACATGGACAGATCATGACTGATTTTCAGCGTATCGAGCGCCCTCGCCTTGTCGTAACCCGCAAATTGCTGCTTGTAATTGAGGCGCGCATGACCGAGCTGTTTGATTGCCGATTTAATGCTGACGATCACGCAATGTCGCGCGATGAATTGGTCGCCGCGACGCAGGATTGCGACATATTGGTGCCGACGGTCACCGATAATATCGACGCAGACATAATCGCGGCAGCCCCCACATCACTAAAAATGATCGCCAATTTCGGCGCGGGCGTGAACCATATTGATCTGGCCGCCGCCAAAGCCAAAGGCATACTTGTCACCAATACGCCGGGCGTTTTCACAGACGATACCGCCGACCTGACGATGGCATTGATCCTCAACGTGCCGCGCCGTTTGGGCGAAGGCCACCGGCTGATGCGCAGCGGCGAATGGACGGGCTGGGCGCCTGCGGGGATGCTTGGCCACCGCGTTGGCGGCAAGATTTTGGGCATTGTCGGCTTTGGCCGGATTGGCGAAGCGGTCGCCATTCGTGCGCGCGCCTTTGGCATGAACATTTTGTACAATAAACGCCACCGGCTGCCCGCAAGTGTTGAGGAAGAACTCGGCATCGCTTTTGAACCTGATCTGGACCGGTTGATTGCCAAAAGCGACATCATCACTTTACACTGCCCGCTGACCGCAGAGACTGACCGGCTGATGAACCGCGCGCGGATCGGCATGATGAAAACTGACGCCTATTTGATTAACAGTTCACGCGGCGAATTGGTTGATGAAGATGCACTGATTGAGGCACTAACGCGCGGCAAGATCGCAGGCGCTGGACTTGATGTTTACACGCACGAGCCAGCCATCGATTCACGGTTCCTGTCGATCCCCAATGTTGTCCTCCTGCCTCATCTGGGCAGCGCCACCTTCGAAGGCCGCGAAGCATCGGGCGAAAGAGTGATTGCCAACATCCGCATCTTCGCTGACGGCCACCGCCCCCCCGATCAAGTTTTGGAAGGTTGGGCATAGGTCCAGCGCAATTTCCTGTCGACAAGCTGAGGCCCCGCGCAATTAGCGATTGAGCGCTCTGCCCCCCTCGCCTAAAGACTTTTGTAAGATAGAATTTGAGGGGGAACGCAAAAATGCGTCTGTATCAGAAGTTGGCGGCGGCATTTGGCGCATTAACACTCACCATTCCGGCATTCGCACAAGACGTCGTGGCGCAAGCGGCTCCAGATAGCGGTGATACCGCATGGGTTCTCACCGCATCGGCGCTCGTCCTGATGATGACGCTTCCCGGCCTTGCTCTGTTTTATGGCGGATTGGTCCGCGCCAAGAATTTCCTCTCGGTGCTGATCCAGTGCGGAGCCATTGCGGCGGTGACGTCGATCTTGTGGATCACCGTTGGTTATAGCCTAGCGTTCTCAACCTCTGACGGCGCGTATATCGGCAATGCGCAAAACTTTATGTTCACGAATATGTTCGCAATGCGCGACGGGCAAAGCATCGGCGAGCTGGTTTTTGGCCTGTTCCAGATGACCTTTGCGATCATCACTCCGGCCCTGATTGTTGGCGCATGGGTAGAGCGTGCGCGGTTCGGCTGGGTCGTGGCGTTCAGCGCGTTGTGGTCGTTGCTTGTCTATGTCCCTGTCACGCGCTGGGTTTGGGGCAACGGATTTCTGTTTGAACAAGGCGTGATCGATTTTGCTGGCGGCATTGTGGTGCACACGACCGCTGGCGTTTCGGCACTGGTTGTGGCGCTGATGCTTGGTAAGCGTATCGGCTTTCCCAAAACGTTGATGCTGCCGCACAGTCCCGCGCTAACCGTTGCTGGCGCTGGTTTGTTGTGGGTGGGTTGGTTCGGCTTTAACGGTGGATCCGCACTCGCCGCCAATGACGATGGCGCGGCCACCGCAATCATCGTAACACATCTCGCCGCCTCCGTTGCCGCTTGCGTGTGGATGCTGCTGGAGCGGATTAAAGTCGGCAAAGCAACAGCCGTTGGCTTTGCCACTGGCGCAGTCGCGGGGCTTGCCACGATCACTCCGGCTGCTGGTTCAGTTGGCCCCATCGGCGCAATAGTTCTGGGAGCGCTTGCCGGTGTCGTCTGTTTTTACGCGGTCGGCCTGGTGAAAAAAACACTGCAGATCGACGATTCGCTTGATGTCTTTGCCGTCCACGGCGTCGGCGGGATCATGGGTTCGATCCTGCTCGCTGTGCTGATGTCCCCGGCCTTTGGCGGTAATGATTATGCCGAGGGCATGACGATGGCCAGCCAGCTGGGGGTGCAGATCAAAGCCGTTGGCATCGTTGCCGTTTATTCCGCCGTGGTCACGTTGATCGTCGGCTATATGGTATCCATGGTCCTGCCGATGCGCGTCAGCGAAGATGCGGAGCGCGACGGGCTGGACATCGCCAGCCATGGTGAGCGGGCATGGGATTTAGACTAAACGCCTGTTAGTCGAGCACGAGGGTAAGCGCGCGGAACAACGCGCGATCTAGCGGCTCGTCAAACCGGCAACCAAGCTCGCCGCCTTCGGCCCATATCGTTGACGCCGCGACCGGGCTTTCGCCAGCAAAGCGCAGCCATAATCTGTCGCCTATCGTGTAATCGGCATCAACCGCCAAGCGGCAGCCGTAAATCGACACGTCGAGAAGTTCTGAGTCCACCGGGTGCCGCCCATGGCCGCGCACCGTCGCGCGTTTGATGAAAACGTGATGACGCGAAACGCCTCGCTGCTCAATGCGAGCAGGCGCAGCTTTGCGATATGCAGACGTAGCTAGGCTCATAATTCAAACCCCCAATGCCTTAAATCTATCGGCAGAGGGTCAAGAAAAAGTTAATTGTAAAATTAGTCGCGCCAAGCTTAATCGCCCGTCAAAATCCGGTCCACCAGTTGCTTCACGGTCGGCACATAACCATTCGAGTAGAATGGATCGCGGCCAAATTCATACGCCTTGTGCCCCGCAAACATCAGATGTTCGTCAATCGGCGCGCCGTGCGCGATGTTTTGCAACGCTTTCTGGATGCAGAAACTGCGCGGGTCGGCCAGGCGTCCGGTCGAATTATTGTCATGATCTTTCCACGACGAAAATCCGCAATGCGACAAGCATCCCATGCAATCGGTCTGATCCTTACGGATCACGTCTCGCTCGGCGGGTTCAACATAGATCAACGTGCTGTCGGGCGTTTTCAGCGCAGAAGTAAATCCGCGCGCATCCCATTCGCGGGCGCGTTGCAGATCATGCGGCGTAACCCACATATTCTTTGCCTTTACACCCACATCCAGTTGCGAAGTATGATCGCCAGCCTGCTCGGTCGAATAGGGTATCTGGCGATCTGAACGCGCCTGTAATTGGCGCAAGAACGGATTGATAACCGCGCTCGAATAAAATCCGGTGGGCGAAAACTTGTGCAGCAAAACCCCGCCCTCAGGGATTTTGGTCAACGCGTCTTTCC
>JAYVGQ010000124.1:0-31086 GCA_043771985.1 Sphingomonadales bacterium
GTTTATGAGCTTTATTATCCGTGCTGCGCGTCCCGATGATGTGCAGCCCATGTACGAAATGGCCAAACGCACCGGCGGTGGCTTCACCAACCTGCCGCCCGACCGCAAAGCACTGGCCGCAAAGCTTGAACGCTCCGCTGCCGCTTTCGCGCGTACCGAAGATGAGGTGGTAGATGACCTGTTTGTATTTGTGCTGGAAAATGTCGCGACCGGCGAAGTGCGCGGGACATGCCAGATTTTTGCCGCCGTCGGTCAGAAATGGCCATTCTACAGCTATCGTATCGGTGCATTGACGCAGCATAGCGAGGAATTGGGCCGCACATTCCGGGCCGACATCCTCAACCTGTCCACTGATCTGGAAGCCACTACCGAAGTCGGCGGATTATTCCTGCACCCCGGCGAACGATCCGGCGGGCAAGGCATGTTGATCGCGCGCAGCCGCTATCTTTTCATCCGCAACCACCGCGCACGGTTTCATGACAAGACCCTCGCCGAATTGCGCGGGGTGATAGACGAGGCCGGTGGTTCGCCGTTCTGGGACGGTGTCGCTGGCCGGTTTTTCGGTATGAATTTTCAGGATGCAGACGAATTCAACGGCAAGCATGGCAACCAGTTTATCGCTGACTTGATGCCTAAACACCCCGTTTATATCGCGATGCTGCCCGAAAATGCGCGTGCCGTCATCGGCGTGCCGCACCCCTCTGGCCGAGCAGCGATGCGGATGTTGGAGGAGGAAGGGTTCGCGTGGGAGAAATATGTCGATATCTTCGACGGCGGCCCGACGATGACAGTGCGCACCGACCAAATCCGCAGCGTGCGTGAGGCACAGGATTCGCGCATTTCGGCGATTGATGATCGGTTGGGCGATCATCGGGATGGTGAAAAGCGGCTGGTAACAGTGGGCCGCTTAGGCGATTTCCGCACCGCTTACGGTTGGGTAAAGAACCAGGGCGACGAAGTCCGCCTAGACCCGGACTGCGCGCGACTGCTGGGTGTCGAGGCGGGCGATACCGTCACGCATGTGCCAAGGTCGTAACCGATGGCGCTGGTTGAAATCAATTTCGATGGCATCATCGGGCCGAGTCATAACTATGCCGGATTAAGTGCTGGAAATCTTGCGTCGGCCAATAACGCTGGCGCTGTGTCGCAACCGCGTGCGGCGGCGTTACAAGGTCTGGAAAAGATGCGTGCAAATCTGCGGCTTGGTTTGGCGCAAGGCTTTTTCATGCCACTTGACCGACCGAATAATGATTGGCTGGCGGGGCTTGCAACCGACATGGCCAGCGCCGAACCGCACATCCGCGCCGCCGCGTTTTCAGCGTCGGCGATGTGGGCCGCCAATGCGGCGACGGTGTCCCCTGCCCCTGATACCGCGGATGGCCGCTGTCATCTATCCGCCGCCAACTTGCTGACAATGGCGCATCGCAGCCATGAATGGGCTGGCACGCACGCGCAGTTGAAACTGGCCTTTGCCGACACGCAGCATTTTTCCGTCCACGGCTCTGTCCCGCCGCCCTATGGCGATGAAGGCGCCGCCAATTTCATGCGTTTATGCCGGTCGCACGCTGAAGTGGGGCTGGAAATCTTTGTCTATGGCAAAACGGGAGGCCCCTTTCCCGCTCGGCAGCATATCGAATCGTCCAAAACGATTGCCCGCGCGCACGGCCTCAATCCCGAACGCACCTTGTTTATTCAGCAATCCGAGGCGGCCATTGCCGCGGGTGCGTTTCATAATGATGTGGTCGCGGTGGCGAATGAGCGCGTGCTGTTCACCCATCAACAGGCGTTTGAAGAGCCAGATGCTGCCTACACCGCGATCCGCGCAATCATGCCCGAGGCAGAAATCGTGATCGTCCCCGCCGACCGTGTCAGCCTGTCTGATGCGGTGCAAAGCTACCTCTTCAACGCGCAGCTTGTAACTCTGCCCAGCGGGGAAATGGCGCTGATCCTTCCGACCGAGGCGCAGAATAACGCGAATGTCTGGGGCTGGTTGCAAGAGCATGTCGCGGGCAATGGCCCAATTCGCAAATTGGTCCCCGTCGATGTGCGCCAATCGATGGCCAATGGCGGCGGCCCTGCTTGTCTGCGCCTGCGTGTGGTGGCTGACCCTGTGACAGTTGACTGGCGCTTCATGGCCGATGAGCCGAAGCTTGACCGGATGGCGGAGGTGATCGCGGCGCATTGGCCGGCGAGCATCGCGCCCGAACAACTGGGCGATCCGGCGTTGGTGACACAGGTTCAAGTGGCGCGATTGGCTTTGCTAGCGGCGTGCGAGCTTACCGAACTAGCATAACACTCCGCGTTACCCCCACGAAGGCGGGGGTCCAACACCGGCACCATAGATGTCACCAGCGGGAGATGGATTCTCGCCTTCGCCGGAATGACGAAGTCTGGTGCCGGAATCCTTTACAAACCGCGCACCCGTTAACCATCCTTACCCCTGCATTCCTGCGGCTGGCACAGGCTGTGCTGATATGCGTGTTAACCTATGAAAAAACTTGCCCGCCTGTTTCAGATCAAGACCAAAGCAGAGGTCTTCCTTATCACGTATCCGCTTGCGCTCGGCGCTGTGAAGCGGGGGCAGGATTATATGGAGCAGTATCAGGGCAAGATCGGCTGGCTGTTTTTCGCGCTCTGCATGGGTGCAGTATTTCTGGCATCGGCCAAGATGTTACAGGCGGTGGATTACCACCAGCAATTCGGCGCTGATTGAAGTCGCGAACACGGCACTCAACGCTGACACTATATTGAGCGTAAAAGAAAAAAGTCCCGGGATTGTGTTGCTCGGCTTGCGCGATTGATGGGGGTTTCTGTTGCTCGGCACCCGCGCTTTTGAAAAGGTCCCGGGTTTCTGTTGCTCGGCACCCGGGGGCCGCCGTAACTATTCTGTTGCCCGGCCAGTCCAGCCGCGTTCTTTTAGGATAATTTTAGACCGTGAGGCCCGAAATTATGCTGCGAGAGCAAGTGCGTTGTTATCGTTTGCACCTATTGGTTGTGAACCATTTAACGGCTTATCCATGCCGGGCAAAATCAATGCTTTTGAACACACGTCGATCCTAGTTCAGCCCCGTCAAAACCCCTGATTGCTCAAGAAATATGGTGGAGCTGCCGGGTACCGCCCCCGGGTCCGCTGTATCTATTACACATCGCTGTTTATCGCCATAGTCCGGCGAACCGGACAGCACCTATATAAGCGCTTTTTCGTGAATGGGAAGTGAAGGGGTTAAATCCCCTGCATATTCCTGCTCTCTGACGGGATATGGACGATCAGGCCGTCATGCGCCACGGTCAGATCGATCTGGCACGACAGACGGCTAGTGCGGCGGGCGCCGCTGGCAAGATCGAGCATATCGTCTTCGTCTTCGTGCGCGGGCGGCAGTGTGTCAAACCACGCCTTATCGATCACGACATGGCAGGTGGAACAGGCCATTTGCCCTTCGCAGGTTCCCTCCAAAGGCTGCCCCGCATTTTGCGCGAGTTCGAGCAGATTGTCGCCAATTTTCGCTTCCACCGTCTGCGTCGTTTCGCCATCGGAGCTGATGAAATGAACCTTCATGCCAGCTGCCTTTCCGCCGCTGTGTTGATCAGCGCGGCTGCCCGCTCGATCTCTTCCATCGTTGTATAGCGGCCCCAGCCGAGGCGGATAGAGGATTTCGCTTGAGCGCCTGACAGGCCAATAGCGCGGAGCACATGGCTGGGTCGGCCAGAGCCGCTGGCGCAGGCGCTGCCCGCTGAGAACATAACCTCGCGGCATTCGGACATCAGCCGGGCGACGTCGAGGCCATCGCGGCGGATGTTGAGGTTGCCTTTGTAGCGGTGCGTCATGCTGCCGTTGATGGTCCAGTCAGCGAAGAGTTCGGTGGCGCGGTTCCACAGGGTTGCGACATGTACGGTGTCGGCTTCCATCCGCTCCGCCGCCAGCTTGGACGCTGCGCCAAATCCGGCGCATAGAGCGGGAGAAAGTGTGCCAGATCGCAGGCCTTGTTCTTGGCCACCGCCGTGGATCAGAGGCGCTAGTGTAAGTCCGTCGCGCACCCAAAGCGCACCGATGCCTTTTGGCCCGTGGATTTTGTGGGCGGAGATGGCGATCAGGTCTGGGCCGCTGGGAATTGGGATGCGGCCAAAGGCTTGCACGGCGTCGCAGAGGAGCAGACCGCCGTTTGCGTGAACGGTTTCGGCTATTTCGGCGACGGGTTGGATACTGCCGATTTCGTTATTGATGAGCATGGCTCCAAACACAAAACTGTTCGTGTGGAGCGAAGCAGAGATACCGACGGGTTGAGCGCGACGTTTAGATGTCTCGACTTCGCTCAATGCGAACGGATTTTTACACAGGCCTTCATCATCAACGGGCAAAACATCGCCACCCAAATACTCCACACAATCCAGCACCGCCGCATGTTCAGTCGACAACGTCGCCACCGGCAACCCGCATCCCTTAATGGCCAGGTTAATCGCCTCAGTCGCGCCAGACGTAAAAATCACCCGACCGCCCGCTGGCAACAAAGCCGCCACCTGCTCGCGTGCGACCTCGACAGCCGCCGCCGCTTGCCGTCCACCTGCATGCGCGCTGTGCGGGTTCCAGAATTTATCCTTTATCCAAGGCTCCATCGCCGCGAATGCTTCGGGTGCCAGCGGTGTGGTTGACTGATAATCGAGATAGATCATCTCGCTGATGCGGCCTGCGCGCGATCTTTTATGGCGATCCAATTGGCGACGAACAGGTCGACGTCAGCCTGGCTGGTATCGGGGCCGAAACTGACGCGCACCACTTCGCCAGCGGCCGCTGTGTCCCATCCCATTGCGCTGAGCACATGGCTGGTTTTCAATGTCCCCGATGAACACGCACTGCCCGCCGATACCGATATTCCCGCCATGTCGAATCCGATCAGCTGGCTCGACGCCGATACGCCGGGCATTCGGTAGCTGGCGATGGTTGCTAGCCGCTGGCTATCGGTTGCAACGACCCCGCCGCCTGCCCCAACAATCGCCGTATCGAGTTTGACCCGCAGCTTCGCCGCCGCATCCAACCATTCAAATCCACCAGCCAATGCAGCCGCCAAACCTGCCACAGCAGGCAAATTTTCCGTCCCGCGCCGATAGCCTTTTTCCTGCCCTCCAGTTGGGCGCAGCAAGGCCAAATCACGCAGCAACAAAGCGCCAATTCCCGGAGGCCCGCCGAATTTATGCGCCGAAATCGCGATCATATCCGCATCGGGTAATGCTAGCTTTCCAGCGCTTTGCGAGCAATCAGCGAAGAGCAATCCGCCGCCTGCGCGGATCATTGCGCCGAGCTCGGCCAGCGGCTGCGCAACGCCGGTTTCATTGTTCACATGCTGAATGGCGTAGCGCCGCCCTTTGGCGATAGGCGCCAGCTGCACCACTCCGGTCGCATCAACCGTCAACCGCGCCTCGGCCCCGACAGCGTTCAAAACCGCATCATGTTCTACCGCACTAGCCACCGCATCGAAGCCCGATAGCGCCATAAATATCGCTTCGCTCGCTCCGCTGGTAAACAGCACTTCACCGTCCCAATTAAGCGCCGCCTTTACCGTTTCACGCGCCGCCTCCAACGCCGCCCGCGATTTGCGCCCGTCGCTATGCGGAGACGACGGGTTCGCCCAATGCGCCATCGCCTCGACCATCGCCGCGCGTGCCGCTGGCACAACCGGCGTGGTTGCGGCATGATCCAAATAGATACGGTTAGCGGGCATGATAGAGCGGGTCAGTCCATGACAGTTGCGAAAATCGCTTTCGCTTCTATATAGCCACTTAACTGCTGCATAGCCCGTGTAGCTCCCGTATTCTTCTAGATTGATCCATAAACATGCCAGCAATTGCTATTCCCGGTCCCGAAGGCCGCATCGAAGCCCGTTTTTCGCCGCCGCCACGTCCGCGCGCGCCCGTTGCAATGATCCTGCATCCGCATCCACAAGCAGGCGGCACGATGAACGACCGGATTACGCAGGCGATGTATAAAACCTTCGTCAACCGGGGTTTTGCGACGCTGCGCTTTAACTTTCGCGGCGTGGGCCGCAGCGAAGGCGAATTTGACAATGGCATTGGCGAATTGTCCGATGCAGCAGCAGCGCTCGACTGGATTCAGGCGTTCCACCCAGAGGCATCAACCACATGGATCGCAGGTTTTAGCTTTGGCGCTTGGATCGGCATGCAGTTGTTGATGCGCCGTCCAGAGATACGCGGCTTTATCTCGGTCTCGCCACCCGCCAACATGTATGATTTCAGCTTCCTTGCCCCCTGCCCGTCATCAGGCATCATCATCCACGGTGCAGGGGACGAAGTGGTCAGTCCGCATGCAGTGCAAAAACTGGTCGATAAGCTGCGCACACAGCGGCACATCACTGTCCACCACGACGAAATCCCACGCGCCAACCATTTCTACGAACAGGAAATGGACATGCTGATGGCGTCGGTGGACAATTATCTCGATATGCGGTTGGACCCGGCCTGTCCGATTAAGTGAGCTGCTTTTAGAGGCTGTCCCATACGGGACTGTCCCTATTGGGACGGTCGTTGCTGCAAAAGCGACCGCCCTTGCTGATCCGGCAAAGTCCAAATCGCGACATTAGCGAAAATCACCAACGCCGCCGCAAGCATCAGCCACATCTTCTGCCCCGCACCTTCGCGCCGCCACATGCGCCACGCGCGCCAGATCAGCGCAAATCCGGCCAACATACCGAGCGATAGAACGATATTCATCATCACTACCGCATAAAAGCTGTGGACGATGGGCGCAAGGCGGGTGGATTCGTCATGGTGTTTTTTGCCCGCCGCGCTTATGAAGGTCAGGAACGTTATCGACCGCCAAACGGGACTGCTTTATGCGCATCGCCATCGCCTCCGATCATGCAGCCCTCGCGCTGAAATCGGCGTTGGTCGCCTATCTGGGCGAAGCGGGTCATAAGGTCGATGACCTTGGCCCTCATGATGAAATTTCGGTCGATTATCCCGATTATGGTTATAAGCTTGCCGAGGCTGTAGCCAGCGGAGCCGCTGAACGCGGTGTCGCCTTGTGCGGATCGGGCATCGGCATATCCGTCGCGGTCAATCGCAACCCCGCCTGCCGTTGTGCTTTGGTGTCCGAACCTTTGTCAGCAAAACTATCCCGTGAGCATAATGATGCCAATGTCATTGCGATGGGCGCGCGGCTGACGGGCATCGACATGGCCAAGGCCTGTCTTGACGCGTTTCTCAACACTGATTTCGGCGAAGACCGCCACGCCCGCCGCGTCGATAAACTATCTAACCCAATCTTTGCCCCAAATTTGAACAGGGAATCCGTATGAGCACCGCAGCCGCCAACGACATCCAAGCCCATGGCTTTTTCACACAAACCCTTGCTGAACGCGACCCTGAAATCTCCGGCTGGATCGACAAAGAGCTGCACCGGCAACAGGATAAGATCGAACTGATCGCGTCGGAAAACATCACTTCGCGTGCGGTGCTTGAGGCACAAGGCTCTATCCTGACGAACAAATATGCCGAAGGCTATCCCGGCCGTCGCTATTACGGCGGCTGCGAATACGTTGATGAAATTGAAACCATCGCCATCGAGCGCGCCAAAAAGCTGTTCGGCTGTGACTTTGCTAATGTGCAACCCAACAGCGGTAGCCAGATGAACCAAGCGGTGTTCCTTGCGCTATTGGAGCCCGGCGATACCTTTATGGGGCTCGACCTTAATTCTGGCGGGCATTTGACGCACGGCCACCCGATGAACATGTCGGGCAAATGGTTTAAGCCCATCGCTTATGGTGTGCGCGAAGATGATTGCCGCATCGACATGGACGAGGTCGCCCGCATCGCGCGCGAAAATCGGCCAAAGCTGATCGTAGCTGGCGGCACGGCCTATTCGCGGTTCTGGGATTGGGCGCGTTTCCGCGAGATTGCTGACGAAATCGGCGCTATCCTGATGGTCGATATGTCGCATATATCGGGCCTTGTCGCGGGCGGCGTTCACCCCAGCCCTGTGCCGCACGCGCATGTCACAACCAGCACAACGCATAAATCGCTGCGCGGGCCGCGTTCGGGCATCATCCTGACCAATGACGAAGCGTTGGCGAAGAAATTCAACACCGCCGTCTTCCCCGGCCTGCAAGGCGGACCTTTGATGCACGTCGTGGCGGGTAAAGCAGTATGCTTTGCCGATGCGATGAAGCCGGAATTCAAACTCTATGCGCAGGCTGTGGTGGACAACGCAAAGGCGCTGGCGTCGTCGTTGCAAGAACACGGCCTTGATATCGTTTCGGGTGGCACCGACAACCATTCGATGCTCGTCGATCTGCGGCCAAAGCAAGCCAAAGGCAAGCACGCCGAAATCGCGCTCGACCGCGCGAGCATCACCTGCAACAAAAACAACATCCCGTTTGACACCGAAAAAGCGATGCTGACGTCGGGAATCCGGCTTGGCACGCCCGCCGGCACAACGCGCGGTTTCGGCATTGCCGAATTCCGCCAAATCGGCCGGATGATTGCCGATGTCGTCGAAGGACTACGCAAAAATGGCGCGGAAGGCGACGGCCAGATCGAGGCACGGATTAAGGAAGAGGCCGAAGCACTCTGTGCGCGCTTCCCGATTTATCCGGGTTGATGTATAACGCCCCTTGAAACTCTGAGGTGACTTACTCATCTAATACAGAGGAATGGAGGCTAATATGTCGCAAATGTGCAACGAATGCGGAACCGAAATCACCGATGGTATGAAGTTCTGTCCCAAATGCGGGGCAAAAACACCTGAAAGGCTCGCGGAGGAAAGCTTCCCCAACCAAGCCAAGCATTATGTGACTGAGGCTGCGGACGAACTATGGGGTGCAACCAAAGACGCGTTCCACACCGGCAAACATCTGGCCGACGCCGATAGTGCGAAGAAAGTTGCGGGCGGCGCGGCCCTTGGTGCGCTTGCCGCTGTTGTTGCTCCGGTCGGTATCGCCACCGGCGCTGTGATTGGTGCTGGGATTGTTGCCTACCGCCACATGGCAAAGAAAAAAGAACAAGAAAAAGACAAATAATGCGTTGCCCATTTTGCGGACATGAAGACAGCCAGGTCAAGGATTCGCGTCCGACTGAGGACAGCAGCGCGATCCGTCGGCGGCGGCAATGCGAAGGTTGTGGCGCGCGTTTTACTACTTTTGAACGGATCCAACTCCGCGAACTGACGGTTGTGAAATCCGAAGGGCGCAGGCAGCCCTTTGCGCGGGAGAAGCTGGAGCGGTCGGTTGCGGTTGCATGCAGTAAGCGCCCGATTGACGCGGTGCAGATCGAAAAGCTGGTGTCAGGCATTCAACGCCAGCTGGAAACATTAGGCGACAGCGAAATCGAATCCGCCAAAATCGGCGAGTTTGTGATGGCGGGCCTAAAAGGTCTCGACACCGTCGCCTATATCCGCTTCGCCAGCGTCTACAAAGAATTCGGCGAGGCCAAGGATTTTGAGGATTTTGCAGGGGCCGTGAGCGAAGCGGTTAAGAAGTGACGCCTGCCCCCATAATCATCCTATGCCGCCCCCAACTCGGGCAAAATATCGGTAAAGCGGCGCGTGCGATGCTGAATTTCGGGCTGACCGAAATGCGGCTTGTAGCGCCGCGTGATGGCTGGCCCAATCCTGCCGCTGGTCCTGCCGCAGCTGGCGCGGACATCGTACTGGAAAAGGCGGAAGTGTTTGACACGCTAGCAGAAGCCGTTGCCGACATCAGCCATATCTATGCCACCACTGTGCGCAAACGCGGCGTGACTAAACCGGTTTTAACCCCAGCAGACGCTGCAGATGCAATCGTCACCGCCCCTGCCCAAAGCGCTATCCTTTTCGGCGCAGAACGATCCGGCCTTGATATGGACGAGGTCGCTATGGCGCGCGCGATCATCACTGTGCCTATCAATCCCGAGTTCGCATCACTCAATCTAGCGCAAGCGGTGATATTGTGTGCCTATGAATGGTCAAAGCATCAACAGCTGAAAAGCCCACCAAAAGTCGATATTGATCCGCCCGCACCACATGCTGAACTTAACGGCATGATCGAACATTTGTTCGGGCAGTTGGAAGTGCGGCGGTATTTCTTTCCGCCCGAACGCATGACTGCAACCAAACAAACACTGCGCAACTTGCTGACTAAGCCCGGCTGGAACAGCCTTGAAGTGCGCACATTGCGCGGAGTATTAAGCGCTTTCGATAAACGACACCGCAAGCCGGATTGATTTTCTCTGAGCGCATCAACCGCGCGTTTGGTTCCAGCGGTGAAGCTCGTAAGCAATCGATCCTTCGACCAAATCATCCCAAAGTTGCGCCAGCAGATCTTCTGGCAAACCACGTGCGGTTGCCTGTGCGCGGACATTGGCGATAACTTGCGCTTTTCGAGCCTCGTCACGCACTGCATCGCGCGTTGATTTAATCCGCGCGGCGGCATCCATATATGCAAATCTATGGGCCAAAAGCGCGATGAGCGCGCGGTCGATTTCGTCGACACCTGTCCGCACCTCTGTCATCGTCTGACAACGTTCAGGAGCGTGAATAACAGGTTCTAAAGGTTCGGCAGACATCGCGTTGCAGCCTTTAGAATTACCCTGACACAATGTCGAGATGATAGTGTTGATACTTATGTTCGCGGGTGATTTGTTGCAGTTTGTCGAAACAGACTCGCCTTCAAAGTGCCGAGGCATTATTCGTTCAGCATATTTTGCAAAAAAAGGTAACTCAACCATGATCCTGACAATCCTGTCCGCAGCTTTGCTTTCGTCGGCTAGTCCTGCGATGTTGGCAGCCAAAGAAACCAACAAAGAAAAACTGATCTGCAAACGTGAAAAGCAAATTGGCTCTATGGTTCGTGCCAAGAAAACCTGCCTGACCAAAGCCGAATGGGATGATATGGCTGCGCAGTCGCGCGAAGAGGTGAACAGAGCACAGCGCGCCACTTCATATCCTGGCGGTTGATTCGCAAGTCTTGGCCCTAACGCTTGACTTTAACCCACGCGCCGTTAATGGCGCGGACTTCCGTAATTGACCCTGCACTCCGGTGAAGCAGGTGTCCGGCACTCCTTGGCGGGTGTCGCGCGGTCCCGGAACGAATACCCTCCCATTTTTGGGAACACCTTACCCTTCCCGAAAAGTGGAAACCGGTTTTCGGATAAGGGGGTAGGAAACAGAAACGCAATTTGAAAGGACTTTGTCGCATGACGAAGCGTACAAGCTCAAAGTATAAACTTGACCGCCGGATGGGCGAAAACATTTGGGGCCGCCCCAAGTCACCCGTCAACAAACGCGAATATGGCCCGGGTCAGCACGGTCAGCGCCGCAAAAGCAAAGTTTCCGATTACGGAGTTCAGCTGCGCGCGAAGCAAAAGCTGAAAGGCTATTACGGCGACATCACCGAGAAGCAGTTCAAGCGCGCTTACCAAGAAGGCAACCGTATGAAGGGCGATACCTCGCAGAACCTGATTGGTCTGCTTGAAAGCCGCCTCGACATGATCGTCTATCGCGCCAAGTTTGTGCCAACGATTTTTGCTGCACGGCAGTTGGTTAGCCACGGCCATATCCGCGTCAACGGCGTAAAGTGCAACGTCGCCAGCCGTCATGTTGATGTCGGCTCGGTCATCTCGCTGGGTAATAAGGCCAAGGAAATGGCATTGGTTATCGAAGCGCAAGGCCTGGCTGAACGCGACATTCCAGAATATGTCAGCCCCGATGGCAACGACAAAGTCACCTTCATCCGCGTACCGACGCTGGATGAGGTGCCTTATCCAGTCAAAATGGAACCAAATTTGGTTGTCGAATTCTATTCGCGCTAATATCCGCTCAGCTCGGATGACAAGAAGGCGGCCTTTAGGGCCGCCTTTTTTGTGTCCGCAATCTGTGCTGTTCGTGGAAACACCGGTCGACACTGTTGCAATAATGCAACGCCATGACGACATATTACACCCAAGCGTTGTTTCATTCATAAACGAGAAAGATGGGCAAGTTTACATATGCGGCATCCACTCAATGTGGAGAGTCTCCCTTAACACTAGGAATTAGTATAATGAAAAAATTCATCATTCTGGCATCCGCCGCAGCAGCATTGGCAACGACCCCTGCGATGGCCGCGGGCGAAGGCCGTATCGAAGCGCGCGGCGCCATCGGTTTTGCCGGCGGCTCCGAAGATGCATTCGCCGGCATCGCTGCTGGTTATGACGTTGATCTTGGCGAAACCGTGTTTGCAGGTCCCGAAGTATCGTACGACACCAATTTTGACGGCGCAGACCTTGTCAACGTCGGCGGCCGCGTCGGCATCAAAACCGGCGACAAAGGCCGTCTGTACGTTGGTGGCGCTTACGAACTGAACGATGCAAAAGAATTCAACGCATCGGTTGGTTATCAGTACAGCTTCTCTGACAAGATGTACGGCAAAGTCGAATATCGTCGGTACTTTTTTAACGGTACCGATCTGAACGCTGCGGGCGTTGGCATCGGCGTGAAGTTCTAATCACTTCAACCCGAATTAACTCAGGAAAGGCGGGCCAAACGGTCCGCCTTTTTTGGTTTAGGGCGCGGAGGGGCTGCCCACTCCCTCACGCGATCCGCAGAGTTGCCTCTGGTCCTACGGCAGGCAGTTTCACCGTGTTTCACGCCCTGATTTTTTAATAGCCGGACGTTGCAAACCCGTCTAGCCCTGCCCCATGACCAACCGGCTTTATTATGGCGACAATCTGGATGTGTTGCGCGAACACATACCCGATGACAGCGTCGATCTTGTCTATCTTGATCCGCCGTTTAACAGCAACGCCAATTACAACATCCTGTTCAAATCGCCTGCGGGTGCAGCGGCGGATAGCCAGATAGAGGCGTTTGAGGATACGTGGCATTGGAATGATAAGGCAGAGGCGGCGTTTCACGATGTGATGACTAGCGGCAATACCGATGTTGCCGAGCTGTTGCGTGCGATGCGCGGGTTTTTGAAAGAGAATGACATGATGGCGTATCTCGCCATGATGGCGGTGCGCCTGATAGAGCTGCACCGCGTGCTGAAACCCACCGGCAGCCTGTATCTGCACTGCGACCCAACCGCGAGCCATTATCTGAAGCTGTTGCTGGATGGGGTTTTTGGGGGCGTAGGGTTTTCAAACGAGATTGTTTGGCAGCGTTCCACCGGCAAATCATTGATGTCGAAACGCCTCCCTACAAATCATGACATCATTTTGACTTACCGCAAGAGCAACGCATTTACTTGGAACGAAAGCGCCATATTCACAGAGTATGACGAAGGCGCTTTACCCGAAAAAACAGCAGTTAAATATCGAAACCGAGACGAAGACGGGCGCTTGTATCGGCTCGACAGTCTTATCAATCCAAACGCCAATCGACCAAACCTGACCTACGAGTTTCTGGGCGTTACCAAAGTTTGGCGATGGACACGCGACAGAATGCAATCCGCTTATGATGCTGGTATTGTTGTCCAGACGAATCCCGGTACTGTCCCCCAAATGAAGCGGTACTTGGACGAGCAACGAGGCATTGCTCTATCAGATGTTTGGACTGACATTCCCCCCATCAACTCCCAAGCCCAAGAACGCCTAGGCTACCCTACGCAAAAACCGCTCGCTCTCCTCGAACGCATTATCAATGCCTCGTCGAACGAGGGCGATGTCGTGCTTGATCCGTTTTGCGGGTGCGGCACAGCGGTCGATGCGGCGCAAAAATTAGGGCGGCAATGGATCGGCATCGACGTCACGCATTTGTCGATCGGCCTGATCGAACGGCGGATGCAGGACCGGTATGGCGACGCGCTGCAATATCAAGTCATCGGCACGCCCAACGACACCGACAGCGCGTTGAAACTCGCCGCTGACGAACCGCACCAATTCCAATATTGGATTACCCAAGCAATTGGTGGCCAACCGTTTCAAGGCGGGCGCAAAGGCAAAGATGGCGGGATCGATGGCTACATCTATTTCACCAAAACAGGGGATGGCGCGGGGCGATCATCCACCGAGGCGGCGATTATTTCGGTCAAGGCCGGACAGCGCGTCGGCGTGGCGATGGTCCGCGACCTAAAAGGCGTTATGGAGCGCGAGAAAGCCGATATCGGCATCTTCATATGCGTGATTGTGCCGACCCGCGACATGGAAAAAGAGGCGGCGGCGGCGGGCGTCTATACCGACGCGCATACCGGGCAAACCTATCCGCGATTACAGATATACACTTTGGCCGAGTATTTCGCCGGGTTACGACCCAAAGTGCCAATGCTTGACCGGCAGGCCGGTTTTAAGAAAGCTGCACGGGAAGTGAGTGGGGGCAAACAGGGGAGTTTGTTGTAGGATTGAGCCAACGCTAGGGGACTATCCCCGAAAGCCTCATTCCGTGCTGTTCTGTTTCCTTGAAATGTAGGGTTTGTTCTGCAAGCCTTTCAGGCTGCATCGTCAAACGCCCAATGGCTGTCCGGGCATGCATTCAGCTAATATCCGAACATCTTTTAAAGTAAGTCTTTAGTGTGACTTTCCGCGCAATTTTGTAGGGTCAAAAACTACGTGTTCAGTGTGAACTTGCGCAGAATTTGGCGGGTCTTAGGCTAGAACCGCTTTTTCATTTGAGCCCAACCCTGCCCTCTGCCACAAGGCGCAATCTTATTTCCTGTTAGGAGAAGCTCCATGCGTATTTTGACGCTTGCTTTGATATCGTGTGTTGCTCTGGCCGCCTGTAAAAAGGTCGATGACGCACCTGTCGCAGTAACCACCCCTGAAATGACCGTTCCTGCGTTGTCCGAGGCAACGATGAGGGCGGTGACCAAAGAGCTTTCGCTTGATAGCTACGAAGGCCGCGCCCCGGGTTCGGCGGGTGAGGTAAAGACTGTCGCGTATCTGATCGAGAAGTTCAAAGCCGCAGGGCTGGAGCCGGGCAACAAAGGCAGCTGGACGCAAGACGTGCCGCTGGTGGAAATCACCGCGAAAAATGTCTCGGCGCTCAGCGTTGCCGACAAAGCGGGCAAAGCGATGTCCTTTGCCTATGGCGGCGAATATGTAATCGGCACCTATCGCGAAACCCCGCAAACCAAAATCGATATGAGCGAGATGATCTTTGTCGGCCACGGCATTGTCGCCCCTGAAAAAGGCTGGGACGATTATGCCGACGTCGATGTGCAGGGCAAAACCGTTGTCGTCATGGTCAACGACCCCGATTTTGACGCCAAAGATTTAACCGGCGAATTTGGCGGCAAAGCGATGACTTATTATGGTCGCTGGACGTATAAATATGAAGAAGCCGCGCGCCAAGGGGCCGCAGCTGTGCTGATTATCCATGACGATGCGCCAGCGGCATATGGTTGGAACGTGGTCAACTCTAGCTGGACGGGAACGCAGTTCTTGGCGCAATCCAAAGATGCGGGCGCAAGCCAGACGGCGGCGAATGGCTGGATCCAAAAGAGTGTGGCGAAAGAGATATTCGCCGCCGCAGGGCAAGACCTTGATAAGCAAATGGCGGCGGCTAAAATAAAGGGTTTTAAGGCAGTTCCGCTAAGCCTGACGGCTTCGCTCAGCTTTGATAACGACATTACGCGCAAGATGAGCAAGAATGTCGTTGGCGTATTAAAGGGCGCGAAACGGCCGGAAGAATATGTACTGTACACAGGACATTGGGATCATCTGGGTCGCTGCACGCCTGTGGCTGGTGACGATATCTGCAACGGTGCAATTGATAACGCCACGGGCAGCGCAGCTTTGGTTGCCTTGGCCGAGGGGCATAAAGCCGCCGGAGTACCTGATCGCAGCCTTGTTTTCCTTGCCGTGACGGCCGAAGAATCGGGCCTGTTGGGTTCGAAATACTACGCCGAAAACCCCGTCTTTCCGTTAAGTCAAACCGTTGGCGGCGTGAACATGGATGCGTTTTCGCTCGCGGGACCTGCCAAGAATCTGACCGTGATCGGCATGGGCAAGTCGGAACTTGACGGCTATTTGAGTGCTGCCGCCAAGGCCGAAGGACGTACGCCGGAAATGGAACCGACGCCTGAAAAGGGGTTCTATTACCGGTCTGACCATTTCAGCTTTGCCAAAATGGGCGTGCCGATGGTGTATTTCGAAGGCGGCGATGACCTGATCACCGGAGGCAATGCCGCCGCAAAGGCCGCCGCCGATGATTATGAAAAAAACCGCTATCATGCCCCCGGCGACGAATATGACGAGAAATGGGATTGGTCCGGCGTTATGGCTGATCTGAAACTTTATTACCGCGTGGGTCGCGCGTTGGCGATGACCGATGCTTGGCCGAACTGGAACGAAGGCGACGAGTTTCGGGCGATCAGGGATAAGAGCCGGGGCGGGAAATAAGCCTATATGACATTCACGATGCCAGCCGAATGGGCGCCGCATGAAGCGGTCTGGATCGGCTTTCCAAGTTTTTGGGGCCATTGGGAGGAGCCGTACAAGGCCGCCCAATGCCAGATTGCGGCCTTTGCCAATGCTGTGCACGACGGCGGCAAAGGTGAACGTGTGCATTTGGTGTGCGGGTCACCCGAGGCTGCTGCTGTGGCGCGCGATTTGGCTGAGCCGGGTGTTCTGGTTGAGGAGCGCCATATCGGGGACATCTGGCTGCGCGATACGGGCTGCATTATTGCAAAAGACGGCGATCAACGCATCGCTCGCAATTTTGGTTTTAATGGCTGGGGGCGACGCTTTAATTTCGATGGCGACCAAACGATTGGCCGGACACTGGCGGAAGCATCGGGCCTGCCTGTCACCGATTGTGATTGGGTGCTTGAGGGCGGATCGATTGATGTCGACGGCGAAGGCTGTGCGGTGACCACCACCGACTGTTTGCTTAACCACAACCGCAACGCGACGCTTGGCAAAGCGCAGATCGAGGCGCGCTTGCTGCGCGATTTGGGCATCACGCGCACTTTGTGGCTGGGCGACGGGCTCGCCAACGACCATACCGACGGCCATATCGACAATCTGGCGCGATTTGTATCGCCGAATCATTTGGTGATGCCAGAGGCGCGCGACGCAGACGATCCCAACGCCGCAGTCTATGCCGATGCCCGCGCGCAGGCAGAGGCCTTTGGCTGCACCGTCACGGCTTTGCCCTCTGTTGGCCGATTTGAACAAAATGGCGAAGCGGTTCCTGCAAGCTATATGAACTTTTATATCGGCAATACTGCGGTGGCGACGCCGATTTATGGGAGCCGCCATGACGAAGACGCACTTGCCGCGCTTGCCACTTTATTCCCCGACCGCAAGATCATCGGCCTGCCCGCCGATGCAGTGCTGACGGGCGGCGGCAGCTTTCATTGTTCCAGCCAGCAAGTGCCCGTTTGACGGTATTGGAATTTAGACAAACGACGCGCATACCGAACCCATCAAAATTTACGAGGAGCCCCCAATGAAAAAATCCCTGATTCTGGCGCTTGCCGCTACTGTTTTGTCCACCGGTGCAATTGCGCACAATCACAAAGCTGAAAAACCAGCGACCGGCGAGATGCACGATAAGCATGACGCCAGCCACGATGCGATGCACAAAGCGCACACCGAAAAAATGGCGAAGATCCTCGCCGATCCCAGCCGCGCTGAGGACAGCAAGCGCGACCAGTATCGCCACCCGGCCGAAACATTCGAATTTTTCCGCATCCACCCCGACCATGTTGTTGGTGAATATGCCCCCGGCGGCGAATGGATTTCGCGCATATTGGGCCGTTATATGGAGCCCGGCAAATTCAACGGTCTGTATTTCAGCAGCGCGGTTTTCCCCGATGAAGCAACCCGTGAACGCGTGAAAGCGGGCGCAGCGAAATTCCCTGATGATGTGGCAAAAGTTACGGGCCGTCCCGCGACCGATTATGGCTCGATGCAGTTGGATGCCATCCCCGAAGGCGCAAAGGGCACCTATGACCGCATCATCGTTATGCGCATGATGCACAATCTGACGCGCTGGAACATGGTCGATCACGAAATTAAAGCGATGCGTAGCCTGTTGAAGGATGACGGCCTGCTTGGCATCGAACAGCACC
The DNA here is from genome assembly GCA_043771985.1 of Sphingomonadales bacterium. Lineage (GTDB taxonomy): Bacteria > Pseudomonadota > Alphaproteobacteria > Sphingomonadales > Sphingomonadaceae > Sphingorhabdus_B. The sequence goes on from JAYVGQ010000124.1 coordinate 17,976, forward strand.
GCGCCAAAGCCGATGCTCCCTACAGCTATGCCGACGGCGAAATGGGTTATATGCGCGAAGCTGACATCATCAAGATGATGGAAGTGAACGGATTTGAACTCGTCGAAAAAAGCGAGATCAATGCCAATCCAAAGGACACAGCGGACTATGCCGATGGCGTCTGGACATTACCACCTGCGTTGCGCCTGAAAGATGTCGATAAGGCGAAATATCAAGCCATCGGCGAATCTGACCGGATGACATTGCTGTTTAAGAAGCGGCCTTGAACGCTGAGTTCGTGATCCGCGCCCTGTTATCAGGGGTGATTATCGCGACCATCGCTGTCATCGGCAGGAAAGCCCCTGCAGTGGCGGCGTTGGTCGCATCATTGCCGCTGATTTCAATCCTTGCGATGATCTGGCTGTGGCGCGATACCGGCAATCCACGTTTGCTGGCCGATCATGCAGAGGCGACGTTTTGGTATGTTTTGCCCAGCCTGCCTATGTTTCTGCTGATCCCGTTTATGCTGCGATCAGGCCTTAATTTCTGGATCGCATTGGCGGCGGGAATGGCGCTGACGGTCATGCTCTATGTAGGCACAATCGGGATTGCAGCACGTTTCGGCGTGCGGCTATAGGAATGACATGACACGAACAATCACCGTAGCCGCATTGCAGCTGCCCCTAATGGACAGCGAAGCCGAAAATATCGACGCTGTGTCCGATTTGGTCGCACGCGCGGCCAACGACGGCGCTGAAATCATCTTGCCGCCAGAACTCTTTTCTGGTCCCTATTTCTGCAAGACTCAGACAGAGGCGCATTTTGCGCTCGCTCACCCAACGCTAGAGCATCCATCGGTCAAAGCCATGGCAAAACTTGCCAAGCAACTGGGCGTTGCCATTCCCACCAGCTTTTTCGAACGCGACGGATCGCATTTTTACAACACGTTGGCGATGATCGACGCGAACGGCGACATCCTCGGCACCTATCGCAAAAGCCACATCCCCGATGGCCCGGGCTATCAAGAGAAATACTATTTCCGTCCCGGTAATACCGGTTTCAAAGTGTGGGACGTGTTTGGCACGCGCATCGGCATCGGGATATGCTGGGACCAATGGTATCCCGAATGCGCGCGCGCGATGGCGTTGATGGGCGCGGAGCTATTGTTTTACCCCACAGCCATCGGCGCAGAGCCGCAAGACGATACACTCGATACGCGGCACATGTGGCGGCGCGCCATGGTGGGGCATGCGGTCTCGAACTGCATGCCGGTAATCGCCGCGAACCGTGTTGGATCAGAAAACGAGCACGGGGGCGCGGCGCAAAAATTCTACGGCACCAGCTTCATCACCAACGAATGGGGTGATGTGGTGTGTGATCTGGACGATGCCGAAACTGGCTTAATGGTCGCCAGCTTTGATTTGGACAAGGCCCGCGCGCATCGCGCCTCAATGGGTTTCTTCCGCGACCGCAGGCCGCAGCTGTATAGCCGGTTAGTTGAGGATATTTGAGCGCGCATCTGTATCTGATCGCGCTGGGTTCCAATCAGCGCCTACCTTTGTTTGGCGGGCCGGCGCGGGTGTTGGAGCAAGCCGTCGCTGCACTGGAAACGGCGCAGGTCGATGTGTTCGCGGTATCACCCACCCAACGCAGCGTCGCTATTGGACCATCGCGCCGGTGTTATGCCAATGCCGCCGTGATCCTATCGACCGACCTATCCCCGCCCGATCTGCTGGCGATGCTCCAATCGGTCGAAACACATTTCGGACGCATCCGCCGCGGCCAACATTGGCAAGCGCGCTCGCTTGATCTGGATATCCTTTTGTGGTCGGGAGGCATCTGGTCCTCGGACGATCCGGCGCTCGCAATCCCGCATTATGCGATGCGCAAACGCGGCTTTGTGCTTGGCCCTGCACAGGCAATCGCCCCTGAGTGGCGCGACCCTGTTAGCAATCTGACTATCCGCCAGCTTTTTCATCGACTTTACCGTTCTAACCCGCTTGACCCACACGGAAACCGCCTCTAGGGGATGCGCTCTCGAGACGCACGGCACAACTTGCCGCGCCAGTCGGGCCCTTAGCTCAGTCGGTAGAGCAACTGACTTTTAATCAGTAGGTCGCTGGTTCGAACCCAGCAGGGCTCACCATTTTTGGTGGTGAGGCGAACCAGCGTTTTCGGATGACAGATCGGCAAGACGATCCTGTGTGGTTCGAACCCAGCAGGGCTCACCATTTTTGGTGGTGAGACGAACTAGCGTTATTAGATAACAGATCGTCAAGACGATTGCGCGGTTGCCGCAATAAAGACTAGCGGCGCGCCGCTACGCTTGCTAAGCGCCGTGCTTAGGCGATGCACCCATAGCTCAGCTGGATAGAGCGCTGCCCTCCGAAGGCAGAGGCCGGGGATTCGAATTCCTCTGGGTGCACCATTTTCTGTGAATGATTAGGGCCGCTTTTCACCACATTTCATGGTCAGCCGGATCATTCCCCGAAAAAACCGATAGCAAACTTCGCTGATCGAACATATACAGAACACATGTCGACTCCAACGATCCGCGAAAAGCTTGAAATCCTCGCCGATGCCGCCAAATATGATGCGTCGTGCGCGTCATCTGGCACCAGTAAACGGTCGAGCAAAGGCGGCAAAGGTATTGGCTCGACCGAGGGCATGGGCATCTGCCATTCTTATGCGCCCGATGGCCGGTGCATATCGTTGTTGAAAATTTTGCTGACCAACCACTGCATTTTTGATTGCCATTATTGCATCAACCGCAAAAGCTCCAACGTCCGCCGCGCTGGCTTTACGCCAGAGGAAGTCGTCGATCTGACGCTCTCGTTTTACCGGCGGAATTATATTGAGGGGTTGTTTCTCTCGTCTGGCATCCGCAAATCATCAAACCGGACGATGGAGCAAATGGTTGAGGTGGCGCGGGCGTTGCGCCAGGATCATGATTTTCGCGGCTATATCCATTTGAAAACTATCCCCGATGCTGACCCCGAATTGGTGGCGCAGGCGGGGCTGTATGCGGACCGGTTGTCGATCAATGTCGAACTGCCCACCGATGCTGGCCTCGCGCGGCTGGCCCCCGATAAAGACGGCGCGCGGATTGAGGGGGCGATGGCGGATGTGAAGCTGTCGATCACAGACAATCTGGACGCGCGCAAAAAATATCGTAGTGCGCCGCGTTTTGCCCCCGGCGGTCAATCGACGCAGATGATTGTCGGCGCAGATGCGGCTAGCGACAGCGACATTATCGGCAAAGCCAGCGGGCTCTATGATCGCCACCGCTTGCGCCGCGTCTATTACTCCGCGTTCAGCCCGATCCCCGATGCCAGCGCGGTCCTGCCGCTGAAGCGCCCGCCGCTCATCCGCGAACACCGGCTGTATCAATCCGACTGGCTGATGCGGTTTTACGGCTATTCCGCGACCGAAGTTCAACAAGCGACTGATCCGACGGGGATGCTGCCACTCGACATTGACCCAAAGCTTGCATGGGCGCTGAATTTTCGTGACCAATTTCCTGTTGATGTGAACCACGCGCCAAAGGAAGCGTTGCTGCGGGTGCCGGGGCTGGGTGTGCGCGGGGTCGGTATGGTGTTGCGCGCGCGGCGGCACAAACGGCTGAGGTTGGAGGACGTGGCACGGATTACCGTGTCGATAGAAAAGCTGCGTCCGTTTATTGTGACTGCCGATTGGCGACCTTTGCAGCTAAGCGACCGGGCGGAGTTGCTGTCGCTATTCGTGCGACCGAAAAAGGTGGAGCAGTTGGAGTTGTTTGCGACTCCATGATCGCGTTCGATATTCCCGACAGTTTTGAAGGCTGGCGCGATCAGGCCAAAGCGTTGCTACAGGCGCGCGTTCCGCCAGAGCAGGTGCATTGGGGTGCGGCTTCGCTATTTGGGTCGGAACTGCCGGTAGCTCAGGACGGGGCGGCAGAGGTGCGTGTGCCGGCGGCGTTTGTAAAACTTGCGCAGACGGTGTTTATGCACAGCGACGCTGGCAGGCTCGATCTGCTCTATCGGTTGTTATGGCGGGTGCAGCAAAGCCGCTTTGTCTTGCAGGACGCGACCGACCCCGATGTCGTTAAGGCCGAATTGCTGGTCAAAGGCATCCGCCGTGACATTCACAAAATGCGGGCGTTCGTGCGGTTCAAAGAGGTTGAAACCCAGGGCAACGAAAGCCAGTTTGTCGCGTGGTTTGAACCCGATCACGACATCGTTCGCACCAACGCGCGGTTTTTTGTGAACCGGTTTACGTCGATGCACTGGTCGATCCTGACACCAAGCCTGTGCATCCATTGGGATACAAAGACGTTGCGGGAAAGTCCCGGCATCGCAAAGCCAAACGACCTGACCGACGATCCCGCCGAGGATTTATGGCGCAGCTATTATGCATCGATTTTCAACCCCGCGCGATTGAAAACCAAAGCGATGCTGAAAGAAATGCCGCGCCGTTACTGGAAAAACATGCCCGAGGCGGACTTGATTCCCGGGCTGATCGCAGGCGCACAAGCCCGCGAAGCGGCGATGATCGCCATTGGTAGCGTCCCTGCGGAGCCACCGCCGCAGACTTGGGGCCAGCTGAAAGACAACATCAACCGTTGCACACGTTGCCCGCTGCACTGCGATGCGACTCAAGCCGTACATGGCACAGGGCCAATCAACGCGCCGCTGATGATCGTTGGCGAACAACCCGGCGACCAAGAGGATATGGCAGGCGCTCCCTTTATCGGCCCCGCTGGCCAAGTGTTGAACGAGGCGCTCAGACGCGCTGGCATCGACCGCGAGGCGGCGTATCTGACCAACGCGGTCAAGCATTTCAAACACGAACAGCGCGGCAAGCTGCGCCTGCATCAAACCCCCAACGCTAGCGAAATCGACCATTGCCGCTGGTGGCTGGATGCGGAACGGACATTGCTACAACCGCCGTTGATCCTCGCGCTGGGCGCAACTGCTGTGCGCGGGCTGACCGGCAAAACTGACAGTATCACAAAACTGCGCGGCCGCCCCATTGCCCTGCCCGATGGCTCCATAATGATCGTCACAACGCACCCTTCCTACGTCCTGCGCATCGGCGACGCGCAGCGTGAAGCCGCTATGGCTGCGTTGGTTGAGGACATTCGGCTGGTTGCCACAATGTTAGCGGAGACTACCAAACCCCTTGCATTCTCGGCGCTTCCCGCCTAATCGCCCGCCTTCGCAAGGAGAAATCCGAACGAAATAGGAAAGCCGGAGGGGCGTTCGCATGGTGCGGCGTCAGCGATCGGTAGGAACAAGGAAAACGCCCATGCCGTTGTACGAGCATGTTTTTTTGGCGCGTCAGGACCTGTCTCAGGCCCAAGTTGATGCGCTGGCAGAAAACGCCACCAAAATCATTGAAGAGAATCAAGGCAAAGTCGTAAAGACAGAAACTTGGGGTCTTCGTAGCCTCGCCTACAAAATCCAAAAGAACCGCAAAGCGCATTTCGTGATGCTTGATGTCGATGCCTCGGGCCCTGCTATCGCAGAGCTGGAGCGTCAGACGCGCCTGAACGAAGACGTGATCCGGTACATGACCGTCAGCGTTGAAGAGCATGAAAAAGGCCCTTCAGTGATGATGCGCAAGCAAGAACGTAGCGATCGTCCTGAACGCGGTGGCTTTGGTGATCGTCCTGATCGCGGACCCAGACCAGATCGTGGTGATCGTGGTGATCGCCCTGATCGCGGCGGCCAAGACCGTGGTGATCGTGCAGAACGCGCACCGCGCGCCCAAGAGGAGATCTAAGCCATGGCACGTCCATTCTTCCGCCGCCGGAAATCTTGCCCGTTTTCGGGTAAAGAAGCCCCGCAAATCGATTATAAAGATGTGCGCTTGCTTCAGGGATATATCTCTGAGCGCGGCAAAATTGTTCCCAGCCGCATCACTGCCGTGTCTGGCAAGAAGCAGCGCGAACTGAGCAAAGCGATCAAACGCGCCCGTCATCTTGGGCTTATGCCCTACATCGTCAAGTAAGGAGACGACATCATGGAAATCATCCTGCTTGAACGCGTAGAAAAGCTGGGTCACATCGGCGATGTGGTCACTGTGAAGGACGGCTATGCCCGTAACTTCCTGCTTCCCAACAAAAAAGCGCTTCGTTCGAACAACGCCAATCGCAAGGTTTTTGACGCTAACCGCGCCAAGATCGAAGCGGACAACGCCAACCGTCGCGGCGATGCCGAAACCCATGCAGCTCTTGTCGAAGGCAAGCAGATCATCCTGATCCGCGCCGCCTCCAACACGGGTCAGCTGTATGGTTCGGTATCGGTGAACGACATCGCCACGGGCCTAAATGCGCAAGACGCCAATGTGACTAAAGCAATGGTCATTCTGGGTCGTCCGATCAAAACCCTCGGCGTGTTTGACGTTAAAGTCATTCTGCACCCCGAAGTTTCGGTGACTGTTTCGGTCAATGTCGCCCGTTCGGATGATGAAGCCGAGTTGCAGAAAACCGGTGTCAATGTCATTGATCAGATGTTTGAAGATGACCAGGCTGAACTCGCAAGCCAAGCCATCGAAATGGCCGAAGCCCGCGAAGCTGCCGCTGACGAAGCCGATGAGGCCGATGCAGCACGGATCGAAAAGCTCAAGGCTGAGCAAGCCGCTGCGAAAGCAGCCGCCGCCGAAAGCGAAGGCTTGTCCGCCGATGGTGGAGACAGCGAATAAGCGTAACTGCTTTTTCAATGCCAATCACAAAAGCCGCCCCGTCGAAAGATTGGGGCGGTTTTTTGTTAGGTGTGCTGCCCTGCCTAAACTGCCCTTTGGCGCATCAAAACTGTCAGCACCACCGCAACCAGAATTAACGCGGGCACGTCGCCTGCCAAATGCCCGCCATGCGCCGGATCGGCCAAAGATTGCACCGCCATGATCGCGGCATGGACCACGCTCGACACGACGGTAAACCAAATCAGCGAGGCGTGTGCGGTTGGATTGGCTGCAGCCCGGATCAGGAACAGCCCAAGTGTCGCATAAACGCCGACGATCATCATGAAGTACTGCGACGCGGCGGGCGGACCTGCATGCCATGCCCAACCGGAAGGCCAGACAATCGAAAGCGGATATATTAAGCAAAAAGTCGCCCCGAATGCGACCAAAGCGACCTGCAAAAGGCTGTATTTTCCGATCATAACAAGTCCCCCAAATTACATGATGTTACAAGACTGCACTAATCAGCGAGGACTGACAAGCAGTGACTGCTGCTTTGAATTGCAGTGGCCGCACCGCCGAAAGATGGAGAAGGCTGTTAGTTGGGTTGAATGTACGCGAACCGTAGGTCAGTTTCGCGGAATAACGATCGTGATCTTGAGGCCGTTTTGGGATGCTATTTCAATCTTGCCGCCAAGCTGTTTTGTCAGACTAAGAACCATCTGCCGGCCTAGGCTGTTTCCCGAACTATTGTCGAAAGACCAGTCTGGATCAACACCAGCGCCATGATCTGCGACCGTTATGGCAATCGATGATGAGTCAACATCAACTATAATATGCACATCGCCGGAACCATTCGGATAAGCATATTTCACCGAATTGGTTATCAGCTCGGTTATCAACAGACCAACAGGAATGGCTCTGTCTGCCTCAAGGTTGATATCAGGACATGTAAGATTCAGCCGAATGCCTTCTTGTTGTTCTTGCAATCGCTTGCAAATTGACGCCAACAAGTCGCCTAGTACAACCATGCCCAGCTTATCGTGGCGCCATAATTGGTCGTGCGCTTGTCCAATCGCAGAAATGCGGACATGGATGTCTTGCAAAGCGTTTTTGACGTCTTGGTTTGCGGCCCGACCACTTTGCAGCGCGATCAAGGATGTCACCATCGCCAAGCTGTTCTTTACACGGTGACTGGCCTCTCGCGTCAGCAACTCTTGATGCAGCACTGCCGCCTCAAGTTGCGTTTCTGCCAGCTTGCGCTCCACCGCAACAGCGATCAAGTTCGCAAACCCGGTTAGAAATGACAAATCAGCAGAGCCAAACTCACCCTCGTCACGGCTATCGACCTCCAACACGCCAAACGCGTTCCCCGATGCGGAAATCAACACGTTCGCGGCACGCTTTATGCTATGCCGTGCCATCAATTCAGGCGTTCTGAACCGCGTTTCTGCTTGCAGATGATTGGAAATTACTGGGCGGCCAGTTTTTAGCGCAAAGCCCGCAGGAGATGCCATGTCTGCGCCAATCGTTGCATGGCCGACCACGCCTTCATTCCAACCAACGCCTGCAATTACCAGAAAATCCTCCGACTCTGGCCGATATTTCAACAGCTTACACAAAGGTGTCTGCATGCCTTCAGCACAGAGCTGCACCGCAGAGACATACAGGTCCTCAATCTCACGACACCGAAGCGCCTCCACCCCAAACTGGGCGAGCATTTCCTGTTGTTTCAGTCGTCGATGTAGCTCCTCTTGCGAAGCAGTCATTTGGTCACTCATGCAAATGGCCTACCAGCTTCTCGGCAATACCTCAGTAAATAATTTCACAAGACGACAGCGCCGGGGACTGTCAGACCATTTTCTCTAGCAATATCCACGCCCAGACCAATATTGTCAACGCGCCACCTGTGATGGAGGCGCGGATGGAGAGGCGTAGAAAGCGGTCTTGGACATCGATGGAATGGACGAATGCGGCGAACAACGCTTGGCGTTGGCGGCTGTAGTTTTCAGGGCCGCTGCCGTCGAACTCCTCGCCAACCAAAATCGCGCGCAGGCAATAGAAACTGGAGACTATGAACGGTAAGAACGCGATAATGCTGGCGATCGTCAGCACCGGTTGTGTTGCGGCATCAAGGCTGAGCGGTGCGCCGGGGCTGGCAGAGATTGGGTGCGTGCCGATAGTGATCAGCAATGCGTTGAACGCGAGGAGACCGCCAAGGCGAATCGAGAGGTCTAGGTCGCGGTTTTCGAGGAATTCCAGATCAGCGATGAATGCAGGGTCAGCGCCGTCGCCGCGCATAGATTGAAATGTGCGAAATCGGTTGCGGAATGACTGTTTCATAATCGCTTGGTCTTAGCGGCAGTCATTCCACTAAGGAACAGCTTTTCATTCCGTCCCGCCGTGCAGCGCGCGACATGGCACTTGGCTTCGTTCTTGCCACGTCACGAAAAAATCTAACCCAGTGTTAAGCCCGGGGCAACGTATGTAGTAGAGTTAGCTTCGAGTTAGCTGGTGGCTATAATCGCTGCGTTTCTGATGCTTCTACAAATCGGAAGCTCAGAACCAGCCGCGTCAATAGCCCATCAAACTCATGACTTCCTTACGGCTCGATTGGTCGTCCAAAAAGCAACCAATCAGTTTCGACGTCACCATACCAACGCCGTGAATTTTCACACCGCGCCCAGTCATGCAGCCGTGTTGCGCGTCGATTACGACCGCCACGCCTGCAGGCTTAAGATGTTCCCAAATGCAATTGGCAACCTCCGCAGTCAGTCTTTCTTGCACTTGCAGTCGATTGGCAAATCCGTTCAGAACACGGACCAGTTTCGAAATGCCAACAACACGATCAGTAGGCATATAGGCAATCGAGGCTTTGCCAACGATCGGTGCCATGTGATGTTCGCAGTGCGACTGGAACGGAATGTCTTTCAACAATACCAATTCATGATAACCGCCTACCTCGGCAAAGGTGCGCTGCAAATGGATGCTTGGGTCCTCGGCATAGCCATTGCAGTATTCGCGCCAAGCGCGACCCACACGGCGCGGCGTGTCGATCAAGCCTTCACGATTTGGGTCGTCGCCGGTCCAGCGGATCAACGTTTTGACAGCGTCAAGAACTTCATCGGGAACGACCACTTTGCCGCTGTCGTCGATTTCGTCATTATAATGCACATGTGCGATGGGAAACACCATTTCGGGCTTGTTCATGGGGGCCTCCAGCCGGAAATAGCCGGCTTTCTATGTAGCCCTGAAATACTAACGCCCGCCTTTCTTTGATATACCGACAAAGGCCCTTAGGGATTCTCGGACAATTTACCGCTTATCCAATAGCTTGCCCGGTCTTGGCCCAATCGGCGAGGAAACCTTCGATGCCTTTGTCCGTAAGGATATGTTTGAACAGCCCTTTGATAACCGACGGCGGTGCAGTCATCACGTCTGCACCGATACGCGCAGCTTCCAACACATGAATGCCGTGGCGAACACTGGCGACAAGGATTTCGGTGTCGAAGCCGTAATTGTCATAGATAAGGCGAATGTCTTGAATCAACGACATGCCGTCAAAACCGTTATCGTCGTGCCGCCCAACAAATGGTGAGACAAAGCTCGCGCCTGCCTTTGCCGCGAGCAACGCCTGATTGGCGGAAAAGCAAAGCGTCACATTGACCATTGTGCCTTCATTAGTGAGAGCTTTGCAGGTTTTAAGGCCATCAATCGTCAACGGCACTTTGATGCAGACATTATTCGCAATCTTGCGCAGGATTTCGGCCTCTTTCATCATCGTGGGATGATCGAGCGCCACCACTTCGGCGGAAACAGGACCGCTAGTCAGCGCACAAATTTCGCGTGTCACTTCGATAAAATCGCGGCCTGATTTGGCGATCAGCGAGGGGTTCGTGGTGACCCCATCCAAAAGCCCAGTCGCGGCCAGTTCTGTAATGTCGGCGATTTCGGCGGTGTCGGCAAAAAATTTCATGCGGGGGGCTCTCACTATCAACAGGGAATCACTGGATTGCTTCTTGGCAAATGCGCAGGGTAATAGACAGAAGAATTCATCTTGCCGAAAGGACGCTGCGCATGACCGATACATTCAATCCCGATCTATTGTCCGGAAAAGTTGCCTTTGTTGCAGGGGCCTCGTCAGGCATCAACTTGCGTATCGCAGAGCGATATGCCGCCGCCGGAGCCAAGGTGATGGTCATCAGCCGCAGTGAAGAAAAAATTGCGGCAGCCGCAGCCTCCATCGGCAACGGCGCAATCGGTATGGCCTGCGACGTCCGCGATTATGGTAAAGTCGGCGAAGCCTTTGCGCGTTGCCGCGACGCCTTTGGCGAGATTGACATTGTGCTGTCGGGCGCAGCAGGAAACTTTTTGGCACCCGCGCTGGGGATGAGCGCGAATGCCTTTAAAACGGTGATCGACATCGATTTGCTAGGCACCTTCAACGTCCTGCACGCAAGCTATCAGCATCTGCGTAAGCCTGGCGCGTCGCTCGTTTCGATTACGGCGGGCCAAGCCGTTCGCCCAATGATGTATCAAATCCACGCGTGTGCGGCAAAGGCCGGTGTCAATCAGGTGACCAAATGCCTAGCGATGGAATGGGGTCCAGCGGGCGTGCGCGTCAACGCTGTATCCCCCGGCCCGATTGGCGATACCGAGGGCATGGCGCGGCTTGCGCCCAATCCTGAATATATCGAGGCGAGCAAAGGCCGCATCGCGCTGCGCGATTGGGGCACAAAAGACGACATCGCCGATGCATGCTTGTGGTTGGCGAGCGACGCGTCGCGTTATGTGACCGGCGCGATTATCAACGTCGATGGTGGCAGCGAATTGGGCGATGCGGGCGGTGACGCATTGACGCCGCCGCCGCGCTGACGCCGCCGCCGCGTTGACACCTTCTCTATTTCAGGATTGAGAACACCCCGATTAGCAGCGGGTCGTTTGTTGCTTTAGGATTGGCGCGGATGTTGCCTTCCTCCAGCCCAATCGCCGCCCAAATCGCGTCGTCGGCTTTTTGGGTTATGTCTTGGCCCAATGCAGCCATGTCGAACCCTGTGACCGATTGCACAGCCTTATTAATTACCTGATCGTCGAACAGGCGCAAGCCATCGTTTATTCCCGGCAGCATCGTATCGAGCAGTGCCACACCCATTTTTCCGCGCAGGAATTGCGTTGCCGCTTGCGGGCCACCGCGCACAATTTCGGCTGCAGTTTCAATACCAACGGTGCGCACAGCGTCTGCAACAATCGGTGCCGCACGTTCGGCGCCTTTTTCGGCAGCGCGGTTCAGCTGGCGTTGCAGGCGGTCGCGGAACGACCGGCTTTGCAACACCAGCGAGATGATATTTACGCCCGCATTGCCGCCGAATCGGTCAGGCAACGCAATCCGCGCGACCGAACTGTCGTAAAATCCGCCGGGTTGCAGCAACATGGCAAAGGCGTTTTGCGAGGCCAATGTCAGTAAGCGCCGGATCGCCTCAGTCAGGCTGAATGCCGGCATCGACTGGCAGCCGGGCAAAGCCAATGTCGCGCCAGCCGCAGTGGCTAGCAACAATTGGCGGCGGTCAAAAATCATCGTCATGGCGGTCTCCTGCTTTGCCTTTGTGGCGGATTATCAGAGAATTGATGGCCGCGCCATGAACGAAGCCGATTTGCGTGCGTGACGGCGGCCCGCCCGCTGCCTATACCCTGAAAGATGAATCTTCCCCGCCCATCCGGCAACCGCGTGCGTGTTGTGCTGTTGACGCAAGTCATCGGCCCACTCGATTATCGACTGCCCGCCGGAATGGCAGCAGAGGCGGGTTCGATTGTCGTTGTGCCGCTGGGCCCGCGCAAGTTACTGGGTGTGGTTTGGGATGACGGCGCGTTCGGCGATGAGGCCATTGAGGAACACCGCCTGCGCAATGTGCTGGAACTCATCGATATTCCCCCCATCGCCCCCGGATTGCGGCGGCTGGTTGATTGGGTGGCGGATTATTATCTCGCCAGCCATGCCTCGGTTTTGCGTATGGTGGTGTCACCGTCTGCGGCACTGACAGCGGCAGGGACGATTACCGAATACCGGCCATCAGGATTTGAACCGGCTCGCATGACCCCGCAACGCGCGGTAGCGCTTGATGCTCTGGTCGATGCGCAGGGATTGGTGCGCGAACTGGCCGCTGAGGCTGGTGTTAGCGACGCTGTGATCCGCGGGCTGATTAAAGTTGGTGCGTTGCAGCCGGTGCAGGTGGCCATCGATGCGCCCTTCCCTGCGCCTGATCCGCAGCATCATTTGCCGATGCTGAGCGAAGTGCAAGAAGCGGCAGCATCGGTGATGCGAACTGCAGTGGCGGCACGAACTTTCGAACCGATTGTGCTCGACGGCGTTACCGGATCGGGCAAAACCGAAACCTATTTTGAGGCTGTGGCAGAGGCGCTGAAGTTTGGCCGTCAGGTACTTGTATTACTTCCCGAAATATCGCTGACGCAA
>JAYVGQ010000125.1:0-2224 GCA_043771985.1 Sphingomonadales bacterium
GGCGTGTCGCTGGCGGGGCCTAAAGTGGCGAGGATACGAACCTTGCGCATGCGCGGCTTGTGATATTGCATCGGAAAAAGGCTCTTTCGCGCTATGGAAGTTCTGTGACGCAGCCTTCATAACGGCCGCGAACAATAACAAAAGGGCGCATAGCTATGCCAAGCACCAAAACTATATCCGACGCCGCCGCTGCCGCCGCTTTTCGCCGCTTAGTCGCGCATTTGCAGCACCGGCATGATGCCGAGAATATCGATCTGATGGGGCTCGCGGGTTTTTGCCGCAATTGCCTTGCCGACTGGGTTATGGACGCAGCCAATCAGGAGGGGGCTGACCTGACCAAAGACCAGGCCCGCGCGCTGATCCACGGCATGCCAGCAGCGGAATGGAAAGCAAAGTTCCAGTCAGAGGCAACGCCAGAGAGACTGCAACGGATGCAGGAAAGTGTGGCGAGGAATGCGCCAAGCCACTAAGCGAACGCTAACTTGATTCGGGCCTAACGCCCTTTCCAACATTTTAGGAGTTTCGAATGTCTGAAGTCGCTGTATCCGACGATCAATTACGCCTTTTCCTTGAACGCATCGAGCGGCTGGAAGAGGAAAAGAAGGGTATATCTGACGACATTCGTGATGTTTATTCCGAAGCCAAGGGCCAGGGATATGATGCCAAGATCATGCGCCAGGTGGTGCGTTTGCGCAAAATGGAAACAAATGACCGTCAAGAAATGGAAACTATCTTAGATCTTTACAAAGCTGCAGTTGGCCTTGCTTAAGCAATGAACCGTAGATCAACCTCGCTCAGAGTCTAAGGCCGCTTGATATTCGGCCAAAGCGACTTTGTCTCCGGTGATAAGTTTATCAACAAACTGCTTTAGGAGTTTTGTGCGACGGGACGATTCCAGCAATGTCAATTCTGTAAAATAGAGTAGTAGATTTATTATCCAAAAGTAGGCTGACTGACATACCGTGATTTCAGCATCAGTGATTTCCAAATCACTGATGCTTTTAGGGTGCGTTATCCGGTTCCTAATCTTGATAGATGTTTTGAAACTCGCCCAGCCGTCATTTTTGAAATCCAACTCAAAACCGGGGCAAATGCTCTCCGCTAAGCGGGTGGTGAGACGTATCATAGCTGGCATCGAAATATAGCGCACCTGCTCGTCAATCTCTCCATTTTCAGCAACGCGATACGTCGTTTCGGAAAGCGCCATCTCGACCAAAGGCGGCAGCATATCCAAATCAGTCGCTACTGAACGAACATGGTCACGATACTCCCATGATGCGCCTTCGATTGCGGCAAACATAGTTCTAATCAGATCACGGCGCGTTGCTTGCACGTCTTCTAAATCACGCCTTTCGAGCGCGAGCAAAACATCGTGCATTAAGATAACGAGAAAATTCTCTCGAAACACTTGCTGAACTGCTTTGTCATCAAGTTTCACTACCGTTCTCTACCCCCGCCGTCCTGTTGCTTGCCTCTATTTGCAAGCTAAGCTAGTGCGCGTCCAACCAAAAAAATATGATGAGAAAAGAGCAGAGCCATGGCAGGCCATAGCAAATTCAAAAATATCCAGCACCGCAAAGGCGCGCAGGATAAAAAGCGTTCGGCGACGTTTTCCAAACTCAGCCGCGAAATCACGGTTGCGGCAAAAATGGGCATGCCCGATCCTGACATGAACCCGCGCCTGCGCCTCGCGGTCAACGCGGCCAAAGCGCAATCGGTGCCAAAGGATAATATCCAGCGTGCAATCGATAAGGCGCAGGCGGCGGGCGGCGAAGATTATGAAGAAATCCGTTACGAAGGCTATGGCCCCGGCGGCGTTGCTGTGATTGTTGAGGCGCTGACCGATAATCGCAACCGCACTGCGACTAATGTGCGCACCGCGTTTAGCAAAAACGGTGGCAATCTGGGTGCGTCGGGCGCGGTCAGCCATGGCTTTGACCGCATGGGGCTGATCACCTATCCGGCAAAAGTCGGCGACGCCGATGCTGTATTCGAGGCAGCCCTAGATGCGGGTGCAGAAGATGTCGAGAGCGGCGAAGACGAGCACAGCATCTGGACCCCGTTCGACGCGCTGCACGAAGTCGCCAAAGCGTTGGAAGCATCGCTGGGCGCGGC
Source organism: Sphingomonadales bacterium (assembly GCA_043771985.1). GTDB lineage: Bacteria > Pseudomonadota > Alphaproteobacteria > Sphingomonadales > Sphingomonadaceae > Sphingorhabdus_B. The sequence continues at coordinate 2,116 of JAYVGQ010000125.1, forward strand.
AGAAAGCGCCAGCCTTGCATGGAAGCCGCAAATCCTGGTCGAGGTTGACGAAGCCAATGCCGCGACTTTGCTGAAAATGATCGACGCCTTGGAAGAGGATGATGACGTC
>JAYVGQ010000126.1:0-3738 GCA_043771985.1 Sphingomonadales bacterium
CATCCCCAGTTCCAACCGCGCCTCGTCAGACATTTTGGCCGGATCCCATGGCGGATCCCAGACAAGCACCACCTCAGCATCGCCGACACCGGGGACCGCGCCTACACGAAGCTCAACTTCGCTCGGCATAGATTCAGCAACGGGGCAATGCGGCGTGGTTAGCGTCATTGACACTAATGCATGGCCGTTGTTGACTTCGACGCCGTAAATCAGACCAAGGTCATAAATGTTGACCGGGATTTCAGGGTCATAAATCTCTTTGATCGCCTCGATAATGGCGTCTTGTAATGCCTCATCACCCTCGGCAGCAACAGGTGTGGGCTTCTGCGCAAGGAAGCCTTCGAGATAGTCCTTCTTGCGCACAAATGTCTCAACCGCGCTTTCAACGCGGGCCTTGGGCGGCGCTTCGACGCTCTCTACTTCTTCGATTTTGATGTTGTTTTCACTCATCCAAATATCCTTTGAACGCGATCGAGGCCGCGTACCAGCGCTGCGACATCGCTTTCATCATTGTAAATCCCAAAACTCGCACGCGCGGTGGCTGGCACGCCCAGATAGTCCATCAGCGGTTGGCAACAGTGATGGCCAGCACGGATCGCCACGCCTTCTTCATCCAAGATAGTGCCGATGTCGTGCGGATGCACCCCTTGCATCGAAAAAGAGACAATGCCTGCCGATTTTTCGGGGCCGTAAAGCGTGATCGAATTGATCGCGCGCAACGCTCCGCGGGTTTGCGCCGCAAGCGCGCTTTCATGCGCAAAGATAGCTTCAACACCGATTTCGTCCACAAAATCAATCGCAGCGTGCAGCCCGATCACCTCAATAATCATCGGCGTGCCAGCCTCAAAGCGGCCCGGCGCAGGGGCGTAAGTTGTTTTGGCGAAAGTCACCCGGTCAATCATCGCGCCACCACCCTGCCACGGTGGCATAGCGTCAAGCGTTTCGGCACTCGCCCACAGCACGCCGACACCGGTCGGGCCGTAAAGCTTATGCCCCGACAGCACGTAAAAATCGCAGCCGAGTTCCGCCATATTAAGCTTCATCCGGGGCGCTGCTTGGCAGCCATCGAGCAACAGCTTTGCACCGACGGCATGGGCAGCCTTCGCCGCACGCTTTGCGCCAAGAATCGATCCCAACACATTGGACACATGCGCCAAGGACACCAACTTGTGCCGCTCCGTCAGGTTCGCTTCCAACCAATCGAGATCGATCAGGCCGTCCTCGGTCAGCGGACAGACATCGATATGCGCACCGACCTTTTCGGCCAGCATCTGCCACGGCACGATATTGCTGTGATGCTCCAGCTGGCTCAGCATTATGCGGTCGCCAGCGTTAACATTCGCCGGACCCCAGCTTTGCGCAACCAGATTGATCCCCTCAGTCGCGCCGCGCACAAAGACAACTTCATCGGGCGAAGTGGCGCCGATAAACGAAGCAACCCGTTCCCGCGATGCTTCAAACGCAACCGTCATATTCGCCGAACGCGCATAGACGCCGCGATGGACGGTGGCGTAATCGGCGCCGCCAGCGCGCATCATTGCATCAAGCACGACTTGCGGCTTTTGCGCCGTCGCACCGGTGTCCAGATAGTGCCAGTTGTTGGCGAGACCGGGGAATTGATCGCGCAACGGGTTAACCGCCAAGGCACCGCCCTCGCCTTCCCAGCGCGCGACCGCACGGTTGGTGGGAGTGACAAAGTTCACACCAAATCCCCCAGTTTCGCCAGCGCCACTTCGGTCAACATTGCCTCATCCGCTGCGCCTTCAAACACGCCAGCGACGAACGCCTGCAACATCAGCTTCTTTGCATCCGCTGGCGCAATGCCGCGTGCTTGCAGATAAAACAGCCCCATCGGGTCCAACTCGCCAATCGCACAACCATGCGCGCATTTGACATCGTCGGCATAGATTTCGAGTTCAGGTTTTGCATTGGCGGTCGCGCTGCGGTCAAGCAGCATCGCCTTTACCGATTGCACAGAATCCGTCAGCTGCGCATCGCGCGCAACGGCGACTTTGCCTAGGTACGTGCCGGTGGCTGTGCCCGCCAACACTGAACGCACGATTTGCGATGATGTCGCATTCGGTTCAGCATGGGTGACGGTGGTGATGATTTCCAACGTCTGCGAACCGCCGCCAATCTGCACAGCGCCAAGTTTGAAGTCCGCGCCTTCGTGCAAAGTCACGTTCAACTCCACCCGCCCATAATCGCCGCCGATATTGAGGACATGGATCGCGGCAGTCGCACCTTTGCCGATGGCCAGATCAAGTTGGTGAATCGAGCCACCGTCCTGAACAATCGTTCGCACGAAGTTTCCACCCGCAGGCACAAGTACGCACTCCGCCTCAGGCAAAGGCCAAGCGCGCGCCAGCGCATCAATATCGCTATAGCGCCAGGCTTCATCGCGGCGGCTAGGAAGAAGCGCAGACATTTCAGCAAACTCCCTTTGCGTCTTTGCGTCTTTGCGCGAAACAAAAGGGAGCTGGTTCGCGCAAAGACGCTAAGACGCAAAGAAGGGAAGATTGGGAACGCGTCACGCAGCCAATTCCTTGTACCCATCACGCTCAAGTTCCAGTGCCAGTTCTGGGCCGCCCGTCCGCGTGATGCGGCCATCTGCCAACACATGCACAAAATCGGGCTGCACATAATCGAGCAAGCGTTGGTAATGCGTAATCAGCAGCACCGCCTTGTCCGGTTTCCGCATGATGCGGTTGATGCCGTCGCCGACGATGCGCAGCGCGTCGATGTCCAGCCCGCTGTCAGTCTCGTCAAGAATCGCGAGCGCAGGGTCAATGATGCCCATCTGCACCATTTCGTTGCGCTTCTTCTCGCCGCCCGAAAAGCCGACATTCACCGGACGTTTCAGCATATCCATATTCATGCCAAGCGCACCCGCCTGTTCGCGTGCGACTTTCAGGAATTCACCGCCCGAAAGCGGAGCCTCCCCGCGATGCTTGCGCTGCGCGTTGAGAGCCTCGCGCAGAAACTGCACGTTCGACACGCCGGGGATTTCGACCGGATACTGAAAACCCAAGAACAACCCAGCAGCGGCGCGTTCATGGGGGTCGAGCGCCAAAAGGTCCACCGCCCCATTTCCGTTCGTGTCGAGCGAAGACGAGACACCGTGAGGTTGCGCACCACCAGTGGGCCTCTCGTCTTCAGCCAAAGGCTGAAGTTTATCCCGAGCGCCCACCCTGCGGGCAGTCGAAGGGCTCGAGGCGAACGGGGTGGGCGTGAAAGTAACCGAACCCCCCGTAACCTCATACCCCGGCCTCCCAGCCAGCACATACCCCAGCGTCGATTTCCCAGCGCCATTCGGCCCCATAATCGCATGGATCTCACCCGCACCCAGCGAGAGGGTGAGGCCCTTGAGGATTGGCTTATCGCCAACATTGGCGTGGAGGTCAGTTATTTGGAGCATTTAATCGTCAACCTTCACACGGTGCGTCCAGCTTTGCCACAGCGCCACCGGTGCCAAAAACAAGGGGTGATAGAGAAACAAGATAGCTAATATCCACAACCCGAGTGGTGAGCCGTCGGGCCCGGGGGCATCGGGCAGTGAAAAGAACGGTAATCCGCTAAATGCGGTGAAAAACCATTGGAATGGTAATCCTGTGCATAGCCAGATTGCCCATTCGACAAGATACCAGCGGGGAACTTTCACCCCACACTCCCCTCAAGGCTTATCCCCAACAGCTTCTGCGCTTCCACCGCAAACTCCATCGGCAGTTGCTGCAACAC
>JAYVGQ010000127.1:0-3302 GCA_043771985.1 Sphingomonadales bacterium
GTGGCGGTATGGGACGCGGCGCGTTATGGGAATGGTCGGTTTACCGATTAGAAAAGCCCGCCGCCCTTGAAAGCGGGGAAGTAAAGGGAGCGCAATCGAAAGCGGATGTGGCGGGCCGTGAAGCAGTTGAACGATGGAAAGCCAAAGCTGCTAAGAAGGGCAAGAAATGACAAAGCCGCCTAAACGTCCACGTGACCCTAACCAGCTTGCCAAGTTGATGATCGACATTGCCAGCGGAGAAGTGGAGGAAGCGGAAGCTACCGTCACTGAAAAGCGGGCGTCTACAGCGGGCAAGAAAGGCGGTCCGGCGCGCGCCAAGGCGTTGACGCCGGAACAGCGGTCTGAAATTGCTAGCTTGGCCGCGCAAGCGCGATGGAAAAAGCCTAGTTAAGCAGCCATTCCTTCGCCGTCAGATGCTTTCCTAATCTCAACGTCCAGATTGAAATCTTTCTCCAGATGAATTGGCTCCTGATCAGGATTGGCCGATGCCCAATGGTCGAGGTCAAAGGTGTGCTGAACCAATTCGCCCACCACTTGCTCGCGGCGACGGTTTGACGACCGGAGCATTTGGGGGCGTGTTGCATCATCAATGTCTACCCAAAAGAAAAACGTCTCTTGCCCCTGCTTGATAGGTAGCGAATGATAGGCACGGTAGGGGCGTCCGGTGGTCCGGTCAGTGCGGACCACTTCTCGCGCCGCCTCGCTAATCTGCTTTACCAGCCGCTTCATCGGGTCAGTAGGCGCGGGAAGTTCGACGCCATTTTTGAGCGCAAACTTTGCAATCTCGAACGGGTCCATTTCGACAACACCGGTCCTGATTTTATAAAGCTCAATCATTTTCTGTAAGGTTTTTGTGCCTGCCATTATTTCAATCCTTTCGTCTGTTATTCGTCGATAGGGTAAACATCCCCGAAGCCATCGACATCGGCACTGGGGAGAATAAATTCGCGCACACTCGCCAAATGTTTGCGAAACTTGTGATAGTCGCCCGTGTGGCGTTGCAGTTGTCCTGCAATCAACCCGGGGTGCACATTTAAAACCTTGGCAAAACCGACAAGGTCTCGATCTGAAAAGAAGGGCGCTTTGCGCCTAATGAATGCCTCCATCATGTCAGTCGGCACACAGAAATGAGCCGCCGCAGCATCTGCGATGGCCTCTTGCTGTTCTACCGAAGGCTTGAGTCCCACTCGCGCGCCCCGACCAATATCTATGTCGAGTATAGCCTCACCGCCCATTCCGTCGCGGTTTCGCACGTGTTCAAGCTCATGCCGCAATACGAATAGAAAATTGTCAATGCGGTCGAAACGCAGTGTCATCCCGATTACTGGAGATTTTTCATCAATCCAAAAGCATACGCCGTCAATTTTACCGCCTTGCAACCCTTCTACAACGACAAATCGAATGCCTGCTTCGGAAAGTATGCGAGGAACCCGCGACATATTTTCCGGATGGCCGCGAAGGGGCTTAATTTTATCAATCGCAGCTTCAACAGCATCGGGGCTGTAGCGTCCAACCAACATGCCTTCGGCAATCGCTCTTACGCGATAAAGCCATGCCAACTGCGCAGGATTCTCGTCTACAATGCTGGTTTGCGTCTTCTTTGCAGCGTGAGGCAGTATTTCTGCATCCTCAAGGCGATTGACCTTAAAAAACCGACATAGGGAGCGCTCAACATTTTCAGTGTCCTGCATTCCATCGGCATGTATCCATCCTCGCTCGATCATTTTCGCCACTGGCAAATCGCCATATATCGTTGCGCGGTTAGCCCTATTTGCGCTTGGCCTTTGTTCGATGCGGGCTTTCGCCAGATCGTATTGATGTTGCAGTTCAAGGAAGCGCGACGCCTCCACCGGAAAAACTTCTTCAAGCGCTAGTGCGATCTTGGCGGTGATCTTGCTCTGACCTGAAATTATTTTGCTGACACTTGTTTCTCCCATCTCCAAAATGATTGCTAACGCGCGCTTCGACCATCCCTTTTCCTCCAAAAGATGCTCGATCAACTGACCTGGTGTTTTGTATTCCATCCTATGTCCCCGAAAGTGAATCGAATCACTACATCAACTTGCTCAAAATAGCAAACTGACCTTTATGCTTGACTTGCATGTGCAAAGGGCATATTGAAATTGCATGAACAAGCTGACCATCGAAGAACGCGCCAAAATCCTTCACCTTCTTTGCGAAGGCATGAGCATCCGCGCCATCACACGCCTGACAGGTGCCAGCAAAAACACAGTCGCCAAGCTGCTGATTGATGCTGGCAAAGCTTGCGCTGCCTATCATGACGCCAACGTGCGGGACGTGAAAGCATCGCGCGTGCAAGTCGATGAAATCTGGTCGTTCACCTATGCCAAGCAAAAGAACGTGGCCGCTGCCAAAGCCGCGCCTGATCATGCTGGCGACACATGGACGTGGACGGCAATCGACGCTGACAGCAAAATGATACTGTCTTATCTGGTCGGCGGTCGCGATGCTGAATATGCGATGTGGTTTATGGACGATCTGGCTTCGCGCCTTGCTACCCGCGTTCAACTGACCAGCGACGGCCACCGCGCCTACCTAGAGGCTGTTGAAGGCGCGTTCGGCTGCGATGTGGACTATGCCCAACTGGTCAAGATGTATGGCAATGTCGGTGCGCCCGATAACCGCCGCTACAGCCCCGCTGAATGCACCGGTATCAAAAAGCGCGCCGTTGAAGGCAAGCCTGATATGGCGCATGTCAGCACGTCCTATGTCGAGCGCAGCAATCTGACCATGCGGATGCACATGCGCCGATTCACCCGCCTGACCAATGCCTTTTCAAAGAAGGTCGAAAACCACGCCCATGCCGTCGCGCTGCACATGATGTATTACAACTTCGTCCGCATTCACAATCCGCTTCGCGTCACTCCCGCAATGGAAGCTGGCGTTGCTGACCGGCTTTGGGATATTGCTGACATTGCGATGCTGGTTGAACAGGCGGAAGCGAAGCCAGCGAAGCGCGGACCTTATCGCAAGGGAATTTCAAGCTGATCCATTACCATAAATCTGTTTGTCTGGAAAACGAAAACAGACCCGGCATCAGCCGGACCGAAGGTTGTTTCACTGAATTTTTCCGACCCTGCAACCGCGCAGGTCAATCCACATGATAAAAAGACAGCAGTAATTGCGCTGTTCAACCGCCGATAGATCACGCGGCATACCCCATCGAATGTCGTCAATGTATAATAAAATATATCAACGTCAAAGTGTTAGTAACATAAGCGCTTCGGCAATGTGAACTGGCGAGACTAACTCACCCCAGCGCCTGCAACGCCTTCATCACC